>DDHB01000042.1 GCA_002337925.1 Sporomusaceae bacterium UBA1887
AGCTGGCAAGGTACTAGCCTTGTTTGACCTGCTTATTTCGGGTATAATAACTTGAAGGATAATTCTAGGAGTTGTTGATATATGTCAAATCATATAAAAGTTATATCCGGACCTACAGATAAAAGTTCGAATGTCGCATCAAATCTAGGCAAAGAAAAATTTTTTTTCACTTATACATTTGGCTGCCAAATGAATGAGAATGATTCAGAGCGCCTGGCCGGTCAACTGCGCGGCACCGGATATCAAAATACGGATAATATGGAACAGGCTGATGTTATTTTAATTAATACATGCTGCGTCCGGGAAAGCGCAGAAAAAAAGATATATAGTAAAATTGGCGAACTTAAGCGATTGAAAGCGCTTAATCCAAATTTAGTAATTGGCATTGCAGGATGTATGGCCCAAAAAGACCGCGATAAATTATTCAAAAAAGCGCCCCATATCGATATTGTCATGGGCACACATAATACGCATCAATTGCTGGAGCTTTTACAAGAAGTTGAGCAATCACGGGACAAAGTACTTGCTGTATGGGATCAGGCGGAACGGCTTGCCCCAGAAGTCCCTACCATCCGTAAAAATCAGATATCTGCTTGGGTTCCTATTATGTACGGCTGCAATAACTTTTGCACGTATTGTATTGTCCCCTATGTACGTGGCAGGGAAAGAAGCCGCCCCTTGCGAGATATCGTTCAGGAAATTGAACAGCTTGGCAATGAGGGCTTTAAAGAAATCACACTGTTAGGACAAAATGTGAATTCTTACGGTAAAGACAGCGAAGAAGAGGTTGACTTTGCCGATCTTTTACAGGCAGTTGACGGTATTCAATCTATTTCCAGAGTCCGTTATATGACATCGCATCCACGTGACATGTCAGATAAGGTCATCCAAGCAATTGCAAATAGTAGTAAAATATGCAAGCATTTCCATCTGCCGATTCAGTCTGGCAGTGATACAATCTTAAAACGCATGAATCGCGGCTATACTGTCGACTATTATGTAAATCTAGTAGCTAAAATTAGACAAGCAGTTCCAGACGCAAGTATAACAACTGATTTGATAATCGGATTTCCTGGAGAAACAGATGAATTGTTCGCAGAAACACTGGAATTTATTAAACAGCTTCAGTTCGACGCCGCTTATACGTTCTTATATTCTGTGCGATCGGGAACTCCGGCAGCTGAAATGCCTGACCAAATTCCGCTTCCAGTTAAAAAAGCCCGCCTCCAGCAGCTGATGGATATTCAAAATGATATTAGTTTAGCTATTAACCGCAAGACCGAAGGGCAAACAGTGGAAGTGATGGTAGAAGGGCCTAGTAAAAATGATGCCTCCCGCTGGATGGGTAGAACAAGCACTAACAAAATTGTTATTTGGGATAAAGGCCAGGAATGTATTGGAGATTTAAAAATGGTTAAACTCATGCAGGCCCAAACATGGCTTTTTAAGGGTCAAATGGTTTAGCGGAAGAGGAAGATGAATATGACGGCAACCTATACGCCTATGATGGAACAATACCGAGAGATTAAGGGCCGCCATCCCCAAGAGATATTATTTTTTCGATTGGGTGATTTTTATGAAATGTTCTTTGCAGATGCGGAAATTGCCAGTCGTGAATTGGAGATAACACTCACCGCCAGAGACGGTGGCGGGGGTATGCGTGTTACAATGTTGGGAGTTCCTGATCATGCAGCAGAGAACTATATTTTGCGGCTTATCAATAAAGGCTTTCGTGTAGCGATTTGTGAACAAGTGGAAGATCCTAAGCAAGTGAAAGGAATAGTTCGCAGAGAAGTAGTGAAGATTATCACACCTGGTACTATTTTATCTGAGGCAGCCTTAATTGATAAAAGCAATAATTACTTGGTCACTCTGTATGGTGAAAACGAAACGCTAGGCTTGTGTGCAGCTGATATCACTACCGGCGAATGCACGTGGGCAACTTTTACCGGCACTGACCGCATTACAACGTTGTGTGACTACCTATTCCGCTTGTCACCAGCTGAACTTGTCTGGGTAAACACAGTTCCCCTGCAAAAACAAATTGAAAGCTTCTTAGAAAACCGGATCCCTAATTGTGCCAGAACAACAATGGACCTAGCTGACATTCAGGATGTAGAAGAACTGCCAAAACAACATTTTGATTCAGTTGAAGTACCCACTTGCCGGACCGCCTATCTAGCTGTATCCTGCCTATTGCATTATTTGCATGAAGCAATTAAATGCGATATTTCTCATATCAATCATTTAGTAAAGCTAGATAACAATGATTATTTAATCTTAGATGCCTCCAGCTTACGTAACCTCGAAATATCCCGTAATATCCGGGACGGAGGAAAAAAAGGAACGCTGCTCGATGTTCTTGACTTTACAAAAACGGCAATGGGAGGGCGATTACTCCGCAAATGGCTGGAGTATCCGCTGTTAAATGCCGAAGATATTATAACCCGTCAAGAAAGCGTTGCCGAGCTTGTAGAGAAGTCAATATTGCGAAAATCACTGCAGCAGCTCCTGGCAAACATCTACGATTTTGAAAGAATTGTAACCCGCATTGAAATTGGTGCTGCGAATGCCCGTGATTTATCAGCATTGAAAACATCATTAGCAGTATTACCAGAAATCATCACGAATTTGGCAGACACCCATTCACGAACTCTTACCCAAATCTGCCGCTATACGGTGCTGCATGAAGATATTGTTGTACTAATAGATAAAGCGATTGTGGATAATGCTCCGCTATCTGTTCGCGATGGCGGCATGATAAAACCAGGCTATAATAGTGAATTGGATGAATTGCGTTCTATTGCAAGTGACAGTAAAAAATGGATTCAGGAATTAGAAGCGAGAGAGAAAGAACAGAGCGGTATTAAGTCTCTAAAAGTGGGCTTTAACAAAGTTTTTGGCTATTACTTAGAAGTTACCCATGCCAATACTTCTGCAGTTCCCGCTCACTACATCCGCAAACAAACGTTAGCGAATGCTGAGCGTTATATCACTCCTGAGTTAAAAGATTTTGAAATCAAAGTCCTTGGAGCACAGGAGAAAATTGTAACAATTGAATATCATTTACTGAATGAAATTCGCGAACATATTAAGTGCCAAATAAAAGGAATACAAGAAACCGCTCGCCAGATTGCTTCGCTTGATGCTTTAGCCAGTCTGAGTGAAGCTGCTTTTCAATATAATTATGTTCGTCCCACTATCGGTACCAATCGCGAAATACACATCAAAGATGGCCGCCACCCTATTGTTGAACGGCTTTTGGTCCGGGAAATGTTTGTTCCTAACGATGTACTGCTAAATCACTATGAAACGGAAATTGCAGTCATAACGGGTCCCAATATGGCCGGTAAATCTACCTATATGAGACAAGTCGCTCTACTTGTCTTGATGACCCAGATCGGTAGTTTTATTCCGGCTCGAGAAGCGTATGTCAGTCCTGTGGATCGTATTTTTACCCGTGTTGGTGCAAGCGATGATCTGGCAACCGGGCAAAGTACATTTATGGTAGAAATGAATGAAGTTGCTCATATCCTTAAGTATGCAACAGGAAATAGCCTGGTTATTTTAGATGAGATTGGCCGAGGCACTAGTACCTTTGACGGAATGAGTATTGCCAGGGCTGTGATCGAATATGTGAAAGAACGCATAAAGGCTAAAACGCTGTTTGCTACTCACTATCACGAACTAACGGGAATGGCAGACGAATATGAAGGTATTAAAAATTATACCGTTGCTGTAAAAGAGCGGGGCAATGAAGTTATTTTCCTGCGTCGTATTATTCCCGGCGGAGCGGACAAAAGCTATGGTATCCATGTTGCTCAGCTGGCAGGCCTTCCGAAAAAGTTAATTCAGCGATCACAGCAAATACTAGCTGAATTAGAAAGCTGCAAGACAAATAAAGAAGCCGGTTTTGAGCAGCTCGCAGCAGCTACCGCTTCTGTGAATGTTACACAGAGTTTGTTTTCCTCTGCTGTTGCTGATGAATTGCGTAGTATCGATATATTAAGTATTACTCCTATTGAAGCGATGAACCTGTTATACCGGCTTCATAATCAAGCTAAAGAGGAGGTCGGACGTGGATGACCTCAATCATTCATATTCTCGACGAAAATACAGCAAATAAAATTGCAGCTGGTGAAGTTGTAGAGCGTCCGGCATCAGTTGTAAAAGAATTAATTGAGAATTCTATTGATGCTGCAAGCACTAAAATTGAAGTGGAAATATCCGATGGCGGTTCAGCCTATATCCGGATTACAGATAATGGTATCGGCATGAATGATCATGATGCCCAATTAGCAATTCTCCGTCATGCAACAAGTAAAATTCACGCAGTGGAAGATTTATATCAGATCCATTCTTTGGGCTTTCGTGGGGAAGCATTGCCTAGTATTGCAGCTGTTTCCAAATTTACAATGACTACCCGTCAGCATGATGCACCCATGGCAACACATATTGAAATCNNTCGAAATCGCCGGTGGAATTGTTCAACAAGTGAGAGAAGCCGGAGCCAACGTTGGCACAACGATTACAGTCACTGAACTGTTTTTCAATACTCCTGCCAGGCAAAAGTTTCTCAAATCAGTTAGTACGGAAAGCAGTAACATTAATGTTGTAATTGGAAAAGCGGCTTTATCTCACCCCGCGATTGCTTTTAAGCTGCTCAATAACAATAAGCTCGTATTGTCTACTCCCGGTAATGGAAGCTTACTGGAAACTGCCGCCGGCTTGTATGGCCCTCAGGCAGCAGCGGAAATGATTGCTGTAAACAATGAACAAGATGGCATTGGTGTCTCCGGTTTCGTCGGTAAGCCAACATTACTGAAAAGCAGCCGCCAATGGCAGACATTCGTAGTGAACAACCGGGTAGTCAGCAGCCGCATGCTATCAAAGGCGCTGGACAATGCTTATCACTCACTGCTTCCCAAATCGGGCTATCCGCTAGCAATTTTACATATTACTGTTCCTACCGAAACAATTGACGTAAACGTTCATCCCCAAAAAAGTGAAATCAAGTTCAGTGATGAGCAGAGTGTCTTCCGTGCCGTATATCGTGCAATCGTTAATGCGTTAACTGCCCAGCATAACCCCCTTGCTATTGCGACTCCGATACGTACCAGTTCGCCTGCAACGGAAAATTGGAAAGCGCATGATACAACTGCTCACCGTGCAGAATCGCTTTACAGCCAGCCGGCTCCGGCTCTGTGGAGAGAAGAGTCGCTGCCAATACAAGCTGCTCAGACAGCACGGCTTCAGGAAAGCGATTTGGCTGGTGTCGAATACCCGCCGGTCCATTGTAAACAAACTGATTTATCTGAACCGGCGGCAGTGACCCAGGAGCCCCAATTTGTGTTACGGCCACTTGGACAAGTAAGTGAGTGTTATATTATTGCCCAAGGTGAAGAAGGTTTGTATATTATCGATCAGCATGCGGCCCATGAGCGGATTTTGTATGACCGCTTCAGTGAGAGTGTGGGACGCATTCCGGCACAACAGCTTTTAGTGCCTTTGCTATTAACAATGGACGAGACTGATATTCAAATCATAATGGAAAACGGCGATACGCTGCGTGAACTTGGTTTTTCCTTGGAGCATGTTGGCCCCAGCCTGATCCGAATCAGTGAGCTTCCTGCCGATTTGCCCCAATCTGATATTGAGGCAACACTCCGGGAAATTATTATGGCTTTTCGTAATAATCAACAGCCTACCGGTCAGGAATTGCGTCATGCAGTCTTGCAAATTGCCTCTTGCCGGGCCGCAATTAAAGCCGGTGACACCTTAAATATGCGGCAGATTCAAGCATTGCTCAGCGAGCTTTGTACAACTACTCTGCCCTTCACATGCCCTCATGGCAGGCCGGCAATTATTCGTTTTTCTGCAGATGAACTGGCAAAAATGTTTAAACGAACTTAACTAGGTGAACACATGAATTTTGTTATAACCACTGGCTACCATCCAACAGCTGCTACTGAACAAGCTGCGCGTGAATTTGCACAACAGCTAAATGTCGAATTTGTTGCACGCAATAGAAATTCACTTGCAGCTATACAGAAGAACTTTCATGTTGATGTAATATTATTGTTTTCCAAACAAGGTCCGCTAATCTATACCGATGATGGAAACTACTTTTTCCATCTGAGTATGGCTGATTTACGTATAAAAAATCTCAAAAATGGTAAACATGACCATATGATCAATGCAATGCAATTACAACCGGGTATGTCTGTTTTAGATTGCACTCTGGGATTGGCCACTGATGCTATTGTAGCCAGCTTTGCTACAGGACCATCCGGTAAGGTAACCGGTTTAGAAAATTCCTTGCTGCTTGCTTTTATAGCGAAAGCAGGATTATCAGGTTTCATCGGTGAATCTCCCGATATCACAGCAGCGCTGCGGCAAATTGAAGTCATTCAGGCTGATTCGGAGAAATATCTTTGTCATGTACCGGATGAGAGTTATGACATTGTTTACTTTGATCCGATGTTCCGCCAGCCAATTCAAAGCAGTTCGAATTTAAAACCCATTCGTTTGCTGGCAGATAAGCGGCCCGTGTCACTTGCTCTTCTTGCGGAAGCCAAAAGAGTGGCCAGGAAACGGATTGTCTTAAAAGAAATGCAAGGCAGCCCAGAATTTGAACGCCTTGGTTTCACCCAATTTGTTGGTGGAAAGTACAGCAGTGTTCAATATGGCATTATGGAGGTTCAGCATTAATATGGAACGTCTGATTGTCATTGTCGGGCCGACAGCTGTTGGTAAGACACAAGTAAGCATTGATTTGGCCAAAAAGTTAAACACCGAGATTATTTCGGGCGATTCTATGCTGGTTTATCGCAGCTTGAATATTGGTACCGCCAAACCCTCGCTTGTCGAACAGCAAGGTGTTCCCCACCATCTGATCGATATCCTGGAAGCAACTGAGCCTTTTAGTGTAGTCGATTTCCAACAACAAGCCGGACAACTTATTCATTCTATAAACAGCCAAGGCCGAATACCTATATTAGCAGGAGGTACGGGCTTATATGTGAAGTCATTGCTGGAAGGATATTGCTTCAATGCAACCGCTGGCGATGAAGCACTTCGACAAAAACTAGAGAATCTAGCTAAAGAGCATGACAATGATTATCTGCATAATATGTTAGCTCAAGTTTGTCCGGAAAAGGCAGCTAAACTTCATCCTAACGATGTTCGCAGAGTGATCCGGGCATTAGAAGTTTATGAAATAGAAGGAAAAACAGTTAGCGAGACCACAAGCTGCAGTCAAGGTAATCTGCTGTATGATACTGTTGTAATAGGGTTATCTATGAACAGACCGCTATTATACGAACGCATTAATAAACGCGTTGATGCTATGATGGAACAAGGTTTAATTTCTGAAGTCCAAATGCTGCTGCATCAGGGCGTATCCCCTACTAATCAGTCCATGCAAGGAATTGGTTATAAAGAAGTAATCCATTACTTGAAGGGGGAGTGTGATCTATCAACTACTTCTGAGAATATTAAAAAAGCAACAAGACACTTCGCTAAGCGTCAACTGACGTGGTATCGTAGAATGCCCTACATTAACTGGGTAGAAGTGGACTCTTTTTCAGAGTATGATAAAATGCTGGCATATATTTACAGCATTATTGCAGGAAGATTTTAACTTTAGTAGAATAAAGAAGTAAAAACAATGTGGCGGAGGAATCAGTATCCATGACAACAAAAGTGATTAATTTACAGGATAGCTTCTTGAATCAAGTTCGTAAAGAAAACGTTCCGGTAATTATCTACTTGGTAAACGGTTTTCAACTCCGTGGATCAGTTAAAGGGTTTGATAATTTTACAGTAATAATGGAGAATGAAGGCAAGCAGCAACTTGTTTACAAGCATGCAATTTCCACTATTACCCCCTTTAGGCCATTATCTCCTAACATACAGCATGACAGACGGGAAGAACTGAAAAGTAATAATCCGTAATCAAAAGTCCTGAGACATAAAGTCTCAGGACTTTTTTACGCTTCAGTGTGAATTAATCATTCTTAAGAGTGCAGCATAGTTTGGGATTGACAAGAAGCACTGTAAGCCCTTATGATATATACATATGAACATATATTCATATGTATGCGATATGGAATTAGTCCGGAAGAGGCAGTTAAGAGCATATTAAACACAATTAGGGTCGGTGACTCTATAGAAGGAGGAGGTCAAAGTGGACGGACATGAACACAATCACGACCATAGTGCCGGTCAACTAAATACAACCCGAGAAATTGTTTTGATTAGTATGGCTCTGGCTTTACTAATAGTGGGGTCAATTTTTCGGGATGCATTGCATGACACTCCGTATAATATCGCTGAGTACGCTGTATTCCTGATAGCGTACGGAATTAGCGGCTGGAATGTCGTAATCAGTGCAATTCGTAATGCCGGCAAGGGGACATTTTTTGATGAAAATTTTCTAATGACAATTGCTACAGTAGGCGCCATTTTGCTGCATGAAATGCCAGAAGCTGTAGGCGTTATGGTGTTTTTCAAANNGAATTCTTACAGGACTTAGCTGTCGAGCGATCCAGACGGTCTATTGTAGCCGTGTTGGAATTACGGCCGGAGTATGCTAATCTAAAACAAGGGGATATGCTGAACAAAGTAAGTCCGGATAAGGTAAAGATCGGGGATGTAATTATCATTAAACCCGGTGAGCAGGTACCTTTGGATGGTGAAATAACTTCCGGCCAATCCCGGGTAAATACATCGGCCTTGACTGGCGAGTCTGTTCCCCGTCAGGTTGGTCCTGGAGAAGTAGTATTAGCCGGCATGGTCAATCAGACGGGTGTTTTGACAGTTACGGTTACTAAACTTGTAGGTGAATCAGCGATTGCAAAAGTTATTCAACTGGTAGAACAGTCAAGCAGTTTAAAATCTCGGACCGAAAAATTCCACACGAAATTTGCTGCCTATTATACACCAGTTGTAGTGCTGGCTGCAGTAGCCGTAGCCGTTTTACCCCCCTTCATCTGGCCGGGTGAGAGTTTTGGTGACTGGATACGGCGGGCTTTAATTCTATTGGTAATTTCTTGTCCGTGCGGTTTGGTAATCAGCATCCCTCTCGGATATTTTGGTGGTGTGGGAGGAGCGGCTAAACGAGGTATCATGGTTAAGGGCTCGACGTATCTGGATAGCTTAGCTGCTACTCGGACAGTCGTTTTCGATAAAACAGGCACTCTGACACAAGGGGTATTCAAAGTAACTGGTATCTATCCGCAAAACGGCTTCGCTGCGGAAGACCTGCTCAGACTAACGGCGCAGGCCGAAGTGCATTCCAATCACCCTATAGCCCAGTCGATAATGGAAGCTTATGGGCAAGTCTTGGATGCGTCCTTATTAAACGAATATGAGGAAATTGCTGGACACGGGGTACGTGCTAGGATTGGGGCGCAACAAGTGCTCGTCGGGAATGAGCGACTGCTTCAGAGAGAGAGTATCCCTGTTGCGCCGGTACAGGAAGCAGGCACGGTAGTGTATCTGGCAGTTGATAAGGTGTACGCCGGGCATTTGGTAATCGCCGACGAGCTGAAGGCTGACGCAGTTTCTGTTGTTGCCGATCTTAAAGCAGCAGGCGTGGAACAGGTTGGAATGTTATCTGGTGACCGTGAAAAGGTGGCCCAGGATGTAGCTTCTATACTGGGGCTTGATTTTTACCGGGCAGAATTATTGCCAGAACAAAAAGTAGCCATCCTCGAAGAACTTCTTGCTCAGGAAAAAAACGGTAAAAACATTGCATTTGTTGGAGATGGTATTAATGATGCCCCAGTTATTGCCCGTGCAGATGTGGGCATTGCAATGGGAGGATTAGGCTCTGATGCAGCCGTAGAGACGGCCGATGTGGTAATCATGTCCGACGCGCCGTCAAAGGTTGCTGAGGCTATTCAGATTGGTCGTAAGACTCGGCGAATCGTATGGCAGAATGTGATATTTGCTTTGGGTGTAAAGGGAGTGTTTATCGCGTTGGGCATTGCCGGTGTAGCCACGATGTGGGAGGCTGTATTTGCTGATGTAGGGGTAGCCCTATTGGCTGTTTTAAATGCCAGCAGAGTTTTACGTTAGGGGATAATGACCTATTCTTGAAACTAAGCTGCAAGACGGTAGTAGTTTTAAGCGAAATATTGATCTTTTAATCAAGTAAGCACATCCTCTGAAATGTTTCAGCAGAGGGTGTGCTTACTTTCGTGTTACCTATGGACCACAATCGGCTTTAAGTGACACTTCCCGCATCATGATCCGTCATTCAACCAATCAATCGAAAAAGAGTAGAACTCCACCGATTGCCAGCAGTATGCCAGCGGTACGCTGTATAACATGTAACCTGCCTGAAAAGAGACGTATCTTACTTATATACCGCTCTAATGTAACTGCCAGCAATGCAAAGGGCAGGCAAAAACCTAAGCTATATACGAGAAAAAAGGCAACTCCTTTTAATAAGGATGGAGAAGTACTAGCATACAGTAATACAGGTGCAAGTAAGGGGCCATTACAAGGTGTCCAGGCAACCGTGGAGGCTACTCCCAGTAGAAAGATGCCACATGGGTTAGCATTAGCAGGGAAACGCAAGTGATACTTATGGCTTGTGAAAGAAAAAGAAATGAATCCGCTAAGCTGCAAGCCCATTATTACCATAAATGCTGCACCAATTTTGCCAATGATGTGCTGATAATTATGCAAGGCATAGCCAAGGTAGGCTGCGCCGGCACCAATTGCAAGAAAGACTGCGATAAAGCCGCTCAAGAAGATACTCATATTCATCCATAATTGCCACCTCTGGGGAATTTGCTCGGCTTTTCCTGTGTTGCCCAGAAATGCTGTGCAAGCTGGCAAAACAGCTAACACGCAGGGAGAAAGAAAGGAAAAAAAGCCGGCGGTGAAAGCGGTGAAAAGCGCAGCATAGCCCAGTTCCATTCATGCAGTCCCCCTCAGTTTATTGATAGTACGCATTATTATACATATGCTGACAAGTGAACCTATCATGCAATCCTTTATATGGTAAACCATGTAAAAAATGCGAAACCAGCTGCCCCTATTCAGTGCTACCGTAATTAAGCACGTCGTTGGGAAAGCTCCTTTCACGCTTTAGACACAGTGGCATATACTATATATCACCGATGACTCTGAGGCGGGGTGATGAATATGACAACAGTTTGGCCTCAAGATGTGCTAACAGCTATGGCTGATGGTGCAATATCTCCTGTTGAAGCCTTTCGAAAATTGAGGGAAATGGACATGAGATCAAAATCTGGAACTACTAGTACAGTAAATGCTCCTCAGCAAAAACTGGAAGATATCTTTCGTGAATTAGATAGTTTAATTGGTTTAACAGAAGTCAAAAGTTTGGTTCGTGAAATACATGCATTTATTGAAATACAAAAACGCAGACAAAAAGAGCAGCTAATTGCAGACCCTATGGTTTTACATATGATTTTTAAGGGAAATCCAGGAACCGGTAAGACAACAGTTGCCCGTATCATTGGGAAGTTGTTTCGTGAAATGGGTGTATTAAATCGAGGACACTTAATCGAAGTTGAAAGAGCGGATATTGTTGGTGAATATATTGGTCATACTGCACAAAAGACAAGAGACCAATTAAAAAAAGCACAAGGAGGGATATTGTTCATAGATGAAGCATATTCACTTGCCCGGGGCGGTGAAAAGGACTTTGGAAAAGAGGCAATTGACTGTCTAGTGAAAGCGATGGAAGATAAGAAAGATGACTTTATACTCATACTAGCCGGTTATCAACATGAAATGGAAACATTTCTGCAAACAAATCCCGGTTTGCGCTCACGACTTCCCATCCAAATTACTTTTGCTGACTACAGTCAAAATGAATTAATGAAAATTGCCGAAAAAATGTGTCTGCAGCGTCAATATCAATTAAGTGACGAGGCAAAGCTTTTACTTTTGAAGCGATTACTATCGCCTAAAGAACAAGAAGACAATCATTTCGGAAATGCCAGAACGGTAAGAAATATGATTGAAAAAGCCATTCGAAAGCAGGCTGTACGTTTAATCACGAAATCTCATATAACACGGGAAGAGTTAATGCTATTGGAAATCGCTGATCTAACGGAGGTGAAGACATGAAAGAGTGCGTCATAGTTGGTTATCCCAATTCTGGAAAAACTCTGTTTGCACTCAATTTCGCAAGTTTTCTTGGCAGTAAATCAG
The DNA here is from genome assembly GCA_002337925.1 of Sporomusaceae bacterium UBA1887. Lineage (GTDB taxonomy): Bacteria > Bacillota > Negativicutes > Sporomusales > DSM-15969 > Anaerospora. The sequence goes on from DDHB01000042.1 coordinate 12,199, forward strand.
TTGATATTACAGCTCGCAGTTATGATGGTCTGTTGACCTGCCGCCACCTGTCAATTGCAGATGCAAAAACAGAATTATGCAGTATGGCATTACATAAGACACGTCTTTTGCAGTCAATGGTACTCAAAATGCCGATTGGGAAGGCAACGGTTACCTTTAAATTAACCGATACTTGCGGAATATCTGAACAAATACATAGCGATCAATCCATTCGGTGCGCAATGGCCCAAACTTTAGGCTTAGTTCGCTGTGCGGATTTCATTCTGCATGTTATTGATTTATCACGCATGCGCAAAAGTGAAGCTCCGGGTAACAACCAGATTGATCAGGAGATCTATCAGTATGGCACAGCTCGTCAAAACTATATCATGCTGGCAAATAAAACGGATTTGCCAATGGTTAAAGAAACTATCACCAGGCTGACAGCTGAATTTCCGCATGCGCAAATTATCCCTATTTCAGCACTACATAGTGATGGATTCAAAGAGGTGAAAGCCTATGTGGCCCGCAATATATAATTTCGCTTGTATTGTCACAGCCGTATCGTGTTGTGCCTTTGCAATAAAGCTTGCCGATGACTATTTAGACCAGGAACAGGACCGCCTGACAGGGCAGGCTAATTGGACTGAACTATTGGGAATAGGAACTATGTTTTATGCTATTTTTTTTATTAGTATTGCAGCTGCCATTCATTCGTCCGTCAGTCTGTCCTTGTTTTTCGCCAGTTATATCGTAGGTATGTTTAATGATTTTAAAAACCGGTTTCCGCTAGGCTTAACTGGCTGGCAGGAATCTTTATTGACGTTACTACTTTGTTTAGCCCTATTTGGCTGGGAAATGACGTTTTTTTCGTTATCGTTTGTTATCGCAGTTCAGCTTATTGATGACTGTATTGATATAAAAATTGATTCCAAAAGTGGCCGGCGAAACTTTGCCTCCCGTCTAGGCTGCATGGAATGCAGTCTGGCGGCTTTGCTTGCATTACTTTTTGCCTGGTGGCTTAATGAAGACCTGTTTGTCCCCGTGTTAACAGGGATTGTGCTTGTCTATGGGGGATTATTACGATGGACTGCGGTAAAACATTATGTTTGAGCTGTTTTTAGTATTTATAACAGCATTTTTTATCGGGTACATAATAGGGAAAAGAAGAGGGCGAATTCTGGGAGGGCAGGAGGCTGTCAGCAGCTATCCGCTATTACTAAGACAGCAGTCTTTTGAAAAGGGCTATTGTTTGCTCTGCCGGGAGATTGTCTCAACATCCGGCGAAGGAATGAAAGTGGAACCGCCTTCTCAAAATGAAACAAGAAAAGAAATATGATAAAGCCATCTTGTAAATAAAGAAGAGCGGTTGCTTGCAAAAACATTTTTTGACACACAAAAGTGCCAGCCGGGTAAATTGCCTGGCTTCATGGCTGTGGGAAAATATGGTTTATATTCCCTCAGACAAAGGAAGAAAACATTAAGTTAGAATCTCTAAAAAATACAGGATGGTAATACGTTGTCAACCCGCGAAATTCGCGGGTTTTTTGGTATAATAGAAGATGTAAAGGATAGTGCATAGGTCGATATTTAAATAAAATTGATGCATAATAGAACTATGAAGTCCTCTTCACTGTTAAATCTAGCGGGAACAGCTTAGCAGTGAATACCGGATACTCATTTGACAATTCAGCCCGACGGGGAGAGCGGGACATTTTAGGCTTTCTGTAGAGAGTTTCCACTCAGTGTATTGTACTGAGCTTGGATTGAACAGTTTGACCTCTGGTTTGCAGAACCAGGTTCCACTGTTTTTTACTTTGAAACAGCCTTTGAAGGGAAGCGCCATCCTCACTATGCCGTTTTCTTCGACTTGTGCCTGACCAACTGGTTGAACTTACATGGCTAACGGGTGCTGATGGAACTAAAGGTGCTGAAACGGGTTGTGACTGTAGAATTAAAAAAGGTTGAGATTGGAACAGTGTTATGATTAACCATGCAGGGTTTCCAGATGAAGAATCGAGGGACAGGCATGGCCGCTGGTTCTTGCTCAATTGGAGGATAAAATTGATGAGGTTTTCTCATAGTTAATGTGCAATATTTATAATGCGAAGATAAACAGGACTTTGTCTACCCATAAAAAATAACTGGAGGTAAAAACATGGTCACACCTTATATCACATTTGCAGGAAATTGCAATGAGGCATTGGAGTTTTACCAGACTGTTTTTAATAATGAAGTTCTGATGTCACTGCCATATGGGGATTATGTACCGGAGGGTGTTACTGCCCCGCCGGCAAATCTGAAAGACTGGATTTTGCATGCCGAAATGAATATCTGTGATACAGTCTTTTGGTTTGCAGATGAAATAGCAGAGCCAGTGTACAAAGGTAATATGATAAAATTGACTACAAAAGTAGCCTCAGCACAAGAGGCACAAAAAATTTTCAATGTATTGAGTATTGACGCTAAAATCACTCTTCCACCGACCGCTACATTTTATAGCTCATTTCATGCAGGGCTTACTGATAGGTACGGCGTAAGTTGGAATATTGTTGCCGAAGAAGCGCCCAACCAGGTTTAGCTTCAAGAACCTTATAATAATATGCAAATTCCAATTTGTTTGTCTGAGAACGAGCACAATGGGAAGTTCATAAGTGAAATTACTTTATTGTGAGAATAGCGAGTACTAATTATAGCAGAATTGAAATGACGGATTTTATTTAAGGGGGCTTAACATGACCGGTGTAGAAATTGATATGGTTAGTACAGACAGCTTGACAGCATTGGAATTATACGAAAAAGTATTTGATCTTTAACGTGTTGAGGTTACAAGCTTTCCAAAAGGTGAAAATGAAGTCATAAACATTTTCAAGGGCCATCAGCGCGGACTGCACAGAGCTTCAGCCAGTGACTGAATTGGCGGATTATGGAGTGTCGAATGCTAGTTTCAGTGATCCTTTCGGCCATCAATGGATGCTGCATCAAGTGCACAAAGAAGTGAGTTTTGAAGAACGCATACGACTTTGAGAGGAAAAAAGGGATAGTTAATTATCTATGAATCTTAACCGATACCGTAACACTGGTAACGGTGCTTGAATTTGCCTCAAATCTTAGCAGGATTTGAGGCTTCTTTGCGTTTCTGTAGGCTGGGGAAAGGTATCTGCCCTAAATGTCCTGTAAATCGCAACAATCCTCAGGATGTTGCGATTTTTATAATGGCTATTATAAAAGAGTTTGAACTATATATACTAGACGAGCGCNNCTCCAGTCGGCGCTCCGGTGTTTTAAACAAAAGATAGTTGACACATTTGATCAATGGAAACGTTGATTTATCAAGAAAATATTTATAATTTTAGACGTTTTATGATGATATTATTATATTAACTAGTAATTGATTAAAAGTGCTAACAAATATTACATATAGCAAATTATAGTTCACCTAGGCACCACTCTTTTACCCCTGCCAAAGCTTCTGTGAAATATATATGAAGCGCACAACGTTCGCATGACGAGGAGGTGATCTCGTTTAATAATTATATACATACCATATAAATTTTTAGGAGGGTTTCATATGGCAAATTTATCAAAGCTTGATTTTGCCGCAAATCAGTACTCGCTTCTTACTCGACCTACCCGGATCAAGCGGCGCTTTCTTCTAGCCTCTATTATGCTATCTTTAACCCTTTCCTGGGGAGGAAAGGCGCTGGCTAGCGACGAGATCATTGACACTGTTGGAAATACCATCAATACACCGACCTCCTATACTGGCGACCTATATGTTGGGAATGCGGGCACAGGTACGCTGACCATTGAGAATGGCGGAACCGTCAGCGCAACGAACGGCAATATCGGATACAACCCTGGCAGCAATGGCACGGTGACCGTGAACGGCTCTGGTTCAAACTGGGCGAACACCGGCAAACTTGTTGTCGGACGGCAGGGCACGGGCGGGTTGACCATCGCAGATGGCGGCGCGGTGACGGCGGCCAACCAAATGCAAATCGCCAGTGACAGCGGCTCGACCGGCACGCTGACCATCCGCAACGGCGGCATCCTGACCACCAACAGCGGATACGAGCACATCGGAGGCGCTGTCGGGTCGACCGGTACTGTGACCGTGACGGGATCGGGAAGCCGTTGGACAAGCTATGGCGCGACTGTCGGAATCAACGGAGGGACGGGCCATGTCAATGTCACGGATGGCGGCACGGTCAGCACCACTGGCCTGTATCTCGGGAGTCAGGATTACCTAAGCCCAGTCGCAGGCACGGGATCCGTGACAATCGACGGAAGCGGCTCATCATTGACAGCGACTGGACCTGTATCGGTCGGACAAAACGGCATGGGAAACCTGACGTTGAAGAATGGCGCAACCGGCAGCTTCTCTTCGTCCCTTCAGGTCGGCGAGACAAACGGTGCTTTAGGCACTTTGCTCGTGGAGAGCGGTTCGACGCTCACTACTGACAACATCTACATCGGCAATCAGGCAGGTGCGACCGGCCAGGCGACCGTGACCGGGTCCGGCTCGCGCTGGACCGGCAGCAATCAGTTGAATGTTGGTCTTAAGGGTGCCGGGTCGCTGACAGTGTCTGATGCCGGCGCCGCCAGCTTCGCTGCGGTCAACATCGGTCAGTCCAGCGGTTCCTCTGGCTCGGTTCTGGTCGAAAGCGGCGGATCGCTGTCATCGACGGGACTGGTGACGGCCGGCTATGACGCCGGCGCGACGGGAGAGATCACGGTGACTGGTGCCAACTCGTCGCTTTCCGCCGACTCGATTTCTCTGGGCAGCAGTGGATCTGGAACGCTGGCGATCTCGAGTGGCGGCAGGCTTGGCATCACGGGTGGCGGTCTATCCTTGGGCGAGAACGGTGGTTCGGCTACGATGACGGTAGCAGGCGCAGGCACGTTGTGGGAGAACAACGCTGGCGTCGCTGTTGCCCGCAGTGCAGGCTCGACCGGCTCGTTGACGGTTTCTGACGGTGCAACAGCTCGGATTCTCAAATCCGGGATCTATGCAGGCGCAGGCGCGCAAATCACCTTCACCGGAGCCGGCACGCATGTGGAAATCGGCGATCCGAACGATGCCAATCGTTCGGCTTGGCTCAGTTCTGATGGCGGCACGGTGACGGTCTCGGCAGGCGCCAATGTCTACACTAGTGGCACCTATGTGGGTGCAAGTGGCGGTTCACCGGTCACGATGACGGTGACTGGGGCGGATACCCAGCTTGTCGGCGAAGAGCGAATCTTTGTTGGCGGGCAGAGCGGCTCGACCAACACCGGCCCCGTCAATGGTAACGGCAACTTGACGATCTCTGACGGCGCAACGGCTTGGGCCGGTACGGTCGGGGTCGGCATGGACCCGAATGCGCAAGGCAGCGTCGTTGTGACTGGCACCGGATCCCAGCTTTGGGCAAAGGCCAATTCGAGGCTGACCACCCCAACGCTCGGCAATTTCTATATCNNTGAGGGGCAGCCCGCCACAGCTGCCGGCACTGTCACTGCCACCCACGGTATCGCCTTCGGGTCCGGCACGGGTGAGATCATCTTCAACCATACAAACACCAATTATGCCCTTGGCGCCAATATCTCCGGCGCAGGGCGGATTATTGCCGAAAACGGCGTAACTACGCTCACCGGCAACAATACCTATACCGGCGGCACGACAATTTCCGGCGGCACGCTGGCAGGTACCGCCACCAGCTTCGGCAGCGGTGCGATCGCCAACAACAGTGCGCTCGTCGTCGATGGCAGCGGGACTCTGGCGAACACGGTTTCCGGGTCGGGCAGCTTCACCAAGACGGGCACCGGAACGCTGGCACTCACTGGCAACAATACTTATACCGGCGGTACAACTATCTCTGGCGGCACGCTTTCCGTCACAACCGATAACCTGACTGGTGATGTTGTCAACAACGCTACGTTGCTAATCGATCAGGACACGGATGGTACGTTTGCCGGCAATATCTCCGGCTCTGGCGATCTCGTAAAGGATGGTGCAGGCACAGTGAACATGGCCGGTACTCTGACCTATACCGGAGCGACGACAGTGCTTAACGGTCAGCTCGTCGGCAATACAACGGCTCTTGGCGGTTCCGTTGCGAATAATGGAGAGGTTGCGTTTGATCAGTCATTCGCTGGGACATATAACAATGTTATTTCCGGTACCGGGAGCCTGCTGAAGAATGGAGCCGGCACCGTTATTCTCACCAAGGAAAATACCTATACCGGCGGTACGACCATTTCCGGCGGTACGCTGCAAATTGGTAATGGCGGAACTGCAGGAGCGATCACCGGCGATGTTGTCAATAACGGCATTCTGGCGTTTGATCGTTCCGACGGCGTGACCTTTAACGGCCAGATCACAGGAGCAGGCGCGATCCGGCAGGTCGGATCGGGGTTGGTAACGCTAACGGGCAATAGCGGGACATTCGCAGGTACAACCACAGTTCAGACAGGCACCCTGAAAGTGAACGGGATGCTGGGCGGTGTGCTGGATATCCAGACGGGTGGCCGCCTTCAGGGCACCGGCACGGTCGGCAACCTCACCATGAACGGGGTAATTGCACCTGGCAACTCAATCGGCACGCTCAATGTTGCAGGTGATATCACGTTCGATACGGGCTCGGTCTACGAAGTCGAGACGAATGCAGCGGGACAAGCAGACAGGATCAGCGCATCGGGCACAGCCACTATCAATGGCGGCTCAGTTCAGGTCCTGGCCGCAACAGGAAACTACGCACCAGCGACAACCTACACCATCCTGTCAGCCACCAACGGGGTAAGCGGCACGTTTACGGACGGGGTGACCTCGAACCTTGCCTTCCTCGATCCATTGCTCTCCTATGATGCTAACAATGTCTATCTGCGCCTGACACGTAATAATGTGAGCTTTGACGGCATCGGGCTAACAGCGAATCAGATCGCCACCGGCAAGGGGACGGAGAGCCTCACGCTTGGCAATTCCATCTATGATGCCGTGCTGAACCTGTCCTCAGATCAGGCGCGCTATGCCTTCGACCAGCTTTCGGGCGAGTTTCATGCATCGGTTGCGACGACACTGATTGAGGACAGCCGTTTCGTGCGCAATGCGATGAACGATCGACTGAGGATGAAAGCAAATGAACACAGTGTCTGGAGCCAGGCGCTCGGATCGTGGGGCCATACCGGCGGTAACGGCAATACGGCAAAGATGGATCGCTCAACAGGCGGTTTCCTGTTCGGCTCGGATATCCCGGCGTTCGGCACCTGGCGGTTAGGCGCTGTCGCGGGCTACAGCCATACGAACCTCGACGTGAAGGATCGTCATTCTTCGGGCTCGAGCGACAACTATCATCTTGGCCTTTATGGCGGATCGGACTGGGGGCAGCTTGGGCTCCGTTCGGGGTTGGCTTATACCTGGCATAATATTGACACGACACGCAGCGTGTCGTTCCCCGGCTTCTCGGATGNNATGTAGAAGGGTGTTACGAAGTTCGAACCGTTCGCAAATCTGTCCTATGTGAACTTTGACGCCAACGGTCTGCGCGAGCATGGCGGCGCGGCGGCGCTCACCGGATCGGGAGTGTCAATGGATACGATATTCACAACTCTGGGCCTTCGTACTACAACCAGCGTCAATCTGGGCAAAAAAGCGATGACAGCGCGGGGCCTGCTGGGCTGGCGTCACGCCTATGGTGACACAATCCCGACGGCGACCTTGAGCTATGCTTCGGGCTCGAATACATTCATGACCGGCGGCGTACCTATCGCCCGTGACGCCGCTGTGGTCGAGGCAGGTCTCGACTTCACGCTTTCACCGACCGCAACGCTTGGCATCTCCTACAACGGGCAGTTCGCCAACCATCTCGTTGATCAATCCTTCAAAGTTAACCTCAGCATGAAGTTCTGAGATGACAAGGCTAGGGCAAGAACACGCCCAAACTGCTGCGGATAGAAGTGATTAAGCTGATGCCAAGGTGGCGCTCACCATGCATGAGCTACTGAACGTATCCTTGTGAATGAATAACTAAGAGGCTGTCGCACTAAAATGATATGTTCCCCCTATAATAGACAATGAAAAAATAAATTGTCTATTATAGGGGGAGATTTTTTTATGCTAGTAAAAACAAAATAAAACCAGAGGAAATGAAATTCTGAGGGCAATGAGGAGGTCTCATTTCTCATAGTCTGCATCGTTTGACCCGAACGGAGAACCGTACCATCGGTAACGGTGAAAATGTGGCCTGATAGTTTGAAATTTCAGAGGCTGTATGGAATGCAGTCTGGCGGCTTTTCTTGCATTACTTTTTGCCTGTGGCTTAATGAGGACCTGTTTGTCCCCGTGTTGCCATCTGGGAGCGCAGGAGGCTGCCAGCAGCTATCCGCTATTACTAAGACAGCAGTCTTTTGAAAGGGCTATTGTTTGCTCTAAATGAAGATCCTACAAGTCGGCTTTAATAAAAAACCAGCACAAATATATGAAATAGTAGATTTGGAAGTGACCAGGCATACTAACCGTATGGCGAATTTCACAATGAGGTGGATACTATTGGGAATCTATGTCCGCGTTTGGCATTACATAAAGCCATACAGTTTGGCAATAGTAAGTGCTCTAATTTGTACGATTTTAGCCTCAGCGGTTAATTTGTATTTACCGAAAATTATCGGTAATGTAATTGATGATGTTTTGGCAACAAAGGACGCTGATACACTGAATTTAATTGCAGGTACTGTCATACTCTTAATCGTACTTCAGGGCATCTTTATGTATGGACAAACCTATCTTATGGCTTATTCCAGTCAAAAAATTATTATTGATATTCGCAGAGATTTGTATCAGCACTTTCAAAAGCTATCGATGCTATTCTTTGAAAAGCGCCCTATTGGTACGATAATGAGCTACATTACTAATGACGTAGCTGCACTGCAAACAGCATTGGTTAATAATGTAATTGATTTCGTGAATCACTCAGTAACGTTGGTCGGGTCGATCATCTTACTGCTATATATTGACTGGAAGCTTTCTCTGTTGATGTTTGTTACTTTTCCGCTCATCTTATATACCGTAAATGTATCCGGTCATAAAGTGCGAATGAAAAGCCGCACTTTACAGGAGCGGGCTGCCGATATTACTGCATTTCTTCAGGAAACGATCTTAGCCGTTAAGGTTATTAAGTCGTTTTCCCGTGAGAGCTACGAATTAGAGCGCTTTGATTATGAAAATTTGCGAAACTTTCAAGCGCAAATGAAAATTGTTCAAGTCATGGCTATCATTACACCCATTATTAATATATTATCGACCATTGGCATTACAGCTATCATTTGGTTCGGTGGACACGAAGTGATAAACGGTAATTTAACTTCTGGAGCCCTTATTTCCTTTCTCGTATACGTGATTAACCTGCCCACTCCTGTTAAACGGCTAAGTAATGTATACACAGATGTTCAGCGGGCCTTGGCGGCGGCGCAGCGAATATTTGAAGTGCTTGATATAGAACCGGAAATTAAAGATGTAAAGGATGCTAAAGAGTTATCAACCGTAGAGGGACATGTAACCTTTAACAATGTTTCATTTGCATACAAACCAGAAGAGCAGGTTTTAACGGATATTTCTTTCGAAGCTAGATCAGGAGAGCTAATTGCTATTGTCGGGCCTAGCGGCGCAGGAAAAACTACAATAGCAAATCTCATCCCCAGGTTCTATGATCCTGGGGATGGCTCGATTAGTATTGATAACATCGATATTCATACGGTTACCTTGCAGTCTCTTCGTGAGCAAATTGGTATTGTACCGCAGGAGACAATTCTTTTCAGTGGTACAATATATCAAAACATTGCGTATGGAAACTTAGATGCTTCCAGGGAGGAAGTAATCGCAGCGGCCAAGGTGGCAAATGCGCACGAATTCATCATGGAAATGTCTGATGGGTATGAAACTCCGATCGGGGAACGTGGAGCCCAACTGTCCGGCGGACAGCGACAACGGATTGCAATTGCCAGAGCGGTTCTAAAAAATCCTCGGATACTCATTCTTGATGAAGCTACTTCTGCATTGGATACCGAGAGCGAGCTGCTAGTACAACAAGCACTTGACCGGCTGATGGTGGGGCGAACATCTTTTGTTATTGCTCACCGGTTATCAACTGTCCAACGTGCGAATCTAATCCTTGTAATGGAAAAAGGCAAGATCGTAGAACGTGGTGATCACGAAGCATTAGTTAAGTCTGATGGATTATATAGTAAGCTATACAGGCTTCAATTCAGTTCTTAAAGTTCTCAGTTTATAGCTATGCAAGCCACGGCACTGGATCTCGTGGAGCTAAAATGTACTCATCGCCAGTCTCGTTGATATAAAAGCGGCCTTTCTTCAATTGAGGAAAGGCCGCTTTTATTTAACCATTTATTATTGAAATTTAATCGTATCTAATTGTGTATATCTAGCAATAAACGTTAGCCATTTTCTTACGGCAAAAGGGAGATAACGGTCCTTTTTCCAAATTACTGATAATTGCAAATAGATTTCAGGATTTGTGAGAGGCAGAGATAGAATAGATGTTTTATTTAATTCGTCACAGATATGTCCTGGAAGAAGGGCGATTCCCACATTAGCTTCTACCATCCGGATCATGAACTCTCGCTGGGAAGTTTTACAGATGATTTGCGGCTCGAAGCCGGTTGCTGCACAAGCCTCCATAATACGGTCATGCAAGCTGAAATCCTCGTTATATAAAATGAAAGGCTCTGCTGAAAGCATAGAAAAGTCAACAGTTGAGTATTGGGCTAAAGGATGTGAAGGCGGAATGATAATCCTAAGGGGATCTTTTACCATTGGCAAAAGATCATAAGCATCGGGCTTGCTTGTGTTGGAACAGATAAGACCAACATCGAGCGAGCCTTCATGTACTCCTACTTCAACGCGTTTTGAACCGAATTCAAAAAGCTGGATGTTGATTCCGGGATATGCTTTATTAAACTCTCCAAAAATCTGTGGAAATATAGTGGAGCTCGCAATAGGAGGAAGCCCAATGTTAATCTTTCCCTTCTCAAGATTAAAAACTCCATCAAGATCACCGGAAAGATTCTGAAATAAAGAAACGATCTGCTGCGCTCTTTCAAGAACGGCATGACCAGCATCGGTTAGCTCAAGGCGCTTAGTTTGCCTATATAACAATGTGACACCCAGATCTTCCTCTAAACATTTAATCATTTTGCTAATTGATGGTTGAGTAATATTCAAGGTATTAGCAGCTTTACTGAAACTTCCCTGGCGTACAACTTCAATAAAGTATTCTAGATGACGGATATCCATAAATCGCCTCCTACTGCATTCATTATAACATAGCTTGAAGGCATAACGAATATTCTAATTATGAATTTTACCTATATTTAACTCTGGGCTATAATGATCTCAAGTGGCAATGAAGATTGTGAATAGTATGATAAAACATACAAAAGCACAGAGAAAATAGGAGGAATTTCCGATGAAAGTTGCAGAAATAGTGGTTAAAATACTTGAAAAAGAAGGCATTACTGATGCTTTCGGCATCCCAGGAGCAGGCATAAATCCCGTTTACAAATACTTAGGTTTNNCGCGTCATGAGGAAGCTGCTGTTCACGCCGCTGATGGTTACTATCGAGCTTGTGGCAATATGGCTGTGGCACTTTGTACATCAGGACCGGGAGCGACGAATTTCGTTACAGGCATATACACAGCAAATATCGATTCGATTCCTTTAATTGCAATTACAGGTCAAGCAGTGACTGCTCAGCTTGACAAGGATCCCTTCCAATGTGTTGATATTGCAAAAATCTGCGAGCCTGTTGCGAAAGCTACCTATTGTGTAATGGATCCTAACACCATTGTTGATGTCATGCAACATGCCTTTAAAACGGCGAAATCCGGTAAGCCAGGAGCAGTAGTAGTTGATTTGCCGCTAGATGTACAAATGGCTGAGATTGATTTTGATCCAGACACGTACAAGCCTTTACAGTATGAAAATCCTCGTCCGGATATTTCTGACATTCGCAAAGCGATTGATATGATTAATGAAGCTAAGAGCCCTGCCATTATCATGGGCGGTGGTGTTGTATTAGCTGGGGCAACTGACTTGTGCGTAAAGTTTGCCGAAACTCTGCAAATCCCGGTTATTACTACTTATATGGCTAAAGGCGGTATACCTGTTGATCATCCGCTATACGCTGGTCACGCAGGCATCCAAGTTGGTCAACCTATTGGTAATAGAGTATTCTGTGATTCCGATCTAATTATCGGTGTCGGCTGCCGATTCACGGACAGACATACCGGAAATATTGCTACATATAAAGGAAGCAGAAAATTTATTCATATTAACGTAGAACCGAAAGAAATCGGTAAGATATTCCAGCCTGATCTCGGTATCGTGGCTGATGCGAAATATGCATTAGAAGCACTTCTTGCTGTAGCTTTAGAAGACGGTAAAGTAAAAGGTCCTGCTCGAATTGAAGCACTCAAAGCACTCAGAGTGGAACTAAAAAGGAAAACAGATTATGACTGCGTACCAATGAAACCACAGCGGGTATATGAAGAATTAAATAAATTCTTTAAAGATGATGCTATGTTTACTACAGGATGCGGATTGAATCAAATCTGGTCTGGACAACTTCAAGATATCAATAAGCCTGGACTTTATATGCCTTCCGGAGGTGCAGGTACGCTAGGGTGGGATATTCCCGCAGCATTTGGAGCAAAGATTGCAAATCCTAGTAAACACGCGGTAGCTGTTATGGGAGACTTTGGGTTTACCTTCCATGTACAGGAAATTGCAGTTGCTAGAGCTTATGATATTCCCGTGATTGTTGTTATCGTGAACAATGCGTATCTTGGGCTAATCAGACAAAACCAAAAATACGCTTACGACTTTGAGAATGCAGTAGCAATGACCGTTAATCAAGGTGTTATGGACTATGTGAAAGTAGCTGAAGGTTTTGCCTGCGCTGGAGAGCGAGTATTCAAGCCAGAGGAAATTCAGGCAGCCTTGGCAAGAGCTGCTAAATCAAAAGTGCCTTATGTTATCGATATCGTTTGTGAAACACAGACAGATTGTTCTATGGGTGCTGCGGTCGACGCTGTAAAAGAATTTGTTTAATAAATGTTCGTTTTAGAGCAAATTACCTTTGCGGGTTATTTTAGTAGTCAACCTACAATAAATTAAATAGAGATGAGGAGGGATATACATGCCTAAATTTGCAGCTAACTTAACCATGTTATTTACTGAGGTTCCTTTTATGGAACGGTTTTCATTGGCTCGTCAAGCGGGATTTACCTATGTTGAGTATCTTTTCCCTTATGAGTTCAGCGCAAGTGAATTAAAGCAACAACTTGAGGCAAATTGCCTTAAACAAATTCTGTTTAACCTGCCTTCCGGTGATTGGGCCAATGGTGATCGTGGAATAGCAGCAAACCCTGACCGCATATCAGAATTTCAGGCAGGAGTGCCTAAAGCAATCGAGTATGCTCTTGAATTGGGAGTGAGCCAAGTAAACTGTTTAGCAGGTAAAATTGTTGCAGGTTACGATAATAAAAAGCACATGGCTACCCTTATTGAAAACGTACGCTTCGCAGCAAAGGCATTACAAGAAGCTGGCCTAAAACTGGTAGTTGAGCCAATTAATCATTATGATATTCCTGCTTTCTTTCTTAGTCGCACAGAGCAAGCATTAACCCTCATTGAAGAGGCAGGGATGCCGAATGTGTTTGTCCAATATGATATTTACCATGCTCAGCGAGAAGAAGGTGAACTAGCTGCAACAATCCGAAAAAATATTGCTAGCATTGGTCACATTCAGATTGCGGATAATCCAGGGAGACACGAACCTGGAACAGGGGAAATAAACTATTCTTTTATTTTTAAAGAAATTGATGCACTTGGTTACCAGGGGTATATTGGACTAGAGTATGTTCCCAGTATGAAAGGAAATTCTTCTTTTCAATGGATTAAAGACTTCGGTTACACGTTGTAATTCTTACGTTATTTAATGGAGGAGTGGTTTATATGAAAATTGGATTTATTGGGCTTGGAATAATGGGAAAACCCATGGCCAAGAATTTGCTTAAAGCAGGCTATGAACTCGTTGTAATGGATCGAAATCAAGGCTCGGTTGATGAGATAGTTGCCGCTGGTGCCTCAGCTGCTGCGACCCCGAAGGCTGTCGCAGAACAGACTGAGCTTATCATTACCATGCTCCCTAACTCTCCACATGTAAAAGAGGTTGTTTTAGGTGTAAACGGAGTGATCGAAGGGGCTAAACCAGGTACTATCGTTGCTGATATGAGCTCTATAGCTCCATTGGTCAGCCGTGAGCTTTCAGCGGAGCTTGCTAAAGAAGGGATCGAGATGTTAGATGCTCCTGTAAGTGGCGGCGAGCCCAAAGCTATTGAAGGTACTCTATCGGTAATGGTTGGTGGTAAGAAAGAGATATTTGAAAAGTGCTATCCAATATTAAAAGCGATGGCAGGCTCCGTTGTTTTGACTGGAGATATTGGTGCAGGCAATGTTACGAAACTTGCTAACCAAGTTATTGTCGCACTCAATATTGCTGCTATGTCCGAGGCTTTAGTTTTAGCTGCAAAAGCGGGTGTAGAACCGGAGTTAGTTTATCAAGCAATCCGGGGTGGATTAGCAGGGAGTACTGTTCTTGATGCAAAAGCACCGCTCGTAATGGATCGCAAATTTGACCCTGGCTTCCGCATTAATCTACACATCAAGGACTTGAACAATGCCCTGGAAACATCTCATGAAATTGGTGTCCCATTGCCGCTTACTGCCGCAGTCATGGAAATGATNNAGCCTGATCCGTTACTATGAAAAACTGGCAAAAGTCGAAGTAAAGCGGTAATTCACTATACAGAACCTCTTATCGGACGATAAGAGGTTCTGCTTACAATCTGGACTATTAGCTCCTTTAAAGGTATCTAAATGTAATAAAAGAATTGTAGAAATTGTCCTGAATTGTAGTCTGTAATAGGAAACTCGCTAAGTCCTCTCTCAGGATAAAGCTAGCAGTAGGGTGTGTGAAATGAAAAAGATCGCTTTTCTAGCACCGGATAAAAATAAAAGTACAGAAATCGAAGCGATACTAAGCGATTTTCAAGCTGAAATCATATTTGAAATTGGTTCACTGGACGAAGGGCTTGTAAAAGCAAAACGTTTAATTAAACAGGGGATAGAAATAATCATTGCTCGGGGGGAGACAGCTCTGAACATACGGGCTGTGCATCCTAATATAGTTGTACTGGACGTTCCGATTAGCGGCTTCGATTTAGTTTTAGCGTTAGAAGAGGCCCGCCAGTATGGCAGCAATATTGCAGTCGTATCCTTTCCTTCCATGATTAAACAAATCGAGAGTTTGGAATCCGCACTTGGCGTCAAGATCAAGAAGTATCATTTAACTACAAGAGACAGTGTTAATTCAATGATAGAGCTGGCTATGCACGATGGAGCAGCTGTTATCCTTGGTGGATTTACAACAGTTGTTGCTGCGAAGAAGAAAGAATTACCTTGCGTTCAGATCAAAACAGGAACGCAAGCCTATGTAGATGCCTTTTTTAGTGCCAAATCGATCCTAACGTCGATAGAGTTGGAAAAAAGGAGAATGGGCTTAATTCAAACTGTCTTGAATCATGTTTATGATGGAATTATCTCCGTGGATGAAAAGTGCAGAATTACAACCTTTAATCCTGTAGCGCAAAGAATCTTTCGCTGTACTGGAGAAATTGGAAGCAAAATAGATGAAATATGTCCAGAAATAGGCTTGGAAAGTATCTTGTGCAATGGAAAAGAAGAATTAAATAATATCTATAAGGTCCATGACATTCAGATTCTTTGCAATAAAGTTCCTATTAAAGATGGAAAAAAAATAATTGGAGCGATTGCCACATTTCAAGATATAACAAAGATTCAGATGATGGAAGCACGGATCAGAAAAGAAGCATACATTAAAGGACATATCGCAAACTCTCAGTTTAAAGATATTTACGGTACAAGTAAAGCAACGGCTGCAACAATTGCAATGGCAAAAAGTTTTTCTGTGACTGAGGCTAATGTTCTTATAACAGGCGAGACAGCCACGGGAAAAGAAGTTTTTGCGCAAAGTATTCACAACAATAGCCGGAGAGCAACTGGACCGTTTGTAGCGATAAACTGTGCAGCCTTACCGGCCCAATTGTTGGAAAGTGAGCTTTTTGGATATGTGAGCGGGGCTTTTACAGGGGCAAATAAAGAAGGAAAAGCAGGTCTTTTTGAAGTAGCCCATGGAGGGACTATTTTCTTAGATGAAATTGGGGAAATGGATGTTGCGAACCAAAGCAGATTGCTAAGGGTTTTACAAGAAAAGAATGTTGTCAGACTGGGGAGCGATAAGGTTTTACCTGTGGATGTCCGGATTATTGCCGCAACTAATAAGGATCTAAGTGAATTAGTTGCAGCCAATAAATTTAGAGAGGATCTATTTTATCGATTAAATGTTTTATACTTGCAGATTCCTCCACTTAGAGACCGCCAGAAGGATGTCTCCGTCTATGCAAAACAGTTTATGAAAGAGTTAGCTCAAGGAAAAAAATTGGNNACTATTAGAGAACCATACCTGGCCGGGCAATATCCGCGAGCTGCGAAATATTATTGAGCGAATTGTTGCAATGTCACAGCGCGACAAAATCAGCACAAGCTTTGTCAAAAAGATTATGGGATTAGAAATTACTCCTAGAACCTCCGATGAAGACGGGCAGGAGGTCACCCCAATAAAAGAAGCATTAAAAGCTTGTAACGGAAAGATAAGCGATGCAGCAAAAGCATTAGGAGTTAGTAGATCGACACTTTGGCGGCGAATGACACGATTGGGTATAAGAATATGTTAATTCATGCGAGCTTGATGTTTAAAAGGCTTTCACCTCTCAGAAAAGAGGCGAAAGCCTTTTCCGGTATTTTGAAACAATATTTAGCTTATTTTTGCAACAATAAATAGATATTGATGAAACAACAAAGCATTTGAATGAAACATGATGACATTTTATTAGGTGAAGCATGGGTTACGTGAAACATCATCGAAGATTCGTGAATTTTTTCAAAAACAAACGATCGAACATTTTGATAATTACGCCATTTCACTCTATTCTTCAGCTCTCAAAAAAGTTGGCACGCATTTTGCTATATTAATGTTCATGTCAAGCTTGACTGCGTAGGAAGGTAGTATGGGGAGTTAATGTGTTTATATCACAGCTGCAAGTACTAAATTGAGGGAGGACTATGGAATGTCTACACTAGCGATTGCCGGTTTTATTATGGTCATAGTTTTCATGTATCTACTCATGACCAAACGGATTACAGCGATGAATGCTCTGATTGTTATCCCTATTCTGTTTGGTATCGGGTTAGGTTTTGGTCCCAAAGTAGGTGCAATGGCGCTTGATGGAATTAAAAAGGTGGCACCTACGGCAGTCATGATTGCCTTTGCGATGATGTATTTTTCCGTAATGATTGATACCGGATTGTTCGATCCTCTAATCAACAGGATATTAAAAGCCTCAAAAGGTGACCCCATGCGGGTTGTTGTAGGTACTGCATTGCTTGCAGGTATTGTATCACTAGACGGTGACGGCGCAACAACGTATATTATCACGACCTCTGCGATGCTGGCAGTTCACAAAAAACTGGGTATTAATCCTATCATTTTGCCGACAATGGCTATTATGCAAAACGGAGTAATGAATATCATTCCCTGGGGCGGCCCCACCGGCCGGGTGATGAGTGCACTGGGCTTAGAAGCATCGCAGGTATTCGTACCGCTTATTCCAGCANNTGGTACTATATGGGTAGTTTTCTGGGCATATAGGCTTGGTTTACAAGAACGTACACGTTTGGGCACATTGCAAATCGGGGCTGCAGAACATGCTGCGGCAGATTTTAGCACGTGTAACATTGAAGGCAGTGATCCTGACTGTGCAGCACTGAAACGTCCCAATTTGTTTTGGACTAACTTGTTAATGACTGTTGTCCTTATGGCCGCATTAGTAACAGAGTTTTTACCGCTTAACGTTCTATTTATGATTGGTACCGCTTTAGCATTAATGATTAATTATCCCAGCTTGAAACTGCAGCAAGCACGGGTAGCTGAATATGGAACAAATGTAATTCCCAATATCTCCATGGTTTTAGGCGCAGGTATTTTCACAGGTATCATGTCAGGTACAAAGATGATTGATGCCATGGCAAATGTATTGACGACCTCCATTCCACCTGAAATGGGTTCACACATGGCTTTGATAACTGCCCTATCCAGCTTACCCTTTGATTATTTCTTAACAAATGATGCATTTTATTTTGGCATTGTTCCGATTCTTGCTAAGTCTGCTGCCACTTATGGAATTAGTGCGGCCGAAATTGCCAGGGCTTCTCTCATTGCTCAGGGATGTCACCTATTAAGCCCGCTAGTAGCATCAACTTACCTATTAGTAGGGATGAACAATGTTACGTTTGAAGAACTTACCAAAAGTGCTCTCTTGCCGTCGATTATAACCTCGCTGATTATGCTGGGGACAGCAATCGCTATGGGTGTTATTCCTTTATAAACTGGCATCTATCCGGAAATTGTAAAAGCGGAGGGTTAACATGGGACTAACTGTTGCAGAAAAATTAATTAACGCTGCTCTTGTAGATGGAGAAATGAAAAAAGGAAATCGGATTGGCATTCGTATGTCTCAGACGCTTACTCATGATCTTACAGGTGTTATGACGTATCTTGAGTTCGAGGCCATGGGATTAAAACGAGTAAAAACAGACCTTTCCGTAAGCTATATTGACCATAATATCTTACAAGCCGATTTCAAAAATCCCGATGACCATCGGTTTTTGATGGATATTACAAGTAAGTTTGGAATTATATGTACAAAGCCTGCCAGTGGGATTTGCCACCAATTACACTTAGAAAGGTTTGCTAAGCCCGGAACAAGCATCATCGGCAGTGACTCACACACGGTAAATGCAGGAGGGGTAGGGGCACACGGGATTGGGGCTGGCGGGCTGGACGTGGCAATGGCCATGGCCGGTGAGCCATTCTATATCAAAATGCCTGAAATTACTAAGGTTGTACTTACCGGAGAATTGCCGCCGTTGGTGTCAGCTAAAAATGTGATATTAGAAATTCTCCGGAGAATTTCAGTTAAAGGCGGGATTAATAGCATATTAGAATATACCGGGCCAGGTGTAGTAACGTTAAATGTAACGGAAAGGGCTACCATTTGTAACATGGGCGCAGAAACAGGCGCAACCACATCCGTGTTCCCCAGTGATGAAATCACCCGCCAATGGTTTAAGGCGCAAGGCAGAGAACAAGACTGGGTTGCAATTTTGCCGGATGAAGATGCGGTATATGATAGCGTAATCGAAATAAACATGTCTGAGCTCGACTCTCTTATTGCATTGCCGCATCAGCCTGACAATGTCGTGCCTGTTCGGGAAGCAGCAGGAATGGCTATTGATCAGGTCATGTTTGGAGGCTGTACCAATTCTTCTCTGCAGGATGTGCTGTCAATCGCAAATATTCTTGATGGAAAAACCGTTCATAGTAATGTTGATGCTGCACTCTATTGCGGAAGCAGTCAAGTCATGCTAGAAAGTATGCGCCGTGGAGTTATTGATAATTTGATGTGTTCAGGTGTGCGTATTATGGAANNGGTGCTTGTAATGGTATGGGATTTGCACCGCCGACAAATGGAATATCACTAAGAACCGGTCCAAGGAACTTTATCGGGCGCTGCGGAACTGAATCGGCAAACGTTTACCTCGTCAGTCCTGAAGTTGCAGCGGCTTCGGCAATCAGAGGGCGAATCACTGATCCACGTGATTTAGGGCTAGCTTCACTTCGTTATGAGATACCAGCTCGCTTTATTATTGATGAAAGCATGTTTCTGAAGCCCTCAGAACAATATGATAATAAACCCATTAGACGCGGTCCAAATATCCGGCCATTGCCGGAATTCGAAGCGCTTGGTGCGGATATTAGCGGGGAAGTTCTCATCAAAGTAGAGGATGATGTTACAACAGACCATATTGTGCCAGCAGGGGCGAATTATATGCCAATCCGCTGCAACACTCCCGAAATAGCAAAGTATGTGTTTAAAGTGGTTGATGAGTCTTTTGCGGAGAGGGCAAAAAAAGCCGGCAGCGGTATTGTTATTGCCGGGCATAATTACGGTCAGGGCTCCAGCCGTGAACAGGCTGCCCTGGCACCTAGATACCTGGGAGTAAAGGCTGTAATTGCCAAGAGCTTTGCCCGGATTCATCTCGCTAACCTGGTAAACTTCGGAATTATCCCGCTAATTTTTGCAGATGAGAGTGATTTCGCAGCTTTCGAGCAGGGTGACGTGATCTCATTCGATACAGCTTTATTACAAGAAGGAGTCCCATATATTGTGCGTAATCGTTCGAAGAACTCGGAAATAAAAGTAGGGAGCCCTTTGTCGCAAGACGAGCTAGATATTGTGAAAGTGGGAGGCAGGCTTAACTGGATTAAAATACGCAATAGCTGATTCTGCCATATCCATGATTGTCGGTAATACTTTACTATGGGAGTGTTGAATTGTGGGAAAAACGATTGCAGAAAAATTAATCGCGGCATCACTTGTTGATGGAGAAATGGTAAGGGGACAAAGGATTGGTATCCGGGCCGATCAAACTCTTTCACATGATGTAAATGGGGTTATGTCTTATCTTGCTTTTGAAGCCTTGGGTTTGGATAAGGTTAAGGTTGACCTGGCGGTTCATTATATTGACCACAATATGATTCAGGCCGACTATAAGAACTCCGATGACCATCGCTATTTGCAGGATATAACCGCTAAGTCAGGGGTAATCTGTTCCCGTCCTGGCAGCGGTATTTGCCATCAGCTGCACCTGGAGCATTTCGCAAGACCAGGAAAAGTCTTAATAGGCGGCGATTCCCACAGCGTAGCTGCAGGCGGTATTGGCATGTTTTCAATTGGTGTAGGCGGTTTTGACGGCGCTATGGCAATGGCTGGAGAACCGTTTTATTTTACGATGCCACGTATTGTAAATGTCTATCTTACCGGCAAGCTCCCACCTTTTGTATCAGCTAAAAATATTATTCTGGAAGTATTGCGCCGCATGTCTGTTAAGGGAGGCGTGGGCAAGATTCTTGAATATACCGGGCCAGGTGTAGCAACGTTAAATGTGGCCGAACGTTCTACAATCACGAATATGGGGCAGGAGACGGGAGCTACTACTTCAGTTTTCCCAAGTGATGAGCTCACAAAGTCCTGGTTGAAACTATACCACCGCGAGGAACATTGGCTGCCAATTGATGCCGATTCAGATGCGGTTTACGATGAAGTAATTATGATTGATTTAGCTACATTAGAGCCGTTGATTGCATTGCCACATCAGCCGGATAAAGTAGTGCCTGTACGCGAAGCAGCAGGAATAAAGGTCGACCAGGTTATGCTGGGAAGCTGCACGAACACTGCGCTGCACGATATTCTTGCCATTGCTCATATTTTAAATGGGGAACCGATTCATCGCGATGTGGATGCCGGTTTATATCCTTCAACCAGAACAGTAATTCGTGAAAGTATTTCCCGCGGTGCTCATGATAAGATACTGGCTTCGGGCGTTCGTATTTTTGAGCCAATATGTGGAGGCTGCAATGGCTGTGGCTTTGCACCCCAGTCCAATGGCGTATCCCTCAGGACTACACCGCGCAATTTTCTTGGACGGAGCGGCACCGCTTCCGCGCAGGTCTATCTTGTCAGTCCTGAAGTAGCGGCAGCTTCGGCACTTACGGGGGTCATTACCGATCCCCAGGATTTAAATAGAACTCCGTTTGAATATGAACAACCGCAAATATTGCCCGACGACAGGGATATGTTTCAACCCCCATCAGCGGAGCCTGATAAAATTGTGATTCGGCGAGGGCCTAACCTCAAGCCGATTCCTGAGATGCCGGCTTTACAAGCTATCACGAGTGGTACGGTTCTACTTAAAGTGGGCGATGATGTTACGACTGACCATATCTGCCCGGCGGGGGCACTTTATCTGCCAATTCGCTCTAATATTCCGGAATTGTCGAACCATGCCTTCAAAGTGGTTGATGACACATTCGCTGACCGTTCTAAGAAAGAGAGCGGAGGATTCATTGTTGGAGGTATAAATTATGGTCAAGGTTCCAGCCGCGAACAAGCCGCGATGGTACCGAGATACCTTGGAGTAAAAGCAGTGATAGCGAAAAGTTTTGCCCGGCTTCATTTAGCAAACATGGTTAACTGGGGACTGCTCCCTTTGCTGTTTGTGAATGCTGATGACTACGAGCAAATTTCTCAGAGTGACTGCTTGACTATACATACAAGTCAATTACTGGAAGGGCAAACCATTATAATAAGAAATGAAACAAAAAATAGAAATATTACGCTTGTTTCTCCTTTATGTCAGTCTGACCTTAATTCCGTAAAAGCCGGGGGAAGAATAAATGAAGTCAGAAACCGGCATGTGAAATAAAACTCGTAGCTGTTGGAGGTCTATATGAACGCAATAGAAAAACGCATGGTTTGTATCTTGAAAGAGCTTCGTGAGAATTATGGTGTTACAGGTGTTAAAGTGGCAATGGAGGCGGAAGGGATTCGCCTGGATGAAATGCTTAGAACAAAGGAAGTTGTTTTACGGGCAGGCGTGGACTTAACTGTCAAAATTGGTGGATGTGAAGCACTAACTGATTTACGAATTACCAAAATGATTGGTGTTGATACGGTATTGGCACCCATGATCGAATCCAAGTTTGCATTAGAAAAGTTCTTAGAGATGGTGGAAAGTGAGCTCTTGCCGGAAGAGCTTGAAGAGGCTAATTTGCTTATCAATATTGAAACTGTTGATGGGTATGAAAAATTTGACCGAATACTCGCAGCAGATAACATTAAATTGTTAAATGGAATCGTATTGGGGCGTACTGATTTAAGCAGTGCTTTAAAACTCGGAGATGTCAACTCTCCTAAGGTATTGTCGATTGCAAAAAGTATTTTTTTAAAAGCAAAGCAAAAAAATCTTCAATGCCTGGTTGGAGGCGGCATAACTCCAAAATCAGTTTCATTTTTACGTGAATTAAAGGGACTCATCGATGGTTTTGAAACAAGAAAAGTAGTCTTTGGTAACTATAATCAGGCAGAAGTACATATGGAAGAAGGCATTATACATGCACTGACTTTCGAGTATTTATGGTATGAATGGAAACAGCAGTACTACGGACGGTTGGTTAAGGAAGATGAAGCTAAGATGAAAGGGTTAGCTTCATTTATTAATCACTGAGTTAGGAATTACAGATATGTATCTTACTTACTTTTCTGAGAGTCATCAAAGAAGTGGCTGAATTCACACGCATAAAGAGATGCCTCCCAAATCACATTTGATTTGGGAGGCATTTCACTTTAAGGTAAATTCCTGCAATAGTTTTAGCTAAATCTTACGGCAGTGTAGGTTGCTGTTTTATCGTATTTGGGTATAATTACATTAGGAATAGAGGCAAGCTATGGTAATTTTAAATATAAAAAGATAAAATTCAAGAAAACCGACGAAAGCAAATTCTAGATGCTGCTTATACTTTATTCGACCCAAAGAGCTACGCAGACTAGGAGGGAAGGTGGAATTTTGAATTATTTCGATGGAAAATATACGTTAATCTTAGAGAGTGCACTCGAAACATTAGATGGCTTAATTATTACAGATATTGCTGGAAAAATTGTCTTTTTAAATAAGAAATATGCTGAAATTATGAACGTTTCTCAGGAAGTAGTAATTGGTAAGCAGGTACGTGATGTTATTCCTCAAACTCGTATGGATATTGTTGCGAAAACTGGTGTAGCAGAAATTGGTTCTGTCCATTTAATTAATGGCAATATCCCAGTAGTCTGTAATAGAATACCAATCAACCATAATGGACAACCAGTTGGTGTCGTTGCTATAACTACTTTTCGCAAATTAGACGAAGTAAATGGATTAGTAGAAGAGATCGATCGGTTAAAGTTTGAATTAAAGCATGTTAAAGCGGAGTTAGGGAAGCTGAGGGGGGCAAAATATTCATTAGAGCAGATCATTGGAGATTCCGCTAAGATGAAACAAGTTAAGTCACTTTTGCAAAAAGTTGCTCCTTCGACACTAACTATCCTTATTAGCGGTGAGACTGGAACCGGGAAAGAGTTAATTTCTCATGCTTTACATCAATTGAGCCCCCGTCGTCATAAGCCTTTTATTAGAATCAACTGCGCAGCTATACCCAGAGAACTATTAGAAGCAGAATTGTTTGGTTATGAGGAAGGAGCCTTTACTGGTGCAAAAAAAAGTGGCAAGCCCGGTAAATTCGAGCTGGCAAATGGGGGAACACTTCTACTTGATGAAATAAATGAATTACCACTTTATCTTCAATCGAAACTATTGCGCGTTATACAAGAAAAAGAAATTGAAAGACTTGGCGGCGTAAAAACTATTGAACTTGATATAAGATTAATCTGTACTACCAATAAAAATATGCAAGATTTAGTACGTAAGGGTGAATTCCGTCAAGATCTATATTACCGTATCAATGTTGTAGAAATAAACAGTCCTCCATTGCGGGAGCGAGCAGAGGAAATTGAATCATTGATAGAGCATTTCATTGAAAAAGTAAATCAAAATCATGGACTAAATATTAGTGGAATACAAAGTGGAGTATTGCAGCTGTTTCGTAAATATAATTGGCCAGGTAATATAAGAGAGCTCGAACATGTTATTGAACGGGCTGCTGTTATTGCCGGTGCGGGTGATTTAGGCATAGAGCATTTTGACTATCTAATGCCACGCATGATAGAAACAGTGAGTGATGATAGTGGTGATAGCGTTGGGCAGAGCTTGGAAGTGGCCAAAGAATTGGCAGAAAAACAAGCTATAGTGAAAGCACTATTGAGATCGAATGGTAATAAAACACTAGCAGCTGAAGAACTCAATATTCATCGAACCGTCTTACATCAAAAAATAAAAAAGTATGGAATTATGATTTAACTTAATAAATAGAAACCCCGTCTTCTCAATTTGTGAAGACGGGGTTTTTCTGTTGCTTTCCATTAAAAAACTACACAGGTGTAGTAGATACACTACACTCGTGTAATCAGAACTGTTTGAGAATAGTGAATGATAAGGATTTATGCCATTGGCACGAATTTTGCTCTATAGATAGATGGCAGGAAGAAGTGGAAAGGAGGATAGTAGCTGTTTCTACTAATTTAGTTTAAAAGAGGAGAGAAAAAATGACAGAAAAAGTAATCATCACCGCTGCAATAACAGGAGCTGTTCACGTCCCCAGCATGACACCTTATTTACCGATTACTCCTGAGCAAATCATTGAAGATGCAGTCAAGGCCTGCGATGCAGGCGCTTCTGTAGTGCATATTCACGCTCGTGATCCCCAAACAGGTAAACCAACCAGTGATATTGGCTTAATGAGTGAAATTGTAGATGGTATTAAGCGCCGCTCAGATGTTGTTATTTGTATA
Source organism: Sporomusaceae bacterium UBA1887 (assembly GCA_002337925.1). GTDB lineage: Bacteria > Bacillota > Negativicutes > Sporomusales > DSM-15969 > Anaerospora. The sequence continues at coordinate 37,715 of DDHB01000042.1, forward strand.
ACAACAGGTGGTGCTATAGGTATGACGCTCGAAGAAAGATTAGTTGCTGTTCCTATGTTTAGACCAGAATTGGCCTCATGCAACGCCGGCTCAGTAAACTTTGTATTGGCACCGGCTGCAGCCCGAATTCAACAGCCTAAGTTTGATTGGGAGATTCCATTTCTAGAGGCAACTAATGATCTTGTTTTTGCTAATACATTTAAAGGCCTTGAGTATTATATTAAAACAATGAATGAACATGGAACATTACCTGAGTTCGAAGTTTATGATGTAGGCATGATCAATAACATCGCTTATTTCGTAAAGAAAGGAATTATTAAAAAGCCGGTATACCTGCAATTTGTAATGGGCGTACTTGGTGGAATTCCAGCTAGCATTGAGAACTTAGTGTATTTGGTTAAAACTGCGCGTGAACAACTTGGCGAGTTTACCTGGTCTTGCGCTGCCGCAGGCAAATATCAGCTTCCGCTTACAACAGTTGCACTTGCAATGGGTGGAAATGTCCGAGTTGGTCTAGAAGATAATATATACATTAAGCCAGGTATATTAGCTAAATCTAGCAGTGAGCAAGTAGCAGTTATTAGAAATATTGCGGAAAGCCTGGGCAAAGAGATAGCTACACCGAAAGATACAAGAACAATACTAAACTTAAATGGCTTATAACGCTTATACGTGTATCTTCAAAATAAAATGGTGAATTGAGGAGTTAGATAATTAGATAAGTATTCTCACACTATAGAAATTTAGCGATCAAGGAGTGGACATTATGCCCATTATTATTTTAGTGCTTGGTATCGCATTTCTTTACTTCTTACTAGTAAAATGCAAATTGAATGCATTTCTATCACTGTTAATCACCTGCTTGGTTGTTGGTTATGCCGAGGGCTTACCGCTAGCAAAGCTGATTTCTTCAATCGAAACAGGTATGGGAGGAACACTTGGCCACCTTGCCATTATCTTAGGTCTTGGTGCCATGTTTGGTAAAATTATGGCAGATGGTGGAGGTGCGCAAAGAATCGCTGACACTTTAATCGCCAAGTTTGGTCGTAAACATGTAGCTTGGGCGGTTGCTATAACAGGCTTTGTTGTGGGCATTACCTTATTTTGGGAAGTCAGTTTTGTTGTATTAATTCCGATCGTATTTACAATATCGGTAGCCGGAAAAATTCCTTTGCTTGAAGTAGGCCTCCCGATGTTATCAGCAATTACGATAAGCCATTGCTTCCTACCTCCTCATCCGGGTCCTGTTGCAATAGCAAATATATTCCATGCAAATATCGGTTTGGTACTTGTCTATGGAATTATCATTTCCATTCCAACTTTATTAGTGACGGGACCCTTGTTTTATAAGCTTGTCAAAAAAGCTGGAGTAAATACTGAAATACCAAGTGGACTTAAAGTTGGAAAAGTATTCGAAGAACACGAGCTGCCTGGCTTTCTCATTAGCTTTTTTACAGCCCTTGTTCCTGTAATTATTATTATAGCTTCACTGGTAATCGAGGCAGCTTTTCCTAAAGATTCCCTTATTGTTACGGTATTTAAGTTTATTGGTACTACCGATATGGCCCTGCTAATAGCATTATTAGTTTCCATGTATTCGTTTGGTTTTGCCCAAGGTAAAAACATTAAAGATCTGATGTTATCCGCCGAACAGTCCATAAAGTCCATTGCGATGATTATCCTCGTCATCGGCGGAGGTGGTGCGTTTAAACAGGTTATTATTGATAGTGGAGTAGGTCAATATGTAGCTTCTTTAATGGTGGGAATGCCACTATCTCCTTATATTGTAGCCTGGGTTATTACAGCAGTTATACGAGTTGCAATAGGATCGTCCACTGTAACTTTATTTACACCAGCAGGCCTTCTATTGCCATTGCTTTCTCAACCAGGTGTAAATCCTGAGCTAATGGTAATAGCGCTGGCTTGTGGCTCAGTATTCTTTGATCCACCTACGGATGCCGCTTTTTGGATGGTTAAAGAGTACTTTAACTTTACTTTACCTCAAATGTTCGTTATATGGGGTGGGTTAACGTCTCTCATTGCAATTATGGGACTAATTGGAGTCATAACTCTGAGCTTTTTCATATGACCCATCAATAGAAGAATATAAGCAGCAGTAAACATGAGGAGGAATATACATGAAAAAGATTGGAATTATCGGATCGGGAACGATGGGACACGGTATAGCTACAGCGTTTTCTATATATGGCTATGATGTGAACATTTATGATACGAATGCAGAGGTTCTTACAAAAGCTAAAGAGCTTATTAAACAAGAATTAGAACTATTTGTTAGCGAAGACTACCTTCCCAATTTGGAAATTGAAGCTTANNTTGCTAATATTAAATTTTCTACTAACCTGCAAAGTACTGTGGCTGATCGTGATTATGTAATTGAAGCAGCTCCGGAAGTAATGGAGCTCAAGCAAAACTTATTTAAACAACTGGATGAACTGTGTCCTCCAACAACTATTTTTGCCAGTAATACCTCAAGTCTTCCTTTACAGGAAATGATGAAACTAGTTAGTGAAAACCGCAAACAGCGGATGATGATTAATCACATGTATAATCCAGCCCATCTTATGCCGATCGTAGAACTCTCTTTCTTTGGTAATATGCCTGAAGAGATATACCAAAAAGTCGATCAGCTTTATCGATCAATCAATAAACAACCAGTAAAAGTACTAAAAGATGTACCAGGATTGGTTGCCAACAGAATTCAGCAAGGGCTTGCCAGAGAGGTATTTTCCCTTATTGAAATGGGAGTAGCAGAACCTGCCGAAATAGACAAGGCATTAAAGTTTGGCCCAGCTTTTCGCTATGCTACTACAGGACATTTGGAGGTTACTGATTTTGGCGGTTTAGATATTTGGTGCATCGTAGGCGATAACCTGTTAAAAGTAATGGACAATTCACAAAGTGCCAATCAACTGCTTAGAAAGAAAGTAGATGAAGGCAAATTAGGAATAAAAAGCGGAGAAGGATTTTATGAGTACTCTCCTGAGGAAATACCAGCAATTCGGGAAAAGTTTATGAAGAAGTTAATTCATCAATTAAAAGCATCTGAGTATTATATCTAAAATAAGACTTAGATACGAGCACAGGTCTGACTGTTAGTAAAGAGTAGATAAGTGCAATCTAAGGTAAGGCTAAGGGTGCTTTGAAAGTATTGCAGCCATAGTCTTGCCTAATTTTTCTTATGACTAAGCATAAACTTAAACAATTTGAGACAGAAAACTGTCGAATTGAGGAATTTATTGTGGAGCTAAAAGTTAACTCTATTTTAGATTGCTTTATGCAGGCATTACCGTTATTTAATAGTTTGTTAAATAAAGAAATTGGCGTATCTTTAACCGATCTGGAGAAGTTCTTACTTTATAAACCGGCAAAGAATTTTGATATGAAAGTCTCGCCAGGAGATCCTATAAAACCGGGTTCAGCGGTTGAACAAGCGATTCGCGAGAAGCGCAGAGTAATAAGAAGAGGCGATAAGACACTTTATGGAATGCCCTATATTGCAGTCTGTTCTCCCCTATTTGACGATTTAGGGAATGTAATAGGCTGTGCTGTTGTGACTGAACCAGTAGATATGCAGGATGCTATGAAGGAGATGGCTGGGATATTAAACCAGGGCATTAGTTCCATAGCTGGCACTTCAGAAAAAATATCCGCCCAGACACAAGAAATAGCTTCACTCATTACTAACTTAACCCAGGTTGCCCTGAAATCAGAGGAACGAGTGAGGGAAACAGACAAAATTATAGGACTTATTAAGAATATCTCAAGTCAAACAAATCTATTGGGGCTTAATGCAGCAATCGAGGCTGCGCGAGTTGGCGAAGCAGGGCGTGGTTTCAGTGTAGTAGCAGAGGAAATACGCAAGTTAGCTACTGAAAGTTCTGCCTCTGTAAAAAATATTGATTTTATTGTTAAAGCAATTCAACAAGATAGTACTCAGTCATACAGGCAGTTCGTGCAAGTCAATGAAGTAATTAATCAAATTGCGTCATCAATTATTGAAGTGACTAGCGCAATTCAGCAAGTCGGTTCTCTTGCTCATCAACTTGATGAGCTGGCTGATGAGCTAACCCAAAACACATAATCGACCAAAGCGTTAAAGCTTTTCTGATTTTATAATAGGTGGAGGATCACATGTCTAAAATTACTACAATAGAACAAGCAATGCAGAAAATAGAAGATGGTATGACACTTATGATTGGGGGATTCCTTGCTGTAGGCACACCAGAGGTATTTGTGGACGCACTAGTAGCTCAAGGAACAAAGCAGCTTACTGTTATTGCGAATGATACGGCTTTTCCTGATAAAGGCATAGGGAAACTTGTGGTCGATGGCCTACTAAAGAAGGTAATTGTTTCTCATATTGGGACAAATCCGGATACTGGAAGAAAAATGAACACGGGTGAACTTGAGGTTGAACTTCTCCCACAGGGAACACTTGCTGAGCGTGTTCGCGCTGGTGGTGCTGGATTAGGCGGCATATTAACGCCGACTGGGATCGGAACAATAGTTGCCGAAGGAAAAGAAGTGATAAACGTTGACGGAAAAGAGTTTCTGCTAGAAAAACCGTTAAGAGCTGATGTCGCTCTTATAAAGGCGTATAAGGCTGATACTGCAGGAAATTTAATATTTGAGCGCTCGGCCCGCAATTTTAACCCACTGATGGCTATGGCGGCCAGGGTCGTTATCGTCGAAGTAGAGAACATCGTAGAAGCTGGTCAAATTGATCCGGATCAGGTAATGACACCAGGAATTTTCATTGACTGGATTGTCCAGGGATAGGGGGGATTAAGAGATGGATGCAAAAACGATAATTGCTAAACGGGTTTCGCAAGAGTTTCAGGATGGTAATGTTGTAAATCTCGGTATTGGTATCCCAACATTAGCCGCAGACTTCCTGCCAGAAGGAGTAAGGGTTATCCTACAGTCTGAAANNCCAATCTGGTCAACGCAGGAGCTAAGCCTGTTTCAATCATTCCCGGTGGTGCTGTATTTGATAGTGCAATGTCTTTCGCTATTATTCGAGGGGGACATGTTGATATTACCGTGCTTGGCGCATTAGAAGTTGATCAGACAGGAAATCTCGCGAATTGGATGGTTCCGGGCAAACTTGTACCAGGAATGGGGGGAGCGATGGATTTAGTATCAGGCGCTAAGAAAGTGATTGTTGCCATGGAACATACTTCAAAAGATGGGGTTTCAAAGATCTTAAAAAAGTGTACTCTTCCATTAACCGGGAAAGGTGTGGTTGACTTGATTATTACAAATCTTTGTGTATTTGAGGTGGTTGAGGCTGGACTTGTTCTTAGGGAATTAGCACCCGAAGTATCAGTGGATGATGTGCGAGAAAAAACGGAAGCGAATTTTTCAGTTGCAGTTCCCTTACTTATGATGAAACTTGCGTAATGATTAGAGTTTGTAAAATGCATGACAGCTCGTACGCCAATTTCCTAAAATATAGTAGTTATCATTGATGCAGGATAAAAATCCGTGGATTATGAATCTGGTGATAGATAGGATAGTTCAGTGCACACAAGGATTTCGCATCAAAAATAGGCATGGAACCCGCATATGAGGAAGATAGCCCTACTGTATTTCGAGCAGTAGGGCTAATTAAATTACAGCTAACAATAGCACCTTTAAATAATTACATATATTGCATCATTACATACTTTTTGCAACATATATCTATAAATAAAGAATTTTCATTTCGCTATGCGCAACGATAATAGATTTATTTGCAACATTTGCCTCGTTCTTAATTCTGTGATGTGAAATGCAAAACTAAACAAGTTATCATCTCAAGTAAAATAAGGCCCTTGAGGCTATATATAGACAAGTAGAATCTTTGGAATATAACTTGCATGTTAGAAAATTAATATAAAGTGCTATTGTTTGTTGACTTTATATCTAATGATCACAAAAAAGGAGCTATATATGACAAGTATTGTTGAAAAATTTAGGGGAATTCCAGCTACCTGTATTTCAGATGCAATGGATGGTCTAAGAAACCTCGATCCAATGATCAAACCATTACAAGCACAATATAAAATTAGTGGACGCGCTTTTACTGTCAGACTTCCTGCAGGAGACAATATGATGCTGCTAAGAGCAATTCGTGAAGCAAAGCAGGGGGATATTCTCGTAGTTGATGCAAAGGGCTTTTTGTATACGGCGGTTGCCGGAGATTTTGTTATTGGCTTGGCTGCCACACTAGGTCTGGGAGTTATCGTCATTGACGGCACTATCCGCGACATACTTAGTATTAAGAACTCAGGGTTCCCTGTTTTTTGTAAGGGGGGAACGCTTGCCTGCAGTAAAAAAATTGGGGCAGGTGAAATAAATGTAGCGATTTCCAGCGGCGGAACAGTAATTTCTCCTGGTGATATTATTGTAGGGGATGCCGATGGAGTTGTCGTCGTGCCAAAAGATAATGAGGCTGCTGTTTTAAAAGCCGCAGCTGATAAGCTGAATAAAGATGATATGCGGGCCCAAAATGTCTTAGGCAATCCAGAAGCAGCTGCTAAATGGATCGATGAACTGCTTAAAAGCAATAATTAAAAAGATAGAGGTGCCTTATGGGACAAACGATAGCCGAAAAAATCATTTCAGCACATTTGGTTAGTGGAGCAATGAAACGAGGAGAGCCCATCCATATTAAAATAGACCAAACGCTTACACACGATGTTAATGGTGTTGCAGCGTATTTGCAATTTGAGGCAGTTGGAATGGATCGTGTTCAAAATGAGCTTGCAGTAAGTTATATTGATCATAATTTAATACAAGCAGATTTCCGTAATTCAGACGATCATCGATATTTAATGGATGTAGCTGCTAAGCATGGGATCATAACCTCCAGAATGGGTAATGGGATTTGTCATCAGGTTCATTTGGAACGTTTTGATATACCAGGTAAGGTGCTGTTAGGAAGCGATTCGCATACACCTGCTGCTGGCGGTGTTGGAATGTTAGGACTTGGTGCAGGAGGGCTTGATGTGGCATTGGCTATGGCAGGAGAGCCCTTTTCTTTGAAGATGCCGCAAATAGTCAAGGTCAATCTTACCGGTAAGCTCCAGCCATTTGTATCAGCAAAAAATGTGGTCCTTGAGCTATTGCGTCGCGTCACGGTTAAGGGTGGTGTAAATAAAATCTACGAGTACGCCGGACCAGGAATTAGTACGCTTAATGTTACTGAGCGGGCGATCATTACTAATATGGGAACTGAAACTGGCGCCACATCCTCGATTTTCCCCAGTGATGAAGTTACCAGAGCGTGGCTGCGTGCACAAAGCCGCGAAGGTGAGTGGCACCCTTTAGCAGCGGATCCGGATGCTGTCTATGATGATGTGATTGAAATCGATTTATCTCGGATAGAGCTGCTTATTGCACTGCCCCATCAGCCGGATAGAGTAGTTCCTATTAGTGAGGTTGAAGGGCTTCCCGTTGATCAAGTTGTAATTGGCAGTTGTGCAAATTCTTCTCTGCAAGATATATTGTCCATTGCCAATATGTTAGAAAATAACTCTGTACATCCTCGTGTAGATGCTGGGCTATACATTGGAAGCAAGCAGGTCTATCTTGAAAGCGTTGCACGTGGAGCTTTTATGGCGGTAATAAAAGCTGGAGTTCGTGTTCTGGAATCAGGCTGTGGAGCCTGTAACGGTTCGGGATTTGCACCGCCCACAAATGGAATATCACTTAGAACAACAACCCGTAATTTTTTAGGCCGGTGCGGCCATCCGAGTGGAAATGTGTATTTGGTAGGGCCTGAAGTTGCTGCGGCTTCGGCAATAACCGGAGTAATAACGGACCCTAGAAAACTTGGCATAATGCCAGTTGAATATCAAATGCCGGAGAAGTTTATGATTGAAGACAATATGTTCGTCTATCCTTCAGAGAGTGGATCGGAAATTTCAATACGCCGGGGTCCTAACATTAGTCCGCCACCTGTTTTAGAAGCGTTGCCAGATGTGATTTCCAGCCCGGTCTTAATCAAGCTGGGTGAGGATATAACAACAGATCATATTGTGCCTGCAGGAGCAAACTTTTTGCCGATGCGGAATAACACCCCGGAAATTGCTAAGTATGTATTTCATGTAGTGGATGCTTCTTTTGCGAAACGTGCCCAAGAAGCTGGTGGCGGTTTTATCGTTGCAGGTGTTAACTATGGGCAAGGCTCCAGTCGTGAGCAAGCTGCTCTTGCACCGCGTTATCTCGGTGTAAAAACGATTATCGCAAAAAGTTTTGCCCGGATTCATCTTGCTAATCTTGTTAATTTCGGCATTTTACCGCTGGTGTTTATCAATGAATCAGATTATGAAAAAATAGATCAAGGGGATCATTTGAGTATAGAATTTGAAACAATTCTCGATAACGAAAGCGCAACTGTTACAAATACTAGTAAGCAGCTAGATATACTAGTAAAGAGTCCGTTAACCTCAGAAGAATTAGAAATAGTAAAAAAAGGCGGACGTCTTAATTGGATCAAACTACGGGCATAATCTAACTATCAGGAGCAACGATATCCAATAACTAAAGCTCATCAACTGATGGGCTTTAGTTATTAAAAGGGTAAAGGAAACCGTGAGGCACTACTGGAAACGTGGAGTTGCTGTTTCGTGTTGTTTCGTTTAAAATTAAGCTGAATACACTCAATAGGTGAAGAAAAATGAAGAAAATCGCAATTTTAGCTCCCAATGATAATAAACTAAATGAGCTCAAGATACTATTTGCAGAATCTTTAAGTGAAATTATCTTTGAGGTAGGCTCTTTGGCGGACGGTGTAATAAAAGCAAAGCAATTGGTTGAACAGGGTGTCGAGATCATAATTGCCCGGGGAGAATCAGCCTATAATATTAGAGATGCATGCCCTAGTGTCGCGGTAATCGATATTCCGATATCAGGCTTTGATTTGGCAATAGCGCTGGAGAAGGCACGTGAATACGGCGGAACAGTGGCTGTTGTCTCATTTCCCTCCATGATTAAGCAAGTTGAGTGCCTGGAAACTGCCATTGGCATAAAAATTAAAAAATACTATTTAAAATCTCGCGAACAAGTTAATGCGCAGATTGATCAAGCCTTACATGATGGTGCAAATGTTTTATTAGGTGGATTTACCACTATTAGTGCTGCAAAAAAAAGAAACTTGCCATGTGTTGAAATTGTGACAGGCAGCCATGCTTATATTGAAGCTTTTAATAGTGCGAAGAGTTTGCTAGTAACAATTGAGCAGGAAAAAAGAAAGTCCGGTATGATCACAACGGTTTTGGATTATGCATATGAAGGAATCGTCTCTATAGATGAAACTGGCAGGATTATAGCAATAAATCCTGTAGCGAAAAAAATATTGAAATCACCAATCACATTGGACATAGGTGCTGACATCGATGTCGTGTGGCCTAGCCTAAAATTACGAGACGTTATTGTGACCGGAGTAGGAGTAAGAAATCAACTTTTATACGTGAACAATGTACAAGTATTATGCAACAAGGTACCCATCACATACCGTACTGGAGCGATTGGTGCTGTTGCGACCTTTCAGGATGTTACCAAAATACAAATGATGGAATCCCGTATTCGCAAGGAAATCTATTCTAAGGGACATATAGCTGCCTATACGTTTAAAGATATTCATAGCTCAGATCCGGGAATAAAAATGACGATTGATTTAGCGCGAAGCTTTTCAAATTCGAATGCCAATGTTTTAATTCTTGGCGAGACGGGTTCCGGGAAAGAAGTGTTTGCTCAAAGCATCCACAATCAAAGTAAGCAGAGCAAAGGACCATTTGTTGCTGTCAACTGCGCAGCATTACCTGCTCAGTTACTTGAGAGTGAGTTGTTCGGATATATAGGCGGAGCCTTTACCGGAGCCAGTAAAGAGGGGAAGCTTGGTTTATTTGAGGTAGCTCATACTGGAACCATATTCTTGGATGAAATTAGTGAAATGGACGTCGTCAATCAGGGGCGGCTGCTACGAGTCTTACAGGAGCGATCTGTTGTACGATTGGGCAGTGATAAAGTAATCCCTGTTTCAGTAAGAGTCATTGCAGCAACGAATAAGAAGCTAAGTGATTTAGTCAAACAAGGACAATTCAGAGAAGATTTATTTTATCGGTTAAACGTACTTAATTTGCGAATTCCTCCACTGCGCAAACGAAAAAAAGATATTCCCTTGTATGTTAAGACCTTTTTATCACAACTGTGTCAGGAAGCTGATAAGACCATTAAGTTTAGCAGTGGAGCATTGAAATTGCTTCAAAGCCACGATTGGCCAGGAAATGTAAGGCAATTAAGGAATGTTATTGAAAGAGTTGTTGCTGTAGCAAAAAAGGATACAGTATCTACTACCTTTCTTTCGCAACTTTTGATGTTTGAAAGTGATAGTGATAACAGAACGGTTGAAAGTGATGAGGCACGAACTATCTTAAAGGCATTGGATGAAAACAATGGTGTTATTGCGTCTGCAGCAAAAGCATTGCATGTTAATCGAACCACCCTGTGGCGAAAAATGAACCGGCTAGGTATAACCAAATGACATTGGACAGGAGGTTACTCCTTGGTTGCGTAAGGCTGCGTAGAACCTCCAGTAATTTTTGAAGGGCATTTGTTTACTATGCCGGGATAAGCGTGACAATGTCCGGTACTGGAATAAAAGTAGAACCTCCTTCTCATAATAATCAGAAGGGGGAATATGATGCAGATATCCCGTAGACAGAGAAGAGAGGCCACATACAAAAGCACCCGGCGTAGATTCTTTTTGTGCATGGTTTGTATGGTGTGGGGAGGTATTTTATACTGGATGTGGTATTTTCCTAATCCTTTCTTTTTCACGTTCACCAGTATGATTACTTTCTTTCAATTAATTATGTTAAACCCCTATAAATTACGTTCCTATCTGCCTGGTCTCACAGCCTCCAACTATTGGCTGAAAACGTCGACAATCGTCGGCTATATCATTGTATTTTTTTTATTAATGAGCTCAATTAGCAATTTGGAGAGATAGATAAGACTTGGTACAAAAACCAAGTCTTATCTATTGGCAGGATTTTGAATAAGAAAATCAAATCTATTATAATGAGGTGAGCGAAATGGCTGAGATTTATGGAGATACGAATGGTCTGAAAAAAAGCTATATTATGCAATTGGAAGCAATTTATGAGCAGCAGATTCCATTTGGACAAACAATCACTGAAGAAATAACCACTATACTAGCAAGGTTAACGGAAGATATTAAACGAGAAATAGCTTTGTATGTTAATAGAAGGGGACAAATTACCCATGTCGCAGTTGGTGATAACCGGACAGTAAGCCTGCCAGATGCAGAAGGACGTAGAGCAAATTCACGCTTAAGCGGTATTCGCTGCATACATACCCATCCAGGCGGAGATAGTCAGCTCAGCAGCCTGGATGTGGCGTCACTGAAAGAACTGCGGTTTGACCTGATGGCAGCAATCGGAGTTCAAGATGGCAAAGCAACTCAAATCAGTTTTGGGTTTATTAGCGGCACAAATAAAGATGATTACNNAACAACAGATGATTTCTTGCATATTGATCTTGTATATTTAACCTCGGAAATTGAACGCCAGCTAGATGATCAAACACAACCAACCGAATTAGTTTCTATTGAACGGGCTTTTCTGGTAGGTGTAGAGAGGCAGGGGGCCTGGGAGGTAAAAGACTCCCTTAATGAATTGAGACAGCTGGCTGAAACAGCTGGCGCAATTGTAACAGGAATGACCTGGCAAAAGAGAGATAAGCCCGACGCGGCTTTATTTATTGGTAAGGGTAAAGTTGAAGAAATCAATTTACTTCGGCAAGAGCAGCGAGCCAATGTAATTATATTCGACGATGAGCTATCGCCAGCCCAGCAGCGAAATCTCGAACAAGCATTAGGCTGTAAAATTGTAGACCGGACAGCACTAATTCTTGATATATTTGCTCAGCGTGCCCGCAGCCATGAAGGGAAGCTGCAAGTTGAGCTTGCCCAACTGCGTTATAATTTACCACGTTTAGGCGGTCAGGGGTTAGTTTTATCCCGTCTTGGCGGCGGTATTGGTACAAGGGGACCGGGCGAAACAAAACTGGAAGTTGACAGACGCCGTATTCGCTCGCGCATAAGTGATATTGAACAGGAAATAGACTCCATTCGAAAGCAACGCATTCTCCAGCGCAAACGACGTCTTAACAGCCGCATTCCAACTATTGCTCTAGTGGGCTATACAAATGCAGGAAAATCCACTTTATTAAATGCATTAACTTCTGCCGGTGTTTTGGCTGAGGATAAATTATTTGCCACACTTGATCCGACTACCCGTCGCATAACTTTACCAAATTCGCAAGAAGTTCTAATCACAGACACTGTCGGATTCATTCAGAAACTTCCGCATCAGCTTGTTGCCGCTTTTCGGGCAACCTTGGAAGAAGTATTGGAAGCCGATTTAGTCCTGCACATTGTTGATGGCAGCCATTCGCGCTACCAGGAGCAAATTAAAGCGGTTTATGATGTACTGCGCAAACTTGGAGCAGACAACAAGTTGATGCTGACTGTTTACAATAAAATGGATACAGCGAATAATCCGCCCATTGCAGAGCGTATTGCAGCTGAAACTACCAGTGTCGGTATATCTGCTTTATCCGGACTTGGACTACCTGAATTGCTTGAGCTGATTCAAGTAACTCTCCGCCAAACAAAAGTTGACATAGAATTGGTAATACCCTATAATGACACAGGTATAATTTCACAACTTTATGACATCGGGGAAGTTTTGAGTACCGAATACCGTGAAACGGGTATTTATATCACGTTATCTGCTGCGCCCGAAATGATTACCCGGTTCAGTTGTTATTCCACGGGAGATGAATAAAAGTGAGCGAGTTTTCACCAGACCTTTTATCGTACCGCGACCAGGCAATGAGCCAATCAATGCCCTATTTCGCGGTTGTCGATCAAATATCCGAATACAATACCAAACGTCTTTTGCAGGTTTTTCGTGAATCGCAAGTATCAGATTATCATTTCCGCGCCACAACTGGTTATGGGTATGGTGATGCTGGCCGGGATAAATTAGATGAAGTATGGGCAAAAATATGCGGCGCAGAAAAAGCATTGGTTCGGAGTCATTTTGTATCCGGTACCCATGCTTTGGCATCCGTGCTATTTGGCATTTTACGCCCGGGAGATGAATTACTGTCAGTTACTGGCGCACCCTATGATACTATGCAGACTGTAATTGGTGCTGCAAGCCCGGCAGTAGGCTCTCTTAAGGAGTATGGCATACATTATAATGAAATTCCCTTAGTGAATGACAAGGTCGATTATGAGGCTATTAAAAATACCATTACAGAACGGACCAAAGTAGTCTTGATTCAACGCTCACGAGGCTATAGTATGCGTCATCCTTTACAAATAACGGAGATTGCTGAATTATGTGCATATATCAAACAGATTAAATCAGATTGCATTTGTTTTGTTGATAACTGTTATGGAGAATTTGTTGACACGCAAGAGCCGACAGCAGTAGGCGCTGATATAATGGCAGGTTCTTTGATTAAAAATCCTGGCGGTGGCATTGCTCCGGCCGGCGGCTATGTAGCTGGCCGCGCCGATTTGGTTGAACTTGCTGCTTGCCGTCTTACAGCGCCGGGAATTGGAAGTCATGTAGGGGCGACCCTTAGCGATAACCGGCTGCTTTTCCAAGGCTTGTTTTTAGCGCCCCATATTGTTGCCCAATCGATCAAAGGGGCTATTTTTGCTGCGGCCCTATTTTCTTTGCTGGGCTATGAAACAACGCCTTCCTTTGCTGAAAAACGCAGCGATATTATCCAGGCTATACAATTAGGTTCACCTGAAAAAATGGTAGCCTTTTGCCAGGGACTGCAAACCTATTCTCCTGTTGATGCATTTGTACGTCCAGAGCCTAGCGATATGCCGGGATATTCCGATGCTGTGATTATGGCAGGGGGAACGTTTGTTCAGGGTTCATCAATCGAGCTTAGTGCTGATGGTCCTCTACGTGCTCCGTACAGCATTTATCTCCAAGGCGGTTTAACCTTTGAACATGCTGTTCTTGGTGTAATGGGAGCTGCTTCGGCAATTTTAGATAAAAAGTAATAAAATTCTTTACATATTTACTGTAAAGCCTTAGATTCGACAGGAAAAAAACTTATCTTGTCGAATGAGTAACCGTATCTAGAAACCATGTTTGGTGGGATTGTGTGGAATATACACTAATTACAACGATCGCAATTGTGATTACCACGCTGTTTGTGCACCAACTAGCTAATCGGATTCTGGGCGTTCGCCTGGGAATCAAACCACTGGCACTTTGTGGTGTATGCTCATTGTTTCTTAGCCTTATTCTTCCACGAATTGTCGTAGGCTTTGCCGGATTAGCTGGAACTATAGGCGTGCTGGCTGTCTTTGCAATTATATTTGCTTATTTTGTTGCCTATTACGAAGATTCATTTCAGGGAGACTCTGCTACACATGTTATTGATGAAAATAGTATGTGCGAACAGCTAGCACCAATTATCTCAACAGCTCCGCCTTTCTCAACCCTTGCAGAGGATATGAGTTATATTACTGCATCCCATGGAGCTGTTATTTCAAAGCACGAAGCTCGTGAAGTACCGATTGCTGTTGCCGGAAACGTTCCGGAACCGGTTGTGGAAGAACCGGTAGCCGCAGAAGAGCCTGTCCTTGAAGAACTTGTGGCAGAAGAGCCTGTCATTGAGGAACTTGTGACAGAAGAACCTATCGTTAATAATTCAAGCTATAATGAAGTAACAGAGGTTGTTTGTACCATGAATCAGCAAATGCCAAAAGCCTTTGAAACGGTCCTGCCGGATACACAAGATTTAGATACACTCCTTGACTATGCATTTAGTCAAAAAGAGAATAAAGAATATGAGCACGCGTTATCAGCATTTCGACATATTCTACAGCTTTTTCCGGAAGATTCAGCTGCTCCTTTTATTACGATTGAAATTGGTAACATTCTGAAGTTGCTAGGTTCTTACGATGATGCAATACAAGTATTTGTTGAAGGAAAAACTAGCGCAGCACTTCAGGATGAGTATCAATTTGAGCAGGAGTTTATCAATACGATTGCATATTTACGAATTATAAAAAACACTTTAATTCATCGTCGCCTAGGTCTTATTCCTTATCATAAAATTCCAACAGATGTGTTGGAAGAAATTAATGCAGAATTTCGCGAATGGCGTAATTTAATATAGTCAAAAATTAATAGGGGGTTATGAATTTATATGAAAAAAAGCACTGATATTCTTGGATTGCCTGTAATTAGCATAATGGAAGGCAAGGAGTTAGGAAATGTTAAAGGCCTGGTAATTAATCCAAATGGCGGCATTGTAACCGCATTGGTTAGAGATGAGATCAAATGGTATCTTGAGGCAAAATTACTTCCTTTTTCAGCAATTACCGGCGTTGGTGAATATGCCGTAACAATTGAGGATAGCAGTTCAGTAGCATCGATAACAACTGCACCTGAATTTGAGAAGTTGTTATCCGATGATATAAAAGTAATCGGCACTAAAGTGTTGACCAAAAGCGGCCGTATTCAAGGCAAAGTAACGGAAATTCTTATTGATGATGCCGGGCAAATTACTGCCTGTGAAATAGAAGATGTATCAGGACAATCAGCTGAGATTCCTGCACAACGCATTCTTACCTATGGTAAAGATGTGCTTATCATAAAAGAAACTACTGATGAACAACAACCTGTAGCAGCTGCAACTCTTGTCCAGTCTTCAGTTCAACCAATTGCAGACCCTGAGCCTGTAGCAGCAGTACCAGCAGCTCCTGTAGCAGATGCTGCACCAGCGATCGCTGAAGTTCCAGCACCGGCTGCTGCCACAAATGATGGTAATGCAGATGCTGCTCGCAAGTTTGATGATAAGCACCGTAAATATCTTCTAGGAAAAAAAGCTAATCGACGTATTGAAACCGATAATGGCATGGTCATTATTGATCAAGGCGGCGAAATTACAGAGGAAGTATTACAAAAAGCTAAATTAGCTGGAAAATTCGTTGAGTTATCGATGAGTATTCAATAAGTAAAGAGCCCCCTTTTTACGGGGGCTTTGCTTCTTAATAGCGTAATATAAGATCGGAGTGTAAAAAATGCCTGCAGCAAATACTCGCAGAGCTAATTTAACATTGTTTCTTGGTTTAATCATTGCATTTAGCATTATTAGTTTTGTTGCAGCTAACACCGCATTCATCGTTACAAATGAAATTTACAGTGGCGTTTCAGTCGCAGATATTCCACTAGGCGGACTTTCAGTAAAAGAAGCGGAAGTGAAAATTCGTGAAAGAATACTTATCCGAATGTCACAGCCGATTCAACTTCATTATAAAGATAAAACATGGCCAATTTCGTTAGAAGAGATTAATGTAGCCATTGATGCATCTTCATTAGCCCAAAAAGCTTATGAGATAGGCAGAACAGGAAATATATTTCATCAATTACAAGAGCGGTATTTGACAGTCAATCGAGGTTATATCATACCAATTGCAGTTGCTTATGATACTGCTAAATTAGAACTTATTCTTCATTCTATTGCACAATCCCTAGATACGAAGGCTCAAAATGCAACGCTCTTGTATAATGGTTCGGATGTTACTGTCATTCCAGAAGTGATCGGTAAAAAACTTGATATTCATAAAACAGTAGCAGAATTTACTACGCAGCTTAATAACCAATTAAATTTTTCTGTACCATTAGTTGTAGATGAGATTAACCCGGTGATTTATGCTGCGGATTTATCCTCTATTGATAGTTTAATTACCTCCTATACTACACAATTTGATGCTTTTAATACAAATCGTGCTGAAAACATTCGACTTGCGGCACGTAGTATTAACGGTACGCTTGTAAAACAGGGAGATGATTTTTCTTTTAATCGTAATGTTGGTCTTCGTTTAGCGGAATATGGTTATAAAGAAGCGCCGGTATTTATTGAAGGAAAAATTGTACCTGATTGGGGTGGGGGAGTTTGCCAGGTCAGCAGCACTCTCTATAATGCCGTACTGCTTGCCGATATGAGTATTGAAGAGCGTACTTCTCATTTTTACCCACCAGGATATGTACCAATTGGCCAGGATGCAACAGTGGCTGATAACCTGCTGGATTTTAGATTTAAGAATTCCACTGAAACCAACATATACATTAAAAGTGAGGTTTCCGATGACCAGCTGACTATTTACATCTTGGGTAAACAGCTGGAAAACAGACCAAACATTCAAGTTGTCGCGACAGATACCAAGGTTATTGAACCAAAAACAATTATTAAGCAAGATGCGACATTAGATCTTGGTAAGCAGCTGACGGAAGTTGAAGGTCAAAAAGGGTTTCACGTCACAACTTACCGTATTAAGAAAAGTAATGATGGCAAAGAAATTAGTCGTGAGTTACTGGCAAATGATGAATTTAAAGCTGTAGATAAAGTCATTCGCGTAGGCACTAAAGCTTTGCCGCAGCAAAAATCCAAATAGCGAGTAATAAAAAGCAATAGCCGTGAATATTCACGGCTATTGCTTTTTATATTGTTAGCGCTTGCTATTTCTATAACAGTCGGAAAACACCGATGACTTTGCCTAATATAGTGACATCGCGGCTAAAAATCGGATCATAGGCTGGATTCTCAGGCTGTAGGCGAATCCGGTCGTGTTCTTTATAAAATCGTTTTACCGTAGCCTCATCATCAATCATGGCAACAATAATATCACCATTATTAGCTGAGCGCTGAACGCGAACAATAATCAGATCGCCGTCCAGGATGCCGGCATTCATCATGCTGTCTCCCTGGACAGTAAGCATAAATGTTTCCTCTTCACCAACTAATTCGGTCGGAAGGGGATATGTTTCTTCAATGTTTTCTATCGCCAGAATAGGCTGACCGGCAGTTACCTTACCGATCAATGGTATCGGGGTAAGACGCTTTTGCCTCCAGGGAGCTTCATCAAGTACATCGATTGCTCTCGGCTTAGTTGGGTCGCGTTTTATAAAACCCATTTCTTCTAATTTGGCTAAATGACCATGCACAGTTGAGCTGGAACTTAATCCAACAGCCTCGCCAATTTCTCTGACGGAAGGGGGATAACCTTTAGAACGAAGGGTATCCTTAATATGCTTCAAAATTTGTTTTTGGCGGTTATTTATCAAACATTCTTTATTCACAGGAATCCACTCCTAATCAACGGATAAAACTCATATGCTCATTATACCAATTTATGCATAAAAACGCAAACACTCGTTCGAAAAATAGTCATAAATCTATTGACCAGAACATATGTACTATGTTATTATAAATTCAGGCGAACAAATGTTCAGAGGTGTTGTATATGAATAAACTTACTTTTATATTATTTCTTACATTATTAGCCACGTCAGCTGGTAATCTTTTTACCGGTTTTAATGAAGCAGTCTCGTTACATTATAAAACTGTTATTGTGGAGACAGGAGATACCGTTTGGAATATTGCAGCAAAACACTCTACCAGACAGGAAGATATTCGCGATGTAATTGCCGCTATAAAACATGCCAATCAGTTAGATCAATCCGTTCAGATATACCCGGGTCAGACTTTGCGGATACCAGTCAAAGACAATTACTCCGGATGGGCNNAAGAGTTAGGTCCGATAATAAATATTATGTAGACTAATTATTAATGCAATACCTGCCGTAGTTATATTACGGCAGGTATTGCATTAAAACATTTTATTGAGGGCATTATTTTTAAACAAATTACCTTGCTCGATATATCTGCGAACCATTTTTTCCGATTTATGGCGAGTTTGCTGCATAATCGTGCGTTCGTCTACATCATGCTGAGCTGCGCTTGTTGCAAATCCGCGTCTTAGGCTGTGTCCGGCGAAATCATCCGCATTGCGGCCAATCAGAGCGGCATATCTTTTTACAATCAGCGCTACGGATTTATCCGTTAAGCGCCGGGGACGAACCTGTTGATATTTGTTCAACGGACGGAAGAGGGCACCCGTTCTAATTTGAGCGATATTAATCCAATTCTGCAAAGCAATGACAGCACATACCTCGGGATCTGAGTTATAAGGAATAGCTACGAATTCGCCTTGACCTTCCTGATCGCCTTTGGATTGATTCACTAAAATGATGACACCTTCCCGCGCAAAGGTTAAATCTTCAACATCTATCCGCACTAATTCGGAACGACGGAAAGCGCCCATGAATCCGGTGAGCAGAAGGGCCTTATCCCTGATTCCGGCAATTTCCTCCGTATTAAAACAACAGGCGATATCCTGCAAATCTTCAATGAGAAGAGGGGACTTACCGCGTTGTATTGTTCCTTTTTCTCTTTTTATTGCATCTAAGGCGTTTCGCACAAGACCGCCACGACAAGGATTTTTTTCTTCGCAGCCGGCGGCTTTGTGATTTTCAGAAATAGCACTAAGTCGTCTTGACACAGTATTAGCTTTTGCATCATCAGCTAAATCATTAATATAATTGACAATTGTTTCCGGCTCAGCAGGCAATGCCTGGAGGTCGTGATGATGACACCAATCATAAAAGTCAAGCCAATCAGCTTCATAGGCACGCAGAGTATTATCAGCTTTGGATTTTTTCATACGACGTTTGCTTTTCTCAGAAAGTTTTTCATTGTTTTCGATAAATTCGTTTTCCCGCAGAAAAAATTGTTTGTTTTTTGTATTCAAGCAAAGCACCTCGCAATAATCTAACATGATCATAACTCATCAGAGACTCATCGTGNNTCTAACATGATCATAACTCATCCTGAATTCATTGTCAACTTCCGATAACTATAAATTATCGGAAGTAATAAAAAAGTGATTTTCATGTAAGTTTTAATTCATTACAGCATTGAATATTCAGTCTATTGCTTGCAATTAAAAAACCAGGATTATCTCCTGGTTTTTATTATTCATTAAAATTTAATATTCAAGGCATCAAGTACGTTGTCAATTCGATTGAGCATCGTAACTTTATCTGAGCCTGCGAATAACAAGCCAATCGCATAATTATCTTCAGTTAGAATTATCGATCCACTATCACCAGGTATGCTCATAGGACCTGCCAATATCTGATCGGTAAAAATTCCATATTCCTTATTTCCCACATCTACTCGTACGGTTACGTCAGTTGCTAAGATAAAACTCGAAGTAATTCCGCTGCTGCGGCCGCTTTTTTTAATTTCTAGTCCAATCTCGGGTTCCTTGACGCCTGCGATTTTTCCTAGTCCTAAAATATCTTGTGTTATAGCAGCTTCGCTAACGGGCTTTGCAACTGCACAGTCAACAATATTAACAGCGTCATTCTCTCGCAATACGCGAACCTGATAATTGGGGCGGAAAATAGCAATGCATTTATTTAATGTTGTTTCAAACAATTTTGCTATTGGACACTGAGACGTGGATACACGCCTATTTAATGGCACAAAGCGCTGCAAATATCCGATAGTGGCATCGACTTGCTCATTATTGCCATCGATTGAACCAGGCTGCAATATGATATCACCAATCGCGGCCCTGTCATCTGCACCATCGGAACTATTAGCAAGTACGTGGTTATTGGATAAAATTAGTGTTTCTCCGGTTGTGCGATCTTTAACAATTGCACCTAACGTACCTGCTGATACTTTGTAATGCCCAATGCTGATTCCTGGCCGGGCAGGTCTCATGAATCCTGTTCGGTCATTAAAAAGACGAATATCGCCAACCTCAATAACATCGGTCGGCCTATTATTAATTCTCTGTGGAATCAGCGTACTGCGCATCAAATTATCTTTAGCAAGCTTTTTTCTCACTAAAACTACGGTAGCTTTTTGACNNAATACCGATAATATTATCATCACCCGAAAGCTCCTGAAAAAGAGGTGGTATGCCTCGCTTTAACACAAACAATCCCCTCCTGCTTCCGATTGCCTATTGCAGCCATATCTACGGAAGCAAATTTCTGATTTCATTCATTTTTTCTTTTGCTGCTTGCTCGCCGCGTTCTATTGCCAGTAACATATAATTAGAGTCCTTCATGTTTAAATCGTATACTCCTGGTCGGATAACGACATCTGCGTATTGACTTCCCTTCAGCAGAGTTACCTCACGTCCCATAATTTCAATACATTGCATGAGTATTTCACCTACAGTTTTAATCTCATTATTGGGTTGACCGTCATAGCCTAAATCTACGGCAATAACAACGTCTGCTCCCATATGACGTAAAATATCAGTAGGCAAATTATTCTTTACTGCACCGTCTACTAATGTCATTCCCCGGTATTTCTTTGGAAAGAAGACACCAGGTATTGAAATACTTGCCCGTACAGCTTCAACAAGCGATGTATTATGATAATATCGCGCATTCAATATGTCACGGCTGCCAGGAATGGGCGTGGTAAAGAAAACTGTATCTGCCGAATTAATATCTACTGCCGTAATCGCAACAGGAATTTTAGTATCTCGCACCGTTCGTTCTTGCCAAAAATTATATAAATACTTCTCTATGCGATCCCCTTTAATCAATCCGGTCGGCAAGACAGACCAAAAACGAAATTTTCCACTAAACAACCACTTTGCCCCATGCTTAACCAAGTCGCCCACAGTAACTTTGAGATCAATTAATTCGTTTGTCTTTAACGTTTGCGCATAATTTACCATTTGCTTTGGCGTATAGCCACAGGCATACATTCCCGCTATAACAGCCCCGGCACTAGTACCGGATATCATATCAATCGGGATACGTTCACGTGCTAAAGCTGCTAATACTCCTATATGCGAGGCACCTCGTAAGCCCCCGCCGCTTAAAGCAAGGCCAACTTTTACCGGGCGTCCTTTTTCGTGTTTTGTTCCGTTGACTCGTACAATCATGTAATCACCTCACTGACCTCCTATATTATCTTATGAAGATTAATAAGAAGGGTGAAAAAGACCACCCATGATTATGTAATAATCATGGGTGGTCTTTTTCGCGTATTTATATCCGATATCTTAACTTTTTTGAGCTAATATAATCATTCTGGGAGCTTCTGAATTGTAAGGCCGATAATCAAAGCCGCCATAGGTAGTTACTATTGACAATCCAGCTTGCGTTAAAATATCGGTCATCTCAGTTAATGAATACGCCCGCAGAACAAATTCATACTGCATTTTCTTCCCTGTTATTTGGTTAATGAGTTGGCGTTTCATCGTAACAATGCCTTGATTAAGTTCCACTTTATAAGAAAGCACATATTCTCCACTAGGGTGACGCCAATAACGATTAAGATTATTATGTACCATCCATTCACGATTCAATAGATCGATTAAAAAAACGCCCCTAGGTTTAAGTGATTGAGCAACTAATTGCAGTACCCGAGAGTTCTCTTCATCAGTAAAGTAACCAAAAGCGGCAAACATATTAATAACTGTATCAAATTGATTACTATAGTCCAACTCTCGCATATCCTGCTGACGAAAACTGACTTCAACGCCCTCTTCCTGGGCTTTTTGACTGGCAATATCCAAAAAATCTTGTGTAGCATCTACGCCAGTTAGTATGTAATTGCGTTTCGCCAAAGCGATTGCATGCCGGCCATAACCGCAATATAAATCAAGTATTGATGATTGTGCTGGAAGATTTAATACATCAGCAATAAACCGAACTTCTTGGTCGGTTCCTGCTAGCGAATATGTTTTCCAATCACCAAATGTTTCATGCATATCAGAATAGACACCACCATTTATACAAATCTGCCTAGCAGAAATAATTTTTAATGAATTATAGCGGATTAGTATACCGACGATATAGACAAACACAGTTACGCGTTGATCTCTTTGCTTGATATAGCGCAGCATCCGCGTGATCAAGTAATTCAAGTATAGAAATAGCATCTGTCGGATAATTGGCTAATCCTAAACTGATAGTAAGACACTGATTCGGCTGCTTTTCCCGATTAACAAACGGATATTCCTCAATAGACTGACGAAGGCGCTCAGCAATAGACAGCGCTTCATCAACGGACGTTTCTGGTAAAAGAACAGCGAATTCTTCTCCCCCATAACGAACAGCAAAATCAACATCCCGGCAAGAATTCTTAATAAGGGCTGCTACCTTGCGCAAGGTCTGATCACCCTGCAAATGTCCATTTGTATCATTATATTTTTTAAAATGATCAATATCAATCATGATAAGAGAAATGGTACGATTATAGCGGGAAGCCCGCTTATATTCTCGTTCTAGTAACGTTTGAAAGTGACGATAATTAAATAATCCGGTCATGCCATCCGTAATAGCCTGTACTTCTACTTTGCATACGTGAGTAGCATGCTCAATCGTCATAGCAATTTGGCTGGCTAAAGAACGCAGCATGTCCAAATCATAATCTTGTAATATCTTTTCTTGAGAAGATTCAACATCAAGTATTCCGATTACCCGGTCATCCACTATTAATGGAACGGCAACTTCACTAACACCTGAGGCTGCGCCAGATATATAGCGAGGATCATTTGTAACATCAGGAACATACACCAATTCACGGTGAAGTGCAGCATATCCGGTGATTCCCTTTCCGATAGGAATACAGATTCCTTCCGGATACCCACGATGTGCACGAGCTTTTAATTCCTGAGTAGCATCATCAAGCAAAAGTATTGCTGCATTAGTAAATCCGAGCTCACGGGTAATACCGTCCAGTATTTCTTCCAGTACTTCATGTTCATTGACTGTCTTTTGCGCAATAGCAGTTACCCGGTAAAGTGCGGCTAGTTTTTTCCGGGCTTGTTCCAAATCCATTAAATGAAAATCCAGATTGGATATAGCAATACACAGTTCACGATTCACCGACTCATGTTGCTCAGTAAAGCAGACAAATTCTTCATCTAACAACACACTTTCCGTTGTACTGCGGATATATATGATAACTTTATCGGCAGTGAGGTGCGCTGCAAAACGCATGTCCAGGTATTCCTGCAGACCATGAGTTGATGTATGCTCAAACCGGTTAATTTCAGCAGGTATCTGTTCTGCAATGCATTGTTGCCAGCTTGACATGATTTGTTTAGCTCCGTCTAATCCGAACATCAACCGGCTAATTCGATAGATATTCTGACCAAGCAGATATTGTAGTTTGTGCTGTGATTGTTTAGAAATATACGCGTGGGTAATATTTCCTAGCATATCAGTTGCAATAAAAGCAGATGGCAGGGTCTCAGTAGCCATACTCAGCATTGCTGTATAAAGTGATATTTGACTCAACCGAATCGACCACCTAATGATTCATTATTTAGTATGGATTCGCTATTTGGTAAAGAAATCCTCCCCATCGTAAAAATAAGGCATCACGAAAGAAATCCCAGCTAGGTAACCAGGATTTCATCATGATGCCTTTTATTTATAGACTTTGAGCACCTCGATTGAGTGCCTGTTGATTAATAGTAAGCAGCTCCGGCTTTTTGGCGAACATTTTTGCAAAAGCTTTCAATACCGATTCGCTGTCCACAGCATTTGTTGCTGCAAGCAAAGCCCCCAGTACGACCATATTAGCAACTTTAGAATTTCCGAGCTCAGCTGCAATGTCATTTGCAGCTACATAATGAACTTGAAGATCATCACGTTTGGCTTTTCGCTCGATAAGCGAGCTATTAATAATCAAGATTCCCCCCGGTACGAGTAAAGGCTCAAATTTATCAAGCGAAGGTAAATTCATAGCAATTACAGCCGTTGGCTCCGATACGATAGGAGCTCCTATTGGCTCATCAGAGACAATCACGGAACAATTTGCTGTTCCGCCTCTCATCTCCGGTCCATAGGAAGGAATCCATGATACTTGTTTATTAGCCAGCATTCCTCCATATGTCATGAGCTGACCAATTAACATGACGCCTTGCCCACCAAACCCTGCCATAACAATTTCGTGAATCATTTCAATCCCCCCTCAGGAGTCTTAAAAGTTCCCAGTGGATAATAGGGAATCATATTCTTTTCCAACCACTCAGCAGAATCGAGTGGCGTCATTCCCCAATTTGTTGGGCAAGTTGATAAAACCTCAACCAAGGCAAAACCCTCACCCTTAAGCTGGATTTCAAAGGCCTTTTTTATAGCGGTCTTAGCCTTTGCCATATTAGCAGGATTATTAACGGCTACACGGGCAACAAACTTCGCTCCATCCAAAGTAGCCAGCATCTCCGATACACGTATAGGCAAACCAGTTCCATCTTCCTTCCGGCCATAGGGGGATGTATTTGTGACCTGACCCACTAGGCTGGTAGGTGCCATTTGACCTCCTGTCATTCCATAGATGGCATTATTCACGAAAATAGTGGTGATTTTTTCTCCCCGGGCTGCAGCATGAACAATTTCTGCACAGCCAATAGCTGCTAAATCGCCATCACCTTGATATGTAAAAACTAAAGCATCAGGGTGAACCCGCTTAACGCCTGTAGCAACTGCCGGGGCACGACCATGGGCCGCTTCGTACATATCACAGTTAAAGTACTCATACGCTAAAACGGAACAACCTACTGGTGCAATACCGATAGTCTTGTCACCAGCATCCAGCTCATCGATTACTTCTGCCACCAGACGGTGAATAATACCATGATGGCACCCTGGACAGTAGTGAAATGACACATCCTTTAAGGATTGTGGCCTTTGAAAAATTTTAGTAGACACTACTATTTCCCTCCCTTGCCCGACATAACGGCAATAATCTGTTCGTAAATCGCTTTAGGATTAGGCATCATTCCACCAGTACGGCCGTAAAAATATACCGGTTTAGCGCCATTAACAGCTAAGCGAACATCTTCTACCATTTGGCCGGCACTAAGCTCAATTGTAAGAAAAGCATTTGCGGTAACAGCAAGCTTAGCTAGTGGCTCGGCAGGAAAGGGCCAAAGTGAAATGGGACGCAGCATTCCGACTTTAATTCCCTCGGAGCGTGCTTTTTCAATTGCAGACCGGGCAATACGTGATGTTATGCCATAGGCAACGATAATTAGTTCTGCATCTTCGGTATGTAATTCTTCATAGCGAATTTCATTCGCTTCAATCAAAGCATATTTCTTTTGTAAGCGTATATTGTGTTTTTCCAATTCTTCGGGCTGAAGATACAGTGAATTAATAATATTGGGTTCTTTGCGACCTCTCATGCCCCCTGCTGCCCACGGCTTTTCTGGTGCAACGGATGAACTGGGAGTAAATTCTACCGGCTCCATCATTTGTCCTAAAGCACCATCGCCTAAGAGCATAACCGGATTGCGATACTTATCAGCCAAATCAAATGATAAGATAGTAATATCCACTAATTCTTGTACGGAGTTTGGAGCCAGAACAATATTGCGATAGTCGCCATGCCCACCGCCTTTAGTAGCTTGAAAGTAATCACCCTGACCTGGTTGAATACCGCCAAGGCCAGGTCCACCCCTCATAATATTGACAATCACACACGGCAGTTCTGCTCCCGCTATATACGATATTCCTTCCTGTTTCAAGCTTATGCCAGGACTGGAAGAAGAGGTCATTGTTCGTGCTCCGGCTCCTGCTGCTCCATACACCATGTTGATGGCAGCAACTTCACTTTCTGCTTGTACAAATACTCCGTCAACTTGCGGCATCCGTTTTGCCATATATTCGGTCAATTCGGTTTGAGGTGTTATCGGATAGCCGAAATAGTAGCGACAGCCGGCAACAATGGCCGCTTCTCCAATGGCTTCGTTGCCTTTCATTAAAACCTTTTCGGACACATTGATCACTCTCCGTTGTCAATTTATTTATGGATTTCAATCACAATATCAGGACATGTTTTTGCACATAAGGAACAGCCGATACATTTAGCTTCGTCAATACAGGCCGCCGGCCGATATCCTTTGCTGTTAAACCGATTGGAAATTTCGATGATTTTCTTTGGACATGCTTTNNTGCTTTTGTACATAACGCACATCCCTTACAGCGTTCTTCCGTAAATACAGGTCTAGGCATTGAGATTCCTCCTTAATTAAATAAATACAAGTTAAGAATTGCCCGGCTGTCCAAGACGTTGTGAGATAAATGCTGCTTTTTGCTTTAACGTAGCAATAATAGGGTCATAACCATTGAGATTAATCAGGGAGCTGGCACTTGACACCGATAGAGCTGCAACTACCTGGTTAGCGGCATTATAAATAGGTACAGCAAAGCAGGAAACGCCCTCAATTGTTTCATCACAGCCTATGGCATAGGTATCTTGACGAACTTTGCTTAGTTCCAGCTGAATTTCATCGACATCAGTAATAGTAAACGGAGTAAAAGGAGATAGCTGCTTCGTAAGAATCGCATTTCTGATTTCTTCAGCAGCAAAAGCTAATAGCACCTTTCCAACAGCAGTACTATGAAATGCCAAACTGAAATCGAATTTTGGAATAATCAAAAAAGGACGCTCAGGCTCTACTTTGTCAATAATAATTAGTTCATGTCGCGATAATACTGCTAATAAGGCGACCTTACCCGTTTCATCAGCAAGCTCTGTTAGAACTGGTTTCGCTACTGATCGAATATCCAGCCGCTGAGCGAACAATTCACCAAGCTGTAGTAATTTTACCCCTAGTGCGTATCGTCCTGTCTCAGTCTGCTGAACGAAATCCCGTGCCAGCATAGTCTGCAGCAGGCTGTGAACTGTACTTTTTTGAACACCTAAAACCTTTGCCAGTTCTGTTATGCCTAGTTCCCGTGAAGATTTTCCTA
This sequence comes from Sporomusaceae bacterium UBA1887, assembly GCA_002337925.1. Taxonomy (GTDB): domain Bacteria; phylum Bacillota; class Negativicutes; order Sporomusales; family DSM-15969; genus Anaerospora. The sequence goes on from DDHB01000042.1 coordinate 65,443, forward strand.
ATAAATTCAGGATTTCTAAGGCTCGATCTACAGCTGCAACGGTATATTGTACTTGTTTATCCAATAAATCACCACCTGCCGTTTCCACTAGCCGAACAACGTTCTTGTTCTTATTATCAATATATTCGAAAATTTGTTAAAAAATCCTGCTTTTTTAAACAAATTTGATTATGAATACAGAATACCCCGTGCATCGCACGGGGTATTCAAAAAATCCTACTTTTTAATTATATTCACTAATTCACCAGTTTTTATCATAGCCGCATTACCTTCATCGGTATCAATATGCATTTCCAGTTGATACGATGGACTGACGCGTACAAGAACTTGATCAAAGAGAAGTCCACGCTCACCGCCACAGCGCACTTGCACAATTTCCTTATCCGTCACATTCATACGGACAGCATCTTCCGGAGTCATATGAATATGCCTACAGGCGGCAATAACCCCTTCGTTTAACTGAACTGATCCTTTAGGTCCAACAAGCGTTACTCCTGGCGATCCTTTAAGATCTCCCGAATCACGTACCGGTGGTTTGATCCCTAATTTCACAGCATCAGTCAGCGCAATTTCAACTTGACTTTGGCTGCGTACCGGTCCTAAAATACGAACATTTTTGAAGGATCCTTTTTCAGTTACTAAATCAATTGTTTCCTGGGCTGCGAATTGTCCAGGCTGAGATAATTCTTTGATGGAAGTAAGTTCGTAGCCTTCTCCGTAAAGAATATTCAAATGTTCACGGGAAACATGGGCATGACGCCCCGAGACACCAATAGGAACTTTAATTTCTGCCATGTGAGTCGCACTCCTTATACATCTAATCTATATCATTTACTCAATGATTTCGGAAAAATACACAACTGTAACTGTATCACCAGGTGTAATCACTTTATCATAAATAGACTGGATAAAAACCAAAAAATCATCAATACTCGCAATATCCGGATTCTCACCTTGAAGATCTTCTGTAGTAAGCTGGGCAATCGGTTTGACTAAGACACGATCTATCATCGCGGTAAATATTTTCTTTTTCTGGGCAAAGCGTTTACCTACTGTAACCCAAACGATATCGCCTTCTGTATACTTGTGTGTTTTATCACCTAGCCGAATGGTACAAGTTTTACGACGACAAACTAATTGACTATGATAGTTCGATGAATAAAAATTTAAGGCTCGCATACTAGCTCTCTCCTCATCATAATTTGCCCAGCCAGGATTGAATGCGATCAATAGCCTCAGCCAGCCTTTCTTCGGGCTGAACGAGAGCAATTCGAACAAAACNNAGTAATTCGAACAAAACCTTCACCAAATTGACCAAACCCACTACCCGGAATAAGTGCAACACCTGCATGTTTTAATAAGTTAACCACAAAGTCAAAGGAAGATTGTTGTGTAGGTACCGGAGCCCACACATACATTGAAGCCCGGGGTCGATCTACATGCCACCCCATTCCTCTTAATCCATCAACTATAATATCCCTGCGCCGCTGATAAGTCAAGGCCGTTTCTCTCACGCAGTCCTGGGGGCCAGATAAAGCAGCTACAGCCGCTTGTTGTATCGGCTGAAATATTCCATAATCAAAATTTGATTTCACTTTTCCCAGTAAACTTATCACTTGTTTATTACCGACAACCATACCAGCACGGCAACCAGCCATATTATAAGTTTTAGATAAGGAGTGAAATTCAATAGCTACTTCTTTGGCTCCCGGAATGCTAAGGAAACTGTCCGGCCGGTAACCATCAAACACTAGTTCACTATATGCAAAGTCATGGCAAACTAGTATATTATTGCGTTTTGCAAAGGCAACAACTTGTTCAAAGAAATCACGCGGTGCAGTTGCTGCTAATGGATTATTAGGGTAGTTAAGAATCATCATCTTTGCGCGTTTAAGAACAGAATCACTGATAGCGGAAAGATCAGGCAGATAGTGATTCGCTGCTGTTAAAGGCATACGATATAAATCGGCTCCAGCCATAAGTGGCCCNNCATAACGCAATATGAGCCAGGCCATCCTGCGATCCAATGAGGGAATACACTTCCGTCTCCGCATCCAAATCGACATTAAAGCGGTCTTTATACCAATTAGAAATAGCACTAGTAAAAGCAGGAATCCCCTTAGATAGCGTGTAGCCGTAATTATTTTGGTTCCTTACTCCCTCCTGCAATGCCTCAATAATATGAGGTGCAGGCGCTAAGTCAGGGCTGCCGATGCTAAGCGTGATAATATCTTTGCCTGCGGCAACTTGTTCTTTACGCAGATTATCTACTTCAGTAAAAATAGCTGATGTCAATCCATGCATCCGCTGCGCTTGGCGAAACTCCACTTACAGTCACCATCCTAGAGAAAATCCAACTTTTATTTAAATTCCAGGAAGAGTCTTTAAATCCCTTTCACTGCATTCTTTTTTTGTATATATTCATGAATAGCAACAGCCGCCTTTTTTCCTGCGCCCATTGCCAGAATGACGGTTGCAGCTCCAGTAACAATATCGCCACCGGCAAACACACCCTCTTTTGAAGTTTGGCCATTTTCGTCAGCCATAATATTGCCGCGGCGATCCACTTCTAACCCAGGAGTAGTTTGCTGTACCAGAGGATTAGGCCCTTGTCCTATTGCCATGATAACGGTATCAACTTCAAGAATGAAATTTGAGGAAGGTACGGCTATTGGTTTACGGCGTCCTGAGGCATCAGGCTCACCCAGCTCCATACGGATACATTCCAGTCCCTTTACCCAGCCTTTTTCATCACCAAGTATTGCTTGAGGATTTGTAAGCAGCCGGAATTGGACTCCTTCCTCTTTGGCATGCTCCTTTTCTTCCGCTCTGGCTGGCATTTCATCTTCGGAGCGACGATAGACAATATAAACATTTTCAGCACCTAAACGCAATGCTGTACGCGCAGCATCCATCGCAACATTACCAGCTCCGACAACAGCAACATTTCTTCCCGCATGTACAGGAGTGCCTGATGCAGGATATTTATATGCCTTCATCAAATTAACACGTGTCAAAAATTCGTTAGCCGAATAAACACCATTTAAGTTTTCGCCTGGAATCTCCAGAAAATGCGGCAGTCCGGCACCAGTTGAAATAAATACGCTATCGAAGCCTTCGTCATTCAATAATTCATCAATGGTAAATGTTTTGCCGACAATAGCATTCACCATAATTTCTACGCCAAGTTCTTTTAATTCATTAATTTCTCCGGCAACAATGTCTTTAGGTAAACGAAATTCAGGTATTCCATACATTAAGACCCCGCCAGGAGCGTGCAAAGCTTCAAGCACTGTTACTTTATAGCCTAAGCGTGCTAAATCACCGGCAGCGGCTAATCCTGCAGGTCCAGCGCCAATAATGGCAACCTTCCCCAGAGTACCCTCGAGCGCTTGAGCGGCCTGTTTGTTTTCTGCCGTGCGGGAATGATCAGCGGCAAAACGCTCCAATCTTCCGATGGCGACAGGCTCACCTCGCTTGCCAACAATGCAATACTTCTCACACTGATCTTCCTGTGGACATACACGTCCGCAGACTGCGGGCAGATTATTCTTGGTTTTTATTTCAGTAATTGCCGAATCAAAGTTCCCGTCTTTAATATGTTTAATAAATTCAGGAATATTAATCCCTACAGGGCACCCTTGCCGGCATGGCGCTGTTTTGCATTGCAAACAGCGTTTTGCTTCATTTTGCGCTGTTTCAGAAGCATAACCTAGCGAGACCTCCGAGAAATTTTTGCGTCTTTCTTGCGGTTCCTGCTCGGGCATTTTATTTTTTACCCATGACATTTGCAATTACCTCCTTGAGGCCGTTCTTGCTTTTCATGATTGTGATACATTCTTTGCCGTGCCATTAACCCCGCGAAATCAACTTCATGAGCATCAAACTCAGGTCCGTCAACGCAGGCGAATTTATTCTCATTAGCTACATTTACCCGGCAGCCGCCACACATACCTGTGCCATCTACCATGATTGGATTAAGGCTTACAATTGTATGAATACCATGCGGGCGGGTAACCTCGGCTACACTACGCATCATGACTACAGGGCCAATAGCCATTACAACTGCAATTTTTTCTCCTGCATCAATAAGTTCTTTAAGCGGGTCAATGACAAGGCCTTTATGGCCTTTAGAGCCGTCATCAGTAGTGATGTGGAAAACGTCACTGACTGCAGCCATTTCTTTTTCCAGTATCAACAGCCCTTCATTACGAGCACCAATAATAGAAATTACTTTATTACCAGCTTCTTTGTAAGCTCTGGCAATCTGATACACAGGTGCTACCCCAATGCCGCCACCGATACATACAACCGTGCCGAAATTCTCAATATGTGTAGCCTTTCCAAGCGGACCGGCTACGTCCAGGAATTGTTCACCTTGCTTTAGTGCGCCCATTTGCCGGGTACTGTGACCAACTTCCTGAAAAATAAGCGTAATAGTTCCCTTTTCACGATCAAAATCAGCAATGGTCAGCGGTATGCGCTCACCATCTTCATCAATCCGTACAATAACAAACTGTCCCGGTTGGCATTTCTTGGCGATCAGAGGCGCCTGTACATGAAATAACTTTACACTAGGTGCCAGTTCTTCTGCATAAACAATTGTATACAATCTTCTCTCCCCCTATCATTCACTTCTATTGCACGAGTCTCATGCCGCGTTGTTGTACTTCTGTCAGCAGTCTTTCTTCATCAATCGTAGTTAGACGGCGATTATCCAAAAGAATTTTACCATCTACAATAACCGTATGTACATCAGCAGCAGCAGCAGAATATGTTAACAGCGAAGTCCTGTCATGGCGTGGATACCAATGGGGAGCATGCATGTCAAATAAAGTAATGTCAGCTTTAAATCCAGGTTCCAGTTTACCTGTGACTTGGCCAAGACCAAGTGCATTTGCTCCCAAAGTGGTAGCCATGCTGACAGCAGTTGACGCAGGGACAAGTAACGGGTCACACCGATGCACTTTATTCAGCATTGCTGCAAGCCGGATTTCTTCCAGCATATCCAGATTATTATTGCTAGCTGCTCCATCTGTTCCCAACCCTACATTAAGGCCTGCTGACAACATTTCAGGAACTGGAGCAACACCACTTGCCAGCTTCATATTACTGCCAGGATTATGCGCAACACGAACATTTTTCTGCCTCATAATTGCAATATCTTCTGGTGAAACATGAACACAGTGAGCCGCTAATACCCCGCGGTCTAACACACCTAAATCATTCATTAGCGCAATAGGAGTTTTACCATGCTTTTCAAGGCAGGTTTTTACTTCATCAGCTGTTTCTGCGAGATGAATGTGAATTTCAGCTCCCAGTTTTTCCGACAAAGCAACTACTTTCTTTAAATACGCAGGAGGACAAGTATAAGGAGCATGGGGACCTAGCATAACCGTGATACGCCCATCAGCGGCATTGTGCCATTCCCTGTAAAAGCTCTCACTCTCAAGCAGTGCCTGTTCAGCCGTAGGCGCTACTCCCGCCATCCCTCTTGCCAGAACCGCACGAATACCACTTTGCTCTACTGCTTGGGCAACCTGGGGCATAAAAAAATACATATCTGCAAACGTGGTCGTTCCTGATTTAATCATTTCTGCTATTGCCAATTGAGTACCCCAATAAACATCTTCAGCAGTTAAATTTGCCTCGGCCGGCCAAATTTTATTTTGCAGCCAATCCATCAAGGCCATGTCATCTGCATAGCTCCTAAACAGCGTCATAGCTGCGTGGGTATGAGTATTAACAAAGCCGGGAACAGCAAGCTTATTCGAACAATCAATAACTCTGTCCGCTTGCCAATTTGCTTCAACATGACCGCAATATTTGATAAGCGAACCCTCAATTGCAATATCTCCCTGCTGTACCTCACCCTTTAATGTTAATAGCTCGGCATTTTTTAAGAGGATTTTACTCATTCGTTACACCTTCCCTTGTCGTTTGCGATACTGTTCAAGATAAAAAGTATGCATACTAGCTACATCTTCATCACTTAATACAACAGCTTCGCCAAGTTGATTGGCATATATATAGATTTGAGCCGCCTTTTCGACCAGTTCACATGCGGTCAGTGCTTCATCCAGCGATTGTCCGCAGCCAATTACACCATGGTTGGCGAGCAAAACGGCATTTTTATTTCCTAATGCCTGAACAGCGTTAGCCGCTAGCTCTTTTGTCCCTGGTAAAGCATAGGCGGCAACTTCGATTTCACCGCCGGCCAGCTGCACTAAATCTTCGATAATGGGTGGTATTGCCCGGCGGGCAACTGCGCAGGCGCTGGCAAAAATGCTATGCGTATGGACAATTGCCTGGACATCCGGGCGTGCCTGATAGATGGCAGAATGCAACGGCAGTTCGGAAGAAGGCTTAAGAGTCCCTTCAACTATTTGCTCATGATCATCAACAATGATAATGTCGTCTGCCTGCAGCTCCCGGTAGCTGCGCCCGGATGGTGTTATCGCTATCAGCTGACCGCAGGCCGTGCGGGAACTAACATTCCCCCACGTACCTGCAACTAAATTCTTATTCACTAAAGAAAGGCCGGTTGCTATTATTTCTTTTTTTAGTTGAGCTATTGATTTCAAAGCCCCGCCTCCGCTTATCCTGTTAAGCCTGCTGTAAATACTCGATTTGTTCCGCACTTAATTGATCAATTGAAATATTCATAGCCTGCAATTTCAAGGCCGCGACTTTTAAATCTAATTCACGCGGCAACTTANNTCTAAAATATATAACACTGACAGCGCTTGCATAGCAAAAGACAGATCCATAATTTCCGTAGGATGACCATCACCTGCAGCCAAATTAACTAACCGTCCTTCGGCAAGCAGATAAATTTTCCGGCCATCTTTCAGAACGAACTCTTCGATATTCTTACGAACTTTTCTGATTGAAACAGCATGCTTTGCAAGATCATCTTTATTAATTTCAACATCAAAATGTCCTGCATTAGCCATCATAGCTCCTGACTTCATTTTTACAAAATGCTCACCGGTAATAACGTCTTTGCAACCAGTTAAAGTAACAAAAATATCTCCTAAAGCAGCGGCTTGCTGCATAGGCATTACTTGAAAACCATCAAAAACAGCTTCAATTGCTTTAACAGGATCAATTTCTGTAATGATAACATTTGCGCCCAGTCCTTTGGCGCGCATGGCCACGCCTTTACCGCACCAGCCATAACCGGCAACCACCACAGTCTTTCCTGTAACAGTAAGATTTGTTGTTCGCATAATGCCATCCCAGGTAGACTGACCTGTTCCATAACGGTTATCAAAGAGATATTTGCAATTTGCATCATTAACAGCAATCATCGGAAATTTCAACTTACCGGCATCTGCCAGACTTTGCAGTCGCAACACACCTGTTGTTGTTTCTTCTGAGCCACCAAGAATTCCTGCTGCTAAATCGGAACGCTGCCCATGCAGCAAGGACACTAAATCCCCACCGTCATCAATAATGATATCCGGTTTCGTATCTAATGCCTTATGTAAAAATTGCTCATATTCTTCTTCTGTTGTATTATACCAGGCATATACAGTGACTCCCTGTTCTGCCAAAGCGGCTGCCACATCATCCTGCGTGGATAAAGGATTGCTGCCGGTAATGCAGACATTAGCACCAGCATTTTTTAAGACAAGTGCCAAATAAGCGGTTTTCGCTTCTAAGTGCATAGTAATAACCAGGTTTTTTCCAGTTAATGGTTTAGTTTTTGATAAATCCTCATTCAATATGTTAAGGACAGGCATAAACTCTTTTACCCAGTTAATTTTATCATGACCCTGCGGTGCCAATGATATATCGCGAACGATTGATTTCATTTATTTTCCACCTTTCTCTTTCCTGATTTTACTAATCGCTGTATGATAGGGAGCTCTTAAGATACCGAGCTCAGTAATAATAGCTGTAACCAAATGATTTGGCGTAACATCAAACGCCGGATTAAACACATCAACCCCTTCAGGTGCGCATGGTATTCCACAAAAACTAGTAACTTCCGTAGAATTTCGTTCCTCAATTGGAATGCTGTCTCCATGGTCCATAGAGAAATCAAAAGTGGATAATGGTGCTGCTACATAAAAAGGGATATTATGCTGTTTTGCCAGTACGGCTACACTGTAAGTACCTATTTTATTGGCCACATCACCATTGAGCGCAATTCGATCAGCTCCGACAATAACAGCCTGGACCATTCCCTGCTTCATAACCCAGCCCGCCATACTATCCGTTATGAGCGTCACAGGGATATTTTCCGCCTTGAGCTCCCACGCCGTTAACCTTGCACCCTGTAAAAGAGGCCGCGTTTCATCAGCAAAAACCCGCACAATGCGTTTTTCACTCCACGCCTGACGGATAACCCCAAGGGCTGTTCCGAAATCGACAGTAGCCAATGCTCCCGCATTACAATGCGTTAAGACAGACATACCAGGTTGGTCAAAAAGGGTCGCACCGAATTCTGATATTCTTTTATTTACCTGACTGTCTTCATTAGCAATTGCAATTGCTTCTTCTTCTAATGCCTGAATCATATCTCCGTCCATACAATTCGAAGTAAAACGGTCTGCAACTGACATCATACGATCAATCGCCCAAAACAAATTAACGGCAGTTGGACGTGTCTTACGTAATTCTTCAGCTATTAGTGGTAGCTCCTGCTTAAAATCACCTTTTTGATCTCGTATTTCACAAGCTCCCAATACTAGGCCAAAAGCAGCCGCTGCACCAATTGCAGGAGCACCGCGCACTTCTAATCGCCGGATAGCCTCGGCAACAACTCTCCAATCCTTGCATTCGATAGCATCCACTGAATGGGGCAGACGCGTCTGGTTCAACAAGGTCAAACATTCTTCATTCCAACTCATTGACTTCATTTTGAGTTCACCGCTTTACTATAATTTAAAACCGCCATACTCAGCCAAAGCATGTTGACAAGTGCAGTCGGTATCTGTGTCCATAATATCAATACATTCCATAATCAGCTTCTTAATATTTTCTGCATTTGCTGCCATTGTTTCCAATACTTCGTGATGTGTTAAAGGCTGCGGGGAAATACCTGCTGCGAAATTAGTCACCATCGATACCGTGGCATAGCACATTTCCGCTTCTTTGGCGAGCGTTACTTCAGGAACATTTGTCATTCCAACCAGATCGCCGCCTAATTTAGCAAACATGTTAATTTCTGCGGGAGTTTCAAAACGCGGTCCTTCCGTACAAACGTAAACCCCTTTTGTGTGAACAGCAATCCCTGATTTTTGAGCAGACAGCCGCAATTTTTCCCTTAGTGACGGGCAATAGGGTTCTGTCACATCCAGATGGGCAACGCCCCGCTCTCCCCCTTCATAAAAAGTAGTGACCCGGTTTTTCGTAAAATCTAAAAATTGATCAATAATAACAAAATCTCCTGGTTTCATATCCAGATTAAGTGAGCCTACTGCAGTGGTAGCAATTATATTTTGANNGCACTACGTCTATTTTACTATATTTTACTACCTTCTTTCCAGGTAAAAAAAAAGTTCTTCCTCACTTCACAGTTGAGGAAGAACTTTTCTGTTTATTACCAGTGTCTTATTTAAAGATACCGAAAGGTTTTCCCACAGGGAGAAAGGCTTTTCCAAACCATTTATTCAGGAAAGTTGCACCTGAACCATAAAAACCTAGTAATGAAATCGCTAATTCTGTCCAGGCAGCCATAGTATGTGCCCAATGTCCACCCATTCCAAAGGAATCGATAGCAAGTCCAATAAAAAGTACGTTGATTAAACACATGATGGAAAAGATAACTTTATTCGTTTCCATAGCAGCAATAGTACCGAAGAGTGAGAAGATCAGGTAACCGATAAAAGCAAAGCCTAATTGCTTTACATCTACAGCATTTGCAAGAACAGCACCAAAAGCTCCCATTTTAATCAGCCAAATTGCAGCCATTGATATCCAGAATAATCCATAGGCACCGAAGACAGTTGCACCAAAAAGATTGTTGTGCTTAAAGTCGTATATGCACGCCATCATTTGTGCAATTGATCCAAGAAAAATAGCCCATGGGATAACAAACGACATTCCAGTAGTCCAAGCCAATTTTTGCGATGCTGCAACGAAACATACCATTGCCAAACCAAAGAGTCCTAACGCAGACGGATCGGCCACCACAATTTGTACTTTTTGATCATTGTTGTTGCTCACTCATTTACCTCCTATAATTTAAGAAATGCATCATAAAAATACCATAAAAAATAACTATAGTCAATCGTTCTGAAGCTATAGTTGCAAGAATATTTTTAAAACCTGTTAATATAAGTAAGCGCTAGTAGCTTCTGTTAAATTCTTGCTATTTTTGGTAAAATTCTGTATGTTTTAAATACACTATATTTCTGTAAAATACTCTGTAAATACATAAAAGAAATCTATATATTAAATGAAGTTCTTTATATTAAAAAACATGTAAATTAGTAATTTACCAGCAGAAAATAAAAAAAGAACCTGGCTTAATAACCAAGTTCTTTCCCTAAACAAAAAACAACAATACATCATAAATTTACTCCCACCAAACCACCTAATGCACCTGCTGCGACACCGGCAACAAGTTTGTTTACTACTACAAGCATTGACAATGTTTCATTATTTAGTTCAACACCGATCCCTAACGAAACCAGTACATAAATAATTCCGACTGTCACCCCAATAATAAGTCCCATTGCTTGAGCCTGCTGAGTTGCATAGGCACTGCCAATAAAGATACTTGTTAAGCTAACTCCTACCATTATATATTGCATGTATGCTTCAATAAATGTATTATCGCTGGTTAGGCTGATCAGTGCTAAAAAAAGAATACAGAAAATCGATACGGCAACACTGGTGATTACGCCTTTAAGAATTAAAACGGTCATACCAGATGACTTAGGGGGCTGGGTGTTCGAGCGAAAACGCCGGGTTAACTTATTCACAGTGCTCCCTCCTACGAGTTTTACTGTAAATTTATGCAATAATCCGCTAAATATACCCAGTTATTAGCAATTACAGCTTCCACTGTTTAAGCATATCCATAATTTTATAATTAGTTAGGTCAAAATGTATCGGTGTCACCGAAATTTTTCCCTGTTTTATCGCTGTAATATCGCTGTCTGGAGCATTTTCATTTTCTACGACACTGCCGCCCATCCAATAGTAAGAGCGTCCGCGAGGATCAGTCCGTTGATCAAAGGTATTTTCGTATACACGTACACCTAATTTTGTTATACTGACCCCCTTTAATTCAGCTTCAGCTAAATCAGGAACATTAACATTCAGTAAGGTATTCGGAGGCAATTGCTGCTGCATTAATGTTTCAACCAAGCGGCGGGCAAAACGGGCAGCCGGCAGAAAGGCATCTGATTTCCAGGAATCTAAGGAAACAGCAACTGCAGGTATATTAAAAAGGGCTGCCTCAATTGCGGCGCTTACTGTTCCCGAGTATAATACATCCGTTCCTAAATTCGGTCCCTGGTTGATTCCGGAAACAACTACATCTGGAGGATCGGCAAGCAGGGCTTCAACAGCTAGCTTTACGCAATCAGTAGGTGTACCATCCACTCTCCAGGCACATATGCTTGGGTTATCAATACATTGACGGTCTACCCGTATCGGATGATGAACCGTAATTGCCTGACTTGTAGCGCTTTTTTCACTGGCAGGCGCTACTACTGAAACAGTCCCTAATGTTGACAATTCCTGCCATAAAGCCTGAATACCAGGAGCATTAATACCGTCATCGTTAGTTAAAAGAATATGCATGTTAACACCCTCCCTAAAGGTTATGCCTTTTCATTTTTGACTAGAATTCATAAGACTATACTCCCTGCGGATAAGAGAAGAAGGATGAGTATCTACTCATCCTTCTCTCTTTATTTTGCAGCTTGTTTACTCAGAAGATTCTCTTTAAACTCACTGGATGACTGAGTAAGCAAGATTTCACGATAACTTATGCTGCGGGTATGCTGAGTATGGCTCCAGACTCTTTCGTTACGGTGAAGAAAACCGAGAAAAGTAATAGGAATCCAGCTATAAACAAACAGGGGATAAAAAATCATGTAAAACCAGCATTTTAAAGGAGCTCTGATTTTAGCTAATACTATCACAGGAAAAATATACTGGCCTACCGCAATGATGGTCCATACCTCAAGAGGCAAGATCATATACAGGATATTGGTATAAAAAGGAACAATATGGTAGATATAGCTTGCTAACACAAAGGTAGTGGATAGAATGAGAAAATGCGGCTGTACTAAGTGCAGAACGCCATCAAGCAGGCGAATGTCACGCCGCCTTATTCCTTCCGACAGAAGTTTGCCGATATATCGTCCGCCAACATCAAAGTGACCTTGTGCCCAACGCTTGCGCTGATGCCAGGATTGTGCGAATGTCAGAGGTTTTTCGTCATACACAATTGCATCATGGGCCCAGGTCGTACGAACACCCTGAAGAAGGACTTTCATCGTAAATTCCATATCTTCAGTCAGGCAAGTAGCGCCCCAGCCGTGTTTTTCCAAAATATCGGTGGAAATACACATTCCAGTTCCGCCCAAAACGCTTGATAAGCCTAGGTTATATTTTGCCAAATGCCAAATGTGATTAACTACCCAAAAAGAGATGGCAAAAGTGCCAGCTATCCAAGTATCACAAGGATTCTTTGCATGCAGGTATCCTTGAATAACTTTTTCACCCTTACAAAGCTTGTTGTTCATTTCCAAAAGGAAATCAGGATGCACCAGGTTGTCAGCGTCAAAAACAACGACTGCATCATAGCGGCGTTCCAAACGAAGCAGCTTACTGAACATCCATTCCATTGCAAAACCCTTGCCACGCTGCTCCAAATTGAAACGTTCATGAACAATAGCTCCTGCCGACTTCGCAATGTGCGCCGTACTATCGCTACAGTTGTCTGCAACCACAAAAATGTCGTACATTTCACGAGGATAGTTGAGTATCTGGAGATTTTCCACTAACTGACCTATAACCTGTTCCTCATTATGGGCAGCAACAACAACGGCAAATGATTTCTGAGGGGTTAAAATCTTAATCTCTTTTCGACGCCACATCCCAAAAAACGCAAGGAAAAAGTAGTACAAAGTAAAAAAAACGATGATTAACTGCATCGGGATCATTATGTAGTCAAAAATATAGTTCATGGATTAGTCTCCTTTTTAAACACGAGATAAAAACGCAGTACTAATACCAAAATAATTGTAATTTTGGTTCTTTCAAATTGTCAAGTATAATTTGGTTACTAGATAATATAACCCGCAAAAAAATATGTATCCCGGGGAGGATACAAGTCTAGCACTAATTTATGATTGCTGAAGTCTAAGATTCAAATAAGCCAAACAGCGTATTCAGCATCCCAAACAGTGCATAGGCAAAAAAGCCAACAAATAAGTATGCATCATGAGCCAAAAACAGAATATAACCGCTTACCAGAACAGTGATTACAAGCGGGACAATCCGAATTCGTTCGCCATCTTTTCCTTTGAAGTCAGGATAGCGAACGGTACTGACCATCAAATAAGCAAAAATTACAGTAAGAGCTAACAAAAGCCAGCTAGGTGATTTTATGCCTAACATGACATACGTAGCAATTACACAACCACTTGCCGGTATTGGTAATCCCATAAAATAACCTTTTACCACTCCCGTATTCACGTTAAAGCGGGCCAGCCTTAGCGCGCCACAGGTAGCAAAGGCTGCAGCAGCCAGCACACCAACGATGCCATATTCTTGCAGAGCATAAACATAGGCTAAAATAGCAGGAGCAACGCCAAAAGATACCACATCACACAGAGAATCTAATTCTTTGCCAAATTCACTGCTAGTATTGAAATAACGGGCAACTCTTCCATCTAAGCCATCAGCAACTAGTGCTGCCACAATAAGCAGTGCTGCCGTTGAAAAAGCGCCGTTAAAGGTACTAATTAATGCAGAAACACCTAATACAATATTTAATGCTGTTAACGCATTAGGAATAAAACTTCTCAAGTGGGTAACCTCCCTATAATGGTCTCCCCGCCTTTTACACGGTCACCTTTTTTTACAAGGATTTCTACCGCTTGAGGAACAATTACTTCTGTACAGGAGCCAAATTTAATCAGTCCATACCGTTCTCCATGCTTAAGAGTTGTCCCTAGAGTAACCCAGGAAACAATCCGTCGCGCAATCAAACCAGCTATTTGGGTCACAAGCACACGCATATGTGTATTTTCTAAGCCGATCGAATGGCGCTCATTCTCACAGCCAGCAGATTCTTTGTAAGCTGGCCGAAAGCGGCCGCAAGTATATTGCTGAAACTTTATTTCACCGGCAACAGGGCTACGGTTAACATGTACATCAAAAACAGACAAAAATATTGTTACCTTTTTACCAGTTGCATTCAAGAATTGGTCTTCAAAAACCTCGGTGACCCCCATGACTCTGCCGTCAGCAGGCGATACAACAAGCGTATCATCCTCAGGAATACTGCGTCTAGGATTGCGAAAGAAGAAGGTAACAAAAGATGCCAACACTCCGGGAATAATTGCCCAATAAGGGTCAACAGCCACAGCCGTAACAATTGTTATGAGAATAAGAGTTCCAATATATATGTAACCTTCTTTAACTACAGGCGTTTTTACCACGTATCCACCTCCTCCAAAGCAACCCCCTTGTCTTTCTCTGTGAATTCTCAACCTATTATAATATACCCCTTTTACTTTGTCTAACTATTTTTTGTCCAATACTACCTTTATAACGAACCTAGGCAATGCAAGCATTCGAATCGCACGATGCGGCTGTTTTAACAAACGATACAGCCATTCTAAGTTTGCTTGCTGCATCCATAACGGTGCACGTTTTACCGTTCCTGCCATTACATCAAGCGTTCCGCCTACCCCGATACAAACAGGAACCTGCAGACGCTTAAGATTGCGTGACAGCCATTTTTCCTGCTTAGGTACCCCTAGTGCAACGAGTAAAATATGAGGCTGAGCCCGTGAAATATCTTCAATAATTTCATTTTCATCAGCAGCACTAAAATAACCATCGCGAGTTTTAATGATATTTATACCAGGATAGCGTTCTTCGGCGGTTTGCTTTGCCTTCTCTGCTACTCCCGGACCTGCCCCAAAGAGATAAATCCGGTACCCTTTTTTTCCGGCTTCTGCAAGCAGTTTCTGCGTCAGATCAAAACCAGCTACCCTCTCATACACCTGTTTTCCCTGATAGCGGGCTGCCCACACAACTCCTGCTCCATCCGGAACCACCAACGAAGCACTACTTAGTATATTTCTAAGTTCACTATCTTGCTGTGCCAGCATAACCATTTCTGCATTTGCAGTTGCAATTAAGTGAGGCTCGGAATCCTGAATAAAGGTTTCAATTTTTGCTACGGCTGATTCCATTGTAATAGAATCAACGGGAATACCCAATACGTTAACTTTTGAATGCACGTCTTTCCTCCTGCTGCCAAGTTCTCCCTGCTACGTAGCATTTTACCATACAATTAAAATCCGGGCAATCGCCAGGGAAGCTTCCAGAAAGGTCGATTGTCACGTTGATTGTTAGAGGGGGCAGATTGGACGCCCCGTGTACGCGAGTCGGTCACTTTCGGCTCAGTCCCGCGGATGAAGGCACTGTATTCAGTATCAGAGCAGCCGGATGACGGTGCAAGCTTACCCGATTCGGCACAAATGGCTAATTTCGTTATCACATTAGGAGGAACTGAAAAATCAATTGCCCTGCTGTCACTTACCACCTTACTCATCATCGTTCCCCAGAGAGCGGAAACTTCGGTACCTGAAATGCCGACAGGCTTACGATTATCATTTCCTATATAAATTCCGACAACCAGTTCCGGTGTGTATCCCATAAACCAGGCAGTTTCATAATTATCGGTAGTACCCGTTTTCCCTGCAGCCGGCCGGCCAAGATTAGCCGGTGTGCCTGTTCCATTATCAAGTACACTCTTTAAAATATCCGTTATAATATATGCTACATCCGGTTGCAGGGCCGTCTGTTGGCTAAGCTGGGATTGCTCCAGCACCCGATCATTTTCATCAAGTACTTTAACAATCGCAACAGGCTTCGAAATAACCCCGCCATTAGCAAAACCGGTATAAGCTGTTGTTAACTCAAACAAGCTCACTCCTTGCGTAAGACCCCCAAGCGCTGAAGCCAAATTATTATCCTCAGGCACTATTGTTGAAATACCCATAGAACGCGCTAGATTCAATACATTTTCCATTCCTATTTGCTGCCCAACTTTCACTGCAGCAACATTGACCGACCACCGAACAGCTTTCTTAAGAGTAATAGAACCACGATATTTTTTATCATAATTTTGCGGTACATAACCACTGATATTAATGGGTTCATCAACAATTACTGAAGCCGCTGTCAAACCACTATTCAAAGCAGCAGCATATAGAATCGGTTTAAAGGCTGACCCTGGCTGCCTGATTTCCGATAGAACCCGATTGGTTTGACTTTCCTCGTAGTTACGCCCTCCGACCATTGCCCTTATATAACCGGTTCTAGCGTCAAGTGCCAGCACTGCTCCCTGAAACTCTCCCAGCACAGCTTCTGCTGCTTGCTGGGTTTTCGTATCTAAGCTTGTATATACTTTTAAACCACCCTTATAGACTCGATTCGCTCCATAACGGCCTACTAACTCATTTGCTATGTAATCGAGAAAATAAGATGCTTGTATCGCACGTTTTTTCTTGCCTGCTAATTGTACCGGCTCACGATTTGCGACAGCTGCCTGCTGCTCCGTTATATAGCTCTCTTTAACAAGACCGGCTAACACAACAGCCCGCCTATTAACGGCCGCATTCATGTCACTGTAAGGAGAATATATATTGGGCCCCCGTGGCAAACCTGCAAGTAATGCGCTTTCTGCCAGCGTTAATTCGCTTGCATGTTTACCAACATACAGCTGCGAAGCTGCTTCTATTCCGTAAGCACCTTCACCAAAATAAACCTGATTTAAGTAAGCCTGTAAAATTTCTTGTTTAGAAAACTTACGCTCAATTAAAACAGCTAACAAGGCTTCTTTTATTTTTCTGCCAAATGTCTGCTCTTGTGTGAGAAATAAGTTCTTGGCAAGCTGTTGCGTGATTGTGCTGCCGCCTTCAACTATGCCGCCATAACGTACATTTATCACCGCTGCCCGTATGATACCAATTGGATCAATTCCGAAATGACTGTAAAACCGGGTATCTTCATTTGCAACAATTGCTTGCTGAACATAAGGAGATATACTATTAATAGAAACAACAATTCTGTTTTCTTCAAATAATTTTGAAATCAGTTGCCCATTAATATCAAAAACCTGCGTGGCTGCAACCAGCTGGAGCTGATCTAAGTTATCCGTCTTAGGAAGGCTAAAGAAAGCATAGCCGACACTGGCGAATAACGACAATATCACGATTACAATAATGCTATCAACTATATACTCACGCCACCATTTTTTTTGCATGATTCGCCGGCCTTTACCTTGTTTTTCCATCGGGTTTCCAACTCCCCTCTGCACTTAGTATGCCCAATCAAATCCCAACATTTTCACTTGTCATGCGAATAATCAAATAACACCCCTTGCCTCATATAAAAGGCAAGGGGTGTTATTTAAAATTAAAGGCTGTAATTAGGAGCTTCTTTTGTAATATTTACGTCATGTGGATGGCTTTCTTTCAAACCGGCGCTTGTTATGCGGATAAATTGAGTTTTCGTAATAAGTTCATCGATATTGCGTACACCACAATATCCCATGCTTGCACGCAACCCGCCAACCATTTGGAATAATGTATCAGCAACCGATCCTTTATAAGGTACACGGCCCTCAATGCCTTCCGGAACGAGCTTGTCCATATTTTCTTGGAAATAACGGTCTTTACTACCATCAGCCATAGCTCCCAGCGATCCCATACCACGATATACCTTGTAGCTGCGGCCTTGATATATAACAGTTTCTCCAGGACTTTCTTCTGTGCCGGCAAGCAGATTACCGATCATAACAACATTGGCACCTGCTGCGATTGCTTTGGCAACGTCTCCGGAATATTTAATGCCACCATCGGCTATAACGGGAACATTATATTCACGCGCAGCTTTGGCACAATTATAGACTGCTGTAATTTGCGGCACACCAATACCGGCAATAATACGGGTTGTACAAATTGAGCCCGGTCCAATACCTACTTTTACCGCATCCGCTCCTGACTCAATCAAATCACGGGCAGCTTCTGCAGTTGCAATATTACCGGCTATTAACTCAATATGAGGATAGGCCTCTTTGATCCGTTTCACTGATTGAAGAACCCCAATAGAATGTCCATGAGCAGTATCAATGACGATAACGTCTACCTTAGCAGCAACAATGGCATCTACACGGTCCATCATATCTGCTCCTACACCAACCGCCGCAGCAACAAGCAGCCGGCTTTTAGCATCTTTGGCAGAGTTCGGATACTTCTGCGCTTTTTCAATATCTTTAATAGTAATTAAACCCTTTAAATTGCCCTCTTGATCCACCAGCGGCAATTTTTCAATGCGATGATGTCTGAGGATTTCTTTTGCTTCTTCCGGCGAAGTGCCCACTGGAGCAGTAATTAAATGCTCGCGGGTCATAGTTCCGCTGATTTTTTTCTTCATGTCTGTTTCAAAGCGCATATCCCGGTTGGTAATGATCCCTACTAACTTACCTTTTTCCGTGATGGGAACACCGGAAATACGGTATTTTTCCATCAGACCATTTCCATCCTGCAACGTATTCGTAGGTGACAGGAAAATCGGATCTACAATAATTCCATGCTCTGACCGTTTTACTTTATCAATTTCATTCGCCTGCCGCTCAATGGTCATATTTTTATGTATTACACCTATGCCGCCCTCACGTGCCATGGCAATTGCCATTCTGGCTTCAGTAACTGTATCCATACCCGAGCTCATGATCGGTGTATTTAGTTTAATATTACGAGTCAGGTATGTCCCTACCTCTACATCGCGTGGCAATATCTCGGATTTAGCCGGAACAAGCAATACATCATCGAAAGTTAATCCTTCAGGTCCAAATTTATTTTCAAGCATATTTTTACTCCTTTCAAATGGTTTCGTATTTATTCTGCATAGTATATCATACATAACCTTGCCAAGGCTACCTCTTTTTATGTGAAAAAAAGGTTATATTTTGTAAAAAAACAAGAGATTTTGTAAATTTAAGAAGGAAATGAAAAGCAATAATGGAATTATAATGATTACTCATATCTTGTTTAGTAAAGTAATTTATAAAGCTATAAGAAGAAAGGAATTAAAACCATGTCTAATAACAAAGGTATTTTATTAGAGACTGGTACAAACGAGTTTGAAATTGTTGAATTTGCGGTAGGTTCTGTTACTTATGGCATAAATGTTGCCAAGGTCCGTGAAGTTATTAATCCTCTTGAAATTACAAAGATGCCCAATACCCACCCCTATGTTGAAGGAGTTTTTACTCTGCGCGGCAAGGTAATGCCTTTGGTCAATCTGGCAAGATGCCTTGGCAGTGAACACACTGCCACCTCACACAAAATCATTGTCAGTGAACTCAATAACTACTTCGTAGGCTTCCTGGTTGATGAGGTCTCCCGCATTCACCGTATATCCTGGACCGAGATGGAGGCTCCTCCCAACATTACCAACTCCGATATGGTTGTTGGAATAGTAAAAATGGCAGCAAAAATGGTTGTTCTCCTGGACTTCGAAAAAATTGTGGCTGATATTAATCCGGAAATAAATCGCAAATTAACTACCATCCCTTCTGCTAATGTAGGTGTAGTGGAAACTCGTAAAACGAAGACTATCCTGATCGCTGAAGATTCAAAAATGCTGCGTGACCTGTTGCTTAGTACGCTTCATGTAGCTGGTTACAACAATGTTATTAGTACTGAGAACGGTCAAATTGCTTGGGATACTTTAGAAAACATGGCATCAGACCGAACTCCGATGCAAGAAAAGCTGAATTTAATCATTACTGATATTGAGATGCCTCAGATGGATGGTCATCATTTACTTAAGCGCATCAAAGATCATGAAAACCTGCGTGCACTTCCGGTCATTATCTTCTCTTCTCTTATCAATGAAGAAATGCGCCGTAAGGGCGAAGCACTCGGAGCTGCTGCTCAGGTTACAAAACCGGAAATTACTCAGTTGATTGATTTAATTGACCAAAAAATTCTCTAAAATTGTCAGGACTAAACATAATTTGTTTAGTCCTGATTTTATTTTGTCCAACTGTTTAAACTAAGCATATACTGTCGTTGGAGGTATTTATGCTTGCAATAACTGGTGGTGTTGTTCATACTGTTTCAAACGGAACTATTGAAGGGGCCGTAATCTTAATTGATAAGAAAAAAATTATCGCCGTTGGCCAACATATTGCCATTCCTGCCAATGCAACCGTTATATCGGCTGCAGGCAAAGAAATTACTCCCGGGTTAATCGACTGTCACACCCATCTCGGTATTGCCGAAGAAGGTGTAGGACAGGCTCACGTAGACAAAAATGAAGTAAACTCCCCGCTCTGTCCACATTTGCGGGCCATAGATGCCATCAATCCCGAAGATCAAGGCTTATCTGACGCATTATGCGGTGGAGTGACGACTATTATTGTTACTCCTGGAAGCGAAAACGTGATTGGCGGACAAAGCGTTGCGATTAAAACACACGGTACCGTAATTGATCACATGATCCTTCGCCAGCCAGCAGGGATGAAAATTGCTTTTGGCGAAAATCCGATCCAAATATACATGGCAAAGGACCGTCCTCCCTCAACACGCATGACAATTGCAGGCATGATCCGGGAACAGTTGGTCGCTGCTCAAAATTATGCAAATAAGATCGCTTCAGGGACAGGCGAACGTGACCTACGCATGGAGGCACTTGTACAGGTGCTGAACCGTGAAATACCGCTTCGAGCTCACGCGCACGCGGCAGACGACATTATGACGGCAATCCGTATTGCTGATGAATTTAATCTGCTGCTTACACTGGAGCATGCAACTGCGGGACATAAAATTGCAGAGGAAATTGCCAAGCGTTCTATTCCTGCCGTTATCGGTCCCTCCATCACCGCCAGAGTTAAAGTCGAGTTAAAGGACCGTACCTACCGCACACCGGCCCTGCTCCATGAAGCCGGGGTAAAAATAGCTTTAATCACCGACCATCCATTCTTGCCGATTAATTGCTTACGCTTAGAGGCTGCTTTAGCGGTAAAAGCAGGCTTACCCCGCGATGAGGCATTGCGAGCAATTACCTTGCATGCTGCTCAAATTATTGGAGTGAGTAACCGGGTTGGNNAAAAAGACGCGGATCTAGTTATCTTTGATGGTGATCCATTCGCTATTTCAACACATGTTACTACCGTCATTGTCGATGGGCAAATAATAGGAAAAAAGCCCCAGGCTTAGCCTGGGACGCTCCTCTTTACTTTACAATATATACTTTTGCTTTTTGCATACCGAACTCATAAGCTTCGTCTACAGTTGCCATAGCAATGTCAATTCGCTTCCCTTTAATAGCTCCGCCTGTATCCTCAGCGGTAGCATAAGCACCATGTCCGTCGGCAAATTCAATATATACACGTGAACCTAAGGGAATAAGCTTAGGATCGACGGCAATAATGCCTGGACGAACTTTCGTTCCCATGTGCGTCAAATCTCCCCATTTACCATTATCATGTGCACCGGGGGCATAAGCAGTTGCTACCATCTCGATAGCCTCTGATTTAAACTGACGTTCTGCAGCCTCGGCTGACGCTTTTGAACTAAGAGCGATCGCTCCTATGAAAAAAAGTAACCCTAAAGTCATAAAAAGTTTATTCATGATAGTCTCTCCTCTCTATATGCCTACGAGGTTAGCTGACGGGTTCGGGACAAGAGGATATCCCTACCGCAGAAATTCTGCGGATTCACCCCAAATATGGTTCCCCCGTTTTCCTTGGAAATTCGGCATAACACGTATTCTACAGCATACCTGGAAGTTTGACAACCCACCGTCATTTGCATGATCGTCTCTAATTACCTGTCCTGGCTGATTATCGTGCTCATCCTTCCGTATACGGACTTTTTTCTTATTATGCAACGTAAGGTAAGTGAATAACATGATAAACAGAGTGTTTTCTTTTAAAAAACCTTATAAAATTAATCCGGACAATATAAAATCGCAAACAACAAATCAAGCTCCCGCCGGGAAATTTGATGTCATTATCGCAGGAGCCGGACCTGCAGGCAGCACAGCCGCTTTTTTTATGGCACAGCAGGGACTGAAGGTTTTACTCCTGGAGAGAGGGTGCTACCCCGGTGCGAAAGTCTGCGGTGGAGTAAGCATCATTGCAGAGCATACTCATAAACTTTTTCCTAATTTCTGGGATGAACTTGAATGGGAACGAATGGTAACTGACCAGTCCTTCTGGTGGATGACAGAGGATTCCGTACTAAGCACCCGATATCAAAGCAAGCGGTTAGCAGCGGCTCCCTACAATCGCTTTACGATAAAACGTATCCATTTATATCAATGGTTGGCACAAAAAGCGATAGATGCCGGAGCTATCCTGCTTAATAATCACCATGTATCTGAAGTGCTTTTTAAAGACAATCAGGCAATTGGTGTAAAAATAGCTGAACCTCATCCTAATTATTATCTGGCCGATATCATCGTGTTAGCTGATGGCGCGAATTCCATGCTTGCCGAAAAATCCGGCCTTATTCACCGCGTATCACCACTTAATATGTCTCTTTATGTAAAAGAAACCATCTCCCTTTCCGCTGAGATTATCGAAGAACGATTCAACTTATTACCCAATGAAGGAGCCATAATCGGGTTATACGGTTATCCAACAGCCGGCATGAATGGAACAGCGTCTATTCATACTTTCAAAGACAGCATCAGCTTAAATGTCGGCATGTCCGTAGCTGATTTTGCCCAGTCGGGTACTCGGCCATATGAACTTTTGAATCGCTTAAAAGAACATCCCAATATTAAGCATTTACTTAAAGACGGTAAATTAAAAGAGTATGGCAGCGCGCTTATTCCGGAAGGCGGCTATACTAGTATTCCAAGCCTCGTACATCCGGGAATTATGATTACTGGCGATGCTGCCGCTCTTGTTAATGGTGTTCATGGAGTTAATCTAGCAATGTGGTCGGGTTTTTTTGCAGCTAAAGCTGCTACTGCCGCTAAAATAGTCCGTGACTTTTCAGAACGAAAGCTTTCTCTATACCGTACACTGCTAAACGAAAGCTTTGTCATGCAAGATATGAAAGCAAATGCTGGCGTAGCTAAAATGCAGCAGGATATTCCCTATTTATTTGACCTTTACACTCGAATGGCGAACGAAGCTGCTTTCCAGGTCGCAAAGGTTTATACGATGCCCAAACTTGCCAAAAGAAAGTTTATCTTTCAAAAACTAATCAGCATGCAGCCTTTAGGCAAAATGCTCAAAGACAGCTGGCGTGTGTTAAAGGTAATAAAATGAATACATTATACACTAAGATGAGCTCCCTTCATTTTGAGCCTGATGATTCGTGGCAGCATGTCATCATCGGGGATCAGAATATCTGTAAGGATTGTCAGAGTAAAGCCTGCCTGACAATTTGTCCTACCGAAGTTTTCTTGTGGAATCATGCGGATAATACGCCTATTGGCGTATTATATAAACAGTGCATTGAATGTGGCGCCTGCCGGCTGGTGCGGCCCTTTAAAAACATTGAGTTTTGTTATCCCAAAGGCGGATATGGTGTTATGTATACAGAAGAACACCCCATTTCGTAAGTAATACGAAATGGGGTGTTTTTTTCATTTAAGCATCAATACGCAGCTTACCTGCTTTGCCGAGATTCTCAAACGGCATATCACGTATAACGATAGTTACCGCTTCCGCCGGGCAGTTTGCAGTTTCACAAACCACTTCAGTTACTTTTTGTACTAAATTGCGTTTTTGTTCAACAGTACGCCCTTCAAGCATATCAATTTGAATAATTGGCATAACAACACCACCTCTAAATTTATCTGAACGAATTATTATCAATAGTTCGTCACAGGTAAATTTTTCCCTGCTACGCTGTCAGCTATTTCTCATCAGATTTACCATTCTTACGTTTGAACCACCATAAGGCTCCATAAACGCCTATAACGACTAAGATAATACCAATCAATCTCCCCATATTTTCACTCGCAAATACGAGATCGTGACCTAAAAGCACCTTTATGACTACAGGAGGAAATTTTCCTAATACCGTAGCCAGAATGAAATCTTTAAAAGTCATGCGGCTAATAGCAGCAACAGCTGTAATAATTCCCGAGGGAGCTAACGGAAGTAATCTAGCTATTAAAAGCGCTTTAAAGCCGTTTTCAGCACTATAGTCATCTACCTGTTTTAGATAGGGACTTTTCGTAATCCAGCCTTCTACGGCGTGACGAAAAAAGTGACGCGCAAAGATAAACATGACTAAGGCTCCTGCTACTTCGCCCATCCAGGAAATAACAGTACCCCACCACAAGCCGAAAACAATGCCGGCAGCACCCGAAAGAATCATAAATGGGAAAACAATCGTAAAAGTCATGACAATAAAAAGAAACAAAGTAACAATAACAGCACCTGCTCCGAAAGAGCGAAGATACTCCGACAAGGCAATGATATCACCTTGCTTAATAATTCTATAGGCATGATCAAAAAAATCCGGCTGCCACAAGTACAGTAATATAGCCACTATGATAATAGCCAGCCATCCAAAAATTTTATTCATAGTTATCTCCCCTAGAATTACACACATCTTTATCCATATTACTAAATAAGGCTATAAAATACAATCTCTCAAAAGAGAAAAGCACCGCTTATTATGCAGTGCTTGGAGGTAAGCATATTTTTACCTGCTTATTCGTTAATTTCTTTTTGAAAAATTTCACAAGCGCTATTAGACCAATGAGTACAATCAGAGCAGCGACGTGCAAAATCATCTGCCGACACATTTAATAACGAATAGCCGTACCCCATTGCATTAATAATATGTTCAAACTCCTGGCATTCTTCTGCAATATTGCGCAGTTGTGCTTCATCATAATGGTATTGCACACAATTCCCTCCTTGGCAACCTACTTTATTCTAGTTTGCACTCCAAGGCTGGAAAATAATTTTAAAATAATAGTAAAATCATGAATAAGTTATTTACATATGGTAAATAACTAGGAATGTAAATTTTCTCCTCTCCCATAATTGGCGGCTTAAGGCCGCCCTTTTTTTTAATTGCAGAACATCTGCCGGAATTTTTCTCCAAACCGTACCGCTAATTCAGGCCGAAGCAAATTCACGTGTTCAGGGATATTCACTGAACGCAAAGCAGCCTTACGAGCTTCTAATAAGATTTCAATATCTTTTACAATATCAGCAATTTTTAAATCTGGCAGCCCATGCTGCCTGATACCAAAAAACTGGCCCGGACCACGGAGCAGCAAATCTTTTTCCGCCAACACAAAACCATCACAGGTTTGAGACATAATGTCCAGTCGCTCTTTAGTGTCCGGATTTTTACTGTCAGAAAGTAATATGCAGTAAGATTGATACTCACCGCGTCCAATGCGTCCACGTAATTGGTGCAATTGCGCTAATCCGAAACGGTCAGCGCCATCAATAACCATTACAGTTGCATTGGGGACATTTACGCCAACTTCAATAACCGTTGTTGCAACCAACACTTTTATATCCGCTTGATAAAAAGCCTGCATGACCTGCTCTTTTTCTTGAGGTTTCAACCGCCCGTGAACCAATCCGCAAGGTACCGTGCGAAAAGTCGTTGCTTGCAATTGTTCATACAACTGCGTAGCAGACTGTGCTTCCAGCTTAGCGGA
Organism: Sporomusaceae bacterium UBA1887; assembly: GCA_002337925.1. GTDB lineage: Bacteria > Bacillota > Negativicutes > Sporomusales > DSM-15969 > Anaerospora. The sequence goes on from DDHB01000042.1 coordinate 91,321, forward strand.
TTCTTCCACTAAAGGGCAGACAATATAAGCTTGGCGGCCGGCCTGTACTTCCTTCAGTACAAAGTTATATACTCTTTCATGCATGTCTTTGTTAGCAACATAGGTTTTAATTGCCTTCCGTCCAGGCGGCATCTGGCGAATGGATGATACATCAAGATCTCCATATACCGTCAATGCCATAGTCCGCGGGATTGGAGTTGCTGTCATCACCAGTACATCGGGCATGTTCCCTTTTGCCTGTAAAAGAGCTCTTTGATTCACTCCAAAGCGATGCTGCTCATCGGTAATTACCAGTCCAAGCTGTTGAAAAACAACGTCTTCCTGAATTAAAGCATGCGTTCCAATGACAATATCGACAAGTCCATTACTAAGCCTGTCCAATACTTCTTTACGAACGCGTTTTGTCAAGCTTCCAGTCAACAGTACAATGCGAATCCCTAATGGAGCAAGCATGCGGCTGAGAGTATGAAAATGCTGCTCAGCCAGTATCTCTGTAGGTACCATCAAAGCACCTTGATAGCCATTCTCCACCGTTTTTACCAAGGCCAGAGCAGCTACTACGGTCTTACCCGAGCCTACATCGCCCTGCAGTAAGCGCTGCATAGGAGTACTGTCTTCCATATCATCTTTAATTTCTCTAAACGCCTGCTGTTGATCATCAGTCAGCGAAAATGGCAGGCATTTTTGCGCTGCCAATAGCTGTTCACCATTGGGCCCGTGCTTAACTCCAATACCGCTGTGCTGGTGCTTCTTTTTTAAGAATAACAAGCCGCTTTGTAAATAAAATAACTCTTCAAATACCAGCCTTCTCCGCGCGTCAGCCAATAGGGCCATACTGCCTGGAAAGTGGATATTTTCTATAGCAGAAGTACGGTTAAGCAATTGATAGTTCTTACAGATCTCATCAGGAAGATTCTCAACAATTTTGGTTTGACTCTCAAGGGCCTGTTTAATCAGCGACCTTAGGAACTGCTGATTAATATTCTCACTGCTGGGATAAATCGGTACAATACGCCCTGTGTGCAAAGAATCATCGCCAGGAGATAGAAATTCCACTTCAGGCGTTGTTATTTGTATCTGACGAAACCGTCGTTCAACCTTACCGGAGACAATAAGCTGCATACCCGGTTTATACATGCGTTTAAAATAAGGCTGATTAAACCATACCAGCTCTGCTTCAGCTGACTGGTCATTCACCCGTACTTTCGTTATCGTTAAACCCCTTCGAGGCTTCACTTCATTAACGGCAGTAACAACTGCATAAAAAGTTTCCACCTGTCCGTCAAAAACCTCAGCTATTCGTTTTAACTGACTGCGATCCTCATAACGGCGGGGGTAATGCTCAAGCAACTGACCAATTGTTGTAATATTGAGTTTTGCCAATAATGCAGCCTTTTGTGGACCGACCCCTTTTAAATATTGAACAGGAGTATTCATTTAGGCAAACAAACGGCATTTAATTCGCACAGTAGTGCCTCTACATCAATATTGTGCATTTTAGCACCGTTTTCCAGAGTCTCCGTTGTTGAGGCCAAACAACCGATACAACCCATTCCATGGCGCGCAAATATCTCTCTGGCTTGGGGGGTTAAGCGGAGAATTTCCATAATAGGAGTATCTTTTTTTATCAAATTATTAGCCCCCTCTACGTACTTTTTGTTCTTTATTTTCAATATATGACATCAAACTCCTGCTAAATACTATTTATTTAAGAATTAATTCTTCCAGCCCTTGCATAGTTACCGTAATTTGTGCTAAAATATTGTCGTTGTATATGGAAAAGTCTTTGTCCTGCGAGGAGGTGGAAATAAATGGCCAACGTCTGTGAAATTTGCGCAAAAGGCGAGCGCAGCGGATTTAACGTAAGTCACTCCCATTTGAAGACCAAACGGACTTGGAAGCCTAACATTCAAAAGGTTAAAGCCATTTTGGATGGTGAAGTTAAACGAGTTAATGTTTGTACCCGTTGTCTCCGTTCCGGAAAAGTTCAACGAGCCGTTTAATGACTAAAGGACTGGTGTAAACCAAGTCCTTTATTTTTTCCAGTCTTCCCTTTAAATAGCTATTCCCGATATCTTGTCGGGAATAGCTATTTTGTTTTACTTCATTATATTTAATTACAAACATAGTAAGGCCCCCCCTTTCGATAAGGAGGGCCTTACTAATTCATGACGTAAACGTAGGCTTGCCAGCTGCAGAGTCTACTTATTTTGTCAGAGCGGCCTGCGGATGACATCAAGGACACTGCCATCCCGGTACTCCACCACTCCGACAATCTGATCACTGACTGGAATAGGCTCCGGTTTGCCAGCGAGGATATAGGCCATTTGCTGCAAATCGTGAATGGACATGACAGGTACGCCTGATGCCTTCAGGTTATCCATTAGATCCGTACGACGCGGATTAACTGCTACGCCGCGCTCAGTTACGATAACATCCACTGTTTCGCCGGGTGTCACAATGGTATTGACCCGATCCAGAACCATAGGCAGACGACCTCGCAGGAGCGGCGCCACAACAATAGCGAGATTGGCCCCGGCAGCAGTATCACAGTGGCCACCCGATGCCCCCATGATAACGCCATTGGAATCCGTAATCACATTAACGTTAAAGTTAACATCCACTTCTGTAGCACTTAAAATAACCACATCCAGCTGGTTTACAATAGGCCCGCCGTTATGGGGATTAGCATAAAAGGACGCCGACATTTCCTGATGGCGGGGATTGTTTTTTATCGACTCAACGGATGGCAGATCAAAATCCTGCACATCAAATATGGTTTGTATCAAGCCTTCGTTGAGCATGTCCACAAAGGGAGCTGTAACACCGCCCAGTCCAAAGCTGGCTGTAATCCCCTGAGCGATCATTTTCTCCTTAATGAACCGTGCTGCAGCCAGTGAAGCGCCGCCGCTGCCTAATTGCAGCGAATAGCCGTCTTTGAAGTAGCCTGAGTATTCAATTACGGTAGCCGCATAATCGGCAATAAGCAGCTCTCTGGGATCGCGGCTAATACGCAAAGCCCCTGAGGCAATTCCCTTCGGATTACCGATGTTCTCCAGCTCGACGATGTAGTCTACTTGGGTCTGCGGGATGCTAATCCGCTGCAGTGGACGGTCTACTAAATTGTCTGTTAAAGCGATGACCGTATCGGCATAGGCCGCATCGACCATGGCATACCCCATAGAACCGCAGGCCGATTTGCCTTCAGTGCCGTTAATATTGCCGAACTTGTCGCAGCAAGGAGCGCCTAGAAAGGCGACGTCAATATGCAGTTCGCCGCTCTCAATCGCTCTGGCGCGACCGCCGTGAGAACGAATAAGGACCGGCCTGGCAAGCTTCCCGGCTGTCATAAGCTTGCCAAGTTTCCCCCGTCCTCCGCTTGTTTCAATATTAGTGATAACACCCGCCTCAATATAGGGAATGATGGCGTCATTGACGTCGTTTAAAGAGCTAGGTGCTAAGGTTAAGCCTTTGATTCCCTTTTTGGCAATAGCTTCGACAACAAGGTTTAAAATATAGTCTCCATTGCGAAAATGATGGTGAAAGGATATAGTCATACCATCTTTGAGGCCCGAGGCATCAATGGCCTGGTCAATAGATTCGAGAATTTTCTCTGAACGGGGTTTAGCAGAGCGGATTTTTGGACCCCAGAGGCGGCCCTCAGGTGTTATGGCAAACGGTCCCGCATAGGGAACGATGTTACTATAGCCCACGATTTGTTCGGAAATTTCTCTTCCTGCTGCATTAATCATGACAATACCTCCTCTATTTCTGTACGGCCGCCGCATAGTCCAGAATGCGCTGAGCCCGTACGACGATGGGGCCGTCAATCATTTTACCATCCAGAGCAATAACGCCGGACTTCTTTGCCAGCGCTTCTTCATAAGCTGCTAAAATGCGCTTGGCGTTATCTATTTCTTTGGCGGTAGGCTGAAATACTTGATGCACAAGGCGGACCTGGCGAGGATTGATCACTGACTTACCGTCGAAGCCCATGCCTTTAATCATGTTGGCTTCATCAACAAATCCGGTTTCATCATTCACATCGGAAAATACGCTGTCAATGGCTTGAATACCGGCCGCCCTGGCAGCCAATAACAACTCGGAACGGGGTACGAACAGTTCACGGCCTTCCTTACTCCGTGTAGTGCGCAAATCTGCAATGAAGTCTTCTCCGCCAATTGCCAGGAACTCCATGCGCGGACTAGCTGCCGCGATATCATAAGCGCAGCGCAGTCCTTTTGCAGTTTCAATAGCAGCACCGATAACAATGGAACCAGGAACAAAGCCATTATCTTTCTCTGCCTTGGTAATAATTTCATCAAGCTCTTTAATATCGTCTACTGATTCGGCTTTTGGCAGACGGATGAGATCCGGTTTAGCAGGCAGCACTACCGCAAGATCATCGTATCCAAAAGGAGTGCTTAAGTGGTTAATCCGGATGCAAGTTTCACATGGGTAGCTGATCGATTGAAGAGCCTCGGCCACCAAATGGCGGGCAGCATCTTTTTCAGTAATGGATACGGCATCTTCCAGGCAGAAAATGATTGAATCAGCGCCATAGATACCGGCGTTCAGGAGCATTCCCGGGTTATTGCCCGGCACAAACATCATGCTTCTACGCATTCTGGCCATCTATATTCCTCCCTTGGCAGACGCTCTCTGCACAGCAGTCTGCAGCCTCGCCCTTATGGTGCAATCCAGGGCCCCTTTATCATTGGCATGCACCTGAGCATCAGTGATTCCCTGACTAACCAATGCCTCCTGTATCACTTGGGTAATGCGGAGTCCGTATTGCTTGATCACCGGGCTATTTAGCTCAATTATGATACCTGCACCAGGATTGGCAGGCGCAATGGTGATGATGATGTCATTGGACTCTACCGTTCCAGCCTGACCTGGCTGAAGTAATTTTTGCATATGGCACCTCCATGAAAATATTGGAAACTGATCTACTCAGATTAAGAATAACAGGATTAGCATAATAAATAAAATATTTAACTTTTATAAATGTTATAGAATTTTCTTATTCCCCCCTCCCTTTTCCGCTTTACAAAGAAGAGATGGCTCAGCCCGACTAGTCATGGGAATCAAGCCATTCTGTGCATCTTTATGAAGCCAATCCAGAAGAAGTTACAAAAGATTTTGAATTCTAATTAAATTGTAGTACAATTAGAGAAATAAATAAAATATATTTTTTTTTGGCATTTCAATAATTTTTTCTTATTACGAGGTGAATAGACTCATATGGATGATAAAGACTGGTTGATGTTAAAAACCATTGCTGTAGAGAAAAACCTGACCAAATCAGCGGATCGCTTATATCTCTCCCAGCCCGCGCTCACGTACCGGTTACGCAATCTCGAAAAAGAGTTTGGAGCGAAACTTGTGGCCCGTCGCCCTACCGGTATACTTCTCACCCCTCAAGGGGAATATCTGCTGTCCTATTCGGAAGAAATGCTGTCACAGATGAATAAGGTGAAAGAACGCATTAAGAACATGGAAAATAAAGTCCAAGGTACGCTTCGGCTGGGAACATCCTCTGTATTTGCTCATTATGAGCTGCCGCAAATACTAAAAAGCTTTTTACACTGCTTTCCTGATGTGGAAGTTTTACTAAAAACAGGGCTTAGCCGCCACATCCATCGTATGCTGCAAAAAGAAGAGGTTTCAATTGCGATTCTCCGGGGCGATTATCATTGGGTGGACGAGAAGTTTTTGCTGCACGAAGAACCTATATGCCTGGTGTCAAGCAGCCCTATCGAATTTAGCGAGCTACCTTACAAGCCCCAAATCAGTTACCTCACAGACAGCTCATTGGAACCGGTAATACAGGATTGGTGGCGGGAATCATTCGCCTGTGCTCCCCAAGTAAACCTGGAAGTGGACAGCATGGATACCTGCCGTCAAATGGTGCTGCACGGCCTTGGCTGGGCCATCCTGCCAGAAATTGGCCTAGGTGAGCAAAGCGGTTTATTCCGGCGCGAGCTTTTTTGGCGAAGCGGCAAACCGCTGGTAAGAAGAACATGGTTAGCCTATTCCCCATCCTTCTTAGAACTATCCGCCGTCCGCGCATTTGTTGAATTTCTTAAAGAGCAATACCATGTGCCAACAAATTCTATCTAAATAGCGCCATTAACAAAGAAAGGGCTGTCCCGCAAAGTACGAAAAACCTTGCGGGACAGCTCTTATATATATCAGTAACAATAGACAATAAAACCTGAAAAGAAACACCGACTGTGCCTCATTGCAGGTTACTAAACGGCTTTTCCTGCTTCATAAGCTTGTAACAAAAGCTCGTTATTATTAGCTGCGGCATGCGGGTCTGTGCCACCCGCCTGTAAGAGGGTATCCACTACCTGTAAATTAAGCAGCTTAAGCACGGCTTCATTGGTTTGAAAGGATATTTGAAAAGCCTGCGAGTTGGAATTTCCTTGCGAATATACCATGATTAGGCTTTTAGCAGCATATCTGGGCTGGAAATTTTCATCAAACAAGCCGCAGAGCCGATCCCACAACAGCTTCATTTGAGCTGAGACCTGCCAAACATATACAGGTGAGCCGAAAACCACAGCATCAGCATCGACAATCGCTTGAAACATGTTCTGGAGATCGTCCTGCATAATACAGTGCCCGGTTCTCCGGCAAACGAGACAGCCTTGGCAGGGTTTGATGTTCATATCGTACAGATTGAAAACAGTTGTATCGGCACCCGCCTCTTGCGCCCCCCGAATCACTTCATTAACAAGAGTAGCTGTGTTGCCGTTTTTTCTCGGGCTCCCTATAAAAGCAACCACTTTTTTCATGTTGTAATTCCCTCCACTTAAAAATAAAATCATACTACTCTTCAAAAATCCAGACGGTTAAATAAACCCGCCATTGACGCGGATCTNNTCAACCCCGCCATTGACGCGGATCGTTTGGCCAGTGATCCACTGCGATTCTTGCCCTGTCAGCCACAACACAACTTTAGCAATATCCTCTGTTTCACCCAGACGGCCAAAGGTATTCATCTTTGTCATAGTTTCGATTTGCTCTTTCGTTTTCCCCTCAGTAAAAAGTTCGGTGTTGACCGGTCCTGGAGCAACCGCATTGATCGTAATCCCTTTGGGCCCGAATTCTTTAGCCAATTGACGAGTAAACTGCTCGACGGCTCCCTTTGTACCCGCATAAATACTGTAGGCTGGGAACATCATTCCAGCTACCGAGGTAGAAAAATTGATAATCCGTCCGTTATTAGCCATGTGCCTGGCTGCTTGTTGACAGGCAAAGTAGGTTCCTTTTACATTGACGGCAAAAATTTTGTCAAAATCCTCTTCTGTTATAGCTGTGATCGGTTTGGTGATCATAATTCCTGCATTGTTGACCAGAATGTCAATTTTCCCATAGGCTTCCATCGCCTTTTGGAACAATCCCTCCACCTCGGCTACCCGGCTAATGTCTGCCTGAACTGGGGTTGCTTCGCCGCCCTGCTGTTTAATTCCGGCAACGACTTCGTTGGCTTTTTCCGAGTTTCCGGCGTAATTAATAATGACCTTCGCTCCATTCAGCGCCAGTTCTTCTGCGATAGTTCTGCCGATTCCCCGGGACGATCCCGTCACTAAGGCTACTTTTCCTGTTAGCTTTTTCTCCTGTACTTGTACCATCGTTCCTCTCCTCCTTTGATGCTACTCATGGAACCCCTCCAACATGGTTTCAACTACTTGCTTTAGCAATCCCTCCCTGTTTTCGTCCTTATGATCCAATACCATCCGGGGATGGTGGAAGGATATAGTGGATTCCAATAACAGCTGGACTACATTCTCTGGTGATTTCGCGTGAATCTCTTGCGCTATGATCGCCTTTTGCACAAGCATCAGCAGCTGTCTATTCAAATTATCCAAATGATCTATGATAAACGGCTTCAACAGCTCCGCGGCCATGTTAAAGGATTTATAAAGCTCAGGATCCTTTAAAACCTTTTCTTTTTTAAGTTGATGATATGTTAGAAACCATTTCACAATCAACTGTCGAGGCGGTACTTCCTTGTTCGCAATATGCTCCAATGTATTGTCCATGTGTGCCAGCCACCGTTCCGATATGGCGTCAAGCAATGCTGCTTTATCAGGAAAATGATTATAAAGCGCAGCCTGACTGATTTTGAGTTCCTTTGCAATATCCGTTAAACGGAATTTTTCAAAACTGTATGCCCGAATCTTTTCTTCTGCAATCTGCAGGGCCTTTTCTTTAATTTCTTCAGAAGATAGACCTGTTTTAGGCAATGTATCACCACCGCACTTTCATTGTGTCTAAATAGCATATCAAGAATAGTTTTTTATATTATATGTTATAAATATAATAATTTATAACATAATGTTTAGTCAAAGCTTTATTTGCTCATCGTCGGGCGCAGCAAAAACATAGCTGGCTGCCCTCAACTATATCTATGAGGGCAGCCAGCTATGTTATCCAGCTTATGCCTTAGAAAGCTACTCCCGTTTGTTTTTACTACTTTCCTTCCAGGTAATATCTTACCCACATAATTACTTCCGATAGTGAAGGGTGTGGTGTCATTGTCTCGCTGATACTTTGCACGGAGTGCGGATCTAAATAACGAGTCATCCTGGAGGCTCGTAACTCCATTACTGACTTAGATGCAATATGATCATTGACAGGTGTAAGTGTCGTTTCACCAGCATTCATAAGATTAACAAATGGTTGGAGCAAAATAGAAGCTTGCGGTCCAATTAAATGGGCGCCTAGAATGAGATTTGTTTTTTTATCTACCACAATCTTAACAAATCCATCATGCTCGTCTCCGGGATCAAAGCCAAGGGCAAAGCCTTTGGAAGTCGATGAATAATGATGTTTGGCTGTTAGAACCTCATAACCTGCTTGAATAGCCTGTTGCTCTGTCAGGCCCACATGAGCAACTTGAGGATATGTGAAGGTTACAACAGGTATTAAATCATAGCGGGCCCAGCGCCAGTCTTGCAGTTGTTGTTCACCAAATAAATTGTGGACTACTATTTCAGCTTCATAATTTGCTTTATGTCGAAAGGGAGCTGCACCATTTACATCACCAAAAGCCCAAACACCATCAACATTCGTTTCCAAAAACTCATTTGTAACAATCCATCCTCCGCTATCGGTTATGATACTTGTGTTTTCTAAGTGTAAAAAATCCGTATTGGGGCGTATTCCAGTGGCAATCAAAATTTCTTCTGCCCGGACTTCGCAAGATTCACTAGTTAGTTTGTCAGAAAAGGTTACGATCTTTTCGCCATTTTCTACCCGTACCGCGGTTGGTATATGGTTCAATACTATATTAATACCAAAACTACGAAGATCCTTTAAGATTTGGGCAGAAAATTCTTCATCTTCCTTAGGCAACAAGCGCGTATTGCGCTGTGCCAAAGTGACCTTCGTGCCAGCAGCTGTAAACACATGAGCAAACTCGGTACCGATAGGACCACCGCCCAAAATAACTAAACTTTTGTATGGTGTTTCCGGATACTTATCTCCAAACAGGGATTCAGACGTTATATAACCAGCCTCTTCTAATCCAGCGAGGGAAGGTATATTCGTACGCGACCCAACGGCAATAAAGATTTTATCGGCTGTAAACTCTTCTGATAGAGTACCATCATTTAATGCTACTTGTAATACCTTTTCATTTGTAAAGTAACCGGTTCCTTGATAAATATCAACATTTTTCGTTGTGTAATAGGCTAAAATATCATTGCTTTCATT
>DDHB01000081.1 GCA_002337925.1 Sporomusaceae bacterium UBA1887
GATAAGGCCCCATCTGCGTTGTCAGGCCTGCGGGAGCTCGCTTGCCGTACCGCCGCTGTACTGTCTTCGCTCGCTTCCTCGGCCTTCCTAGCAGCTGAACCTTTCTCACCAGCCTAAGCTTAGTGGCAGTGGGCAGTGGAGACGAGGGAAACGGGCTTGCTGCCATTAGTGGTGGAAGGCTCCCCTGCGGGGTGCACGCAGGACATAGTAGGCAAGAGCAAGACTCTTCAGCCCCCTCTGTCATTGCGAGGAATGCAGCGACGTGGCAATCTCATCTTTAGCTTCTTGCTTACTGCGTTAGTTATGAATGGCTCCCCTGCGGGGTGCACAGCGAAATACGTCTGGGAAATGTTGTGCATTTTTACTTGAGATATGGTGTATTTCTGGCTCTTTCGACAGGATGGAAAAATTTGTACCTGATTATTTTTAAAAAAACAAAGGAAAACAATAGATTATGTCGAAACAAATTGTTTTGTGTATACAAGCTTTGTTAGACAGGAGGTACAGTCATGGCAGATGTCGTTTCGCTTGTTTTGGCGGCAGGTAAAGGCACTCGCATGAAATCGGCGTTGCCCAAGGTGCTTCACCGTGTTGGTGGAAAACCTATGGTGCAGCATGTGCTGGATGCAGCTAAATTTGCTGGAGCAACAAGAAATATTGTGGTAATAGGGTTTGGTGCTGATAGTGTTCGTGATGAAGTAGGCAGTCAGGCCGATTTTGTCGTTCAGACTGAACAGCTTGGTACCGGACATGCCGTAATCCAGGCTAAAGAACTTTTGGCCGGTTACAACGGTACAGTATTGGTGTTGTGTGGTGACACGCCATTACTGGAAGGCCCTATGCTGGGCAAGTTGATTGATGCTCATCGAGAAAAGCAGGCGGTAGCCACTGTGCTTACGGCACATATGCCTGATCCTGCCGGATATGGGAGGGTTATTCGCGACGCTCAGGGGCAAGTCGTGAAAATCGTAGAGCAAAAAGATGCATCGGCTGAAGAATTACTGGTAGCTGAAGTGAATACCGGTATTTATTGCTTTGAAAGTCAGGCGCTGTTTGCTGCACTGTCAGGTATTACTTGTACCAATGCGCAGGGTGAGTATTATTTGACCGACGTAATTGGTCTCTTGGTTAATGAAGGTGCCCGGGTATGGGCTACTGCCGCTGCTGATCATCTTCAAACATTGGGGATTAATTCGCGGGTACAATTGGCGGAAGCAGAAAAAATTCTGCGGCACCGTAAACTAGTCGAGCTAATGGATAACGGCGTTACAATTATGGATACCGCCAGTACTTTTGTAGACAGCGATGTTGTAATTGGTGCAGATACTGTGATTTATCCATTTACCTGGTTAGAAGGGGCGACCACTATTGGACGCAATTGTTCTGTCGGTCCCAATACACGGATTACCGATACAACCATTGGCGACAATGTATACCTCCACTTTACTTATGCTCATGAATGTACGGTCGGTGATGACGTCACGGTGGGACCCTATGTCCACTTGCGCCCCAAAACAGTACTGTCTAAAGGCGTAAAGGTTGGCAACTTTGTTGAAGTTAAAAACACCATCGTCGGCGAAAAAAGTAAAATTCCTCATTTAAGCTATATTGGTGATACCGATATGGGGGCAGGAGTCAACATCGGCTCTGGTACGATCACAGTGAATTATGACGGTAAGAAAAAATTCCGTACAACCATTGAGGATAATGCCTTTATAGGCTGTAACACCAATTTAGTAGCACCGGTAACGGTAGGCAAGGGTGCTTATGTTGCTGCCGGTTCAACGATCACCAAGCATGTGCCGCCCGAATCACTGGGCGTCGCCCGGGCCCGCCAGTCCAATCTTGAAGGCTGGGTCAAACGACAAAAGAAGGAATAGGGAGGCATAATATAATGACATTTGAAGATGGTAAGAAATTAAGAATATTTACCGGCAACGCTCATCCGGCGCTCGCCGAAGAAATAGCAGCTTATTTGGGGCTTAAAGTAGGTAATGCCTTTGTTGGCCGTTTTAATAATGGCGAAGCTCAGGTCATGATTGACGAAAGTGTTCGCGGTAAAGATGTTTTTGTTATCCAACCGACCAGTAATCCTGTAAATGATAACATTATGGAATTGCTTATTATGGTAGATGCTCTTAAACGCGCTTCTGCCCGTCATATAACTGCAGTTATTCCTTATTACGGTTATGCCCGCCAGGATCGCAAGACGCGTGGCCGTGAACCAATCTCGGCAAAACTGGTAGCAGACTTATTAAGTACAGCCGGTGTAACCCGCGTGGTAACGATGGACCTTCATGCCGGACAGATTCAGGGCTTTTTCGATGTTCCCGTAGATCATCTTTTTGGAGTTCCTATCTTGGCTGAATATATTGTTTCGAAGAAAATAGAAGATATTATTGTTGTTTCACCAGACTTAGGCGGGGTAACCCGGGCTAGACAATTAGCCGACAGACTGGAAGCACCAATTGCTATTATTGAGAAGCGCCGTCCGCAGCCTGGTGTGGCGGAAGTTATGAATTTGATTGGCAGCGTGGAAGGCAAAACCGCTATTTTAATAGATGATATTGTTGATACTGCCGGTTCACTGGTAGAAGGTGCCAAGGCTCTTGAACGTTTTGGCGCTAAGCAAGTATTTGCCTGCTGTACGCATGCCGTGCTCAGCAATCCCGCTATTGAGCGCATTGAAAAATCCAATATTACTGAACTTATTATAACGAATACCATTCCTGTACCGCCTGAAAAGCGTACTCCAAAAATTAAGCTGCTTTCTGTAGCTCCGCTGTTTGGTGAGGCTATTATCAGGATTTATACGGATGTCTCCGTAAGCAAACTCTTCGACGATTAAGAGAGACGGCCGCCGATAAGGCCCCATCTGCGTTGTTGTCGCTGCGGGCGTTCGCTTGCCGTACCGCCGCTGTACTGTCTTCGCTCACGTCCTCGCTCCGCCTAGCAGCTGGAGCCTTCTCGACGGCCTGAGCTTGGCGGCAGGGGGAGACGGGGACGGAGAACGAAACCTCTGGCGTCTGGTGTGATAGGCTCCCCTGCCGGGGTTGCACGGGTTACACTTCGACAGGCTCGACTGTCATTGCGAGGAGTGCAGCGNNGCGACGTGGCAATCTCATCTTTTGCTTCTTATTCTATGCCCTTTGCGGCTGCTGCTTAGTCCGGTAGGGCTTAGCAGCAGCTTTTTTGCATATGCTAGTGTATACTATACTCATGGATATGCTCTTTTATGGAGGGTAGTCTGATGCATGTTACCCGTGCAGTTGAAGCTGATATTAAAGCAATTGCCGCATTGTTTACGGTGTGTTTTTATGACAGCGTTATTCATCATTGTGGCAAGCTGCCCAAGCCACAAGCGATGGAAGATATTTTTACACTTGTGTTCTGGGCCGAACCAGCGGCAGCGCTGGTAGCGAAAGATGAGAAAGGCACGATAATCGGATACTGTTTTGCACCGACAAAGCTTTCAACGTTGTGGCGGCTGGCAATTACCGGCGGTCATGTGTTTAAATGGACCTGGCGCTGGCTTAGCGGGCAATATGGGTTCGGCTTTCACCCGGTTACTGTTATCATGCTCAACAAAGTGGCTTTTTTACGATCCAGCCTGACACCTGCTAAAGCGGCGGATGCCCGTATTTTATCGATTGCCGTTCACCCTGACGCACGCGGCCAGGGAGTGGCACAGGCTTTATTGGCTGAAGCTCTTCGCTATTTTCAGTCCAGCCAGGTAAAACGGGTGCGTTTGGAAGTGCGTCCTGATAACCTGGCGGCTGTTTGGGTCTATGAAAAGTGCGGATTTTATCAGGAAGGTAAAACGACTGATTCACAAGGAGACTGGCTTATCATGTATAGAGAAATGGAGCAACGCTAATGGGAGATCTTAGCCTGCGGCTTATTACTATGTTAGGTTTGCTTACTGCTTTGGTCATTACGGGCTTAGTACTTGATTATCTGCATATTTTGCGGCGTCCTATGCGGATCGGTTTTTGGGGCGCAATTATTGGCATTGTGCTTGGCTCTATTTTGACTTACAATGCCCTGCTGCCGGACAATCATTTCTATGGCAAGGTTTTTACGGGCATAAAAACAGACCAAAAAATAGTGGCTCTTACTTTTGATGATGGACCTTATCCACCTTATACGAATCAGATTCTGGATATTTTACGGGAATACCAAGTGCCGGCAACTTTTTTTGTCATTGGACAAAACGCCGAAAACCATCCGGAGCTTGTGCAGCAAATAGCTGCTGACGGTCATCAATTAGGCAATCATACCTATCAGCATGTTGATTTGTTGACGGTAGGACGGAAAAAAAGCGAAGAGGAAATAGATCGCACCAATCGCATTGTAGAGGATTTAACCGGCATTAAAATGACGGTTATCCGTCCGCCTCATGGATTTCGCGATCCCTTAGTCATGGAGGTCATGGCTGAGAAGAAGCTGGAAGTGGTCGAATGGTCGGTTATGGCCCGCGATTGGACAAATCCCGGAGTGGATACGATTGTGAACCGTGTGGTTAGTAAAGTACAAAACGGCTCCATTATTTTGTTGCATGACGGGGATGGCATTGCATCAAAAGCTTCAAGGGCTCAGACGGTGGAGGCAACCCGGAATATTATTATTGCATTGGCTGCTAAGGGATATAAGTTTGTTACTGTGAATGACATCGTCAATAAACAGGAGGATTAAATGAAGATTATTGTCGGCCTGGGGAATCCGGGCAGAGAATATAGTGCTACTAGGCATAATGCCGGATTTCTGGTTGTGGATGAACTGGCGCGGCGCTGGAATTGTCAGAACTGGAAGAATAAAAGTAACGCTCAGGTAGCTGAATTTCGTGGCGCTGAGCAGGTATTGCTTGTCAAGCCACAGACCTATATGAATTTAAGCGGTACTTCAGTTGGTGAATTGGCGCGGTGGTATAAAGTTGATAGCGAAGATATCGTTGTTATTTTTGACGATCTTGATTTACCGGTGGGCCGCTTGCGGCTTCGGATGAAAGGTGGATCAGGCGGACATCGCGGGATCGAATCCTTGCTCACTCATTTAAGTAAAGATACGTTTGCCCGCGTACGCTTAGGTATCGGCCCCCCCCCCCCGGGCCGGGGGGGGGNNTATCGGCCGCCCGCCCGAGGGCTGGGAAGTTGCCGATTATGTGCTTAGCCGCTTTACTACGGAGGAAGAACCGCTGGTGGAGCAAGCGATTGCCAAAGCAGCTGATGCAGTAGAGAGTATTATAAAAGTGGGCCTTACTAAAACAATGAATCTATTTAACAAGTAAGGCTGTTCCTAAGGATGTGAATAAATGTTAACAGCTCTATATGCCGACTTACAAGGCGAAATATATGATGCTCCGGGATACCGGGCCGTAGGTAAAATAGGCGAAACTATTGTAAATTTGAATCCCGAGGATATGATACCGCTGCCTGAAGGGGCCGAACTAATGTATTTGCCGGGCAGGACCGCACTTATGGAGAAAAAAGGAAAGACCGAGCCGTTGGCCTCTTCACTGTTGGCGGTGGCCGCTATGCTGCCTGTAGGCTATACCCGTACTCATCTTCCCGCTTTCGAGAAACATATGGACGCACCGCTGCTGCCGCTTTTTGGCTACACCGCTGCTGCACTTTATAAAGACCAGATCGTGGTGGCTGCTGTACCGACTAGTGATAATGCAAAATGGCATCCTAATAAGTATAATACACCGGCCTTAGCCAAAAAAATTGATCAGGTAAAACGTGATTTAGGTTCAAACCGTCTTGTTGAGCATTTGGCGAACTGTTCGCTTACCTGGCATTGCTGTACGGCTCAGAATCTGTTTTATCGTCGATGGGAGTGCGGCATTCCAACCTCGCCTGCTTGTAATGCCAACTGTCTGGGCTGTATATCTCTTCAGCCGGCAGAATGCTGTCCTTCTCCGCAGAGCCGTATTGTTTTTACGCCAACGGCGGAAGAAATTGCAGAGCTTGGAATATACCATTTGGATCATGCTCCTGAACCGATTATCAGCTTCGGGCAAGGCTGTGAAGGAGAGCCTTCACTGGCAGCTCCGGCCATTGCGTCTGGAATAAAACAAATCAGAGCTGTGACTAACAAGGGAATTATCAATATAAATACGAATGCTGGTTATACTGAGGGAATCAGGCAAATTGTTGATGCCGGGCTGAACAGCATGCGCGTGAGTATTATCAGTGCCATCCCTGAAACCTATCAGGCTTATTACCGTACCGGTTACAGCCTGGATGATGTGCGCAGCTCTATTCTCTACGCTAAGGAGAATGGTGTATATGTATCGCTGAATATGCTGCTATTTCCCGGACTCAACGACCGCCCCGAAGAAATTGCCGCGTGGACCGAGTTTATTGACAGCACAGGTATTGATATGATTCAGCTCCGTAATTTAAATTTGGATCCTGACTGGTTATTGTCCGTTATGCCTGCTGCCCGGGAGGCTCCACTGGGAGTGCGCCCTTTCCTTGAGCATCTGGCAAAAACATTTCCCAAGGTAGACCTTGGCAGTTTTACTGTATATCAAAATAGGGAAGGAAAATAATGCGTTGCTGTTGCAAAAGCCTGTCCCTATATGGTATAATTACCTGGCAAAAGTTAAGTGGCAAAAAGTGAGGTGCAAGATACATGAAAGAAAAGATTCATCCTAATTACGGTGAAGCCAAAGTAACCTGCGGCTGTGGTAATAGCTTCATGACGGGTTCTGTTAAAAAAGAACTGCGCATTGATGTTTGCTCCAAATGTCATCCGTTCTTTACTGGTCAACAACGTGCTGCTAAAGCCCGCGGCCGGATTGAACAATTCAATAAGCGCTACGGCCAAGAAGGCTAATTGGGCAGCAGAGCAGAGATGCTCTGCTGTATTTGTATACAGCTTCAGATTATGTGATATAAGGGGGAGAGAAGCCGTGGAGCCAAAAAAGAAAGTATTTGTTGGCGGCCAAGCCGTTATTGAAGGCGTCATGATGCGTGGACCCGGCTATATCGCCACCGCCGTCCGCGAACCCTCAGGGAATATTACAGTAAAAAAAGAAGAGCTAAAGTCTATCTCTGATACCTACCCGATATTGAAAAAACCGATGATACGCGGTGTCATTGCACTTGCCGAGTCTCTAATTTACGGAATGAAAGCCTTATCTTTTTCGGCCCAGGCGGCTGGTGAAGAAGGGGAAGAGTTGTCAAATAAGGAAATTGCAATGACCATGCTGTTTTCACTGGTTATGGCTATTGGCTTGTTTGTGATTATTCCTACCTATGCAGCTAAGTTTTTGCACAGTACGACCGACGATGCCCGTATTTTAAATACGCTTGAAGGTATTTTGCGGTTAGTCATATTCCTAGCATATATTGCTGCTATTTCCATGATGAAGGATATTCAACGTGTTTTTCAATATCATGGTGCCGAACATAAAACAATTCATGCCTATGAAGCCGGCCTGCCTTTGACTGTGGAAAATATACGAGCTATGTCCACACTTCATCCCCGGTGCGGTACTAACTTTATGTTAATAGTTATGTTAGTCAGCATAGTTGTCTTTGCTTTTTTAGGATGGCCTGACCTGTGGCTGAGAATTGTATCCCGTATTGTGTTATTGCCGTTAATTGCCGGTGTTTCCTATGAAATTATCCGCTTTGCCGGCCGGAGTGAGCTGCGCTGGGTAGCTTGTGCTATTACACCAGGCTTGTGGCTGCAGAAAATGACTACTCGTGAACCTAGTGATGATCAGATTGAAGTTGCCATTATGGCATTGGAAGCTGTTAAACCTGAAAATATATAAGCATTGGCTGACGGGAATCCCGCTTTGCGTAGACGCTGTGAGGGTTCCCGGCTGCCCGCATGAGGTGACTGTACGTGCTTGACAAACTGCAAGCTTTAGAAGACAAGTATTTAGAACTTGAACAATTAATTAGTGATCCCGATATTATTGCCAATCAGAATGAATGGCAAAAACTTACGCGGGCTCACTCTAAACTAACTGGTATTGTCGCTGCCTATCGAGAATATAAGGAAGTACGCCAGGGCATTGAGGATGCGCTGGAAATGCTAAAAGACAAGCTTGATGATGATTTCCATGATATGGTGCAGCTTGAACTCAATGAGTTAAAAACAAAAGCAGTACAGCTGGAAGCGGATCTGCATATTCTTCTATTGCCGAAAGACCCGAATGATGACAAGAATGTCATTGTGGAAATTCGCGGCGGAGCAGGCGGAGATGAGGCGGCATTATTTGCCGGTGACTTGTTTCGCATGTATACCCGGTATGCCGAAAATCAAGGCTGGAGAACAGAATTGCTTGATGCAAATGCTCCTGATTTGGGCGGCTTTAAAGAAGTTGTTTTTTCCATTCAAGGTGATGGCGCCTATTCGAAACTGAAATTTGAAAGCGGCGTTCATCGTGTGCAGCGCGTTCCTGCAACTGAAGCTAGCGGGCGTATTCATACTTCTACTGTAACCGTAGCTGTTTTGCCGGAAGCCGAGGATGTCGATATTGAAGTCAACAATAATGACCTAAGAATTGATACCTATTGTGCAAGCGGCGCCGGCGGTCAGCATGTTAACAAAACCGAATCGGCAGTGCGTATTACCCATCTGCCCAGCGGTATTGTAGTACAATGCCAGGATGAAAAATCACAGCTCAAAAATCGTGATAAGGCGATGCGTGTACTACGAGCCAAACTACTGGAAGCTGCAGAGCAAAAGCAGCATGCAGAAACGGCACAGAATCGAAAAAGTCAGGTTGGAACAGGCGATCGAAGCGAACGTATTCGTACTTATAACTTTCCCCAAGGGCGGGTTACCGACCATCGCATCGGTCTTACGCTGCACAAACTGGATTTCGTTTTAAATGGCGATCTTGATGAATTGATTAATGGTCTTATTACTGCCGCGCAAAGTGAGCGTCTGAAAGAAGCTGAGTCTGAATAATCATGAGTGAAAAAAAAGAACAGTGGACAGTTGGCAGTATTTTAAAATGGACGGGGCAGTATTTCTGTGAAAAAGGCGTGGAAAGTCCCCGCCTTGACGCGGAAGTGCTGCTTTCCCATATACTGGGGAAAGACCGGCTTTATTTGTACGTCCATTTTGACCGACCCCTTGATGAGCAGGAGCTGACGGAATACCGGAAGCTGGTCAAACTCAGGGCACAGCGTACTCCGGTAGCTTATATTATCGGCTACAAGGAATTTATGGGTCTAAGCTTTGCTGTTACGCCTGACGTACTCATCCCTCGTCCTGATACGGAAGTCCTTGTAGAAGCGGTGCTGGAGCGGTTGAGGGAAAAGGATGAACCCAATATTTTGGATATAGGTACAGGCAGTGGCGCGATTATCATCAGCTTGTTAGCTCATTTGCCGCAAGCCAGCGGGGTGGGGATCGATGTGTCGTCTCCGGCACTGGCTGTAACCGGGCAAAATGCGGTTACTCACCAGGTAAGTGATCGGCTGCAACTGCTGGCAGGAGATGTTTTTCAGCCATTATCCGGCCAACGCTTTGATGCGATTGTTTCCAATCCTCCTTATATCCCGGATAAGGATATCGCAGGGCTCGCGCCGGAGGTTCATCGTGAACCTTATGGAGCACTTGCGGGAGGTCAAGATGGTCTGAATTTTTATCGCCGCATGATAAGTGAGGCCCCAGGGTATGTTAATTCAGGCGGTTTTGTAGCATTCGAGGTAGGGATAGAGCAGGCGGAAGCTGTGGCTGCGCTCGCCAGGGACGGCGGCGTATTTACAGTTGAAGCCATCATCAAAGACTATGGCGGCATTGAGCGTGTACTAGTACTCAGGGCGCCTTGAAGCTTATTTCAGGAGGCACTATGTCGATAGAAACACAGTATTTTCAAGTAGACAGGCACAAGCCGGATAAGGAAATATTGACGCAGGCTGCCCGCATTCTGGTCAGCGGCGGTTTAGTAGCGTTTCCTACGGAAACCGTTTATGGGCTTGGCGCTAATGGTCTGGAGCCTCAAGCGGTAGCGGGTATTTTCCGGGCTAAAGGACGACCGTCCGATAATCCGCTTATTTTACATATTGCTGAGGCAAGCGAAGTTTTGCAGTTGGTAAGGACAATACCAGCCAATGCAAGGGCATTGATGGAACGATACTGGCCAGGTCCGCTTACCCTGGTACTGGAAAGAAAGCCGATTGTACCGGACCAGGTGACAGGCGGCTTGGATACAGTTGCTGTTCGCCTGCCTGATTCCGTTATTGCCCGCGAACTAATCCGCTTGACAGGATTGCCGATTGCTGCTCCCAGTGCTAATCTTTCCGGTCGGCCAAGTCCTACCACCGCCGAGGCTGTGGCAGCGGATTTATCAAGCCGAATTGAGGCAATCGTTGACGGAGGCCCGTGCGATGTTGGTGTGGAATCGACGATTATCGACTGTACAACACCTGTTCCCACGCTGCTTCGACCTGGCGGGATAACGCTGGAAATGTTGATGGATACGCTCGGAGAAGTCGAAATTGATCCTGCCCTTAGCCGGGATGATTTAATTCCGAAAGCTCCAGGCATGAAATACAGACATTATGCCCCATCAGCTCCAATGATCCTGTTGGAGGGCGAAGCGGTTAATGTTGCTGCCGCCTTGATCGAAAAAGTACGACAGGCTGTCTTGGAGGGCAAGCGGGTTGGTGCGGTGGTTTCCGCAGAGACCGCTGCGCTTTTGCCTACTGAAATTCAATTTGCCGTATATGGGCATCGTCGTAATGCAGCTGAAATTGCTAATCATTTATATAATGTATTGCTTTCTTTTGACCATAATCCGGTTGATGTTATTTATGCGGAAGGGATCAGTGAAAGTGGCTTAGGCTTAGCGGTAATGAATCGGTTGCGCAAAGCAGCCGGATATAAAATTCTGCAGGTTTAAGTTTCTCTTTCGATTATTAATAATTTCATACTACCACCCCTCTCTTTTTCATATACATTATCGAAACGGAGGTGGCGGATATTGAGTACCCTTGAGCTATTCGTGCTTAGTGCAGCCTTAGGAACCGATTTATTCTCAGTGGCGGTGCCGATTGGCATGAATCCCGTCAGGCTGCGGGTGATTCTGCGCTCAGCAATTGTTTTTGCCTTGTTTCACATTATTATGATTCTCGCAGGCTATCATGCCGGACATTGGCTGGGACATATGGTGGAACATGTTGGCACTTATCATATTGACTGGCAGGTAGCTGCAGTACAAGACTGGGCGAGTGCCTTAGGAGCGTTGGTTTTAGCCGGACTCGGTGTGCATATGATAAAGGAAAACCTAACCTGTAATGAAGCAGATGGTGCGTGCGGGCACCCATTAAAAGGATTTACCTTCGTTATGCTGGCAGCCAGCGTGAGCATAGATGCTTTAGCAGCCGGTTTTAGCCTGGGGATGCTGGATGTAGACTTACTGAAGCTAAGTTTTATTCTGGGCTCTGTTATTTTTGTTATTGCAATTGCCGGATTAATTGTCGGACGGCGCGTCAGCCATTGTTTTGGCTCACGGGCAGAACTGATAGGCGGTTTTGTGTTGATGGGGCTAGGTGCCCATTTGCTCTGGACAGCGCTATTTTAAGGATTTTAGAGTTCGGGCTTTATTATTAAAGAGGGCGAACCTATCGTATAGTTAAGTTCGCTGACGTGCTTATTGGTACTGACTGAGCTTATTTCTGCTTAACAGTACATATTTTTGTTAAAATAATTAGGACATACTAAAGAGAGGTTGATAAAATGCTGCACATCCTTGTAGTCTGCACTGGTAATACATGCCGCAGTCCGATGGCCGAAGCCTTGCTTACCGCAAAAGTGAAAAAGGCCGGTAAATCTGATCAAATTAAAATATTGTCGGCAGGGCTAGCCGGCGATGGGGCATTTCCTGCCTCATATGGTGCGATGATGGCGATGTCCACGAGAAATATTGATATCTCAGCTCATTCCTCCCGCCAGTTACTGCCTGATTATATTGAGATGGCAGACCTTGTTTTGACGATGACCGGTTCGCATAAACGAGCTATTCTTAAGCTGGTGCCTGCATCGGCAGGAAGAGTTTATACATTAGCTGAGTTTGCCGGATATGCGGGAGATGTGGACGACCCTTTTGGTGGAGATACGGAAGTTTATCGTCAATGTGCTGAACAGCTTGAAAAATTGATTGATACAGCGTGGGAAAAAATCCTCCTATTAGCAGGAGATAGCTGATAAAAGTCGAAACCAATGTCGAATATGCAAAGGGAGGGTTCTTTGTGGCAATTGCTATCGGAAGTGATCATGGCGGCTTTCGCCTTAAGGAAGAGATCATTGCTTTTTTTACAGAACAAGGCATAGCTTATCATGATTTTGGCACCTACTCTACTGATTCCGTAGACTATCCTTGTATTTCGCAAGGTGTAGCCACTGCTGTGGCCGCCGGGGAATACGAGCGGGGAATTATTATATGTGGGACAGGTATTGGCGTGAGTATTGCAGCCAATAAGGTAAAGGGAATCCGGGCAGCTTTATGCCATGATGTTTTTTCTGCTCAAATGTCGCGCGAGCATAATGATGCCAATATCTTGACCCTAGGTGAACGGGTAATTGGTCCTGGCCTGGCGCTGGCTATTGTGCAAAAGTGGCTCTCCAGTGAATTTGCCGGTGGAAGGCATGCCAACCGGGTCAAGCTTATCAGTGAAATGGAATAAGGCAATCTAGATTGCCTAAGTAGGTGATGGTATGGATACCCTTGATTTAATCCAAATTAGCAGCCAGACACGGGCGGCAGTATCGGAATTAATTACTGCTGCTGCTTTACAGCCAGGCCAGCTTTTGGTTGTAGGCTGCAGTACCAGCGAAGTGAAGGGCGCAAAAATTGGTTCCGGTGGCTCGGAAGCAGTGGCTGAGGTGTTATTTGATGTTTTAACAGAGGTATGTGCCGCTCATCAACTTCGGCTTGCCATACAATGCTGCGAGCATTTAAATCGTGCATTGGTAGTTGAGCGCCAAACAAGCCTTGAGTACCGTTTAGAGCCGGTGACCGTTATTCCTGTTCCAAAGGCCGGAGGGGCATTGGCTGCCAGAGCTATGCAGCAGTTTACTGATGCTGTGGTTGTTGAGGAAATTGCAGCTCATGCCGGACTGGATATAGGTAATACGTTGATAGGAATGCATTTGAAAAAAGTTGCTGTCCCTGTGCGCTTGACACAGAATTATATTGGTCAGGCTTGTTTGACTGCCGCCCGTACCCGTCCGAAATTAATCGGCGGTAATCGTGCAGTATACGAATGATGTAGGTCTTACATAAGGAAGGAGAGAAAAAAGTGAGCATAATAGCCGCATTTGATCCGGAAGTGGCACAGGCCATTGCCTTAGAAAAAGGTCGCCAGCAAAATAAGCTTGAATTGATTGCCTCAGAGAATTTTGTCAGTAAAGCTGTTATGGAAGCTCAGGGGTCGGTATTAACTAATAAATATGCCGAAGGATATCCTGGAAACCGCTATTATGGCGGCTGCGAGTATGTTGATATAGTGGAACGCCTGGCAATTGAAAGAGCGAAGACGATCTTCGGTGCCGATCATGCAAATGTTCAGCCTCACTCAGGTGCACAGGCAAACACTGCTGTTTATTTCGCCTTGCTTCAGCCTGGTGATACCATTATGGGCATGAATTTGTCCCATGGAGGTCATTTGACTCATGGCAGCCCTGTAAATATTTCAGGTAAATATTTCAATATTATTGCTTACGGCGTAGATGAAAAAAACCAGCGGATTGACTATGATGAAGTACGGGCAATTGCACTGGACAAGCGGCCTAAGATGCTTGTTGCCGGCGCCAGTGCTTATCCACGGATCATAGACTTTGAAAAAATGGCGGCCATTGCTCATGAAGCAGGGGCACTATTTATGGTAGATATGGCCCATATTGCTGGTTTGGTTGCTGCCGGACTTCATCCCAGCCCGGTTCCTTATGCTGACGTCGTTACTACTACTACTCATAAAACGCTGCGCGGACCCAGAGGCGGTCTTATTTTGTGCAAGGATGAATATGCCAAAGCAATTGATAAGGCGATTTTTCCTGGAATCCAGGGAGGCCCGCTGATGCATATTATTGCGGCTAAGGCAGTAGCGCTTAAAGAAGCTATGAGTGAAGAATTCAAGCTTTACCAAGAGCAGATTATCAAGAATGCCAAAACGCTTGCCGGTAAATTATTAGGTGAAGAATTTACGCTCGTGTCAGGCGGTACGGATAATCATCTTCTGCTGATTGATGTGCGGGGACAACACTTGACAGGTAAAGAAGCTGAGAAGATCTTAGACGAAGTTGGCGTTACTGTTAATAAGAACACCATTCCTTTTGATACTGCCAGCCCTTTTGTTACAAGCGGTGTTCGCATCGGTACTCCGGCTGTTACCTCTCGTGGTATGAAAGAAGCGGAAATGCTTATCATTGGTGAAATTATATCGCTCGTTCTTAAGAATCCGCATGATGCTGAGGCTAAAGCCAGAGCAGTTTCGCTTGTTGAAGAATTAAGTCAGCGGTTTCCTCTATACGCGGACTAGTACCTTGTCAGGTCTAAAACGGTAGGATAATGGCGAGGCTATTTCCTGCAAACCAAGGCGGAGGAGGGAGGCATANNGGATTAGATCTGACGAGGTACTCGGGTACTTACTTATTTAATAAAATATGGGAGTGGAATAGCATGCAAGTAAAAGTAATTAATCATCCTCTGATCCAACATAAATTGACTTTGATTCGGGATAAAAACACTGGTCCGAAAGAATTCCGCGAACTGCTTGAAGAAGTAGCAATGCTGATGGGCTATGAGTTAACTCGTGATCTGCCGTTAGAAGAAATTGAAATCGAAACTCCTGTAACGAAATGCACCTGCAAAACGTTGTCAGGTAAAAAAATTGGTATTGTGCCAATTTTGCGGGCTGGGCTGGGAATGGTGAGCGGTTTTCTGCGTCTTATTCCTGCCGCTAAAGTTGGTCATGTAGGCGTTTACCGTGATCCCCAGACCTTAAAACCGGTTGAATACTATTGCAAGCTTCCGACTGATGTGGCAGAACGGGATTTTGTTGTTATCGATCCAATGCTTGCTACTGGCGGATCTTCTGTAGCAGCAATTTCGCTGCTCAAACAAAAAGGCGCCAAAAATATAAAACTTATGTGCCTCGTAGCCGCACCGGAGGGCATTCATCTTGTTAATGAACAGCATCCGGATGTCGAGGTTTATACCGCTTCCGTTGATGAGCGTTTGAACGACCATGGNNGTCTTCGCTCGCTTCCTCGGCCGCGCCTAGCAGCTGGAGCCTTCTCGACGACCTAAGCTTGTCGGCAAGGGAAGACGAGGGACCGGACCTCTGGCGTTGGAGTGTGATAAGCTCCCCCTTCGGGGTGCACAATAGGTTCAGCCCAATTGTCATTGCTAGGAGCATAGCGACGTGGCAATCTCATCTTTAGCTTCTTAGCTTGTGGGCAGGGGTGACGGGGCCACTGGTGTTTGTTGGGTGTGATAAGCTCCCTTATAGGGTGCACAATAGGAATAGCAAAAAGCCTGTCGCTTTTATGGCGACAGGCTTTTTTTCGTTTACTTGAGGTAAGAATTTGGCGGCGATGGCCTGTTGACTCAAGGGGACGGTTCTTGTGAGTCGAAGATATGGGGGACGGTGGTATTGTCTTTCAGAAAAGCTAAAGGACAACGGGGCTGTCGCAAACGTTAGTGCGTGCGACAGCCCCGTGTTTTATGGTTACTTTAGCAGGAATTTGGCGGCGATGGCTTGGTAGCCTATTGCTGCTCCGATTAGCTGCTCAACTTCGATGTTTTCATCTACTACATGGGCACCGTCTTCGCGGCCGGGGCCGAAGCCGATGGTGGGGATATGATGTACACCGGCGGAGGTGCTGCCATTTGTGCAGAAACTGTATTTGGTAAGAGCCGGATCAAGTCCGGTTTGACGCAATGCCGCTAATGCCCCGTCGACTAACGGGTGCGTTTCTTCCAGTACCCAGGCAGGGAAGAAGCGGCTGCCGCTGAGGACTGCGCCGGTATAGCATTCCTGACTGGCTGATACAATTTCCGCCTCAGCTGCGAAGGAGGGGTCCCCGGCTGTTAACTCAGCAATCGCCTGACGGATAGGAGCAAGCACAGTATCTTCTGCTTCACCTACCAGCGTACGGCGGTCAAAGGTAATGCGGCAGCGGTGAGGTACGACCGAAGCACCAGGGTAAGGAGTAGAAATAATATCAGTTAATTCAAGAATACCGTCGCCTAAGAAGCTGTCATGGGAGACTGGCAGATTGCGGATTTTTTCTATCAGCTGCATCATCATGTAAACGGCGTTCTTTCCTACAGCTGGATTAGAAGAGTGAGCTGCTTTTCCAAGCGTTGTTACCGCTATTTCAGCTCTTCCGCGCTGCCCTCTTTTTAAGCTTAGGCCGGAAGCTTCGCCGATGACAACACAATCAGGCTGTACTGCCTCGATAACCGTACCTAAAGCAATTCCTTCGAATGTTTCTTCGCAAACTGTACCGGAGATAAAGATAGAACCTGCCAAGGTATTTTTGACAGCAATCAAGGGTGCAAGGCCCTGGACCATAGCGCCGATAGCGCACTTCATGTCTGTGGCACCCCGTCCGTAGAGGTGCCCGTTCCGTAGTTCGCCGGCAAAGGGTGCTACGGACCATTTATCCTCATCACTTACTTCTACGGTATCAATATGTCCATCGAACAAAATACGGGGGCCAGGCAGCGCTCCCTTAATTTCGCCGATTACATTGCCAACAGCGTCAATCCATACCCGGTCAAAACCTAAACCAAGCATGGTATCTTTTAGCAGACTTGCAACACCTTTTTCCTGCCCCGTATAACTAGGGGTTTGAATCAGCTGTTGACAAAGGAGGACAAGAGCTTGTTCATCAATCGATGTTACAGGTGCCTTAAGACGGTTTGTACTCATTCGTTGTAGTCCCTCTCTTTACTCATATTATGGACTAATCTGTTACTGACCTTTGCGGAGTACCTGACCAGATAAAGCACCGGTTTCCAGGCCGTTAGCCACAGCGGCTGTGCCATTAACCCATACATAGGAAAATCCGGTGGGGTGCTGGCAGGAGTCGGTATAAGTTGCTACATCTCTGACGGTTTCTGCATTAAATAAAACAAGATCCGCTTTCATTCCCGGGCGGATGATACCCCGGTCATAAATGCCTAATTGAGCGGCAGGTCTTGATGTCATGCGGGCGACAGCCTGTTCAAGGCTGATTGCTCCATCTTCCCGCACATATTTCTGCAGAATTCTTGCGGTTGATCCGTAAGCACGGGGATGCGGTTTTCCACCTAGCAATCCGTCTGTACCCAGCATACCCAGGGGATGCTGAAGAATGGTAACAACATCATCTTCATGAAGACTGAAATTCACCATAGAGACTTGTAGTTCCTCTTCCAACAGCAAATCAAAAATGACTTCTTGTGGTGAAATATCCTTGTGGCAGGCAATATCAAAGATAGTTTTCCCTTCCCATTTCTTATTAGGACCGTCATTGACACCGGTAATTAGAATACGGTCCCAGCCAGCTGCAGTGTTAATGTTTTCCCAGCCTGGCAGACCGGTCACCATTTCTTTGGCAAGGAGGGTGCGAATTTCTTTGTCTTTTAAACGTTCCAGAAAGCTTTCGGGGCCGCCGGCATGGGCGTGAGCAGGTACAAGGATACTGAGCATTGTGCTGCCTGCCGGGTAGGGATATTGATCAAAGCCTACATCCAAACCATTGTTTCTGGCTTCATCGAATAGGGCAAGGACCTCGGCTGCTGTACCCCAGTTTTCTTTACCAATGACTTTAAGATGGGAAATATGTGGCTTTACGCCAGTCTGATAACCAATATCAAAAATTTCCTGAATCGACTCCTTGATTAATCCCCGTTCATTACGGACATGGACAACAAAGAGTCCGCCAGCTGCGGCTGTAGCTTCACCCAGAATGTGAAGCTCATCATCAGAGGCAAAAACACAGGGGGGGTAAATCAAGCCTGTCGATAAGCCGAAGGCACCTTC
>DDHB01000085.1 GCA_002337925.1 Sporomusaceae bacterium UBA1887
GTTTTCAAGGAACACGTTTTGTTATTTTGCACATCACCGCTTGTTGCAGCGACGTTTTATAGTTTAACACGTTTGTTTCAACATGTCAACTTCTTTTTTATTTTTCTTTCATCGCTTGTTTCGGCGACTTGTATATACTATCACAACATTCAATGTTATGTCAATATATTTTTTATCATTTCGTCAAAGCTCAGCGACGACTTACAAATAGTAACACGGTTGAACAGTTTATGTCAACTCTTTTTTGCAAAGTTTTCAATTTAATAAGGAGCGGTGTTTTTACGAAACCAGCGCACAAGGTGATCAACCTGAAGTTTGCCTGTTTCCGTTCGTACGATGAGTTCATACAGACTTTCCTGCGAAGCCGTCACTTGATAACCATTTGAACGGAACAAGAACATCGTGCATAGAAGTGCTGCGCGTTTATTACCATCAATAAATGGCCGGGAATGAATGAACGCATACATTAAAACAGCAGCCTTAGTAAACAAGTCCGGATATAGTTCATCTCCTTCAAAAGTAACTAATGGCTTAGCCAGTATACTTTCTAACATCTTTTCATCATTAATTGCAGCCTGTCCACCAGTGCGTTGAATAATCTGTGTATATATGTAGATGACTTCTTCCAGCTCGAGGTATCGCATTATTTAGCTAGCCTCCTGAGAACATATTCATAATCCAGGAACAATTTATCTACCGTGCTTACAAATTCAAGCGACATGTTGTTTTTTTTCGTAATAACCGGTTTAAGTACCAATTCTTGTTTCTCGCGATTGATTTCTACCGTCACATGTGAACCATCACGTAATCCTAATGACTTTAGCATTTCTACTGGCAGGGATACGACAAGACTATTACCGGCTTTGAAAACCTTACGTACCTCCACTTAAATTCCCCTCCATAAAGACGCTTGTTATGTATATATTCTCAGTATAGAATAGGCCTGACAAACTGCCAAGCCCTATTCTATACTCACTTACAGAAACTTTCGCACTGCTGTGCCGTTAAGATAGTTGCATTTCTTCCCCTGCCACGTGTCACGTTCTGTCATCGTGCGTTCAATATCGTCGCGAATTTTCCACCAGCCCGTTTGCCAATTGCTAAACAGCGTATTCGCTTCCGGCGCACGGCCAATTACTCGCTGCACAACAATATCACTTTTGAGATGTTCCAGAAACGCAACCACACGCTCAACATATTCTTCTTTGCTGATCAGCGTTATCTTGCCTTGCTCATACCAGTCAGCCATAACGGTTTTCTTGACAATATATAAAGCATGCAATTTTACCTGGTCGATACCAAGCGCTGACATGACCTTGGCATTTTCTATGGTATCGGTCATATCATCCCAGGGAAGATTCAGGATCAGATGAGTGCAAATTTCAATTTGATACCGTTTGATCCTGATAACGGCATCAATATATTCGCCTAATGTATGTCCGCGATTAACTTTAATGAGAGAATGATAATTAACAGATTGAAGCCCTAGCTCTATACTGATGTCGATCTTGTTTTCTTCACGGAATTCAGTCAGCATCTCTAAATAGCTGTCATTGATGCAATCCGGCCGGGTAGCCAAGGCTATGCCAACAATATTAGGCTGGCAAGCCTCGTTCAGATAGTTCCTTAGCCGGTCTATCGGCAGATAGGTATTACTGAAGTTTTGAAAATAGGCAATATACTTCTGAGCTTTATATTTGGGTGCAATGTGTGCAATATTTGCTTCAATCTGGTCTTTTACTGTCATCGATTCCGGTAGATTTTCATAACCGGCTCCTATTTCACCACAAAAAACACAGCCCGATGTACCACAGGCTCCGTCACGATTCGGGCAGGTGACGGGAATACTGATCGGCAATTTATATACTTTCTCGCCATATCGCTGACGCAAATAATCGGAATAAACATTATAACGCAAAACTTGTTCCCCCAATCGTGAAATCCGCACCTTTAACAACCTTCCAAATCACATCATCTTCGGTATACTCAAATAAGACAGGCACCTCTTGCCCGTAGTCCTCTGAAAGTCCGGCAAATCCGGCAAGTACATATGCAGGAAACACTTCAATATGATAGAGACGTTTTAATTCGCGCCAAGTGGTAAAAGTATAGTTCTCTATATACTGGCGAACGATTTGATCATTACGCCAGAATTGATTCTTTTCCTCCGTCCACTCTTCTCCATTCCAAGGCAAAAACTCAGGCCTCAGCGTACCCTTCGCTCCCGTTAGTGCATCAAACTTTAACAATTGCTCAAACAGGTCATTTTCCTGGGGATAATGAAGCTGACAAAAATCCCAGACATAGCGGACTATGGATTTGGGACTATGAGCCATCCGGTGCAAGCCATGATTTTCCCAATAGGCAGTTAGTTTTTCAAATAAATGAAAGGCGTTACCATTATTTCTTTCCGTCAACCATGTTACGGTTGTGACAAAACGTCCGCTATTAAATACATGGTCAAATATATCCTCCAGCAGGTGGAGCCTGCGAACTTCATCGTACGACATATAATTGTTTTGCAAAACCTCATAGGGAGCATAGCCGGTGAATTGGTAGCCATGCTTTGCTGCACTTTTACGTATTCCCGATCCTTTAAGCATTTTTAAAAAGCCAATTTGCAGCATATGCGGCTGCAGACGGTATACATCATTAAAGGATTGTCCAAACCTTTCATAACTTTCATATGGTAAGCCAACAATTAAGTCCAGATGCAAATGCATATTACCATAAGAGCGTAGTCTGGTAACATTGTCAACAATGCGCGGCCAATTATTCTTACGCTGTATTTCCGTTAACGTCGGTTCATGGGTGGATTGCACACCTATTTCCATTTGAAAACGATTTTTAGGGGCATCTTTCAAAAATACCAATACTTCCTCATCTAATATATCGGCAGCAATCTCTAAGTGAAAATTAGTCCGGCACTGCTGCTTGGCAAGAAACTCTAGAATAGGCAGATAATGCTCTTTCTTGGCATTAAACGTGCGGTCAACAAATTTCACCTGCCGTACATCGGCGTCAATAAGAATTTGCAAATCCTGAAAAACACGTTCCAGGCTTAAAAAACGTACACCACTTGTTGCGCTTGACAGGCAATATTGACAGGAAAATGGACATCCACGGGAACTTTCATAGTAAACAATCTTTTCCTTTAGTTCGGCTAGGTCCTGCTCACTATAAGGAAAGGGCAGACTGTCAAGTCTGGCAACCTGCTGGGGGCTGCCATTGGTGCATACCTCTCCGTCTTCACGCCAGCTCAGGCCGCTTATCCCTGCTATCTCGCCGCCGCCCTGGAGCACAGTTAACAGCTGCAGCAGCACTTCCTCTCCTTCTCCCTGTACCACAAAGTCCACCGCGCTGTTAGCCGTCAGCACCTGTGCGGGATCATAGGAAACCTCGGGACCGCCCAGAACAATTTTTATTTCAGGCATAACCTGCTTAAGCATCGACGCAAGTGCAAGCGTCAGCTCAATATTCCAAATATAGCAGGCCAAGCCAACTATTTGTGGCTTTTGTACATATATATCGGCAAGTACATCGAGGAGCTTATTATTAATGGAGTACTCACTTATGGTAATTTCATCACAGGCAGGCTGACAATAACTTTGCAAGTAACGCAGCGCCAGCGAGGAGTGAATGTATTTTGCATTCAATACCGTTAATAAAACTTTCAAAACAACACCTTCTTACCATTAGCATTCATAAGCTGAATTTGATATTTCCCTTTTCTCACCGCCTTGCCCCCGCTTGCATAGTATAAAACAAGTAACCGCAAGGAGGGTCAAGTCATGCAGATTATTATAGATGGCCGAAAAGTCCCTGTTAGCCCAAAGGTTTCTAAAGATTTGCTTCTCACCCTGCGCAGTATTGCCAAAACACAGCGCTGGGGCACATTATACGATACAACCCGGGAAATCGTCTACATTAATACGAAAAATTCCAAAACGCCCGTTCCGATTGCCGACCGACCGGTAGTCAGCGAGGATGAAACAGAAAGCAATCGTCTGTCCGGTAAAGTCATATGCATTGATCCGGGACATGGCGGCAATGATTCGGGAGCAATTGGCCCCACCGGCACCGCAGAAAAAGATAATAATTTAGCGATTGCTTTACTATTGTGTGACAAGCTGGAAAAAAACGGAGCAACCGTCATTCTCACCCGGGACACCGATATCGAAGTAAAAGTGTCTGATGCTTCCACTGAAGCAGAGTTTGGTGCCCGTGTGGATATTGCAAATGATCATGGAGCGGATATTTTTATCAGCATTCATAACGATGCCTTTACCAATCCTCAGGCAGTTGGAACTACCACCTTCCATTACGGCGGCGCTGACGGTATCCGGCTGGCTAATGCCATTCAAAAAAGTTTAATAGAAGGGTTAGGAACAAAAGACCGGGGAGCACGGTTTGCAAGCTTTTATGTCATTCGCTATACGAACATGCCCGCCGTGTTAGTCGAAGCAGCCTTTATTTCTAATCCGGAAGAGGAAGTCTTACTGGCAAGTGTTGATGGACGTTATAATATTGCCGATAGTATCTTCCGAGGAATTGTTAAATATTTCAAAGTATAACCCATTAGCGAGAGATTTCTTCCTTTTCGGGTAAACTAGCAAAAAGAAATAGAGGAAGATATTTATTTATTGCCAATATATACTATACAGCAAAATTTACCCGAAGGAGAGTGTTCATGTTTAAAATGGCGCAAATAATTCCTTTTGTCGTAGGTGCATTGCTAGCCTCTCAGACGACCGGCAATGCCGCCCCCAATTCAAGCCTCCCTACTCGCGAAGAAGTAGCTGACCAGTACAAATGGCATTTAGAAGATATTTATGCTAGCGAAAGTGCCTGGCAGGCTGATTTTGACAAATTGCGGAGTGACTTGGAGCAAGTCAGCAAATACAAAGGACGGCTGAGCGAATCTGCCCAGACCTTAGCCGCGTGCCTGAAATACCGTGACGAAATCGGCATAATTGCCGGCAAGCTTTATTCATTTGCCCGTATGCATCGCGATGAAAATTCGGCTAATACCCGTTATCAGGCTATGACAGGAAAAGTCGAAGCTCTTTTAGCTGAAGCCGGAGCTGCAACAGCCTTTATTGAGCCGGAAATTATTGCATTGCCGGAAGACAAATTAAATCAATTCCGCAAGCAAGAAGGCCAGCTTAAGGACTATGCCTATTACTTTAGTAATTTGGCCCGCCAGAAAAAGCATGTTCTGTCTCCGGCTGAAGAAGAGATTCTCGCCCATGCCAGCGAAGTAACGCAGGCACCGGAGAACATCTTTACCATGCTGGCCCGTGCAGATATAAAATTCCCCAAAATTCAAGATGAGCAAGGTAATACGGTTGACCTAAGCGAAGGTCGGTACCGTACTTTTATCATGTCTCCTGACCGGCGTGTGCGCGAACAGGCTTTTACCGGTTTGTTTAATACGTATAATCAGTATCGCAACACATTTGCTGCTACTTTAGGGGGCAATGTAAAGAAGAATGTTTTCTTCTCCAAAATACGTAAATATGATTCAACATTATCCTCCGCTTTAGAGGGTGACAATGTACCTGTTGCCGTTTATGACAATCTAATCAGCACTGTTCATAACAACCTGGCTCCCCTGCACCGTTATGTGGCACTTAAGAAGAAGGCTCTGCAGCTGGACGAAGTACACATGTATGATTTATATGTACCGGTTATCCGGGATGTAGATTTTACTATTCCCTATGAAGAGGGACTTGATCTTGTGCGGGCCGCTCTGGAACCACTGGGTCCTGATTATAAAAAGAACCTGGAAACCGGTTTGACTGCAGGCTGGATTGATGTCTACGAAAACCAGGGAAAACAAACAGGTGCTTATTCCTGGGGTTCTTATGGTGTTCATCCCTTTGTATTGCTTAACTATAATAACCGCTATGATGATGTTTCTACCTTAGCCCATGAGATGGGGCATGCATTGCATAGCTTTTACAGCCAATCCAGCCAGCCCTATCCTACTTCCTCGTATGTTACATTCACTGCTGAAGTAGCCTCTACTACAAATGAGGTCCTGCTTATTGATTATATGCTTAAGAAAACAACCGACAAGCGGCAAAAGCTCTTCCTGATTAATCAGTATCTAGAGTCTATTCGTGGTACCATCTACCGGCAGACTATGTTTGCCGAGTTTGAAAAACTACTCTACGAAAAGGCAGAAAGTGGTGAAACCATTACTGCTGATATGCTTGATAGTTTGTGGCATGACTTAAATGTCAAATATTACGGACCTGATATGGTAGTCGATAAAGAGGTCGACATCGAATGGGCGCGAATTCCGCATTTTTACTCTAGCTTTTACGTTTATCAATACGTAACAGGCTATTCGGCAGCAACTGCTTTTGCCGATCAAATCATCAAAGAAGGGAAACCCGCCCAAGAGCGGTATATTAATAAATTCTTAAAAAGCGGTGGTTCCGACTACCCCTTAGTTATTCTCAAAAATGCCGGTGTCGATATGTCTTCTCCCAAGCCTATCGAAATTACTTTGCAGAAATTTGCCGCCCTCCTGGACGAACTGGAAAATATGATAGCCGAATCTTGACAATTCTGGATGGAGCAGGTTATTATTGAGTTGATACGAAAATAATTGCCTCGCTTGCGTAGTTCTTAACCAACCGACCGGCAATTGTTGGAGTCAATTTAAGGAGGTTGGTTACTAATGAATTACCAAGACAAAAATCTTTCCTGCAAAGAATGCGGCACCGATTTCGAATTTACTGCTTCTGAGCAAGCTTTCTACGCAGAAAAAGGCTTCCAAAATGAGCCTTCCCGTTGCCCTGGTTGCCGTGCAAATCGCAAAGCTCAAATGAATGGCGGCCGTTCCAACAGCGGTTTCCGTCAACAACGCGAAATGTTCCCTGCTACTTGCAGCGGCTGCGGTGTAGAAACTCAGGTTCCTTTCCAGCCAACCGCTGGCAAAGCAGTATATTGCCGCGATTGCTTCCAAGCCAACAAACGTTACTAGGATCTAGAAAGGCCGGATATCCGGCCTTTTTTTATTTGTATTTACTGATCATCTTACAAGCCAATTGCTGTTTTAAGCGATTGGCTTTTGTTTTTTTACAAATACTATATATATATATGATTTTGACTGTTGTTTCTCTGGAGGTACACATGGATGTTATTGCCCCTATGCTGGCTAAAGCTTCCCAGCTTCCTAAAGACGATCGTCTATATGCCTTTGAAATTAAATGGGATGGTATTCGCGCCTTAGTATACTTTGACGGTAAGCACATAAAAGTCCTCAGTCGCAACGGCAAGGATATTACCAGTCAATATCCGGAAGTTTTACATTTGGCTTCATGTTTACCGTATCCTGCTGTCCTTGATGGCGAAATTGTTGCCTTTAGCAAAGGAGGATGTCCCTCTTTCTCACAGCTGCAACATCGCATGGGAGTGGTATCAGAAAAGAAAATCCAGTTCATGATGCAGCAAATACCGGTTACTCTGGTAATCTTTGATTTATTACGGTTAAACCAGAACCTATTGACAGACCTGCCTTACACCAAGCGTAGACAGCAGCTTGAAGAAATGCATTTGAATGGACGCTATTGGCAAACTCCAGCTTATTCAACAGGCTGCGGAGCAGATTTACTTGCTGCCAGCCGCAATTTAGGTCTGGAGGGTATTGTCGCAAAAAAACTCGATCATCCTTACGAACCGGGCAAACGCTCGGGAGCATGGTTGAAAATTAAAAATCAAAAGCGTCAGGAATTAGTCATTGCCGGTTGGGTACCTGGACAGGGAGCACGCTCGGGAAAATTGGGAGCATTGCTTGTCGGTTATTACGATCAGCATAAGAAACTACATTATGCAGGTGCTGTCGGTACAGGCTTTACAGCTACAGTCCTGCAGAAGCTGGCTGCTATGCTTCTGCCGCTCCATCAAGAGGAGAATCCTTTCGTTGAACAGCCGCCGCAAAAAGAAATCCAGTTTGTCCGGCCTCAATTAGTTGGTGAATTTGAGTTTACCGAGTGGACACCTAATCACACCTTGCGGCACCCGTCCTTTAAAGGCCTCCGCAGTGACAAACAGCCCCACGACGTAATTAGAGAAGAGGTGTAACTATGGCAAGACCCATGTGGAATGGCTCTATCAGCTTCGGACTGGTCAACGTACCAGTCAAAATGTTTAATTCCGTAAAAAAGAAAACTCTCCATTTTAATCAATTACGCGCTAGCGACGGCTGCCGCATTCGATTAAAAAAAGTATGCTCCAACGATGGTGCCGAGGTTGAGAGTGAAGATATTATCCGGGGTTACGAAATTTCGCCAGAGCGCTATGTAACGGTTACTGATGAAGAACTGCAGGTATTAAACCCTAAAACCACCCGCAGCATAGATATTGAGGATTTCGTCAGCCTGGAAGAAATAGATCCCATCTACTTTGAACAATCCTATTATCTCGTACCTGACAAAGGTGCCGCTAAGGCATATTCCCTGCTGTTCGCTGCAATGAAAAAAACAAATAAAATTGCAATTGCCCGTATTGTCATGCGTAATAAGCAATACCTTGCCGCTATTCGCCCTGCCGGTCGTGCCCTATCGCTGGCCACCATGTATTTCGCTGATGAAATTGTCTCACAAAATGATTTAGAGGCTCTACCTGCGGATATTGAGCCAAACGAGCGGGAGTTAACCATGGCCGAACAGCTAATCACTAGTTTATCTTCTCCCTTTGAACCGGAGAAATACAAAGACGAGTACCGGGAAAAAGTACTCGATTTAATTGAGAAAAAAGCGGAAGGCCAAACAGTTACTCTTCAGCCGGCTGCACCAGACGGAGGAAAGGTTATTGATCTAATGGCAGCTCTTGAAGCCAGCTTGAAGGCAATGAAGAAAGAAGATTCACCGGAATCGGAAAAACCTGTCCGTTCAAGGAGGAAGAAAGCCAGTGCCCAGTAAAAAAATCACGGTTGATGTCGAGGGTACTTCTCTTACTTTATCCAATCTTGAAAAAGTATTTTATCCGCAAACAGGGTTCACTAAGGGACAGGTTATTGATTATTATATACGTATCGCGCCTGCGCTGCTGCCGCATCTAGGCAACCGGCCTTTGACAATGAAGCGTTATCCGGATGGAGCAACAGCCAAATTCTTTTATCAAAAGCAATGTCCTGAGCATCGTCCGGACTGGCTGCAAACTACACCGGTCTGGAGCGAACACAATGACGATCATATCAACTTTTGCGTCGTCAATAATCTTCCCTCTTTAGTGTGGGCAGTAAATTTGGCGGCCCTGGAGCTGCATACTTCTCTTTCCGCTGCCAAAGACGTACTTTGTCCGACAATGCTAGTCTTCGATTTAGACCCTGGCCCACCCGCTTCTATTCTGGAATGCTGCCAGGTTGCGCTGCTGCTGAAAACAATCTTTGACCACTATCAACTGCAAAGCTTTCCAAAGACCTCCGGCTCCAAAGGACTTCAGATTTATGTCCCTTTGAATAAACCGGTTACGTACGACATAACAAAAAACTACGCCCGTGCAATTGCTCAGCTGCTGGAACAGCAGCATCCGGAGCTGGTCGTTTCCAAAATGACAAAAAAGCTGCGAACCGGTAAGGTATTTGTAGACTGGAGCCAAAATGACGATCATAAGACTACTGTGTGTGTCTATTCAATGCGGGCCCGGGAGCACCCTACCGTGTCCACACCAGTCAGCTGGGCCGAAGTGGAGCAGGCATTTAAAACAAAAGACACTCAAGCGCTTGTTTTCGAAGCAGCTCAGGTAATTACACGCTTTGAAAAGTTAGGTGACCTTTTTGCTCCTGTTCTTACACTCAAGCAAGACTTACCAACACTTAAATAATGCTACGTTCTTTTGTATCCGTCTCTCATTCTTTTGGCCTTTCTGGAAATAGCCGGTCCGAAGGATGGCAAATTGCCAACTTACGTTAAGAAATTCGTACTGTTTGAGCGATAGCGAGTTTACGAATTTTAGTCAGCTGGCAATTTGCCAAGGCTATTGGAAGATTAGGCCTAGACTTTTTGGTCCTTTTGTGGCGATGACAAAAGGACGAACCGGGCTTTCCCCTCCTGCTGCGGGCGGCCTGAAAAAAGCCATCGCACTAATTTCTTAGTTCGATGGCTTTTTTATGCTTCTTCTATGCTTTTGGGCCAGCGGCTGCAACTGCGGCCGATACTTCTGAACCGAATTTAGTGAAGTTGTTCGTAAAGCGCTTCGCTAATTCCCTTGCCTGACGCTCGTAAGCCTCTTTATCGCTCCAGGTGTTCACCGGCTTCAAGACTTCATCAGGTACATTGGGGCAGGTGGTCGGTACAAACACATTAAAAATAGGGTCAAGCTCGTAAGCAGCAGTATCGAGCAAGCCTTCAATAGCAGCTGTAACCATAGCACGGGTATGAGGAATACTCATTCGCTTGCCTACACCGTATGCTCCGCCTGACCAGCCAGTGTTAATGAGAAAAACATTCGTATTATGCTTCTCAATTTTCTCTCCCAACAATTTGGCATAAACTAATGGCGACAATGGTAGAAACGGCGCACCAAAGCAAGTGGAAAATGTAGCTTCCGGTTCTGTTATGCCCCGTTCAGTACCGGCCAGCTTGCTGGTATAGCCAGATAAGAAGTGATATATTGCTTGCTCTTTGCTTAATTTTGCGATTGGCGGCAATACACCAAAAGCATCAGCTGTCAGAAAAACAATCGTTTTCGGATGACCGGCAGTGCCGTCAACAACAATATCAGGCATATACTCAACCGGATAAGCAGCCCGGGTATTTTCCGTAATGGCATCACTGTCGTAGTCGATAGTGCCTAGTTTCCGGTCGATAACCACGTTTTCCAGCACAGAACCGAAGCGGATTGCATTCCAGATCTGAGGCTCATTTTTTTCGCTCAACTTGATGCATTTAGCATAACAACCACCTTCAATGTTGAAGACACCGTCATCAGACCAGCCATGCTCATCGTCACCAATTAAACGGCGATTAGGATCAGCAGATAATGTGGTTTTTCCGGTGCCGCTCAAACCAAAGAACAGCGCTGTGTCACCCTGGGGGCCCACATTGGCTGAGCAATGCATGGAAAGAACGCCTTTAAGAGGCAGTAGATAATTCATTACCGTAAAAATTGATTTTTTCATTTCACCGGCATAATGAGTTCCGCCGATGAGTACTACCCGCTTTTCAAAATTAATTACGATAAATGCTTCTGAATTAGTATGATCAATTTCCGGAATAGCTTTAAAACCTGGCATACAGATAACCTGGAATTCAGGTTCAGTGTCTACAGGTTTGTCCGGGCAAATAAAAAGCTGATGAACAAATAAATTCTGCCAGGCAAACTCATTAATGAAACATACCTGGAGGCGATGATTCTCTTCTGCTCCGGCAAAGCCGTCAAAAACAAATACTTCACGGTTTTGCACATAGGCCAGCATGCGGTTATATAACTGGTTAAAGCACTCTTCGGAAAAGGGCTTATTATTTCCCCATGCAATATCAGTATGAACTACAGGTGAATCAACAATGAATTTATCGTTAGGCGAGCGGCCGGTATATTTGCCGGTAGTTACCCGTAAAGCGCCATTGTGTACTAATACACCCTCATTACGAATTACCGCTTGTTCAACTAATTGTGCTACGGAGAGGTTACGATGCACGTTGCTAACAAGAGTAAACAATTGGCTCGGAGCTAAAACAGTCATATCATTTACCTCCAGTGAAATTTAACTTCGTGCATCATTATAGCACAAATATACTGTATACAACATATTTAAACAAAAATATTCTTATTTTTGTTTATTATTACAATATATGATACGAGTTTACAAAACAAAACCCATTCAGGCTAGCCTGAATGGGTTTTGTTTTACTTGTTGTTTAATATTTCTTGCACGGTCTTCGCCATTTCTTGTGGCTTGCAGGCAATGTAGTGAAGCCGCTGCTTTTGTTCTAGAGCCGCCAGCTGCCGTGGAATAGGCCAGCCGCTAAGCTGACTTAATTGCTCAAGGATAACAAATTCATCAGCACCATCAAATGACCCTTGCAGCGCCGATAATACGCTGGTGTTAAATTTAAAGGGGCTAGCCGTAGACAGAATTACCGCTTTCGTTTGATCTGCTGTCTGAGCCCGGTACTTTTCGCATACTCCCCAGGCCACCGCTGTATGGGGATCACATGTATAGCCGAACTTTTCGTGAACTGCGGCAATTGTTTCTGTCGTCTGTGAATCGCTTGCCCAGTCAGCCCAAAATAAATGCTGTAGAGCTGCCAGTACCGGTTCACTAACCTGATACGAGCCTTTCTCATTCAGTTCCTTCATCCACTCCGAAACTTGGCCGGCATTTTCGCCTGTCAAATGATAGAGCAATCGTTCCAAGTTGCTGGAAATCAGGATATCCATCGATGGTGATAAGGTTTTATGAAATTCCCGCCTGCGGTCATAACAGCCGGTTTGCAGAAAATCAGCTAGAACATTATTACTGTTTGCTGCACAAATCAGCTTATTGATGGGTAAACCCATCCGGTAAGCATAGTAGCCAGCTAAAATATTACCAAAGTTGCCTGTAGGAACAACAAAGTTTACTTTTTCTCCTGTCTCAATTGCACCTTTCTTCAACATATCGGCATAGGCACTAAAATAATAAACAATCTGTGGAACTAACCGCCCCCAGTTAATGGAGTTGGCCGAAGAGAACTGATAGCCTTCTTCTGCCAGCTGAGCATTAAAGGCAGTATCATTAAAAATTTGTTTGACCCCTGTCTGAGTATCATCAAAATTGCCAGTTACTGCAACTACTGCTACATTATTCCCCTCTTGCGTTACCATTTGCAGTCGTTGGATTTCGCTTACACCATCCTGCGGATAAAACACAATCATGCGTATCTGCTTTACATCTTTAAAGCCTTCTAATGCCGCCTTGCCGGTGTCGCCTGAGGTAGCTACCAGAATGACAATTTGGGCATTCTCACCAGTCTTTTCTAAAGACAGCGATAGTAAATGGGGTAAAAGCTGTAAGGCCATGTCTTTAAAAGCACTAGTAGGCCCATGCCATAATTCCAGAATATAGCTGCCTGCGTCAAGTTTAACAACAGGAGCGACCTCACTGTGATCAAACTTATCTGCACCGTAGGCTGCCTGGATGCACGCAGCCAGTTCATCAGCGTTATAATCGGTTAAAAATAAGTTAAGTACAGCTTGCGCCCGCTCGCAATAATTCATTTCTTGTAAATTGGCGATCCATGTGTGATCAATTGCAGGAATATCCTCAGGAACATATAGTCCGCCGTTGCCAGCTATGCCCTTAAGAATAGCTTGTGCTGCAGTCAGTTGTTCTTCGCCACCGCGAGTGCTTATGTACATCAAAATCTTCCTTTCATTCTCAACCGAATTTCAATTAGAGTGGACAATCTTTTTATCTGTTATTATCCCACCATTGTAACGCACCAGCATATCAGCTGTAAAATCGGCAATATCAGCCAACTCTGCATCGGTAACCTCTTCATCAGCATAAATGACTGATAGCAAGTTCCGCGTCCCCAGAGTAACTGCGGTTCTCCTGGCATCGGAAGTTGGATTACCGAAAGGCCCTGCATCATCTGTTAAAAAGGGTTTATGATTTGTGGAAACTTCATTACCCGCAATATTCACATAAGTGCCCTCTGTTGCCAGGCGATAATTCACATTGCCTTGTATCGGACTAAGATCATAAATACCAAAAGGCAGCAAAAACTTAATTGAACAATAATTATTTACATCAACTGCACTATTTACATAGTATAATCCTTTGTTCTGTAAAACACGGCGCACTAACGCCTCTGATGCAGGACGATAACGGGAAGGATCAAAATTTAATTTTTTGTACATGTTGCGTACTGCAGCAATACGCGGCATCGTGGGCAGAATATCCAGGTGATAGGCTTTCGCAACAGCTGCCTGCAGTTCCAGGAACTCTTGTGTCAAAGCCGGAGGAGTACCTCTCACGGCTACATCAGTAACAGTGATATAGGCCAACCGGCAATTTGGAATACTATTGCGTATGCTCTCGTCAATTTGAACTTCCATTATAAATCCTCTCCCATACTTACAGCGAAAAATTGCGTTTACTCTTTTTATTTGCCGAAGCTTCCCAGTCCAGCATTAACCGCTCTGATCAGATCGGCAGGCGTCAGTAACAGCTGAAATCCCCTGGCACCGGCACTCAGAGAAATAACCGGCCAGTTGGAAACACTATCATCCACATAAACAGGATAACGTTTTTTGGTGCCAATTGGTGAAACGCCACCTCGGATATAACCGGTCAACGGCTGCACTTCTTTGAGAGGTACCATTTCAACCTTTTTATTGCTGCTAAAAGCAGCAATTGCTTTCAAATCAAGCTCAGCATCCCCGGGTATGCACACAAGCATAATCCCCGTTTTATCCCCTTTTACAACAAGTGTCTTAAAGACTTGAGCAGTTGGCATACCCACTTTGCCTGCTACATTCTCGGCACTAAGATCATTTTCATCCACTTCATATTCGCGAATTGTATAATCAATGTGAAGCCCGTCCAAAATACGGGCAGCATTTGTTTTCAACAGACTCCCTCATTCCATTAACCTGTATATATGTATATCATTTTCCACGCCTGCTAAAGCTTTCCTGCCAGTATAACAAAAAAAGGGCGGTTTTCCGCCCTCATACCGTTCAGAAAGCCCCATCTGCGTTGTACCCGCAAGGGGTAAGCCGAAGTACTAAGGCGCTAAAGCACCAAGAACTTCGCATTCAGGCCTGCGGGAGCTCGCTCGTCGTACCCTCGCTGCTGTACTGTCTTCGCTCGCTTCCTCGGGATTTCCCGCGCCCACAGCTCTGTGAT
This sequence comes from Sporomusaceae bacterium UBA1887, assembly GCA_002337925.1. Classification (GTDB taxonomy): domain Bacteria; phylum Bacillota; class Negativicutes; order Sporomusales; family DSM-15969; genus Anaerospora. The sequence goes on from DDHB01000085.1 coordinate 14,855, forward strand.
GCACAAAGGCAGACATTTGAGATGGAGATCGTGCATCTGGAGCTTTCTGAACGGCATGGAAACTTCTAATAGTACCTCTAAAAATCCAGCGACATGGATTTTACTTTGACATACGGTACGGCACGCAGTTCTTCTTCAAATTTAGCAATAGGAATGTCATCACCGCATAACTGCAATAAAATCAGGCCCGTATTCGTACACTGATCAAGGGCGGCATCATGCAAGCCCAGCCGTACCCGGATAAAACAGCCGTAGCGGGTAAGAATATCCTGAACCTGGGGAGCCGTTTCTGTGCGATTTTCCTGCAAAATAGCTAAGATAGTCGAACAATTGCCCATAAAAAACACTCCTTATTACAAAGTTTATTATCTCTTCCATATTTTAACTAAAAATCCTGCTATCTATGTATGCTAATCAGAAAACAAGCAGCATAAAAAAATCCCCTCAGTAACAGGATATGCTGCCTTTAAGAGAGAAGAAATGATAAAAAACTAACTAAGAAGGTGGCTGTATTGATACGAATTGCGCTAGGACAGCTGGAAGTCATACCAGGACGCCCCGATCTTAACAGCTCCGCTATGCTGCGAATGATTGGGGAAGCCAGGAACCAACAGGCTGATATGATTATTTTTCCCGAGATGTCTATTCCCGGCTACCTGCTTGGCGACACATGGGAACAAGATGCCTTTTTACGGGACTGTGAATATTACGGTCAGCAAATTATTGCTGCCTCTAATGAAATAACCATTCTGTTTGGCAATGTGGCCATAGATTGGACAAAGCGAGGCGATGACGGCCGTGTTCGTAAATTCAATGCCTTTCATGTTGCCCAACAAGGCAAGCTGGCAGGAGGAGACAACTTTCCCTACCCATTCCGGATTAAAACGCTGCACGCCAATTACCGGGAGTTTGATGACACCAGACATTTTTTAGGCTTACGGAAATTAGCCGCTGAGCTGCATACAACAGTTGACCAGTTATTACAGCCTGTACAGATTACACTTGGTAATAGAGTCCTTTCTGTAGGCTGCATCCTATGCGAAGACGGTTGGAGTGATGACTATTTTACCAAACCAATTGATATCCTCAGTCAAAACCATTCCATTGATTTGCTAGTTAATATCTCAAGCTCCCCCTTTACCCTCGGCAAAAACAACAAGCGAAACCGTGTTTTCTCCAAGGAGGCAAGGGATATAAACACCCCTCTTATATACGTCAATAATGTGGGTCTCCAGAATAATGGAAAAACGGTCTATACCTTTGACGGGTGCAGCACCGTATATTGTCCCGATGGTGAAATTGCCGCCTACTGCTCCCCGTTTACCGCCCAAGTGCTAACTATTGATGTTTCCCTGTCAGGCTCGTGTCATAACCTGCCTGACACTACAGCAATTACGGCAGATAACACCATTGACCGCTTATTTCAAGCTGTCAGCTATGGGACAGGCAAATTCCTGCAATCTATCGGTATGAACCGGGTCGTAATCGGTGTATCGGGAGGAATTGATTCAGCTGTCGCCGCCGCTTTGTATACGCATGTACTGGGCCCGGAGAATATCTTGCTCGTTAATATGCCTAGCCTTTATAATTCAGAGACTACGAAGGGTCTGGCCGCCAAATTAGCCGAGAATCTGGGCTGCCGTTATGTTATCATCCCAATCCAGCCAAGCGTTGACCTTACCCTTGAACAGCTAAGCACTGCTTCCTTAGTGAATCCCCGCACCGGCGAAACAAGCAAGCTAACCGTAACCGGTTTTATGACAGAGAACCTGCAGGCCCGTGACCGTTCCTCCCGAGTACTGGCTGGTCTGGCTGCCGCCTTCGGCGGTGGTTTCACCTGCAATGCCAACAAGTGCGAGCTAACGGTAGGCTATTCAACACTCTATGGTGATCAGGCCGGATTTCTGGCTGCTTTAGCCGACCTTTGGAAGTATCAGGTTTATGAGCTGGCCCATTATTTTAATACGGCAGTCTATCACCGGGAAGTAATCCCCCAGCAGACAATTACCATCGTGCCGAGTGCCGAACTCTCTTTCGACCAGTCTGTAGATGAAGGTAAGGGCGATCCGCTTGTTTATCCTTATCATGACTATTTATTCCGCGCCTTTATGGAGTATTGGAACCGAGCCACACCGGAAGATATCCTGCTCTGGTATCAACAGGGCATTTTGGAGGAGAAGCTTGGCTGCGCCCCTAATCTGGCTAAGCAGCTATTTGCAACTCCAACTGCTTTTATTGATGATCTGGAACGGTGGTGGAAGCTATACACCGGTCTGGCAGTAGCAAAACGTATTCAGGCTCCGCCTGTATTGGCAGTTAGCCGCCGCGCTTATGGCTTTGATCACCGCGAGGCACAAAACATGACTTATTTTACTAAACGTTATCAGGAGTTAAAAGCCGAACTACTACGAGGTGAATCTTATGTTTGATAATGCTGAGGGCATGGTTTTTCGTCCGCCCAGTGAAGCCAATAGTTTTATCCTGCGAGTAACCATTGGCTGCTCGCACAATGCCTGTACGTTCTGCAGCATGTATAAGGGAGTACGCTTTCGTATTCGTCCTTTAGAAGAAGTAATGCAGTTAATTAATCAAACCGCCAAATTCCATCCCCAACTGAGGCGGGTCTTTTTAGCTGATGGCAATGCGCTATCCCTGCCTAACGAACAACTCTTAACCATTATGTCCGCCTTACATAGTGCTTTTCCTAAGCTGTCCCGGATTACCTGTTATGGCGGACCAAAAGATATTCTGCGCAAAACCGAGGAAGAGCTGCTCATCCTTAAGCAGGCTGGTCTGCAGATGATCTACCTCGGGATTGAAAGCGGCGACGATGACGTATTAAAACTCGTTAACAAAGGTGCCACCGCTGAAGAAATGATTCAAGCGGGCCGCAAGGTTGTAGCGGCAGGCATAAAATTATCTGCTATGGTTATCCTGGGACTGGGAGGACAGACGTTAACGAGGCAGCATGCTATTAATACCGGTAAAGTAGTAAGCGCGATTAATCCTACCATGCTCAGTGCGCTAACGCTTATGCTCCATGACCAGACTCCACTCCGGGCAGCTGCGGAGAGAGGAGAGTTTATTCCTTTGTCGCCGTACGGCTTTGTTGCGGAGCTCGAACAGCTCTTAACCCACACAACTGTCACCAGCCCCTGCATATTCCGCAGCAATCATGTTTCTAATATGCTGCCGCTGGCAGGCACGCTTCCTGCAGATAAAGATAAGCTTCTCTCTGATATAACCAAAGTTATGAAGAGTTTTGTAAATAAAAAAACCCCGACGTATAATGACGTCGGAGATTTTTAATTCATTATCTGCCAATTAACCTTCGAATCAGCCAGCCAATTGCAAAAAGCACAAGCACTGCCCCGCCGATTACGACAGCACCGGAGAGTACTGCCAGCAAACCTAGTGCGAGCAGGATTTTAGTCAATAAGCTTGTTGAATTCAGATTATATTGCCGTACATAAATACCATTACGCCTGGCACCGGATTGTTGATATTCGGTGTCTTTTTCCTGTCTGTTGTCGCTTTGGTCTATTGTAAGTCCTGAAAACCCATCTCGTTCTTCCCGGGTCATAACCTGCACCTCAGGCTGGTTCTGCAGGCACGAAGCACAACAGCTGTTATCGGAATCCGTTTCGGCACCGCATACAGTGCAACGCATTGTCNNGGCAAAACAAATCCCTCTTCGTTCAAATAACGAGGATCAAATTTCTGCAGTTGAAGCATAGCGTATAGTTTTGTCCGGTTTGTGTAAATGCCAGCCTTGGAAATAGCTAAATCTGCAGCAATATTATCAGCTGGCATGACATTATAAGAATTCAGCATCGAATAACTGAAAATCACTGCAGCCGCCCACACCTGAGGCTTACGTACTGTCACTCTGGTTAATTGACAATAATCATACCATAACCGCTTAGCCAAACGAATATCATGCTGAGAAAAGCCGTATTCCGGCATCAGATGTTCCAATGTTTCGATAACCGCTTGATTAGGTATGCTATTTTCTGCAATACTCGGATAAACCCGGTCTACCTGGTTAAACGGGGTTACATTAACCTTATCCATTGTCGATAATGCATTAATTGTATGTCGCACAACCAGTGCGTGCCGGCTGAACATATCAAGCCAGCTTCCCGCTGGCTCCTGAATATTAAAGAGCGCTTTTTGCCTGGTGACTTCGTCTTTAATGCGTCGCCTTAAGTTACTGCTGATCTCAATACTGGTTACATAATTGATCATCACATTCTCGCGGGAAAACACATGTCCAAAGAAGAGCATCTTCTTTATTTGCTGATAACTGGACTGCGGATGAGGCAGGCGAAACTTTTCTTCCGTAAATAGGTTGACACATTCTACCCATTCCCCATTAATAACCCGGTCAATATAAAAAACACAAAAAGTAGCACTTAATAATTCCTGTAAAATATGTCGTTCATCATGAAGCAGCTTACTGCCATAGTGACTCTGAAAATGGGCGAGCGGAGTCAAGTCATTGACAAGCAAATGATAATCAAAGAGAAAATAGTCCCAAAAACCGAGCCAGAAGTCATCCTGATCCTCACCGGGGATAATGGCTAAGGGACCGTTAAATAGAAAAAGTGCTCTATGAAAATCATCCGTAAATTCTCGCTGCTGAAAATAATTACCGAGCTTGGTCATCAAGTGCTCTACAGTCTCACCGACAACTTCGGGATCATTAGTAGACAAGCTCTTTTCACTAGTAAGCACCAAGCTGCTTTTCCCGTGCTGCTGTTCGACCTCATCCATAAGAGCAATAGGAAATAGTTCAAGACGTTTACCGCCTGCAATCTCCTGCGCAGCTAATTCCAGCTCATCATAATTTAAAAGCACTCTTTTGGCTACGAGATATTTATAAAGATCCAACAGTATATCAAAAAACCGACGTGCCGCCTTTAATGATTTTTTATAGCCCTGAATATTATCAATCAGCCAGTAAATTACTAACCCGTATTCCTGGGCAGGAATATCTTCCAGGCAATCGGTATAATCATTTTCGGTCGCGTCAAGGTATAGCTCAAAATAGCAGATATGATTCCAAATCTGACGTAATTCGCCGTCATTAGCTCCTTGCCAGGCTTTCTGCCTGAGGTAGCCTTCTACCCATTCCCGCTTGATTACCGGTTCAAGTATAATTTCCTCCTCATAGAAAGAATACACCTCATCATAAACATTCTTCATTTATAAAAATAATCTCCTTTGAGACAAAGCTTACTTATTTTATCATTATATCATTTTTGCCCCTGCTTCACTATACACAATCTCCCTCACTGCTAGAACAAGGTAAGCTGGCAATCACCATAACCTGATTTGTAGCTGTTAATAATCTCTTCCATCTTATAGAGCATGCCAAACCGCTCGCATTCTGTTTGAAAAAAGTTCCATAATTCTCTTGCTCTTGGTGAACGGCACTCATAAGCACTACCAAACCGTTCTATATACTTTTTCTTCAGTCCGGGAAAGTGCTCATCAAGCTTAGCATAATACCACGCTCTTTGATTTTGTCGCAAGGTTACACCAAAAGCAGGATAAATGAACTTCGCCTTATGCTGATTGGCAAGACGAATAATCTCTCCGATATTAGCCTCATTGTCCTCTAGAAAAGGCAGTACCGGCATAAGCAGTATGCCTGAAAAAATCCCGGCACCTGCCATTTCTTGACTTACAGCAAATCTGCTTGAAGAAGCAGCAGCATGAGGTTCAATGATTTTGCAGAGTTCATCCTTAGCAGCAGTAATCGTAATCTTAACAAGAACAGGCGAATGACTTTTAATCGATTGCAGCAAATCAATATCCCTTGTTATCAAATCGCTTTTTGTAGTAATAGCAATCCCATAACGATACTTATTAATTAGTTCTAAAGCACTCCTTGTTAAACAATACTCCTTTTCAAGAGGATTATAAGGATCACTCATAGCGCCGATACCGACGACTCCGGTTCTGCGCTTTACTTTAAGTTCACGTTCAAGCAATTCAAGAGCATCGGCCTTCGCCCTTACTCTGTCAAAATCCTCAACTTTGTAGCATTCGCTGCGGCTATCACAATAAATACATCCGTGAGAACAGCCTTTGTAAATATTCATATTATAGTTTTTACCAAACCAGGCACTTCCTGTTTCAAAGCCTGATAAAATTGTTTTGGCCGGTATAAACTCCATATCGTCAACCTCTTCACTAACTTAAAATAAGAAAAGACAACGGCCTGCCGGCCACTGCCCTTATTGAGAACCAGTATGTATTTTTTCTACCCGATAGTCTATTTAAGAACCATCATTTCAGTAGCTTTTATCAGTGCAGTTACTTTGTCACCCGGCTTTAAGTCCAAATCATTGACAGAGTCGACAGTGATGGCCGCGACCAGTTCGTCACCTTTATAATCCATAACTACCTTCGCCATAACGGCACCTTTAACAACTTCTTTTACCGTAGCTTGCAGCTTGTTTCTTCCACTAATTTTCATTGTCTTAACCCCCCTCAATAATATTGACTGTGAGTTATAACCATTTCTATTAGTCTTCCTAAAAAAACATTATTATACAATCTCCCTTAAAACCCTTTATTTATTGAATAAAACACTAAGCTGAATGAGAATCACTCCATATTCCTAAACCAAACAAAACAGATACGTTTTATTGAAATTTTAATTCCATTATCTAGTTTTAATTTGTTTTTGTTTGCTTATGTTTATTTTCGGCTTGCTAATGACTACACTCAGTTATATAATATATGTAACATCTTGATTACACAATGAAGTGCCGACCGGATCATCCGGTCGGCACTATCTATTTAGGAGGCAAATTATGAAATTTGCTACATCACCTAGTGCTTTGCAGCTGCTTTTGCTTGAAGATGCACCTGCCTATGAAAACTTACAAATGTCTGAGCCCCGCTCTGCATGCATTAATTCAATAGATGGTACCGACATTCCGGCTGTACCACTTTATGCGGCCATAGGCCCACTGCATCGGCACTTAATTTCGCTTTGCCTTCACAATCCATATTGGAATGATTTTCGCATTCTCAATCATTTTCACCGTCGCAAAATTCCCTTGACTACTAATGATTTAATCCTGTTAAAAGCACAGTGCGGTCTGGATAACGGGGAAACAATCTGCAATACGCTGATACGATTATCTGTTCAAGGCGGACTGAAATTAAACTCTCGTCAAATCAGCTTTATCGAAAAAAATAAGCCCGAGTTTCGCGAACGGGATCTTAGCCCTTCCCATCCAGGCGAATTGCTCGTCTACGAGTGCCTTTTTGGCCGGGGAATTGGTTCTCTCGGACGGGTGTATGCTCACTTCTTTATTGATATTTTTACAGGCTATGCCTTTGGTGGATTAAGTCAACGTCGTTCTCTTTCTGTTGGTCTGGATATTTTATTAAGCACAATAATGCCCCTGTACCGTTCCCGCAATTATCAGCTCCAAATGGTTTATCAATCTTCTAAGGTTATGAATGATCTCCGCGATTTTAATACGCTAGAGTCAGAGGAAGCATTCTCCCAGCTAGGCTTACAATGGCAGCCTACCCAGCGTAAATTCGGCGCCATTGAAAAATTTGAAAAGAGCCTTATAGCCAATCAATTCTTTGAGACTGCAGCCAGCAATTCTGATTCACTAGAGAGTATCAAACCACTATTTAATCAATGCTTAGTAAAATACAATTCTTCCAATCGTTTGTTTTCTAAGCAATACCTGTCAGAGGAATGAAGATACCAGTTTGCTTTCCCGCGAATCACATTTCCACCTTCACCTTGAGCAACACCATCGAAAAACCACAAGTCCCATCTTTCACAGGTTGTTGCAGGACCATATCCATCCTCATCTGCCGCCTCTGCATGAGTCATAACATGCTGATAGTCAATAGTCAAATCCAAGCTCTGCGCCAATGCAGCTACAACCTGAGCCGACACTTCAATCTGCTTTGCAGTTGGTGGTTCTGCCCCCAAATCATTGGTAACAGCGTTATAGGCACAGCATAAACCAATGCCAACTGCTCCCGTATTTCGCCGGTACGTATGCGACTTGACCTCTGAAAGATCGTTCATACTCGCGTAAATGCTGCCGTCAGCATCAATGTTAATATGGTAATCGGTAAAGAATTGCCCATAATGTCCGGCAGTCCAATGCAAATAGATCATCACATCTCTTCCTATAGACTGCGCCTGGTTCTCAAGACTGCTTTTAGCCTGCAATGCAAGCTGTTCCAACTCCCGCAGTGTCACTTTTTCCACTGATCTGCTTCCTCCCCTCATTAAATAAATTAATCTGCCGCCGCTGCGACGCTCTAATCTATTTTATGAGTGTGGCCGGTATCAGTTGATACTCTTATTATAATAAGATATGCTAAAGTACTATTACTTTGCAGCCAAATGCACTATAATAGTAGTAATATTGTAAATAATTCAACTATTTTTACGCGGGTGATGCTGTGCGCTTAGAGCAGTTGCAATATCTTGTTGAAATAAACCGGTCAAAATCAATATCGCTAGCCGCTGAGCGTGCTCATATTTCTCAGCCTGCTCTTAGCACCTCCATAAGCAAATTGGAGGATGAATTAAGAGTTCAGCTGCTTAAGCGGACAAATCAGGGTGTCTATCCGACCGAGGCCGGTGAATTTGTCATTCAGAAAGCATTGCAGATTATCGATGCTTTAGAGGAAATCTCTTCTTTAGCTCGTGTAAACTCTAATGAACTGGGCGGCGATATTTCTATTGCCGTAGAACTCAATGTAAATATGACATTTATGCCTAAAGTATTTTCGATTTTCAGGCAAAAATACTCGAAAGCAAATATTCTGCAAAAAGTTGGCGAATCAAACAATATTCTGCGGGATGTCGAGTCCGGCAAAGCAGATATTGGCATCATTATACAAACGGAAGAGTTAAGCAAAGCAAAGGATATTTGTACGAAGGAAATCCTTCAGGATACACTTGTTGTGCTTACCAGCAAAAATAGCCCTATTGCCGGTCAACGGGAGATCAGCCTCGAGTCAGCGATGGCTCAACCGGTTATTCTCTTCAACTCCGAGTACATTACCAATTGCGGAATTTCAAGTATCCTAAAAAAGTATGGCAACATTAATGTCAACTACCGGGTTGATACAATTGTTATGCTGGAAAAGCTACTATTACAGGAAAATGGCATTACTTTTATACCGCGCTTTGTTGCGCAAGAGTACACCAATATGTTTAGCGGCTTAGTTGCCCTGGATATCAAAAAATCTCCCTTAAATATCATGATTGCGCTTATTTGGTCAAATCGCCATCACCTTTGCGCTACTGAAAAAGAACTTATCAAAATAATCCGTACGGTCCTGGTATAAGTAAAAAAACCACCCAGCACTAGTAGCTGGGTGGTTTTTTTACTTATACTCCAAGGACTTCAGCAATCTTGTTCTCTACTTCTGCCCCTTCAATGTTTCCGGCAAGCTTTCCTTTCAGCATGCCTTCATTAAAAAACAGAACTGACGGAACTCCTTTTAAGGGAAATCGCTGGGCTAAGTTTTTCTCTGCTTCGATATCAATATAATAGAAGCCAAATTTCCCCTCATACTGACCTTGTAATTCTTCCAGCATAGGCACTACTTCTTTGCATACATGGCAATTCTCTCTTGAAAAAATAACTAAGCAGGATTCACTGTTATCATAAATAGTTTCGTCGAAACTGTTTGTATTTAATTGTTGCATCCTCTACACTCCTTTTAGCAACGCCTCAAATCTCTTCTGAGAAAATCTGATAAATAGGTGCTCCTTCACATTGCGCAGGATAACGTAAGCCTAACAATAGCGAAACGGAAGGAGCCACATCAACCTGGCGGATAATACGCTCTGTTATAAACCCAGGCTTAATACCAGGTCCCGCCGCCACAAAAATCGGAGAAACCGATGTATTATAATATCCTTCTGAAGTTGAAATGCTATCGCCATGCAAGCGATTGTACCCTTCTTCGATGGAGAAGAACAAGTCCCCGCATTCGGGTCCATGAGTACCAATTAATACGGCATCCTTATTTCTGAGACAAATACCGACAACGCGTTTGCCTGTTTTATCATCTCTGTAATTATACAAATCACTGATTAGCTGTTCCTCTAAATCATATTTGTCATTTGGGTCGACAATCCCATATTTGTCACGGCCTTTTAGATTAATATAAATATAGTTGCTGCGAATCTGAACGGCCCTGGTTTTTTCCCAATCCACTTCCCGTATGGAGTTGCCATTCTCGTCTTTTTTCATCACTGTATAGCCCAGTTCTTCCATGATTTTCGTATTTAGTCCACCGTATTCACCCAAAATAGGTGGTACATTTTCCCCGACAATGAGACCGTGATCGCTTACAACCAGCACAGTCCAGTCTTCATCTAATAAATGCATGAATTCACCAAGATAATCATCTGTCTGCATATAGAACTTCTCAATAAATCCTTGATACGTATTTTCGGAAGTGTGTTCCCATGGGGGTAATGTCTTGGCAAGGTGCCATAGCTGATGCCCGGCACAATCAATATTGTGCAGATGCGAGAATACTACTTCATAGCCTTTTTTATCGATGCAATAATTCATGCAATCTGCCTGCCATTTGTTATAAATCACCCAGGACGGCTCAAATATTTCGCGCACTAGTTCGTCATCTTCGCCGCCGATTAAGCTGACAGGTGGAACTACGCCAACATTTTCTACAATTTCTTTATAGAGCGCTTTGGGATGCCACAGCTGGTCATTTGTAATATCAAGTGCATTGCTGATCCATAGCCTGACTTTATTACCGGCAGGATCCAGTTCTAATAGCTTCATCGAACGGCATGCAGGCTTGGTAATTTCTTTTTTAGTAACATCATCAATAATACCGGATATCATTTTGCCATTTTCCAACGTTACAATTGGCTCAGCAGCTTTCTTATTCTTATAAATTGCTACCCGGTCATAAATACCGTCTTCATTTCTAAGAATTAAAGCCGGCCGTCTTGTAACACCACTAGATGTTAAGATCGTAAACTCTTTCGCACCTTCCGGAGCATCAGACCACCCTGTCGCAGCTTTAAGCGGAGAATTGACAATATCATAAGCAACTTTGCTGCCAATTACGACTTCCGTATCTTCATCATCCATAACATAAGTACGGATCTCTCCACCCTGGCGGGCAGTATCACCCCACCAAATCTCCATCATCTCGTCATCAACATCATCATCTAACGTATCTTCCAAATCGGTAATAATGCAACCCACTCCGGCTGGCTTATCTACTCTTGGTGCATAACGAACCTCTTTAATATCGGGAGTTGCAACAATCACTTTTTCCCAATCAAGCTGGGCGACTCCCATATTGACAGAGCCCGGCTGTGTGCCATCGACTACACTCAGATTTTCATTATGAGAGGTAGGAGGCCAGGAACTGCCCGGCCAATGCCATACCAGAGTTTTTAGACCAGCTTCAGCTGTAATATTCCATATTTGTTCTGCCGTGCAGTTACGGGAATCCAGGTTATAGACAACTGCGTCCAGACTTTCAGGAGACTGTCTCCAGTAGCAGGTAATGCCGTGAGTCCCCGGATAAGCTCCGGTAGCCAGCGTCGTCCAGCAGGGCGGCGTTATTGTCGGAATTGCACCAAGCAGGCGCAAATCTTCTCGCGCGGCTCCACGGTTAATTAATTTTTGTAAGTTAGGCATTTTCCCTTCAGCTAAATACTGGCGGCTAATTCTCGGGTCCATACCATCAACGCCTAATACCAATAGTTTATTGGTAAGAGCTGTTCTTTTCATAATAATCTCCTTTTCCCTCTTCTGTTTTATTTTGAAACCAATGGCTTCATCCTGCAATTATCCCATCCGCTAAGCAAAAGCAGCTTTCATCCACTTCACCAGTAATCTTTCTCAGCAGTTTCCCTTGATTCATCACTAGCACAGTAGGTACTTCCTCTACGCCGTATTGCTCAGCCAGCCTTTTTTTCCGTGAAATATCAACCTTCACTAGCTTGACCCGCTTTTCCTTAACGCTTGTCAATGCTTCCAGGTATGTCAGCAAACTAATAGATTCCGGGTTATTCGGTTTCCAAAACGCAACTAGCACCGGGGTGGCAGCCTGCAATATCTCTTGTTTAAAGCTGTGCTCTTCTTCGAGATACCGCTCGGCAGTAACAGCAGCAATTGCACCGTCATTTGCTGCTGTTACAACCTGCCGTAAAACCTTAGCCGTAGCGTCACCGGCGGCAAAAACGCCGCTTACGGATGTCTCCATCGATGGTTGGGTCAGAATATAGCCGCATTCATCAAGCTCAACCTGCTGATTTAAGAAGCCCGTCCCCGGTATCATCCCAACATAGATAAAAACACCGTTAGCATTCATTTCAGTCAGTTCGCCGGTTTTGAGGTTTTTAATGACAACAGCTTCTGCTTCAAGCTCGCCCTTAATCTCCGTTAGAATGGAATTCCAGACAAATTCTATTTGCGGGTGTTGAAATGCTATTTCTGCACTCGCCCGGTTACAGTCGACAATACCTTCATCATGAATTACGATGATAGTTACTTTACGGGCAAACTTTGTAATATATAAAGCCTCTTCAACGGCTGCATCTCCATTGCCCACAACAACTACATCCTGATCCTGATAGAACTCCGCATCACAGGTAGCGCAATAGGATACACCGCTTCCCCGGAATACTTTTTCACCAGGAATATTTAGCAGGCGTGGCTGAGCACCTGGCGCAAGAATAACCGCCCGTGCCTGGTAGGTTCGCCCTTTCCTGGTCTGAATTTGCTTGAGCTCCCCGCAAAGCTCGACAGAGGTAACTTCTTCTGTAATAATCTGTGCGCCAAAGCCTTTTGCATGCTCCGCTAGTGTCTTCATAAGCGCTGGTCCGGAGGTGCTTGCAAACCCCGGAAAATTAACAATCTCGCGAGTGGTGAACGCCTGACCGCCAACAGCCCCTTTTTCAAGAATAGCTGTTTTCAGTCTGGCCCTTGCCCCGTAAATAGCGGCTGTCAATCCCGCAGGTCCACCCCCGATAATAAGCAAATCAAATTGTTGCATCAATGCACGCACCTCACAGACTTTAATTTTTTACCAGTTAGCTAACTTGCAGATATACCGGTACCTTTTACACTTTGGGGTTTGTGATCGTCACCTTGTCCCCCCATACGATCATCGCTGCTCAGCACTGTTGGCCGCAGCTGCTCGCCAAAATCTTCCTGAATCCATTTATATAGCGAAAGGGCCAGAATAATAGTGATAAAGAGTATTGGCACGCTTGTCAAAACGGATGAAAGCTGTACCACCTTCAATCCGCCTACCATAAGCAGACCAATAGTAGCGAAAAGCAGCATAGTAGCCCAGAAAATCCGAGACCATTTGGGAGGCTCCTGCTCATCTTTAATTTCGTAACAGGCCATAGCAGACATCGTGTAAGCCATCGCATCTACACCGGTAGCCTGAGAGATAAGCATAACAACAATAAAGACAGGTATAACAATGGAACTGAGCGGTAGAGACTGCAATATGACGGCAATAACGCCCGGCCCACCTGATTCTTTTAATACCTTACCTAGGTCGATGCCTTGATTCATAATCATATCAACGGCATAGGACCCAAAAATAAGATAGAATATGGCGGCACCGCATGTACAGGTGATGATCATATTAAGAATCAGTTCACGAATTGTACGCCCTTTAGAGATACGGGTAAAGAACAACCCTACGTAAATTGCCCAGGCAAACCACCAGGCCCAGTAAAATACAGTCCAATCCTGAGGAAATCCGCCCTTTGCTATAGGATCGGTATAGAAGCTCATCCGTAAAAAGTTTTGAAACATTATGCCAACATTTTCACTAAACAGTGAGAACATAAATGCCGTAGGTCCCACTACCATTACGAAGAGTACGATTATAAAAGACAAATATGTGTTGTAATCGGCTAGCTTCGCAATACCGGAATAAAGTCCCTGATAACAACTGTAGCCATACATGGCAGCAAAAACAATAGCCACCAGGATTTGAACTACGAGGGTATCCGGCACGCCAAAGAATATAGCCGTTAGCCTGGAAATCATAGGCACAACGACCCCCAGTGCTGTAGCACAGCCGCCGACCATCCCGATAATGTTCAGCACGTCAATGGCTTTACCGACCCAGCCATCAACACAATCTCCTAACAGGCCGCGACAGGCGTAGCTAGGATACAAATAAGGGCGTTTCCGCACGTAATACATATAAGAAAAAGCTACCGCCGGAATGGTAAATGTTCCCCAGGCACTAAAACCCCAGTGAAATATGCCATAAGCTAATGCCCATGATCCTGCTTCGGGACTCATCGGCTTAATGCCAAAAGGCGGTCCCTGCAAATAAAAGATAGGTTCTACCATAGCCCAGTAAACTAAGCCTGCCCCCGAGGCCCCGCAAAACATCATTGCAATCCAGGTAAATGTAGAAAATTCCGGCTTGTCATCACGACCTCCAAGCTTGATGTTGCCATAGCGGCTAAATGCCAGCCAAATGNNTCCAATGCTGCGAAAGCCACACTTTCCCACATCCAGTCCGTACTATGCGTAATGACAAACATGACCTTATCAATAACCTCTTTCGCAGACTCCTGAAAGATAACCATAGGTGCATAAAACAAAAAACAAAGAATTGCGCTGCCCCAGAATACCGGCAAATTAATTTTTGCGTTTTTACTGCGCTGTTCAGCTTGCTCCATATTAACGCTCCTCTCTTTAGATTAAGAACTACATGTACACGAACCGCCTTTCTTATTGATTGACGTGATATTTCCTTATAGTAAAATTCGTCAGCTACGATCGTTATAACCTTCACGTACTTCTTTCAATTATAGAAATTTTAGAGTTTTCAGTAAAATAGGTTGTCGTTATACCCGGTATAACAATAGGTATCACTGACAAATCCTGCACGTTTTATTTCGCATATTTGCAGGATTCTAGAATACAATGAATTGAATCCCACACTGCTTGCCAAACCGGAGGAGATTCTTGTGGACAATCTACTTGCATTTGCAACTTCAATTTTAAATTCCAGCAATTTAGGAACTATCGTTAATTTTAAAATCATTCTATTGAGTATTGTAATTGAAGCATTGCCTTTTGTGCTGTTTAGTGTACTTGTTTCCGCCATTTTAAATAACTTTGTCTCAGAAGACACAATCCGAAAAATAATCCCCCGGAGTAAATTTTTGAGCATCCTACCGGCATCTTTACTTGGTGTTCTTTTCCCTGTATGTGATTGTGGTATGGTCCCTATTGTACGCCGCCTGGTAATGAAAGGTGTTCCCCTCCCTGCAGCGGTAGCTTTTATGCTTGCGGCACCGATCATTAATCCGGTTGTCACAGCTGCCACTTCATTTGCTTTCAAAGCGAACGGCAATATGGTTTTCTTCCGCCTGGGGACAGCCTTCCTTATCGCCTGCTTAGCAGGGTGGTTGATTAGTATATTGTTTAAAGATAATGAACTGAAAGCAACTGCCGCCAGCCAGTCTGCTGCCTGCAATTGCT
Organism: Sporomusaceae bacterium UBA1887; assembly: GCA_002337925.1. Lineage (GTDB taxonomy): Bacteria > Bacillota > Negativicutes > Sporomusales > DSM-15969 > Anaerospora. Next base: position 30,385 of record DDHB01000085.1, read on the forward strand.
GCAGCCATCATGCGGCAGATCATAAGCATATCACACAAACTTTTGCAGAAAAGCTTACTCGAACGATTTACGATGCCAGCGGCGAGTTTTTTGAGATGGGTAAATATTTACTGATTGGGGCCATGATAGGAGCTTTGTCTCAAGTGCTGCTTACTCGCACAGCATTGCTCGCTGTTGGCCAGGACCCATTCCTGTCAATTGGCGTTATGATGCTGTTTGCTTTTGGCATTTCCGTATGCTCCGCCGCTGATGCTTTTATTGCCGCCTCTTTCGCTAACAGCTTTTCACCGGGGTCACTCGTTGCCTTTATGGTGTTCGGCCCAATGATTGATCTGAAAAATATACTTATGCTGCTTCACGCCTTTCGAGCCCGCTTTGTACTCTGCCTGTCCTTCATCGTAGCAATTGTATGCGCTGCGGCTGCCTATCTTATTAATCTTTGGTAAAGGATGTGTAGATGTTGAAGCACAGATCACGAAGCAGATATGTATTTGACTTAGACTCCTTCATACGGGCCTTGATCCTGCTCGGCTTTATCATTATGATTCTATCGCTCATCGGCTCTGAGCAATTAACATTATACATACACCCTAAGTTTGCTGGCTTAGTTGAGCTTGCAAACTATCTCCTATTGCCCCTGCTTGCAGCACAATTGCTAGCTATATTTCGCCCTGCTCATCCGCTTCATCAGCAGCACAGTCATAACAGTCGTTGGACGTATCTTCCATTTGTCATCGTACTGGCACTTGCCTTTGGCCTCCCTAATCATACACTGAATGCCAATCTTGTCAGCACTAAAGGTCTCAACAGCCAAGCTGTGTCTACGACAAACTTTGAGATGTTACGCCCCTTGGCAGATGCACTCCGTCAAGCACCGGTCATTGACGTTACCGATAAGGATTATACGGAAATTATGAATGAACTTCAGTTCTTTCCGCAGGATTACATCGATAAAGAGATATCAATGACTGGCTTTGTATTCAAAGCGCCTAAGCTTGCTCCCAATCAGTTTTCATTAGTTCGCTATGTAGTTGTCTGCTGTACGGCTGATGCTCTTCCTTATGGAATTTTATGCCAACTATCAGCGGGAGCCGGTTATGAAGAAGGGACGTGGCTTATGGTCAAAGGCCGCATCTGCCAGGCTTCCTACGAAGATAAAATGGTCGCTGCCATTCAAATCACTTCTATAAAAAAAATCCCGGAACCCGAAAAACCCTATGTTTTTCCTCCCGGTTAATCAACATAAGCACTATATATAGGACATACTTTGGAAACAATGCTTACATAAAAGAACAGGCCTAAACCATATGGTTTAGGCCTGTTCTTTTTATGAATTTAATAACTATCTACTTTATTGCTGCACCAGCTGCGGACGGCAGCAAGTATGCTGGTTCACCCAGTAATGCAGCCATGATTTGCTTTTTCTTATCCTGGTGTTGTCCACTGGATACATCTATAGAAGTGCTGCCATTGATCTTAAAGTGGAAATCAACATAAAACTGCATTCCATCCGCTTCTATTTCAATTCTATTTCTGTGTCCGCCTTTAGGAATCAACTCAGAAACCACAAACTTTTTGTAGTTTTCCGAACAGAATTTTTCCACGGCAGCCACAAGCAGCTCTCTATTTAGCATCTTTTCTCTGCTCATAATCAGTTCTCCTCATATGTACATTTTACTATTGCTGTCAGTGCACAGCAGTTATAGTATACTGATAATTTTTCTGTTTCGCAAATTCTAGAATACTTTGCTTTCGTTTTCTTATACCGGGTATAGCCAGCATCTATTTTACAAAAACAAGATCGCTTTCTATACTTTTGATTAATGTGAATTTTCTAATTTTTCCTTCTTGGGACTTATAATATGCTTCCCGGGGGCGTATTTTGAGTAATAATTGTTCAAGTTGAAACTGACTCATAGCTAAGCCTGTCTGACTAGCTACAAATTTATAATCCAGGGAGGAATTCTATATGAAAAGAACTCTTATCGCTGCTCTTGCAGCAACTTTCGTCCTTACTGCAGCCTGTACCACTTTTGCAAGTCCCTTGCAGTTCGACGGAAAGGTTCAATATCAACACCGTATCAATACTAAAGAGGGTACTGCAGATGCCATTGAAAATAGATGGAAATTCGTACTAAATGGCAAAGCTGAGAATTTCGCTAAAAACATGAAGCTGTACTTCCGTATGAGTGCGGAGACCTTGAATGGTGATACGCAATCCTCTCGTGACTTTAATTCTTTTCCCGGACAAGATGATAATGACCGCAGTGTAATCAGCTTTTTAGACCAATTTGGCATAGAAATTCAAAATGCAGGTTGGAACTATAAAATTGGCCGTCAGGATGCTTTCATCGGAGCCAATGGGTTAATCTATGACAGCGCTTATGGTATTGGCAAACATATATTTGCTGATGGTATTACCATTACAGGAAAAAGTGGTGTAACTAATATCTCCGCGACAGCTCTTCAACTTGATCAATATGGCCATAATGATCCCAAGATCTATGCATTCGCTGCTTCTTACAATCCTAGTAAAGACCTTGCGGTAGGAACTACACTTGTTAAATTGAATGGTGATAAGCTCACTACCGATAAAAAATTCTGGGATGTAAATAGCAGTTACAATATCACTAACAAGTTGAATGTCTATGGTGAATATGCAAAGTCGGATGCCGCTACCTATAACAAGTCCTATGTATATGGCATTAATTATGACGTCGATAAGAAGAATTCGTTATGGACGTGCTATACAAATGTTGAACGGAGCGGTAATATCGTCGACAACTGGTCTACCACTACTTATGACAATAATGCAAAAGGGATGTACTATGGGTTTGGCCATAAATTCGATAAAACCACTACTCTCAACCTGTTCTACAGCAGAATGGAGAAAATTGAAACAGTGGGATCAGTCCCTGCAGGTACCAAGTTCACTTCTTTCCGCAGTACTCTCACTTACAAATTTTAAGGCTTATATACCCGATATCATAGGCTAATGTCCTCTATTAAAAGGAGCACATGTAATAGGATAATCCTATTGCATGTGCTCCTTGCTTATCTGTATTTAGATTACTTAACTCATTAAGGCTTCCAGCGACAGGTTTTCATATCCACAGTGCCGTCAGCAGTAAAGGTTACACCTTCCGCTTCCAGCAGTTGCCGCTGCACACCTGGGCCACCAAATACAAAGCCTTTGGCCAGTCTGCCATCCTGGAAGACTACTCTGTGGCAAGGTACTTTACCTTGATACGGATTGCGGTGCAGCGCATAGCCTACTGCGCGGGATGCCCGCCAGCTTCCGGCCAAGGAGGCAATCTGACCATAGGTTGAAACCTGGCCTTCAGGGATTTGGCAAACAATTTCATAGACTCTGTCATTAAAGCTCATAAAACCACCCTATGTAAAATAGCTCTTTAAATTATTCTAGCATAATTGCAAATCCCTGTGAATGATAAAAAGGAGCCAAAGTTCCACGAACTCTGGCTCCTCTTCGTTAAAATCTGTAGTCTACACCAATGGTATACGTCCTGCCGTCAGCTAACACGGGACGGCGCCAGCATTACACCGGACTTCCCGGAATCACTTCCTTGAATAAGTCCAGGAAATGCTTGCTGCTCGCCGATAAATTGCGGTTGCGGACCCAGACTATTTCTGTGTGAGTTGCGATCGTCGGTTCACTAATCGTCTTGTATTTTAGTCCCGAATCGGCAACCAGCTCCTTGCTGGATTGTGGGACCACTGCGATACCGATTCCCATTTTAGCCCATAGTATATTATGAATAATGCCATCACTTACACAGATGATTTTCGGAGTAAAGCCAGCTCGCTCACACCACCCTAAAAACATTCCTTTCCAGCGCAGCGGTATAATCAACGGTTGATCCGCTAATTCACTGAGTTGCACTATATCAGGATCTTTTCCGCAAAAAACTCCCTCTTTTTTCATCGCAATCACTAAAGGCTCATCAGGCAACGTAATCGATTCATAAATTTGGGAATCAAAGGGCGCCCGCACTATACCGATTTCAATAACCCGGTTATCTAACAGCTCTAAAATCCGGTATCCATCACCTTCCCACAGTTGAAAAGTAACATTAGGATACAAGGTGTGAAATTTATTAATCCAGTTTGGCAGCAAGGTAGCACCTGATGTTGTTACCGTTCCGATTGTCAGCGTACCTGTGAGGCCGGAATGTAGTTCTAAAAGCTCCTTAACGGTACCATCTACTAGACCTAAGATTTGTTCCACACGCTCCCGGAGCAGTTGTCCTGCTTCTGTAAGCCTTATTTTGCGGCTCCCACGCTCAAACAGTTGAACACCAAGCTCTTGTTCCAACTGCTTCATTTGTTTACTAAGGGGCGGCTGAGCTATGTTAAGACGCTTTGCAGCATGACTAATATTCCCTTCCTCAACAATTGCATAAAAATGTTTCATATCTCTAATGTCCATGTCCACACCTCCTACTATGCTTTTAAAGTATAGTAGATATATATTTTAAATAATTTTATTATAGTTCGTGCTGTGCTATAATTGCAACGATAATCCATATAAGTTGCAAATTAACATGGAAGGGATGAAACTGATGCGTGCTTGTAGCTTTGTTTGTCTGATCGGTGTAGTCTTCTTAATCATTGACCAGTTCTATAGCGGACTTAGATGGGAAAGACTTTTTATCGGCGGTTTTGTTGTTGTTGCCATCTGGAATGATTGTAACCGCTGGTTTTATTATAAGCTTAAAAAAAGCAAACATGTTTAACCTGAGTACGAATTCCGACGGGAGGTGACTATTATATTCATACAAGGTCCAGAGCTATATTCGTTTATGGTAATTATTCTATTAATGATCATTTCTCCCGGAGCTAATCAGGTTTTGATATTACAGTCCGGAATGGTCCTGGGACATCGGGCGGCAGCTTATAATGTTCTGGGTGTTGCTGGTTCTATGTTTCTCCACGCACTGTTTGCAGGCTTGGGTATTTCTCTTCTTATCATGCAGTCACCGGGGCTGCAAGGAGTGATTAAAAGCTTGGGTGCTGCTTATATTCTCTACTTAGCTCTCAGAAGCTTGAAAAACGCCTACTGCCTCTATAAAGAAAACCAAACTATTTTGCCGGAAACGAGCATCACGGCTATCGCTACTGAAGAGACTTTTTCCCACTCCTTTAAAAAAGGCTTCATCTCCAATATACTTAACGTACAGACCACTTTTGTTTTCCTCTCGATTTTCCCGCAATATATGAACAAACAAAGCAGTCTATTTATCCAATCCTTTTTGTTAACTGGAATTTTTATCGGCTTGCTCTTTGCCTGGTATGCACTGCTCATTTTTCTGATTGCCTTAGTACGGGAACGCCTTCTCCATCCCAACATCCAGATATCGATTAAGGCTATTACCGGTCTTTTGCTATTCGGCATGGGATGTAAAATATTTTTACGATAACATATTTAAAAAATGATTCTTAGCGGAATTGCCACCAAGGAGATTTCAATGATAAAAGTAATTGCCCGCAGCATAATAAAAGAAAACTACTTACCTGAGGCTCTTCATCTCTATCAGTTATTAGTGCAGGAAACTGTAAAAGAACAAGGTTGTTTTTCCTATGAATTATTTCAAGAGTTAGACAACCCAAACAACCTTACACTGATTGAAGAATGGGAAGACCTCGAAGCTTTAAAAAGACATACGGAAACTCCTCATTTCATTACTTTAGTACAACAACTGTCTCAATTCGAAAAAGAGTTGCCTGTTCTCCTGTATAAAAAGCTATTTTAATTTATATCTTTGTGAAATCGAAGACCTCCAATCCTTTGCAGGATGGAGGTCTTCGATTTTATGCTGTATTACTGCTTTGCTGCCGCAGCTCGTCCGGGGGCGGGTAAAATAAATGCCATAATTACTGCAACTATGGGGACATATGCTAATAACTGCATAACCGCAGGAAGACCATAGTGATCAGCATACCAGCCTAGCATCGGTGTCACGATTCCACCCACACTTACAGCTAACCCCAGGGTAACACCTGAAGCCAAGCCAATACGGTTTGACAAGTACTTTTGCCCTAGCACCACCATGGGGCTGTAAGGCCCAAAGAGAGCCAGCCCAATTGGGATTAGAAGCAAAGTCGCCATTGTGACATTCTCAATGTAGGAAAAAAGCAGCAATAAGGGCAGTAATGCTGCGCTGCCAATCCGAATCATTTTAATATGACCAAAGCGATCTGCCAGACGACCTCCAAACAAGGTTCCCACAGCCCCAATACCAAATAAAATTGTTAAGGCTGTTCCACCGGCTGCATTAGATTGCTGAAATATATGAATCCAATATAATGGAATAAAGGTATTCAGTCCGTAAAAAATGATCGAACGGCAGAATACAATGATGGTAAGCTTAGAAAACGGTCCCCATTCATCAGGAGTAGTCACAGGTTTAGCCTTATGATCTGCGGTTTTGGCACTTGGCTGAAATTCTTGCATATGTTTCGCGGCAAGCATAAGGACGGCTGCCATCAAAACTGCCGGTATGATTAATACAAAAGTTCCTTTCATGCCCCAAATCAATAGTGCACTTGTTGCGACAACCGGCCCTAATGCAAAGCCAACTGTCCCGCCAACGGCGAAAATACTTATGCCAGTTCCTTTTTTAGTGCCGGAAACATGGTTTGCGATCCGGGCTGCTTCAGGGTGAAATGCAGCAATTCCGATACCGCTAATCGTTACAGCACCAAAAAGAGACCAATAGTCTGTCAAAAAGCCGGTCGCAGCAAGCCCTAAGCCTGCCATTAACAACCCAACCGGCATCAACCATGGCTTCGATGCTTTATCGGCATAGTGGCCAAAAACTGGCTGAATAACCGATGAGATAAAGGTTGCAGCAAATACCAGACCAGCCGCGGCTGTATAGTTAAGATCTCTCTCCATAATAAGAAAAGGTAATATTGCCGTTAAGGCTCCCTGATTTAAATCTGTACACATATGCCCTGATGACAGTAACCAAATAAAACGATTTTTCATGTTATCCTCCCGAATTGAACATATCATCTGATGTTTATAGTTAACATTCGCTAGAATGTATGCTGTCGGCTCTTAATAAGTTTTACCTAATAACACTTGTAAGTCTGCCATCGTCTTATCGAGATTCTGTGCTGCCCAATACACAGCAGCCTGTTCATCCTGTCGCTCAATAGCAGCTAGCAATTGTTCGTGAATCGGTATCTGGTTTTTGTACAGTTCCTGATCGGAAATTAATTTATCTAACGCATCACGTACTGTGTTTGAAAAACTAAAATATAAATCTGTTAACACACTGTTTTTACTTGCAGATGCAATAGCAAGATGAAACTGAAGATCTGTCTCTACATAGGAACGATTGTCATTTAAGCTTCTTGCTTCGCGCCGTTTGGCTAAACTTTCACGCATCGTAATCAAATCTTCTTCTGATCTGCGCCGGGCTGCCAATTTCGCTGATTCCAGTTCGAGAGCGCAGCGAACTTCATACACTTCCAATATAGATGCCCGACGCAGCCGATGCTCTAACGGCTCCAGATTATTCGTTCTGCCTAGCACATAAGTACCGTCTCCCTGACGTACTTCCAGCAAACCCGCCTTTGCTAAAACGCGCACCGCTTCGCGGACTGTAGAACGCCCTACGCCAAGCATTGCCATCAGCTCTGTTTCCGTGGGAATTTTATCGCCTGGTTTGAGTTCGCCTAATGATATTTTTTCCTGAAGCTGATGAATGACATGATCACCAAGTTTTTTGTGTTCTATATTTTTAAACATCTGATCATCTCCTGTTTGATTTTAAAATATCATATTACCAGAGCAAAAGCAAGCAAGAACTTTTTTAGTATTACGATTTGTTTTTACGTTATCTTCACATAAAAAATAAAAAATTCATATAAATATATATAAACCAAAACACAAGATAGGAGTATATATGTAATGGATAAAAAGATTCGCGCAAACTACAAAGTTTTTAATGATGAAGTGCGCCCTTTATTCACCCGCGAACAAACCTCCAATACAATCCTATATAACACATTTTCAACCGCGCAAACCAATACTGCTCTTTGGACGCCTGCTGCCGGCAAGAGAATCTGCCTGACGGCGATAGAGGCATCCTCTCTTGCCGCCTTAGTGATTACCCTGACCAGAACAGGTAACGCTCCCTTCCTCTCAGTGGTTTTAACAACAACAATGTCTGCTTTTAGCGAAAGCTTCCCATCACCTGTTATTTTCGCAGCAAATGAACGGATTTCCCTTAGTACCAACGCTTCAGGTACGATGTATATTACCCTTATTGGCTATGAGGTCTGACCGAAAGTAAAACATCAGCAAAGGAGTGCTTAACAACGGAAAATACTAGATTAAATCAGAACATTTTACCTTCCGGGCAGCAGCCTCCGTTCAACAGACAAAAGACAGCAGACACTATCAAATATTCGACCTTTAACGTCCTGTCTTCGCCTGTTGCAGTTTGGACACCAGCTTCTCAAAAAACCATTACTCTCACGGCAGTACAGGCAGCGGCTCCTCTCGGAGTAACAATTACCTTAAGCCGCGATGGCAGCACCCAACTTTTATCCTTCAGTCTCAGCCAGTCAGCGGCCACTAAAAACCTAAGTCTCCCCTCCGCCTACAGACTTGCTAAAGACAATTCGATTTTCGTCCGCACATCGGATGAACAAACTGCCTGTAATACATTTGGCGGCGCTACTGCCACCCAAGTTGCCTTTAACAGCAGAAGTGATTTTACTAATGTAAATAATGCCGTCGGTCTTGACAACGGGCAGGTTGCCACATTGAGTTCAGCCCTGCTCAACCAAACCGGCGGCAGAATGGTGTTAACATACAGCATGTCTATGGAAGACGTCAATCAATTCCAGATTAAAAGTGTTGTTCTTAAATATTACTGCCGGCTTGCCCTAACTCTTGCTGTGGGAACTAGTACTATGACCCTTTACTGGCGGCCATCCTCAGCGGTTGATTGGCTCCAGCTTCAGCAGGTAAGCCTTTCCCTGATCGGAACGCAGGACTATTTAACCACTCCTCTTACACAGGATATAACTGCATCCGTACTGGCAGCAGCCAATCCCTGGGATGTAATCGCCAATATGCAGACTTCCTTTACAGGACTTCATACCGGTTTGGGAGTAGGTAATTCTATTCAGCTGGATGCAGTAGAAGTGGAAGTTTGCGTTACTGGTATGAACAAACTTACGCTCTTTGGCTATGAAACGTAAAGCAATCTCAACGGTACATCACCGATTGAGAATAAAACTAGAACACCTTTAGATAGATGTTCTAGTTTTCATTTAAACCATTTTTTAATTTTTTATCTCCTTTTTTCAGGTTCGCGACATGAAATGGGAGTGAATAGCATTCACCTATGATTTAACTATTTTACAGAAACATATTGATTATCTTTTATATAAAATCGCCACTTAAAGTCCTTTGCTTCTTCCGCATAATCAATGCCTACCCGTTTGTCAGCCACAATCGTAAACGGCTCATAATCGCCTTCTTCTATATATAGCCTATTGCCACACAGATCTTCACCGTTTAAGCATTTATCAATTACCAATGCTTTGCACAATTTACCCGGACCATTCGTTAGCCCCTTCTTTTGAGTTTTTGTTAACTGATTAGAGGGCTTATTAAATCTATTTTGAGACATTAAATTAAAGCCTTCCATTGGCTCAACAGCTCTTACTAAAACGGCTTGGGGAGTTCCTTCTTCCCTTGTAACAACATTAAAGCAGTTATACATGCCATAAATCAGGAATACATAAGCAAATCCTGGCCCGCCATACATAACCTCTACTCTTTGCGTTCTCTTGCCACCATAAGAATGAGCAGCCTTATCTTCAATTCCCATATAAGCTTCTGTCTCAACAATTTTTGCCGAAAGCCTTTGCCCGTCTATTTCGCGGACAAGCACCTTGCCAAGGAGTGCCTGAGCAACAATTAATGAATCTCGGTTATAAAACGCTCTGTCTAACAGTTTCATTTTAGCTGTGCCCGTTTCTCATTTTTACCAGGTCCATTGCTTCTTTACCTGTAACCTGGTCTATCTGTATTTCTAGTACTGCTAAAGCCTTCCAGGCGCTTTGAATTTCCTTTTCGCCCTCTAGCTCTAACCCGGGAGCGTATTTTCTGTTTAACAGCCGCATGACCCGAAGCTTTTCCGCATCATCTTCAAGCTCTCTTACCGTACCAAACGCAATAGCACTCCGGAAATTAGTCGTAAATTTCTCAGGGATAATGTCATCTTTATCAATAACACAAAACGAGACTTTATTATTCTGCCGGATCGCGTCCAGCTTGTGCCCGGCCTTGGCACAATGAAGATAAATCTTCCCAGTTTCATAGACAAAATTTAGCGGTACGGCATAGGGATAGTCCCCTGCACCGCTGACAGCCAAAATGCCAGTCACTCCCCTATCGAGTATCTCCTCCGTGAGCTCTTGTGATAAAAACTGTTTCTTTCTTCTCATTTCATGAAGCATTGTATGCCCCCCTTAAATCTTTTCGAATTTCATTCAGATAGCTCTTTGATTACCACTTCAAGAGTCATTGTTTTATAAAAAATAGAGGAAACACTTGTTACCCCTATTTTTTCATATAAAATATAGGGTATAGGGGAAGTATGTAGAGTCTATTATATATTTTTTTACACAACAGTCAAAATCTACCCAAAAAAGTATACTAATAATCAAAATGACGCTGAAAGGACAGAATGATGAAAAAGGTCTCACCAGATTACGCCAGCCCTAATACCGGGCATTATTCGCCGGGAGTGATTTCTCATGGCATGCTGTATATATCGGGACAATTATCCATTGATCCTGATACCCGTAAAGTTCCGGAAGGCGATATCGCAACTCATGCCAGTCTTGCCTTAGCAAATCTGGACCGTGTTTTACAAGCTGCCGGGCTTGTACGGAATTCCGTTGTCCAGTGCCGAGTATATGTGTCGGATATTGACCAATGGGACGCCGTCAATCAGGTTTACGCCGATTTCTTCGGTGAACATAAGCCGGCACGGATTGTCATTCCCGTAGGAAAGCTCCATTTTGGTTGTCTTGTGGAAATTGAAGCAGTTGCGGAGGTTGATAAAGTATGAATTATATCTGCTCAAAATGCGGCAAAACAGAAGAAACTACCACACTGGCTGCCAAATGTTCGTGCAGCGGACTATGGAAACTGGCGTATACCCCTCCGAAATTTGACCTGTCGTTAATTGACCAGGCCACATGGAGCATCTTTCGCTACCGGGCCTTTCTGCCATTAGAAGGAGAAGAGTGGCAAAATATCAGTCTGGGCGAAGGCATGACACCTGTCATTCAGTTTACTGAAGATGTTTTGCTTAAAATGGATTACTTTATGCCAACTTTGTCTTTTAAAGACAGAGGTGCTGCTGTACTGATCGCCCACTGCAAAGCAATTGGAATACATTCCGTAGTCCAGGATAGCAGCGGCAATGCCGGAAACAGCGTAGCTGCTTACTGCGCCAAAGCCGGTATTGAGTGTGAAATTTTTGTACCCGAAGGGACATCACCGAAAAAAATTGATATGATAAAGGCTCATCAGGCAAAGGTCAATATTATTCCCGGCTCACGTGACAACTGTGCCGATGCCTGCCGCGCCAAAGTAGACACAGAAGGAAAATACTACGCTAACCATGTGTACAACCCGTTTTTTTATGAGGGTACGAAAACTTATATCTATGAAGTCTATGAACAATTGCACAGAATTCCCGCCACCATTTTTGTTCCCCTCGGTAATGGCACTCTGTTCATTGGCATTGTAAAAGCGCTGGAAGAGTTTCTAGCAAGTGGCATTATTGAAAAAATGCCCCATATCGTAGCCGTCCAAAGTGAGTATTGTGATCCTTTCGTCAAAGCCGCACTGGTCAAAGATAAACTGCCTGCTGCTGTAACGCCTGTGCCAACAATGGCCGAAGGAATCGCCATCGGTGTTCCTATGCGTGGTCAGGAAATTCTGGAATACACTTATAAACACAACATTGAAATGATTACCGCCCCGGAGGATCGTATTCTCGAGGCTAGAATGGCACTTGCCACCAAAGGCATTTACTGTGAGCATACGACTGCCGCTACTTACGCCGCCTATTTGCAGTATTGTGAACAGAAAGGAAAAACTGTTGATTGTCTGATTCCTATGTGCGGTGCGGGCTTAAAATCTGATCATTAAAGTCAATCATAAAAGAACCAGCAAAAGAGATCGCCACGCTACGCTCGCGATGACACCCGACTTTACTGTCATTGCGAGGAGTAAAACGACGCGGTAATCTCTTTTTCTGGTACGTTTGTCTACACGCTGAGAAGCCGGCTTTGCCTGGCTTCTTTTTTATGTGTCAGTTCTTCCAATTCCTTACTCATCAACAAGGCGGTAGCCCACCCCTATTTCGGTCAGGATATACCGTGGTTTGGCCGGATTCTTTTCGATTTTTCGCCTGAGTCCAGCCATGAGAGCCCTGAGAGCCTGCGTATCACTGCCGTATCCGATTCCCCATATTTCCTTCAAAATTTGCTTAGTAGTCAGCACTTTTCCTATATTCTTAAAAAAGAGCGCCAATAAATTATATTCCATAGGCGTAACATGAGTTTCGCCGCCATCAACATAAAGCAACCGCTTGTCAAGGTCAATCTGTAATCCGCCTACCTGGAGAATACTCTGCACCTTGCTGCCGTTATTCTGCTTATACAAATAGCGAAGCACGACACGTATCCGGGCAAAAAGCTCTGTTGCTGAAAAGGGCTTTGTCAAGTAATCATCAGCTCCCAAATCAAGGGCAGCTGCCTTCTCCTTATCCTGATCACGGGCAGAAATAACGATAATCGGCATATCCGACCATTCGCGCACTTTTCTGATGATCTCCATACCGTCAATATCCGGCAGTCCCAAATCCAGCAGCATCACATCAATCGGTTCCGATACCAGCAGGCTTAAGGCTCCTTCACCAGTGCTTGCGGCAATATGCCTGTAGCCTTCTGCATTCAGTAAGTAGCAGATGTAATTGCGTATCTGCCTGTCATCCTCAACGGCAAGGATGTAAGTACTATATTGCTGCATGCTCTTTCACCTCCAATGGGAGCGTAAAGATAAACTCCACTCCTGGCCCATTTGAGCGATTATGGGCCTCTATACTGCCGCCATGTGCCTTTACCACTGCATCACATATGGGGAGCCCCAGACCTATGCCTGGCTGCGCATCGGAATGCTTAACCCTCGACGTATAAAACATCTGAAAGATATTGGGCAGCTCGGAAGCTGCAATCCCCTCACCGCCATCACGCACCGAGAATACGGCACAGTTTTTTTCTGTATCCTCTGTCACCGCAACGCGGATTTCATCCTCGAGAGTCGTATGCTTGATGGCATTATCCAACAAATTGATCAATACTTGTCTGATCAGCTTGGCATCCATCGGCACAAGCAGCAATTCCTCCGGCACAGATACAGCGATTTCATGCTCCGGATAATGCCGTGAAATATGACGAATGGCAGCACCTACGACCTCTTCAGCGGCTTCTTCCTGTTTATTAAGTACCAGTTTCCCGTCCTGCAGACGGGTCAGGCTCAAAATGTTCTCAACCAGAGAATGCAGCCAATTGGCATCCTTATGAATTCCCGCCATAAGAAGGTATCGCGGATCGTCCTCTGCCGTCATATTCAATAGCATTTCCGATGTTCCGATAATACCAGAAAGGGGGGTGCGCAAGTCATGAGAAATCGACCGCAGCAGATTTCCCCGAAAACGTTCTTGAGCAATTTCCTCATTAAATTTTATCCGCTGTTCAATAGCGCGAAAACGGTCCATTGCCAAAGCCGTGCTTTCAATCATGGCATGCAGCATACGGGTTTGTGACTCACTCATGGTTTTTGCAGCTTTTTGAGGAACCCGGATAATCCCCAGCGTCGTTTCGCGTCCATTGATGGGCCAGTCATAAAACTCCATTCCATCAGCAAAATTAGCAGCAATCTGCTCCTGTTTGCCATTCGCGTCAAGCCACAGGCAGCCGACATTACTATTCAGCATTTTACCAATGGCGTTCGTCGCTATCCCCGCAATATCCCGAATGTCTGCTGCATCTGTAAGGTGATTCGTCAAAGTATAAAGAATTTTTGTTCCTGCTTCTTTTTCCCGGGCTTCTGCTGCCTTTTGTTTGGCATAAGCAGTAATGCTTTTCATGCGTTTAAACATATTTATGCCTTCTTTTCTTAGATTTAAGCTTCCTCACAATTCTCTCACACGATTTCCTGCTTTCTCACACCGTACTCACAGCATTTTTGCTATAATAACTTTCATTGAGCGAATTGATGAAGGGGCAAAAAACCTGCCGGATTTTTGACGGAAGGGAGGCGTCTTCCATTGCAAAGTTTAACCGATTATCAGATTGCCATGGCCCAAGCCGGATTCCGGTTGCTTACCATTGAAGCTTGCACCGTCGCTCCTTCGGCAGACAATGCAGTATGCCATACAGGCGTGTTGCCGGATGATCAGCTTGCCGAATTAAAAAGCACAGTTGCTGAATACCATAACTATGGTGCCAAGGTCTTGGTACAACTTCACTATTCAGGCATAACAAACGGTATGGAACAAAAACGGGACACGTTTGTTCATGAATTGGCGGCTGCCGTTGGAAAATGCCGGACTGCCGGGGTCGATGCAATCGAAATCCTTGCGCATTACCAGCTCCTTATCCCCATTATTCAGGAGATAAAGAACCAAGCAGGTACTGCATATCCCATCATCGTAAGAACAGATGATTTAAGTATCATAGAAATAAGCTCTATTGCCAAACTTCTCGAAGAAGCCGAAGTGAATGTGATCCTCGTATCGGCTAGTTCTGGATATTTACGTTACCTGGAAGAAAAAATTAGTAACTCCGTTACACTGCCTGCTCTATTAAAATATCTGTTATTGCCTGTAACCAATACGCTTGCCCTTATCTCACAAAGAATATTTTGCAGGCTTGCAAGGCGAATGTACTAGTTACTACCTAACAGCCTCAATGTTTCTGTTTTTCAGTATAGCAATACCCAGATAAAAGTACAATCTTGTATTCCGCGCATAGGAGTTACGTCTCTGATTTATATAATATAAATTGAACGAAAGGGGAAATCAGCGTGTCGAGAGCCATTTTTATTACCTGTACTGACCTGGAGAGACTGGAGAAGTTAATTCAGACTGAAGAAGAATTTGTACCAGGCAGCAAAACACATCTGTTAGAATTGAAGTCCGAACTAAAGCGGGCTGTGGTTGTAGAACCGCAGGCTATTCCCGCTGATGTCATAACCATGCGCTCACAGGTTTTATTAAAAGATCTAAGCAGCAGCGAAGAAATGAACTGCACACTGGTTTATCCTGACGAAGCCGACATGCTGGAAGGTAAAATTTCCGTATTGGCACCCATCGGCATGGCTATTTTAGGCTACCGGGAAAACGACAGGGTCGAATGGACTACGCCCGGCGGAGTCGTTCTGCTGCAAGTAGAAAAAATCATCTTTCAGCCTGAGGCCAGCGGTCATTTTGATTTATAAAAGTAACTATATAGTAACAAACAAGGCCATTGCAAATACTGCAATGGCCTTGTTTCATTTCAATAACTGCCAGACTGTAGGCCATGTTTTTTTAGTTTCTTTAGAATTGCCGTATGTGACAGACCAAGAACTGCACCTGCCTGCCGGGAGGAATGGAATTTGCGGATAGTGGCCTGCAATATCTCCCGTTCTACCGCTCCCAGGCTCGCTTCGAGAGTCTGCCCGGTTAAAAACAGACTCTGATTTTTCTTGAACGGCAGAGTTTTCGGTTTAGATGCCCACGATCCCTGACTTTCACAAAGCACAATAACCGCACCGGTAACTTTGCCGTTTTCATTTCGCATAGGGCGGGTACTGACTGTACAATATCTGCCGGTCATCGCAATAAATACCTCCTGATTGCGAAAGGAATGACCTTCTCTTATTGTCCGGGAAATAAAAAGAATATCCAACAGCGCGTCTGGCAGCGGCTGTTCCAGACTATCTGCCTTCAAATTCAGGATATTAATCGCTGTTTTATTATATTTCTCTATTATTCCTGACAGATTGATGGACAATAAGCCATCTTGTAATGAACTTAGAACAGCTTCGAGTTGTTCAGCCCGTTCCTTTGAAGGCATAGCAGCGACTTCACTTACATGATGAATATCTTCCACCTGCTGCAATGCGCGTATCAGTTCCGGCATTTGTTCTGCAAAAGCCAGGTAGCATTCCAGATAGAGTGCCCCCTTCACCACTTCAAGCGCTACAATGTCACATTCCTGGTTCGCCAGCACCTGTGAAATATCCAGCAATAGCCCTGGCCTATTTGTGCAGGTCATACATAAGCGCACAAGATCGCCTCCCGTCTTGCAAAGTTGCTAAAGTACTAGTTATCATAACAAAAATGCTGTGAGCACGGTGTGAGAAAGCGCGAAACTATGTGAGTATGGTGTGAGAATAGAAAAGACCGTTCAGCTTTTAACTGAAACGGTCTCAGCACTTTTCAGATAGTAAACGTTCAACCTGTGACATCTAGGCGCTATTATTAGATATGTTAATTCCCATTTGGAAGCTGCTCGAACTTAGGTACTTTCTCTAAGTCGTTATCCCAGTTAGCCTTGTTTGCAAAAAAGATGTGCCCTTGAGGCTTAATATGTATTTCACTGTCAATACTCCCGGCTGGAACAACCAGCAACTTGCCATCCATCTGAATATTAGGGAGTGCTGATCCGCAAGTGGTGCAGAAGCTTTTCACATGCCCATCTGAGTTAAAGTTAAAAGTCTTAGCTTTATTTTCGCCCGACAACCAACTTAACTTGGCTGTAGAGGAAAATAAATTAGCGGCATGAGCTGAGCCTGTATCTTTACGGCAGCGCTCACAATGACAAAAAAAGAACCGCTCAAACTCTCCTTCGATTACGAAAGTAATTTCACCACAAAGACATGATCCTTTGTATAGCATAATGAAATCTCCCTTCTCTATTTGTATTTATGTAAGCCTTTATTTATTTCTCATCTTTCATTAATCAATCTATTTCTTACTAATAATGGTAAGTAAAACGGTTAAGTCATCCCATGGTTACATTAATAAGCCCGCTCAGCTGGAATACTTGGATGGAATGAATGAGTGTACTAACTATTCATGGCACTTCAATTGGATCAACTCTATTCTGTTTCAGAATACCTGCTTCCAGTAGTTGTCTGACGATATCCTGCTGAGTAGCCAACGACTGAACAAAGCCTTCCAGCGGCATAATGATTCTCCGGTTAACTTCGACAACGGGCTGCCCATTATCACTTTTCAATTGCGGCTGCACAGTCATCAAATCTAAACGAACTAGGTTTCCGGTTACATGGATAGCACTAATTCCATCAGCAAAAATTTCTTGGTTCATAGTAATGCCTCCTCAATTGTTTTTAAGTACTGTAGAATAGCAGCCCACAAATGAGGACATACATACTTCTACATATTCAGCATAATGCGACTACCTATTCACTGCAAGTAAAGAAGGATAAAAAATTATTAAAATAATCTTTGTAAATTTTTATGTTCATGTTATGTGTTCCATCATGAGTATAGATTCTCAATTCATTTATTTGAGGGACAGCGACGTATAGTTTCAAATCCAGTCTACAACATATAGTCATATTATATGGCCTGCTATTTCAATATTTTTTAGAGTAATCTTGGTGTATCCTGCTATAATTTAGCTAAATATCATTTGTGAGGAGTGAGATAATGACTTGGATAAAAGCGAACCGGGCTATTGGCATCGGCAGCTTACCTCATACAGAGATACCAGCCGCCTTTGAGCTGGTATCCCGCACCTGCCCCCACTGGCCTCACTGGTCACAATTACCACAGCGCAGCAAGGAACAAGGATTTGTTATGCAATACGTGCAGCCACTTGTAAAAGCTGGACTGCTTCAAACAGAGGGTCTCTGTTTTGCCAGAAATACACCTGATTGGAGCTATAATCTATCCCATTTCTATGAAATATACGCTGCATTTCAGGCAAACGATTCACAGGCCCTGGACTTTTTTTCCTTAGAGCCAGACGCCTTTAGCAGCCTGGACTACTTTCTCACCAACCTTACTGCTCGTTTTCCTTCAGCAGAAGGAGTTAAAGGCCAAATCAGCGGACCACTGTCCGTAGGCCTGCAAATAAAAGACGAATGCGGGCAAGCCGCTTTTTATGATAAGGCGCTGCGTGACCTGCTGGTTAAATGCATAACCGTCCAAGGAGTTCTGCAGGCCCGTAAGCTCCAGACAATGCGTCTGCCTGTTCTGCTCTTTATTGATGACCCTTGTCTTTTCTTTTTGGACGACCCGGCCCATAACGCACTTACCCGTGAAGCTGCGGCCGCCGCTCTTCTGGAAATCATCCAGCCGCTTAAGTCACTAAACGTCAAAGTAGGAGTTCATGTCTGTGCCCCGGCTGATTGGTCCATCTTATTTGCATTGCCTTTAGATATTGTCAGCTTTGACGCATATACCTATTTCGATAGTATGAAAGAACAAGCACAATATTTGCAAGACTTTTTGCTCCGCGGCGGAAAGCTGGCCTGGGGCCTGATCCCCACATCTGAAGAAGCCTGGCAAACCACCGCTGCCGATTTAGCACAATTGTTTGAACAACAGTGCTCTGTTCTACAGGCCTGCAGCCTGGATGTCAACCTGCTGCGCCGGAATATTATCTGGACGCCTAGCTGCGGCACAGGTATGCTTGAGCAGAAACTGGCTAGACACATTTATCGCTTGTTAACGGAACTGGCTCAATTGTATGAAAAAAATAACGGAACTATTGTTTAGTTCCGTTATAAAATCAAGGCGCTATATGTTCGTTAATGAGCTGGATCAGGTCTTCCCCCGTAAAGTCACATATTAAAACTTCTTTATTAAAATATTCTTTGAGTTCAACAGCAGTAACATCATCAAGCAGGATATCTTCGCCACTCTTAAACATATTTTTAGGCATAATAATATAATCAAAAACACTGTCTACCTGGATCTGTTTCATAATATCCTGTCCGGTTAGCAAGCCACCGGCAGTAATGGTTGGACCAAAAAAATCATTGACAATTTGATGAACATTGATTTTGATTTTGTTGTTTTTTCCCTCAATTTCTCTAGCAGCCCATACGATTTCGCTGTATGCGGAAACACCTGTGATTAAGGTAAAGGACCCCTTACCTTTCTTGTTTAGCTTTTTTAGATTCTTAGTAATACAATTTCTAAAAAAGCGGATCATTCCCACACCATCTTCAATTTGCTCAAAATCTCCATAAAATTCAGTAGCTGGTATTTCATTTCCCGATAACACATAAAATTCATCTGATAATCGCACAAAGGGAGTACCAATTTTCTGTAGGGCCTTTTGCTGAAACCTACTAATATTATCGAGTTCTGCCTTGGCACTATCAGCATCGTATAACGTGACTTCTTTTAGATTCTTTCTGAATTTAGTAACGCCAACGGGTACTGCTGCTACGTTTTCTACTGATGGATATAATTTATATAAGTCATTGACTGTTTTAATTAATTCTTCTCCATTATTGTATCCAGGGCATAATACGATTTGACAGTTCATTGTAATGCCTGCATCGGCTAGCTTTTCAAGTCTCTCATAAATGTTTCCTGCGAACCTGTTATTCAACATTTTTTTTCTAAGTTCAGCATTCGTCGTGTGTACCGAAACATTGATAGGACTAATTCTATATCTAATAATCCGATCTAAATCAGCATCAGTCATATTGGTTAAGGTTACAAAATTACCTTGAAGAAACGATAATCTTGAATCATCGTCTTTGAAATACAGAGTGTTGCGCATTCCCTCAGGCAATTGATCAATAAAACAAAAAAGGCAGTTATTATGGCAGCTTCGCGCATCATCCATAATCCCATTTTCAAACTCAATTCCTAAATCCTCTTGATAGTCTTTTTCAACTTCAAAAGTCCAAATCTCTCCATCTTGCTTTTCTATTTCAACTTCTACGTAATCATCTGCCATTAAGAACTTATAATCTATTATATCTTTAATCTCAGTTCCATTGATGCTGATTAATTTATCGCCAGCCTCTATTTCCAGCTCTTCGGCAATACTCTCACTGATAATCTTTGAAATTTTATTATTCATGCTTTCAATCCTTACTTAATATACTTCTGTTCCGCAACCAGCCTATAAAAATACCAGCATCCTAGGTCAATCGGACGACAGTACCAAACACGATATGGTATCAGTTTTTGCTGGAGATATAATACCATAATTATTAACAAAAGTCGAGAAACACACCAGCTAAACTGCGTATCGGTAAAAGTAACGTTACAGTTCACACCTATCTTTGCTACGAATATAAAGAAGTTATCTTATTTGGCAAAGGGGAAACTTTACTTAAAGTGTAAAGTTTCCCCTTTGTTGATTTTTTAATACAGAATTCTAAAGAGCTCCTTTATATTTCTTTGTACTTCTTTACTTGAAGTAGGCAATTAGTCCTACTATCATTAAAACATAATAACTTGTCAATAAATACAAAGAAATAAGAGGAGGAATACATTTTGTTCTCGACACCCAAACGTTTTACGAACCTATTCGCAATCTTTTTGACAATTTTAATGCTTGCGGGCACTCCGGCTGCCATTAATGCGGCAAGTGCTGCAGATTCTGCAAATGGCACACAAACCAATCAACTGAATCAACTCATCTCCTACTACCTGCAAAATGACAAACAGCAAGGACCCGCATGGCTGAAAACCACTGATATCAGCCTATCGTTTACAGAAGATGATAAGCCACTGTTTTCACTGGAAACCATTCAGCCTTTTTCGCAAACGACAAAAAACAACGCGCTTTTATTTTGGCAAGGTCGTTATTCCTATCAAAGCGATACTGATGCAACTGCCAACCTGGGGATTGGATGGCGAAAGCTGTCAGAAGACAAAACAAGCCTTATCGGTTTTAACGCTTTCTATGATTACGGCTTTCAACATGATCTTTCCCGGGTTGGTGTAGGTGCAGAGTACTTTAATAACCTAGCCGAATACCGGGCCAACTTTTACTTTCCCACTTCAAGTGACCGTCACACAGGCGATTCCAACTATATCAGAGCGGTACAAGGCCTGGACTACGAGATAGGCTCTGCCTTGACAAAGGCTCCATGGCTCGGTTTCTATGCGTCCGGGTTTTATTACAATAATAAATATAACGACGATGAAAAAGGTTATAAACTTCGCAGCACATTGCAGGTTTCTCCCCGCCTTTCTCTGGAAATGGGCTATACCAATTCCAATTTAGAAAAAGGGCACCTATATGGTGCAATCCAATATCAACTGGCAGATAAGTTAGGACCATCCCTATTCGGCGATAGCCCTAAAAATAAGCAGCCTAACGATATTAGCTATAAACTGTTGCAAAAAGTACAGCGCGAAAATGAGATCAAAACCGAAAGCTTTACCAAATCGGAACAAGCATTCGGAACTGTTGTGATTTATGTACGTCAAATCCTAGGAGATCCTTTAGGAAATTACACTGTATACGCAAACATCAATGGCACGATACGATCAGCAACAAGTGATGCAATAACCGGCAATGCGACGTTTTACAACGTGCCAGTAGGTACCTACAATTTCTACAATGAGGATGAGACGATTACTGAGAATATAACTGTACTAAAAGACCAAACTGCAGGACTCACCTTCTCTATTTGGGACTAATACACAGGAATGCATTACCATTGCCTTTTTGAAATACAACTAGTCATTGTCTCACAGCCCATATATCCAGAACCGCCTGGCTTCATGGGCTGTGAGACTTTTAATTTTGCCACACACTCTACATGATGCATCTGAAGAACATTAAATTATTGAGAGCCCGGCTTGATTTACTTAAGATACTATGCACTCACCGAGAAAAGACAAACTTTGGTTAGCCAATGCGTCTGTTAACCATTGCGGATGCATTTTTAAAATATTAGCAGGCAAATGACTTGAACACCCAGAGGCAGGCTTGACTTATTTATCGATTTGACTTATTTGCTTTCCGTCTGCTTATTACGCTTAGCTCCATTCCTTTTTCAACATGGCGTACTCAAACGTATTTTCGTACTTTGGTGTTCCATCCGGATTTTTTACGAACGATATAAACTCTATATAATATGCTTCTCTGCGCATACCGAGCCTCTCACAGAGTTTTTGCGAACGAACATTGTAATCTTCTGTATAAGCATAAATCCGTCTTGCATTCTTATGATTAAACAGAAAATCCAGAAAGGCTCTTGCGGCTTCGCTGGCGTATCCTTTTCCTTCGTACTTTTCGTTAAACTGCCAACCAACACTGTACGTATCTGGCTCATCTTTTGCTAAGAATAAATTCCCAATCACTGCATCAGTTTCTTTCAAGCATACGGCGAACTGGGTTTCATCGTTGCTTCGCTTCTTCACCTCGGCCACAGCATCGTCAAAGGTGTTAAGTTTTTCATTAACAAAGCAATTTACACGCGGGTGGGAAAGATAATCCCATAATCCCGCTGCATCCTGCTCCTGAAATTTTCTTATCTTAAGTCTTTCTGTTTCAATGCTCATCACAATAAATACCACCTTTAATTAAGTTAGGCATGCCGCAAAAAGTAAGAGCGACTAGTGGTAAAACCACTTTAATGACCTGGGTCAGTTAAATAAGAAAAAAAACTGCGCATAGTACGCAATTAAAACTTAGGGAATCGATAATTCGAGCATACCCTCCTCAATTCCCAAAATTCGTTCCAGCATGGATACGGCAATTTTTGTTTTAATACGATAGGTTTCCTGGGGTTCTTTTGAATACGCAACTTCTAATAAGCAGTCTATTGTACTCCAGAAAAAAGCAATCGTTTCTTTTATATAATCCACATGCATGGTACCCTCTTGATTTCCCTGACGGATAATCTCTTCTAGAAGAGGGTTAAATACGGTTTCGACATGCTGTTGCCAGATACTATAAACTAAATTGAATTGCTTCTCATCCCATAGTCTGTCAATAAGAACATCAACCTGACTGGGAAGTAATAGCTCGGATATAAAAGTTTGCAGTTTGTTGATTGACGTATGATTGCGGCTTTTTAATTGGTAGGAGGTCGCCATTTCAGCAGCCCAGCGCGTGCAGATCGCTTCTAAAACAGCTTCCTTTGTTGGAAAGTAGTAAAAGAACGTCCCCTTGGCTACACCGACTTTTTTAACAATATCAACAACCATTGTTTTTTCATAGCCAGCAGCAATAAATAACTCTAGAGCCGCATCAATTAACTCTGATTGCCGGACTTCGGGATCCTTTCGGACTCTCATATTTACAGCAACTCCCTGACTAAAGATAAACTTACACTATCGCTTTTCAAAGCTATTACTGACCTAGGTCAATTATATAATAATCAATTTTGCATTGTCAATAAGATAACATTCACCGGAGAAAAGAAAAACTTTGGTTCGCCAATGCGTCTGTTAACCATTGAGGATGCATGTTTAGAATATTAGCCGGCAGATGACTGTATCAAAAAAAGCAACGTCCGTAATCTCATGATCATCTGCTTTCAGGCATCCACCTGTTATGCAGCATAAAAAGCTCAAAGTAATGAAGTGAGTGGCCGCACCGGACGGATAAGAAAAGACCTGCGAAACAGGATCCGAATAAACGCCTATTAACTTTTCTACCTCCACTAGAAGTCCCGTCTCTTCTTGTATTTCCCGTTTAATTGCGTCGATAACTGTTTCACCAATTTCGAGGTGTCCCGATGGAAGGCCCCACAAACCATTATCCTTACGTTTAACCAATAGTACCTGCCGCTGACCATTAAATATGACTGCCGCTACACCGGGTTTTACAGCATCGGGCCATACAAATCCCGGATTTCTCCATGGTTTTACCTCTTCATTGGGTTTAAACAACTCCCAAAGATGAGAGATAATCCTGTCGGGCATCCGATAATCGTGTTTTGAGGGAAAACAGCACTTCTCTTTGGATAAAAGAATAGCATCAAGCCCTTGTCTGTGCGCCCCCAGAATATCTGTCTCGAGACTATCGCCGATCATTACGATCCGCGAACCTGGAGCAACACTCTGTAAAGCAGCTGAAAATAAATAAGAATAGGGCTTGCCAATAATAAGTGGCTGTTTGCCGCTAACCTTGCGAATCAGCTCCACCATGGCCCCTGTCGCAATACACCGGCCATTTCGTCCCGGAAAGGATTGATCCCCATTTGTGGCAATAAATCGGGCTCCTGCCTCTAAGTGTCGTATCGCCTGCTGAATTTGCACAAAATTTGTGTTTTCATTGTAACCTGCCACAACCGCTTGGCAAGAGCCGTCAAAGTTAGCTTTAATGCCAACGGCCTCCAGTTCGCTGGTAAACCCTGCAGTGGCAATTGCAAAAACGTTGGAAATATTGTTTTTCGCAAGATATTGAGCGGTGGCCCACCCGGAAGTAATAATTTCTTCCGGTGATACTACAATTTTCATGGAATTTAAGCGATTGCAAAGCTCTTGTCTGGTTGGCCGCGGATCATTCGTAACAAAATAGACCGATTTCCCCATTGCCCGGAGTTTTCGAATACATCTTCTGCTTCCTGCTAAAACAGCATCATCCAGGTAAATCACACCATCAAGGTCAAAAAGAAAAACGTCATATTGATCGGCAATCATAAACAACAACCCCTTCAAAAAAAATAAGCCCGGAGAGATATCTTGACGCACTTAAATACGCCAAGCTATCCCCCTCGGGCTTTTTGTGCCAATAGGTGCCCCCGCGAGAGCGGGCTGTAGCGCTCGGTCGCAGCCCTCGTAAGAGGCGGAACCCTAGCTACCTTTTCCAAGCTTGAAAATGAGAAAATATATTTTTATTTATTATTGTAGCATGGCCATCGTTCTTTGTCTTTAATTTTAGTTCGATGCACAGGAACCATAAATTTTAAATTGGGCATACTCATATTTATTTCTTTACCTGTTTAACCAGCTCTTCAGCATAATCTTGCCTTACCTTACGTGCTTTCACCATTTCCGCTACAACCTGATCGATAATATCTGGAGTAGCACCTGCTGCCACTGCTACGTTCCTTGCATGGAGGGACATATGGCCGCGTTGAATTCCTTCGGTAGCTAATGCTTTTAATGCAGTGAGATTCTGCGCTAATCCAACAGCCGCAATAACTTCTCCTAACTCAACTGCTGACTTAACACCAAGAATCTTTACTGCTAAACGCGCCACAGGATGAACCTTGGTTGCTCCTCCGACTAAGCCAACTGCCATCGGCACTTCGATCGTACCTACTAGATCACCATCTTTATTCTTTTCCCATACCGTTAAAGAAGTATACCGGCCATTGCGAGCTGCATAGGCATGTGCACCTGCCTCAATAGCGCGTGTATCATTCCCTGTGGCAGTCACGGCAGGAATGATGCCGTTCATAATTCCTTTATTGTGCGTTGCGGCGCGATAAGGGTCTACAGAGGCAAAGGTATATGCCCAAACGATACCGTCAACAACAGCCTCTCCTCCCAATGTCTCTTTATCTATCACGGTCCGTACGCGAACCAGTCGTTTATCAGCCAAGTTAGACAAAATACGCAGATAGACCTTGCCGCCAGTAATTTGCTCAATATAAGGAGCTAACGCTTCAGCCATAGTATTTACCGTATTTGCGCCCATAGCATCCCGGGTATCCGCAATCAGGTGCATAACTACCATTGTTCCTAATGGTGATGGTACTATTTGTACTTCCAGATCTTTCATCCCACCGCCTATGCTAATAAGCATTGGGTCCTGGGAATTTGCTATTTCCATGAGTTTTTCACGAGCTTCAAACAGCTTAAAACGGGCCGCATACGGGTCTGCTACATTCACAATTTGAATTTGAGCCCGCATAATTGGTCCTGTATTACTTGTAAAGAACCCGCCTTTTACTCGAGCCATTCTAGCGGCATTGCTCGCCGCGGCAACAACAGATGGTTCTTCAACTGCCATTGGAATGAGATAATCCTTGCCGTTAATCATAAAGTTAACTGCTATCCCCATAGGCAGAGGCATAACACCAACTACATTTTCAATCATATGGTCTGCCGCTTCTATGCTGAGAGCACCTGTCTCAGCAAGCAATGCGACTTCCTCTTTAGACAAATTGCTAAACTTAGCAACTTCTTCAAGACGCTGCTGCGGTGACAGCTTATAGAACCCCTTAAACTCACTCGTTTTCATTTGCTATGCCCCTTTCTATTTTTCAATTTCCATTCGTAATAACGCAGATGCCATTGTTTTGCCCAGTGTATCAAGCCGTAAAGACTGGGTGGCGCCCCCTCCTAAAGCGTCTTTCATCACAAAATTAAACCCGCTTAATGTAGGAACATCATAACGAATTACCTCGCCCAGTACTACCCCTTTAAAATGCTCCTTTACCTTCTCTGCTGTAACTTGCTCTTGTAACAGTTCATAATCTTCCGGATCACGAGCGTATAAGCAAATATTACTGATGTTTCCTTTATCCCCCGAACGGGCGTGGGCCACATCTTTAAGTAAACACTTAGCCATCACTTCACCTCCAAAATATGTGGTGTCAATTTCACAGCATCACGAGGAATAAGCGTAGGCCAAAGTGCAATAATCTCGCTTACTTTCGGTCTACCACCGAAGAAGCATGCACCCGGTGGTCCATTTAACTGCAGAGGAGCAATCTCCGGTGCTAGTTTTTGCGCCTCCTTCTTATCCTTCGTTCTTATTGTCATCCGCATGACAACCTCATTCGGTTCGCTAGTAAGCGGAGCAGCTATCGGTCCATGCAGAGCATTTACCCCTAAGTAATCTACCCGTATTTCCTCTGCTTGGAGTCCCTTTTTAGCCAGCCGCTTTTTCAATATTTCTGCTGCACACTGTGCCTTCTCATAAGCATCAGGCCAGGCAAAAGGTAAATAGCCCTCAATTTTATAACCGGCTTGGTAGCCAATACATAACTTTAATTGCTCAGGCCGCGCTTTGCCAAACACATCGTCAAGACGAACCTGATCCTTGCCGGTTTGGGTCAGCCTTACTTTACTGACATCGACACTAACATCCGGTGTAATGTAATTAGCCGGATCATGAATTTCATAAAGGAGCTGCTCTTTGCAGGTTTGTTCAGAGATTAAACCACCGCAGCCAGGGGCTTTAGTAATATTAATCTCACCGGTTTCACTGACTGCCGCAATTGGATAACCGAGTGAATCAAGATCCGGTACATCCCGCCAGCCATAATCAAAGTTCCCGCCACTGCCTTGGCCACCGCACTCCAGCAGATGCCCTACTATAATACCTTTCGCCAAGTCATTCCAATCCTGCGGCTTCCAGCCAAACTCATATGCTAAAGGTGCAAGAAACAGGCTGGAATCGGTGGCACGACCGGTTACCACTACGTTTGCCCCCATTTCCAAGCACGAAAGGACAGGCTCATGACCGTAGTACACATTAGCGTTCACAATCCGGTCTTTAATTTCGTCAAAATCCCGTCCGTTATCTAAGTTTTTCATTGTGACTCCCTGTGACTGCAAATCCCTCAACTGCTCTAACAAGTCATCGCCCGTTACATACCCTATTTTAAAATTACTAATTTGTTGGCTAATCGCAAGTTTTTTAATTTCATTGACCGCTCCTTGCACATTCATTCCGCCGGCATTAGATAGAACCTTGATATTCTTATCCAGGCATTCTTTTAGAATGACCCTCAGCATATCAATGAAATCCTGGGCAAAACCCCGCTCAGGGTTACGCTGACGCTGACGCTGCATAATGGATAAGGTTAATTCGGCTAAGTAATCACACGCTAGATATTGCAGATTACCTGTCTTGACCATATGAATCGCAGCATCGTTAATATCGCCCCAGAAGCCTTGCCCACCACCAATACGTACTGTTTTCAAAAAATCATCTCCTTTGTTACTTTACAGAAAAGCATGAATTCAACTGATTATGTCGTATTTATTTGATTCCGAATAACGTAAGGACTATGTAGCTTGATGCATAGTAAGTCATATACTGCACTCCTGTATGAATACCAAAGAAGCGATTTAAAATACCCCCAAGAATCGCGATAGTGATGGAAATACCGATACCAACAATGCCAGCTTCATAGTAAGAGAGAACAATAATGAGCCCAGTAAACATGCTGATAATCGCCTCCTGGCTAACTGTTTGCAATACCCAGACGCTCGCTTTACGGGCGTAATTCATCGAAAACGGATAGGCTACCAAAGACGCTACAATAATCCCTATAAAGCCATACAACAGGTATTGATAGGGAACCATTAAGTTGTGCAAGTTATGAATCGGTTGAGAGGTAAATACAGGTGGAGCATTAAATAACGGAGCGGCCGGACCAAGCGCCATGGGGCTGAGCGGTATACCAAAGGCCATCAATGGAATGACAGTCTCAGCAATATACGTCGCTTCTGTCACTCCGTTCATAGCAGCCAACGAAGTAGTTAGTCTCTGATATAAGCTCTTTACCCGGGATGAGATAATCTCCCCTACCATAACAGTCATCCCGACAGGACTAAAGGTAAAGGTTAAGGCCGACACCGTAGCAGCTGCGGCAGTATACATCTTCTGCTCACCTGATAAAATAGCAAGCGGATTGGGGAAATATCCTTTCCAGCTTTTTAGTTCAGGTGCCAGCCAAAACTCTCGGGGCTGACTGCGAGTAAGCAAGTGTCTTGATATTGGTGAAAGCAGAGTCACCAGATCAGCAAACATTGGGCCTATGGCTATACCCAAAAAGATACTGATGAAGACCCCCTTACCTAACGCCGCAATAGCCATTTTGTTTAGTCCCTGGATTAAGAATGCAAAGGGTATTAAAACAAAGACACTGGCCCATTTGCCACCAGATGTATAAGCGATGATAACAGCAGCGATGGTAAAGATAATCGGAGCCCACGATTTAACTGCTTCAGCAAAAGGAGCTAACAGCGTGGCAAAGCCAACAGAGATTGGCAGAGCAACAAAAGCAGCTATAATACCTCCCGAAATCATCTTCCGCAGAGCAATATGTGGTACGCCTAAGCGCCGAAGAATACTGGCATCCTGAAGCATAGGAACTGCCATGGTATCACCCGGAACCCCCATCAGCGCTGTTGGTATGGCGTGTGTCATATGTTTGGAAACANNACTGCTACAGGTGGAAATCCCAGTAAGATTACTAGCAGGGTTAACGGTGCAATAGTCGCCGTTTCATCGGTACCTGATATCAACCCAATCCCGGAAAAAATGATACCTCCCGCAAGAGCAGCCCCTAACCCCCACAATAGATCATTGAGAAACAGCGCGTCCATCTTGTACTTCACCTACCTTGCTTTTAGCATTCTTCTGAGCAAACAAGTCGTATATTTGCAAATCTTTCATTTCTTGTATAACTTTTGGCCCTACAGATTGAAGCTCTTCTGCTTCTTTATCTATATCAATTTTCAATTCTTCCAAGACAGCAAGACGGTCTGCCTCAGAAAATTCCTCTTCGTTCAATTTCCGCTTTGGTTTAAACAGCTTTGCTGAAATGATAGCCGATAAAAGACATCCTGCTATTCCTATTAGCAGTGCATAAGCAGTCATTAAATTTGCTGCCAGCTTAGAGAAGTTCACTTGTAGATAGTTGAGGCCCAGGATATAAAACGATAGACTGATAATAATTCCAATTCCCATTGCAATTGCAAGATGCTTGAGGTCGACTGTATCTCCCCAAACATCGGCATAGGGCTTTTTCTCCATACATATACCCCCTCAAATACTTTTTCAGCTTCACTCACTTCGCTTTGTGCTTAGTCGATAATATTCCTCCTCCCTGAACTGATTTTCATGTAGCTTAAATTTGCAATATTCATGCCAAGCATTTCTACATCATTACAAACCTTGATTTCGCTGAATATTCAAGATAATTTGACGATAATTCCACCTATCATTGTATACTGTAGTAAACAAAGCAGGGTTTTCTCAACGAGAAAACCCTGCGCTAAACGTATACATATGTATACCATATCTACATATATCCGTAATTTTTTAGTTTCTTATAAAAAGCTCTGCGGCTTATTCCAATCATCTTCATAGCCTGAGTCTTATTATTATTGCAAACATCCAATGCTTGTTTAATTAACTCGCGTTCTTCCGCCTGCTTGTTTATTCTTAGTGTCTCCATAGTAGAAAGCGTTCCGGGTAATGACGATACACTTTGCGAAACTGCCTCATTACTAATATGCGCAGGTAGATGCTCAATACGGATCTCTTGCTCAGCACACATAATTACCGCATATTCTATACAGTTTTGCAGCTCTCGAACGTTGCCAGGCCACTCATAAGTCGAAAGAAAGCGGATGGCTTCGGCAGAAAGAGTTCGGGCTTTTTTGTACTTTTCGTTATTTTGGTGCAGAAAATACTGAGACAGCAATCCAATATCTTCACCGCGCTCACGTAACGGTGGCATTTTAATAGACACAACATTTAACCGGTAGTATAAATCAGTTCGAAACTGGCCCTGCTTAATCATTTGTTCCAGCGACTTGTTCGTGGCGGCTATGACTCTCACATCAATGGGAATGCTCTGGGTACGTCCAATCTTCTCTATTTCTTTTTCCTGCAAAACACGAAGCAGCTTTGACTGCATGAACGGTGACATGTCACCGATTTCATCAAGGAAGATTGTTCCTCCCTCAGCTAATTCGAATTTGCCTAGTTTTCCACCCCGCTTAGCCCCGGTAAATGAACCTTCCTCGTAGCCAAACAATTCACTTTCCAGCAGGGTTTCGGGAATGGCTGCACAATTTACACTAATCAATGGTTTACTGGCTCTACTACTATTTTGGTGAATCGCTTTAGCAATGATTTCTTTCCCAACGCCATTCTCCCCGCCAATTAATACCGAGGCATCTGTTTTAGCAACGATCATAGCTTGTAATAACGCTTTGAGAAAGGCGGGATGCTTACCAATAATCGACTTACTTAATAAATAATCATGTTCTTCTAATTGATTCCGAAAGTATTCCGCCAAGCCTTCAGCCCGGTTAAGAGCTTCACTTAGTTTTTTCGTCTCAGTTACGTCGCGGAAGATTGATACTGCAGCGACTATTTTTTTGTCCTTTTTTATGGGATGAATGTTTACTACAACATCTCTTTTTAGTGACTTAATATGTACAGCTTTTCCTAATACCGGTTCGCCTAATTTTACAACGTCAAGTATAGTTGCTCCAGGTTCAACTTTTTGTATTTGCTTTCCTAAAACATGGTCTTTTGCGACACCTAAAATCCTTGAGTACATTTCATTGACATAGAAGATGCGGCCATCAGCATCAACGGCGATAATTCCTTCCTGAAACTTATCAATGATTTGGGTTAGGACCCAGTTATCACATGCCTGATTTAAGTAGGAGAGTACATCGTCACTTATCGCCATTTTTTCCACCCCACTTGCCTTGGATTTAGGAAACTATTCTCTTTTAAGGCTGCCATCTCCTCCTGATAGTATCTAGTTGCACACAAGATTTCCCCCTCAAAATTCTTCCTATTAGTATGCTATAAATCCATACATTTTTACCGGGTCTCTGCTCTTTATCTTTAATAACAACAATTGCGGTCTATTATAAACCTCTGAGCAAAAAATAAAACTTTTTCACATTTTACTAAACAAATATACAATAAGATGCATATAAAGAAAGAGGAGGCCTTTTACAACTTTTAAGTCACTAACAGAAATCTTTATTTTGATAAATAAAAACCCTCAGCTCAACTAACATCTAATTAAGCATTTAACAGAGAACTCCTTGAACAAGAAGCTCTTTAGTCGGGAGTGAGTTAAATCCTGGTAGAAGCAACCTAAACCATAAAAATGAGGAGGCCATTTATATGAGCGCAATGATTAAACAAAGTTTGCCAATAGTTGAAAAAATGATTCAAAATGCAAGCAACCAAAGACAAATAGCATTGAAAGAAAGTAAAT
This sequence comes from Sporomusaceae bacterium UBA1887, assembly GCA_002337925.1. Lineage (GTDB taxonomy): Bacteria > Bacillota > Negativicutes > Sporomusales > DSM-15969 > Anaerospora. The sequence continues at coordinate 62,402 of DDHB01000085.1, forward strand.
TCAAAGTAAATTTAGATAATATAAAAGATAAAACAAAATCTACTGAACAAACTGATGTTAGAGTTGAGGGGCACCATGACCCCAATACTGCACTCTATCTTGATGCTTCCTATCTTAATTCACCCCAATTAGATAGCATTGTTGCAAATGGAGTTGAAAACTGGTACTATTTCTACGTTCCATCAACATCGCCTAAGGTAAAAATTAATTATCGATTTATACAAGCTGCTAGTCAAAGTTGCATTGTAGCTTTATACCAATTACAGAGTGATTTAGCTACTTTATCGGTTGTAGCTTTTGGAACTTCAGGAGAAAACGAAACGATTAATTATATTGATAATAGTTCAACCGGAGTGTATTTTTTAAGAGTTATACCACTTGCCCCAGCTAATAGTAATCCGTATGAATTCTATTTGCAATTACACAATAATTATGATTTAATTGGCAGCAACTTTTATAACGCACGAGAGTTTACAGACGCATTGTCTGTTACTGGAAAAATCAATTATATTTGTGATCAGGAATATTTTAAAATTACTTTATCCGAGTCCGGTTCTTATGTTCTTGCATCTCCATTAGGAAGTAATTTTATAATTCATTTGTATGATCAGAATTTAAACCCCATATTAACACTACCGATGACAAACGAAATATACCGAATAGATGGCTTCAATACTGCAGTTTACTACCTTACTGTTGGATATTATGGTGATGCAAGCAGTTTTGTACCAATTGCTTCTTATCCCTTAGAGTTCACCAAAACAAGAATACCGGCAAAAGCTACATTTATCGATCTTTCGTACATTGAACCTGAAAGAGTTAATTGGAATGCTGGTATGCGTTATCTTGTGTCAGGATTTACGAATTTTATTGTTTCTGGCCGCATTATAGACAGTTTAGGCCGGGGCGTTCCTTTTGAACAGGTTCGCGTTGAATTAGTAGATGAAGCTTGGTCTCCCGATCATGGGAATAATAGTGTACTCTTCAAACGCCGCTCTAATATAGTATCAACAGATGGCAACGGTGATTTTCAAGTAGGTATGCAAACTCCTGTAGCGTATGGGTTATATAGTATTTATACAGTTCGATTGCATATTTACGACCACGGTGAACTTTATATTTATACTGCAAATGATAATTTCAACACCCATCTCGCAACTACTGCAACTGAAAACACCTTGTTTTATATCCTCGGTTATTAATTAAATAATAATAAGCTGTCGATAAATAAATAGTCGACAGCTTATTTTTTTAGTAGATCGCCTATCACAACTAAAACTGCAACTTACTTTATTGTCCGAAAAAATTATGTTACTCCGATGGTAGAAACTTCTAGTAAGCCCTAATTCTTAATTATCCGTTAATCAAATTGGAAATTCCTTCGATAATTATTTTAGAAACAATAATAAAGAGGTGCATTTGTCATGGACGTGTCTAATGTCACTGCGCTACATTCCAACAAAATTACAAAAAAGGCTATTAACATCACACCACCCTTGCTTAAGACAAATATACAAGATAATACCAGCAACACTAACGATCAAGCTGTGGTTTTGACCTTGTCAAAAGCAGCCCAAGAAAAACTTGAAGACCCAAAATATGCCGATGGAAGTCAAGAAATCATTATGAATAGCGAAAATCATGCTATTGCTAATCTTAAAGATCTAAAATTTAATTTTGGCAGTGTTGATGTACTTTGGGACAGATATCAAAAAGGGTTAGAAGCTCCACGGCTCGAAGCTCATGCAATTACGCCTTATGACTTTTTACCGGGGCTTAACCCTTACAGCTTTATGCAAGATGTTCTGAGATTAGATACTAAGAGCATGAACTTTGATGAAAAACTCATTCAGAAATTTAAAAATGTATCAACAATTATTACAGGAAATTCAAATATGGCGAGCCCCGAGGGCACTTTAAAGTCAGGCGGTATTGAGAATGCACTAACTCTTTATAAAGATGAGCTTAATAAAATTTTAGAATCCAATATGACTAATACAGAAAAAGAGAAAGCAACGAATAGTCTAAAAGGCTGTTTGATTGTAGCAACAGGCGATGCATTGGCCAGAACATCGTCTATCGTGAAGTATTCATTTGACACTTTTCTTCCCGACGGCATAAAAGATAAAAATACGCTGCTTGCCTCAAATATAGTCAATTCAGTTTATCAATTGCTTGTCAATGGAATGGATTATATTGATGATAACAACGATAGCTTCTCCTCACAAAAAATGATAGAAAGCATTAATAAAAAAGCGGGCAGTTCTTTGAATAATTTAACCTCAAAAGATTTTGACTTGTTTAGCGATTTTATAAATGAGCTGCACTATACAACTGGCATTTCTAAACCTTTTTTTGATAAGGTTCAAAATTCCGCAATTAACAATGAAATAAAATCTTACTTTAGGCAAATTTATAAGTTTGCATATGCACCATCTGGCCTATGATAGACCTGTCTGCACCATGCTATTAACTCATAACCCGACTGGTGAATGCGGCAACTGATGCTCTTACATCATTCACTTTTTCCTTTATGTCCGCCCACATAATCCGCCCGTTCAAGAAAGGTTCCTCCCGCCATTGATCCGGCATAAAAGATCGTTTTTTTGCCAAATCGCTTCCGAAGATCATCCACTGCTCTGTCCATGGCGTGTTTCTTGTCCTCTCCTTCATAAAATAGTTCCAACTGCTCAAGTTCCTGTGACACGAGTTTCCCAACGGTAATATTTACCGATCGTACCGGTTCACCCTGCCACCGTTTACTAAATTCCTGGCGTGCCGCTTCACTAATGATTTCTGTTGAGTGTTCCGGGCGAATTAGTTTAATTCGTGCAGTAAACCCCAGCTGTAAACTCCGGTCCGAATATCCTATTCCTACATATACCTCTTGGCATTTTTCCTGGTGCTTACGCAGCCTGGCGCATACATCTCCCACCATTTCCTTGATGATCATTAGAATTTCCGCTTGTAGGTAGTAATCCCGCATTAATATCTGGTTTTTGCTATAGGATTTACTTCTCGGCCGTTCCTTCTGGCTGATGATGCTCGCATCCAAGCCCCATGCGTGGTAATATAACTGCAGCCCTATTACGCCCAGAGTTTTTTGCAATAACAGCGGATTGGCGTGGGCTAACGCCTCTATTGTATAAATTCCCATTCGCTTGAGCTTCTGGTCGTATCCTCTGGATATGCCCCAAAACGCCGTCAGCGGCTGTATCTTCCATACTGTTTCCGGTACCATCTCATACGTCCATTTTGCAATCCACGGCGGACGCTTTTTCGCTTCATTATCTAGTGCCAGTTTTGCCAGCAGCGGATTATCGCCAATGCCTATTGTGACGATAAGGCCCAACTCATCTTTCACCATCTTTATGATAGCTTCTGCAATCGCCTCTGCAGGTCCAAACAAAGTGTGCGATGCAGTAACATCCAATATGGACTCATCAATGCTGTAAACGTGCAGATCTTCATCTGTTACAAACCGGCGGAATATATTCTGTATTGCCTGGTTCACATCGATATATAACGCCATATTCGGCTCTACTACCATAATCGGCGAACGCTTGGGAATTTCAAAGAGTCGATTCCCGGTCTTAATATGATATTCCGATTTCACCCTTGGGCTGCTGGCCAGTACAATCGCCCCCGCTCTGCTTACATCCGATACTACGGCAATATAGGCTTCCAGCGGGTCAAGCCCCCGTCGTACTGCCTCTACGGACGCAAAGAAGGACTTTGCATCGATACATAATATGCTCCTGCGGGGAAAACAGGAAAAATCAACGAGTCCCATCATTTTTGCCTTCGTTCTCTTTCATCTGCTCGTTATGCTCTGACAGCAGCATTCCCGCCCACTTTACCATACACCGGTCGACGTAAAATATCCGGATCATCTGCTGGTAAATAGGGATACTTAGTAAATTTATCGTATGTTCGCTCATCACTATCCACCTCCATTCACATAATACCAGAACATATGTTCTATGTAAATCTCAATGGGTGTGGTAATTTATTCCAATAAATGAAATAACGCCGGCTAAGATGGTTTACCAAAACCACCCTAGCCGGCGTTTCCTTTCAAAGAGCCATACCGGATATTAACCTATTTTGCTAATCTCATCAATTATTAATGATTTTGCAATATACATTGCGTTTAGCATTTTCTTAAAGCGAGTATAATGAGAAGTTCCCTCCGCAAATTTTAGCTTTGCTTTTTCACATTTGCTGATAACCGAATATATGGGACGTAGTGCTTCTACCAGTTCGTTTTTTGTATATTTGTCTCTACCATTTCCATCTGTTATTAATGATTTTGAAACATACATTGCGTTTATCCTATTCGTAAGGAGTGTATGATGTGAGGTACCCTCCGCAAATTTGGGTTGTGCTTTTTCACATCTAATAATAATTGAAGAAATAATTCGTAGGGCTTCTTCTAATTCTTTCTTTGTGTAACGGTTCATAACATCACCCTTAATCAGCATATATTTATGGGGTCAGGCTTATCTCATCCTATTCAGTTGACAGCAAAGCTGGTTTAATATTCACTCCCTGCCTAATAAATAAAAAGGGGCTGGCTCAACTCGAGCCAGGCCCCTTCGCCATACAAATATCGTCTATTGTGATTTCTTGTCCCGGCTCAAGTACGATAAACTCCTCATCCCATTGTCCCAGCAACAATTTATGCAATAATCGCAGCGACCCCGGGACAATCTCGTAAAGCATGCTTAATCTTTGGGCACATTCCTGGACTTTGGGCACAACAGCGTCAAGAGGATAGGCCCCTGTATTAATTACCATAAACCGGAGATAATTTCCTAGCATCGTTTTCATCACCCGCAAGGTCCGCTCTTGGCCATAAAGAGTCAAACACCGTTCATATTCTCTCAGAATATTTTTCTCATGCTCCAGCCAGCCCTGAGTGAAAAAATAAGTATTCATTTCCTGAGACTTTTTCTTTCTCTCATCGGCTGACCCTAACAATAATGCAATACAATCATTGACCCTCGGGATAACGATTTTGCAGTTGGATGACTTTACCGCCATTAGGCTGTTGCCACAATAACCCAAGACCATAAGAATAACATCTGCGTCATTTATTTTATCAACTTCTGCTTGAATACCCCGATGGAGAGATTCCCTGCCAGGATATGACCCGGAATCGACATAAACGATAGGATAATTTACTCCTGTTTCTTTCATCGCTAATTGCAATTCATCCCGAATGGTCCGACAAGCTAAAATGAACATCCGCAGCTTAGCCACCCGCCCGCAGTTAGTATTGACCACGTTCACAGCCTTCCTAGATATGAGGTGGCATTCAGATGAAATCTGTCTTTATGGCAGACCATTCGCGAAATTCCGAGCGGCACATCATCCTTGGAGTAAATGACTTGTTGTATGACCATGACCGGTTGAAACGGTTCTGTCTCTAATAAATTAGCCTGCTCTAGCGATAAAACATCAACAGATATAACCATTTCATTCCGCACCGGTACGCTGTCCTGGTGCTTGGCAATCACTTCGGGAAAGGCAGCATATTCCAGTTGGGTTTCAAGCAATGGCTTCCCCCTGAGATAACGCATGTATTTATCTTCTATAGCACTCGGCAGATCATCCTTATAAAGCAGGCTCCTTAATAGAATCACCTTATCATCCGGCGCAAGTCCCAGTTGTTGAGCATAACTATGGTTGTCGTGGACCATCTTGGCACTCAGCAGCTTATAGCGAAACTGCTCGCCGTCAGCGGAGGAGGCATTATGAAAATTGATAACAAGTTGATTCAATTTGGGGAGCCGGACAAAACTCCCTTTCCCTTTTATCGTCTCAATTAACCCCGCTTCAGTCAAAAGGGCTACTCCCTGACGCACAGTCATCCGGCTGATTCCATACATTTCGCCTAACTGCTCCTCGGTAGGAATCATATCCCCTTCTTTTAGCTTGCCGGATTCAATATCAAGTTTTATATCGTAGGCTAAACGATAGTACATGGGCATCAGCTTTCTCATTACAGCACCTCAGGGAAGGCTAAATTTGCTAGAAATTTTTGGGGAAAGTCGGGATGAGCCGCCAATTCAATACATTGTATCTGACTGGATATACGAATACACCGCGCCAATTTCTCTTTGGATAACAACGTATGAACTGCCCCAATCCCGGCCGCATTGCCGATAGACCTGACCTGCTCCCGGTTAAAGCCGGGCAGCATGCCGATAACTAGTGCACTTTCAATATCAATATAATTGCCAAAGGCCCCAGCAAGTAAGACCGGCATTCCGTCGATCGGTTTTCCTTTTTCCAGCAGTATTTGTATTCCCGAACAGATAGCCGACTTAGCAAGTTGAATTTTTCGGATATCCGCCTGGGTAATCGAAATATCGTAACCGGTTGCAGAATCTGCTGCGTCAACAAGGACAAACTCCCATTGGTCGTTGTTATGTTTCAGGCGACGTTTCAGGCTGAGTGGCATTGTGCCAAAATCCCGGTTAAACCGACCGCTGAACGTAATAATCTTTTGCTTCAGCAGTTCCGCTATGGCTTTAACGACTCCTACGCCGCATATTCCCAAAGGCTTACTGCCGCCGATCGTCTTAACCCGGACCTCGTCGTCGATAGACACATCGGTAATCGCGCCGGCAGAGGCCCGCATGCCATCCCGGATATGAGCCCCCTCAAAGGCGGAACCGGCAGCTGTAGAACAGGCAAATATTTTCTCGCTGTTACCCAATGTCATTTCACCATTGGTTCCAAGATCCACAATCAGGAACAGCTCTGGCGATATATCCTGATCGACTGCAATAACCGCCGCAATTGTGTCCGCTCCGATAAAACCGGTGGCATTAGGCAACAACAGTACTTTTCCGTCACAGTTGATATTCAGGCCGCACTCTCTAGGTGAAAATGGTTTTATGTATTGAAAACTGGCTGAATAAGGTTTGCGCATAAGGCACAACGGAGATACCTCCATCAATAAATGCTCCATGGTAGAGTTGCCTGCGATGGATAACGCATAGATCTCATTAAGAGGAACCTTAGTTGAATCACACAGCTCCTGGATAATCCGGTTCAGACATTGTCTGATGGCTCTGGCTTGAGCCCTGAGATTACCGGGTTTCTCAGTGGCCGTAATCCTTGAAACAACATCCGCTCCAAAGGCAGCTTGCGGATTAGTTTCCGAGCAAACAGCGATGACTTTTCGCTCATTGAAATCAATCAACATCCCCACCACTGTTGTTGTACCTATGTCAAACGCCAATCCAAATAAAGATTGGGACGTATCACCCGCTTCAATTATAATGGGTTCGTTATTAACCATCACGACTGTCAACTGCTTGGGAGCAGTTTCCATAATCTGAGGCAAACGAATCCGTAGCTCATCGGAGACAGACGTTGCTGTTGGCAAAAGACGGTCAACCATTTCGCGCAAAGAAAAAGGCTGGCCCATCATCTGAGGATCAGGCGTCAATACTTTCTTTTCCAGGACCGGCTGACCCTCAACGGCGAACTTTTCGACGATATTGCCCTTGGTGCTGACTTCAGCCCTTTTCAGTCTCGCAAAAAGATTCCCCTCCGGCCGGATCTGGCATGCTAAATATATATTTGGCTGCAGCGGCTTAGCAGGGTTGTGATCCAGACCGGTAACCGTACCATGGAGCACCTGTTTTTTGCATTTACCGCAGACGCCTCTACCGCCACAGTTGGCCTCCACGAATATCTCGCCATCGCTCAAGGCTTGTAAAACGGTCTTAGCAGCGGAACAAGGCAGCGACTGCTCAACCCCTTCAACTACCAACTGGTAACCATCCGCCGCCCCCGTCCGTTGGCAATCCGGCTTTTCCATATGCCATCACCTTGCTTACATCTTAACCATAAAAATCCATATTATTATAATAATATCATAGAATACTAAAAGTTAAAACCAATAGTACAAGATAAGCTTTATTCACCGCTGCAAGACCAGAACCCCTCTTCCGTCAGTAACCATTGCATCCGAATATCGTATTCCTCCGCAGGGATTTTATCCACCAGTTGACAGGCCCATGTGACTCCCAGCGACAGACATCCCTGAGCCTGAGCTAAANNCCTTCGCGATCAAAAGCAACCGCCGGGACCACCACCACATCGATATCAGCAGGCGAAACAATTCCGGTCTTACCCGGTTTAGGCATTTTTAAACCCAGTTTACCTATCACCAAGTCATCGAGACTTGTGATAGTAGCTGCAGTCATTTCACCGTATTTCTCCCCTAAAAGTGGTACACATACCCGTTTTTTCCGTTTAAGGGCATCTTGAATTATGAATTCAGTCTGGACTTCATCCGACATGGACAGATAGAACATAACCGTCCCGCTATCCTGGTAGAATGGCCAGCGGCAAAAATGACTGGCAATTTGTGCGCTCCGGCTAGCCACCTCCGCAGCAGAAAGACTGCGTCTTTTCTCCCTCATCTCCCGGCGCAGCCGCTGTTTTTCTTCCTGCAATGCTCCCTGTGTCATCCTGCCGTTCCTCCAATGCCCTCGTAGATCACCTTTCTGGCTGGCCCGATCAGGTACAGAGACCCTGTCACACAAACCACCCCGCCCGGCCCGGCCAACAAGCGCGCTTTCTTATATCCTTCGCCAATGGAAGCTGCCAATGCTATCGCTTTGGCCCTACCCCCAAGCTGCGTGGCGACCTCCTCCGGTTCCGCCCCCCGGTCAGATAGCGGTCGCACAATAACGACGTCGTCACTGGATCGGATAAGTTCGCCGGTAATACCGCCTATATCTTTGTCAGCAAGAATCCCAAGAAGAAAAGTGATATTTTTCCCGAAAAACACTTCATCCAGGGTCCTTCTTAGGGCCCTGGCGCCGTCCGGATTATGGGCTCCATCAATAACTACCATCGGCTGATCTTTTACCACTTCAAACCGCCCGGGCCAATAAACTTCAGCCAGACCTGCGCGAATTGCGGCCAGCGTTATCTTCGGTTCCTTCTCAGCAAGAATCAGGGACGTCATTACTCCTACCGCACTATTCTCCGCTTGATGCCACCCAAGAAGATTGGTGGTGAAATGACCAAAGTCGCCGTATCGGCTGGTGGTGACAGCCACGGCTTGCCGGTATCCTTCCTGCCGCGCAACCGCTGCGGAGAAATCCTGTCCCAAGCTGTAAAGCGGCGCCGCTTTATCAACAGCTTCCGCCTGAATCACTTCCAGAGCCTCGCCTTTCGCTGCAGTAATCACTGGCACGCCTTGCTTGATTATGCCGGCTTTATGCCGGGCAATCTCCGTCACCGTGCTGCCGCATCGGTCAGTATGCTCCAGGGTCACATTCGTGATCACTGCTGCCTCAGGTATAACAACATTAGTCGAATCAAGCAGCCCTCCTAAGCCCACCTCAATCACGGCATAGTCCACCGCCGCCGCCGCGAAATAGTGAAAAGCTGCAGCAGTAAGCACTTCAAACTCAGTAGGATGCTCGCTGCCGGAGCATGCCATTGCGGTGACCAAATTTCCGGTATACTCGATTGCAGCGGCGAAGTCCTGCCGGTCTATCGGTTGACCGTTAACCACCATGCGCTCGGTATATTCGACCAAGTGCGGCGAAGTATACAAGGCTGTCTTTATCCCCGAGGCCCGCAAAATGGCTTCCAGCATCGCTGATGTCGAGCCTTTGCCATTGGAGCCAGTAATATGGACAACTTTGAAGCGCCGTTCAGGGTGGCCCATAAGGCTAAGCAATTTTTCGATCCGCGCCAAACCGAAGTTGATGCCGAATTTATTCAAGGAAGCAAGATACTCCAGTGCTTGTTCATAGGTCACCCAAATCCCCCCCTGCAGTTGAAGCTGCTGCCACTCACTCTTGCGGTGTAAAACGTTCCAGGATGATACGGTGATCTACCAGCAATAACTCCTTAATTCTCCCTTTTATCGTTTTTTGTTGGCCGAAAATATTTTGCAAATATACTTCCGTGCCGCTTGGCACTACTTTATCAACACTCTCCAAAATCAAGTTCTCTTGACCGTTCTCATACAGATATGCGTTTGCTTCACACATAGTAATTCCTCCAGATCTTTATAATTTGTTACTTCTCATCCAGTCGGTTCAGCATGTAGAAGATCATACGATGACCGACCATTGCAAACTCCATGATCTTCCCATCAATCGTTTTTCTCTGACCGAAACTATTTTTCAAATCTAACCCTGTGTCGGTGAAAACTACTTTATCGACACTTTCCAAAATGAATTCCACTTTTCCGTTCTCATACCGGTATGCGTTTACTTCACACATGATAAATTCCTCCTCTCATTTCCATGAAGCGCGCTTTGCTTTCCCTTTTTAATCCTTCCATACCGTTTTAACCTGCATAAGCAATTCGTTGACTAAATGGGGCAGCGGCTCTGCCTTAGCCCCTATCACGTCAATGCGGACACGGTTAATCGGCAGCAGCAATTTCCTCGCCTTGCTCTTGGCAATAGCTTCCGCCATCCGTGGTGTAAGTTCTCCCAACATGGAATGGGCGACAATGATCCCTAACGGACCGACAATCATATCCATTTCAGACATATTCTGAATGATAGCATTTTCACCTGTAGCGCCTTCGTTTGCCCCAGCCTTAAGCAGTGCCGCCGTGGCCAGAGCATTTGTACCAAAAGCGTAAATTTCAATTTTCTCTCCGAACTCTTTGCGCAATTTCTCGGTAATAGCTTTTCCGATGCCGCCTCCTTGACCGTCAACTACAGCGACCTTCATGATATCAATCTCCTCCGTAAGCCGGCTAGAAACCGCCAATCGAATCGTAAAAATCCCCGGCAATGACCGATTTTTAAATATAACCCGGCCGAAATGACCGGGTTATATTTAATAGCGGACGAAGCCCACTTTCTCGTAACCTTTTACAATCAGCAGGAGTGCTGCCGAAACACTTTTTGATAGGAATCGCAATAAATGTCCTTGTTCAGGACCAACCGGGCGGTTGCGATGGCATCGACCATAAGTTCATCGTTGACATCCATAATGGCGGAATCCAGGCCGGCTGCCATTGCCATCACGGCAAAAGTCCGGTTAATCAGCGGCCGATGAGGCGTTTTCTGGGATACATTACTCAAGCCTACCGTTGTCCGGGGCGCCGGATTGGAAAGAGTTTTAATCTGGCGAATCGTTTCCAATACCTCGACGGCGTGTTCCTGGGCTACATTGACCGGCAGAACGATAGGATCAAGATACAGATCTTCGAAAGGCAATCCGTAGGCGTCGGCGTTAGCCACCAGTTCCATGGCGAAAGCGGTCCGGTCCTCCGCACTTTTGGGAACGCCCTTATTGGTCATGCAAAGAGCGATAAGGGCTGCATTGTATTCGACGGCAAGGGGGAACAGCCGGTCGATTTCCGCTTGTTCACATTTGCATGAATTAATCATCCCCGGCCGTTTGAGTATTTTTAGCGCAGCCTCAATGGCGTCAAAGTTAGTGCAGTCCAGACAGAGAGGTAAGTTCGTCACTTCCTGGACAGATTCAGCCATCCATTTTAAGGATTTGACCTGATCTTCGGCATTAGGGCCGGTATTGATATCCAAATAATGAGCACCGGCCAATTCCTGTTTTTTCGCCCATTCCTGCAGCGGCTTAGGATCCCATTCTACGACGGCTTTGCCTATATCCTTGAACATACCGTTAATTCTTTCGCCAATCATAATCATATGCTTTCCTCCTACTATTTCGGTATCAGGTTCTTATATTGCCTGGGAAATCATTAGTTCCGCGATATTCTTCCGCACCAGATTGACGGCTTCCGGATGGCGCATAACGATGATGTTGACGCCACCTTCCAAGAGGGCGGTAGCAGTCATTGCTTCCCAGAGAATGCCGCGTTCAGCCTGATTTCCCCATGCGGGAAAATCGGTCTCAGGCGCATTGGCCTCTTTGGCGCGCCAGGCTTCATAGCCGGCAGTGACAATAATCGGCGTGGAAAGCATCTTGTCGCCCTGCAGCGCGCCTAGCCGTCCTCTTTCGAGGATTGAGTATGTATACTCTATGCCATACCCTAAGCCGCCCGCACCGGGATCGACTATAATTCTGTCCACGGGAAGGCCCATTTCGGTAATAAGAATATTCAGTTGTTTGCAGATATTAATATCACACGGGGTTAAGGGGATTAGATTATGGTTGTGAACCATGGCAGCAGCCACGATCGATTTGTAATTATTCTGTTCGGCTACACCAATCAGCAATTTCTCACCGGCTGCCGCCTCGGCCACCAGTGGCATAACCTGATTGTCTTTTTCCTCATCGCCTGATCCAGCGACAATAAGTGGAACACCTACTGCGGCCAGCACATCTTTTACGATCTTGACGCATTCTTCGGGCGAATGATTCTCCAGATCGGGATCAGCGCCGGAAAGTTTGAGATAGATCATCTCCGCGCCGAATTCTTCTACGCATTTTTTGGCCCAGGCAGCCGGATTATCGAGCACATCGGCAAAGGGCGCCTTCACTGTTGCATTCCATTCTTCCGGCAGGCGGCTTTGCACCTCCATGGCGATGACCGGTTTATAGGGAAAGTCACCTTCAAAATGCAAGAATGGCAATGCCGTATCTCCCCCAACGGTTACGACACTGGTCCGGGTTCCCCCTGCGTCTTTCGTTGCCCCGATAGTCACTGTGTTGATTTTCCCGGTGTTTCTTTCTTTGATAATTTGCAAGGCCATAATACCGCTCCTTTCTTTTATCATACGTTTACTTTACTGCATATTTGATTGACGGCAACCACCGCGCCGGAAGTGGCTGGCAGTTCAATGAGAGGCTTGCCTTCCACATCATAGCGGGCCACTTCGGCGTCATAGGGAATCGTCCCGATCAGGTCCAAGCCCGTAGCGGCTATTTCCTGTTGCAGGGTCTCGATATCTCCCGCGTGATTTTTGGTCACAATAAGATAGATTTCCTTAATCCGCGAGTTTAATTTTTTTACCAGCTCGTGAACCCGGCCTGCGGAACGAATGGCTCTCGCAGAGGCGTCGCTCACGATAAACAAGATATCAATATTGCCTGTTACCCGCCGGCTGATATGCTCCATGCCGGCCTCGTTATCCATAACGACATAAGCATAATTATCCGCCAAAATTTCCAGGTGTTTGCGCAGAATGTTGTTAGGGAAACAATAACATCCCGGCCCGTCAGGCCCGCCCATAACCAACAAGTCGACATCCTTCGTTTCCTCGAGGGCTGCTTGAAGCTTGTATTCAATATAAGGTTCCTGGGTCATGCCTGCCGGAAGGCCATGAGGGTCTTTGGTCCGGGCAATGATATCCGAAATGGTTTCACCCAACCCCATTCCCAACGCTTCGTTCAGATTGGCGTTCGGATCGGCATCAACAGCCAAGATGGGGCGCTTTTGGTGTTCAATTAAATAGCGTATTAATAATGAAGTAAAGGTAGTTTTTCCGGTTCCACCTTTTCCGGCTACTGCGATTTGCTTTGTCACAATGTATCCCTCCTGGTTTTGTCAACTGCCGACCGACGGAAATAAGCTTAAATCGGTATGCGGCAGAAACAGCGCCGAAATGAATTCTTCCATAAATACATTACCTGCCGACAGCTCGACATAAGTAATGTGCTCAGCCAGTTTTCCGGCAGCTTTTATCGCGGATGCGGCCGTCAATGCGGCATAGGCCCCTTTAACCGATGCATTGCCGAAAAATTGGTATTTAGCAGTCCCGATATCAGGCAGCATCCCAATCTCCACGGCATCCGCAATGTTCAAATAGCTGCCAAACCCGCCGGCTATGTAAATCTGTTCGATATCGGACTGCTCCATATTCACGGTCTTTAACAGGCAACGCACTCCCGCGTATACCGCCCCTTTTGCCCGCAGCAGGTTTTTTACGTCTGCCTCGGTTATAACTACATCCAGGCCGCGATCGGCCTCATCGGCCCAAGCCAGAACAAACTCAATGCCATCCTCTGCTTTGCGGATACGCGGTGTAGGCAGTTCCTGCATCTTGCCGGCCCGGTCAATCACTCCGGCTTCCCGCATTTCGGCCAGAGCGTCGATTAGTCCCGAGCCACAGATGCCCAGTGGCCTCCCTTGGCCGATAACCGAATACGTCACTTCATAGGTCTTTTTATCAATGACAACACGTTCAATGGCCCCCTGGGTGGCCCGCATACCGTTGGTAATGCCTGCCCCCTCAAAGGCAGGACCGGCGTAGCAGGAACAGCTTACCAACCATTCTTTGTTCCCCAATACCATTTCTCCATTGGTTCCTATGTCGATAAAAAGGGTCACAGCGTCCTCTTCGGCCATGCCATTGACCAGTGTCCCGGCTACGATATCGCCGCCGACATAGCTTGCTACCGCCGGAAAGTTATAGACCACCGCCTCGGAATGAACCTTTAGACCCAGTTCCCTGGCTTTTACTACCGGAAACTGGCTGACGGCCGGAACATACGGCTCCAGGCGGATGTACCGCGGATCAATACCGAAAAACAGATGGGCCATCGTTGTGTTTCCCGCCGCAACCACGGCGCGGATGTCACTTGCTTCGATGCGATATTTAGCGACAAGGGTTGCTATCAGGCCGTTGATTGTATCTACTACGGCCTGTTGAAGCACTTCTAGCCCATCCGTTTCTTCATCGGTATAGATAATACGGCTGATCACATCATCACCAAACTGCGCTTGCTTATTATGCGTTCCCGCTTTCCCGGTTACCGCTCCGGAAAGCAGGTCTACCAGATAGACCACTACCGTTGTAGTGCCGATGTCTACCGCAATCCCCCAGAGCCGGCTGTTGCCACTTGGAGCATCAATGCTGATGATACGGACTGCTTCCCCGACGGACGCATAGGTTACATCAATGCACCAATTGCAGCCGCGCAGAGTTTCAGCCAAGGTTCGCACTTGCTCCAGCTCCAGTTGAACGTTTTTCAGTCCTGTGGCTTTTTGTAGAGCAAACAGCATTCGGCTGGCATCACTGCTGGGATCCACAATGCTGGGGGGAGGTATCTGGATCGTAACCTTTTTGCATAATGGATCAAAAGGAAACGCCGACTGTAAATCAGGCCCGTCTGTCAGCATATCGCAGTGGTCATCAAGTAACACCTGAGACGAAGCAACCCGGGAAGACGCCGGTATTTCAACAACTACATCCCCCGCGACACAGGTCTGACAGGCAACCGACCATCCGTCGCGGGTTGAATGTCCCTTGGATTTGATTGACCCGCTTACCACTCGCAGTAAGCATTTACCGCATGTACCGCCTCCGCCGCAGCTGCATTGTATCTCAATGTTTGCTTTTCGGGCCCCTGTTAGTAAGTCAACACCGGCGTCCACTTCAACCAAAATATTATCGGGTTGAAAGAGTATGTTATACCTTTGCACTGGTGCGTTAGATCTTTTCACTGATAGAACCTCCGCTCTAATAATTGCCCAAAGGCAAGGGTTCTGGCTGGTCACAAATACTACATTGGTGTTAACATACTTTTCGTATTTTGCTGCCGCAGATTTGTCCTGTTATTATTATACGAAATGAGATTTGGCAAAAGCAGGAATACCTGCAGCTTCCTGTGGTCCAACCAGTACATTCCACCCGGATTTTTCCTTGAGTTTGCCGCTGAGTACCGCGGTATACCCGGGAAGAACACAAGTATTATGGTTCACTTTCGCTTTAATTCCTGAGCTTTCCAGGAAGTCTGAAATAGAGTCGGCGCTGAATTTACCTGAGGCCCATGAAGTAAGGACAGAGGTACCGTCAGTATCGACAGGCAAAATGTATCCGGGAATTTTACTGCCGGAAACTTCTCCTTCGACCGCAAAATAGGTAAGGGCGAAATTCGTGCAGATATATACAGGAGAGTCGGGATTCACTGCCCCAACTTCATAAATTTTGGCCTCGACCGCAATGGGCTTTTGCGGGTCGGTATAAACATTCTGCCGCCATGCCAGAAGAGGCAAAATCTGCGACTTTTCATCGGCCTTCAAGACAATAATGCCGCCGAATTTAGCTACATAAACACTGGCCTGGATGACTTCCTCCCGGGGGTCCTCGGAAGTCGTGAAGGTAATTGTCGGATAGCCGAAGGGCCGGAATTTCTTTTTGATCGCCAGCCGGCGGATTTGAGTCTGGTCGGCTAGGACTTGGGAGGTGCCCCGGCTTCCTGTGTCGATCACCAATTCCTTGTACAAGGGTGCAATTTTTTCCACCAGGTCAGCCGTATCCGCCAGAGTACTGCCTTTTACAACAACCGGGCAGCTATGGGCTTTGGCAAGTTCGACCACTTTTTGATAGTTGTCGGCTGTCGCGGCGTAGACTAGGGGCTTCTTGTCCGCAATGACCGGCAGTGCCGCTTCAAGGGCGGCAACATTTTCGCTGACAAGAATCAGCGGCAAGGTTGTTTGGGCGGCGACCTTGGCGGCGACTTCTTTAAAAGTCGCGGCATCCTTCGACGCATTGATAATGGCGATAGCGCTAACTGCCAGTTGCTGACCGACCCTTTCCACTTTTAGATCGTTAATTCTGGTGATTTTGGCTGTTACGTCACCGGCGGGCAGAGTGTCATTTACGGTGATTGCAAAGCCGGTGGGGTGACAAAAGGTTTTGTCATGCCGGTAAATAACCGTTTCATCTCCCAGGGCTAATGCATTTTCACCGACACCCACAGTAACCAGCCGGATGGGGGGAGCTGCTGCTGCACCCAGGTTTTCTTTCGCCTCTTCCGATACGTATGGGCACTGTTCCAGCGACGCTTTTCCTCCGGCTAGCGACATAGCGAAAGCCAGGCAGGTTGGAGCCCCGCATTCCTTACAATTCTTTTTGGGAAGTTGTTTGAAAATATCTAATCCTGTTAAAGCCATACTGTTGTCCCCTTTCTCTTTTGTGTAGATAAATATTGGTACTGCCCAATCGGCAGTTCCCTGATCAAAGTCGTCTACAACTTACATCATGGGGTCCATGGCAAATGCCGGGTGCTGTTTTTCTTCGAGGAAAGGAAGAATTTCGTCGATCGTAGTGCCAACGGTTTCGTCTGCGATTTTATCAAAAAAATCTTCATCCAGGCCTTGTTTCTTGGCCTGCTCCAGCAGATCCGCCCGGAGGAATTCTTTCAACTCCTTCGGCATCCAGACAATGCGTCCGATACCGCCGTCAGCCGGAATAAACTTGTTGCTTACAATATAACGGCGACCAATGCCCATAAAGCCCGGAGATTGCAATCCCCCGCCAACCGAACCGGCCAGTGTCGAAAATGACATGCCACAAGGAGTATCACCACTGAATTCCCGGGTGGTAATCATGATGCCGTTAGCTTCCGGCACAATGGCGATAATAGCCTCAAAGCAACCGCAGGAAGTCATCGGACGGTCCATCAGGGTATAGAGGTTGACCTCTTCCAATGTCCGGTTTGAATTGTTGTAGAGATATTCATTGACGTTCTGCCACATGCCCTTTTCCGCATCAATACAAGCCCCTTTGGCAATCGGCTGATTCGGCCCGGTAGGAGTGATCTCATTGGAGGCTTTGGCGTCAAGCCAGCTGACAGCGCCGCACAAGCCAACCCGTTCAGGGGTAACTATACATACATGATTCGGCGCGAAGGACTGGCACAGGATGCAGGAATAGAAATCTTCCACCGATTCGTCGGTCAGTCCGCGCAAACGGTCATCACGGGCAGCATATTTTGCCCTTGCGAGCTTCAAATTCTCGTCTATTAAGGCTTGATCGGTAATCAGCGTTACCTGAACCCGGTCAACAATTGACGGATAATCTGACTTGAATTTCGCGATCAGGATCTCACCATAATCGCGGATCTTGAAGCCGGCCTCAGCCGCGCCTTTGCTTATCCGCAGCCAGGCCAGGTCTCTCTGAGCCACATGCCACAAGCCTTCACCATAGTTGACGAAATAGTGAATGCGGCGTTCAAGAACTCCTTCAAAATCTTCCTGCATTTTCCGCCCGTAGATACTGACCATAATCCCCAGCGGCAGGCGGTCTCCTTCTTTTATGTCGGTTATTTCCGGACCAATGACGGTAATCTTGCCATCTTCGATGTCGTCAGGACCAACCATCCGCACCAATTCGAAGGCAGTTGTCTTGCCGCCGCCAAATTCAAGATAGGTATCGGCGCGGCGAATGGTTTCACCCTCAAAAGCGGGACCCACGGTAATGGGAACAGGAATATCGACAATTTTGATCTTAATCCCCCGTAATTCCAGCGCCAGTTTTACCATCTTGTCATAATCCGGCTCGGAAACGAACCAATCAGGAATTTCTTCCACCAGCGTCTGGTCGGTAATTACCGGGAAGCCCATGCCAATAGCGCCCATTTCGGCGGCAATTCTGACTTCATCCAGTTCACCCAGCGCCAGCACGAAAGCGAATACCCGACGGGCTTGGTAATCAAGCTGCTGCTGGCGTTGGCCGGGTTTTATCCCTCCAAAGGCCAGGCCGGCGCGATAGGCGAAATTGACAGCATGAATGGCCTGCGTGAAGTTACCGAGAGGAAAAGCAATATAATCAATACCCAGCTTTACATTTTCCTCCAGCAACTGTTCGATAATCTCGTTAACCAAGAACAGCATCATACCTTTGGATTGCAGGTTTTTGATCAGTTTAGCCGCTTCTTTCGAGGTACGGGCCTTACCGATGATAACCGCAACACCCGGTATAGTGTTGTCAACCAGCGGCACACCAAATTTCCTCAAAATAGGATCAGACAGAAATCCGGTCCAGGGAGCCGACTCCGGTTTGGCCCCGTGTAAATAGCGCAGAGCCTCGATGATATCGGCAGCATAATGCGTGGCCTCGCCGTTCAATTTCGCATTATCGAAATTCAATTCTTCCCGGATGTGACTGGACCGTATACGGTTCAAAATAGGCGGTAAATCGCCAAGAACATTGACTTCCTCACCGCTTAATGCTGTGATAACCGGCAAACGGTAAGCTGTATCCGGGTATTTCACCGGGGTCTCGGCCCCATGTTCTTTAATGGCTTTTTCCAGAAGTATTTGGGCGTAGCTTGTGGCGATGATCGCTCCATCATAAGCAGCCTTAAACAATGCATTTGACATCTATATATTCCCCCTCCCAGTTACCTAAACTGTGACCTCTTAATTAGCGGTTTCACGTTCGGCATATTTTACTTTGGCTGCATTGCGAATTCGCAGTTTCCAGCTTCGTTCCTCCAGCGCGGCCAACAACTTGTCGGTCCCTTTGGCATAATCGGTTTCCATGATGAAATAGCCGCCGAACACATCTTTGGCGATTTGAGTCACGACACCGTGGACGAGGTCGCTGCCGGTAGTTGGCGCTATTACGCCGATGTGCACCGGAATGCCCATGGCGACATTCCAGGCGCCGATGGCTACCGCTTTTTCAGACATCGGCTCAGGCGCCGACGCAACAAAAGGTACGTCCGGAGTATCCACTCCCAGTTCGTTAGCCATCATGGTCAGTAGATTGGTGGCCCGGGAGTTGTCAACACAGGACCCCATATGGAAGATGAGCGGCAAAGCCGTCTTCAAGTCGGCTTTTGCGCTGATACGGTTTAGGAAGGCCTTGAGTCCGGGACCCGCATATGCCTCAACCGCTTCAGGGGTCAAAAGACCGCTCATGGCATAAGCCTGGCCGGCACAGCCGGTAGCTACCATAAATACGTCGTTGGCCGCCATTTTCTTGGCGATTTCCACATGGTTTTGATTGTGAGTTCCTTTGAGGTTGTTACAGCCGGCGAACAAAGCGACCCCTTTTAATTCCCCGGCTTTAATCGCCTCAGTCAATACACTGATGGGGTTATCCGGGTTGACAGAAGCGAAGATTTCCAGAATAGCTTCCAGGCTAAAGCCGGCGACAACTTTATTTTTGTATTCCTGGCGCTCGATTTTCTCCGGATCGCGCCGTTTATAGGTTTCAATGGCCAGACGGATGATTGCCCGGGCGCTTTCAACGGCATTTTCCTCGTCAAATTCATAATGGTAAGAACCGGGGATTTTGCTGATCGGCATTGTTGTAACGACTTTGGTGTGGAAACATTCGGACAGACTGCGCAGACTGGGCATAATGCACTGCACGTCGACCACGATGGCATCAACCAGCCCGGTCATAATTGCCAATTCCTGAGTGGCGAAGTTGGTAGCGATGGCCACCCCCGCGCGGCTCAAAACCTCGTTGCCTGTGCAGCAAATGCCGGATAATTTGATGCCCTTAGCTCCGGCAGCTTTAGCCTCTTCCTGCATTTCCCGGGCCGTATCGACAACCACCTGGCTTAGCAGCGGATTGTGGCCGTGTACGCAGATGTTAACCATTTCCGGGTCAAGGACCCCTAGGTTGGCTTCGGTCACCGTCGGAGTCGGCGTACCAAACAAAACATCGGACAGATCGGTGGCAAGCTGCATGCCGTCGTAATCTCCTAAGGCCACTTTCAAGCCGCTGAAAATAATATTTACAGGATCGGCATCATTACCAATGTGAGTCTGATGTAACAATTCAGCAATCGAACCATTGATGCTGGAAGGCATAATCGTAGTATCCTTAAACTTTGTCTTGCGACCCTCGGTAACTGTTGATTCAATCCAAGTGCAGGGGGCGTTATCCTGGCGGCCGAAATCCTTTAGGGCTTCGGAAGCCACCGCTACGGCTACTTCATGAATTGATTTTCCTTCTGTGGCCAGGCCAATCCGCTTGGCGACTTTGAGCAATTTGGCCGAATCGGTGATCTTATAATCCTTGGCGTGGCCTTCACCTACATGAAGCACCGCTGTCGCAATATGCCGCCCATGATCAGAGTGGGCCGACGCTCCGCCGGCGATGTAACGGACGGTATTACGGGCCACAATGGTATAATCGGAAGCACCGCAGATCCCTTTATTGGCGCCCAATTTTTTCGGGATAATCCGGCATGGCCCCTGCAGGCAAATCCGGCAACAAATACCGGCATTGCCAAAATTACAACGGGGCTCTTGAGCCTTGGCCCGGTCAAAACTGGTTAGGAATCCTATTTTTTTCGCTTTGACGAGCATTTCCCGCGCGGCGGGGTCGACTGTGCATTTTTCAAATTCCGACATTCTTCTACCTCCCCTAACTGTTGGTAAACCGATAATAAACAACTAGTCTTTGAGGCCTTGATTTTACAGCGGCAATCTGCCTGCAGGTCAGACTATTTTACCCCCCTTGAAGAATACAGTCATACATCATTCGCATTTGAGCGCCAACCGGCTGACTGCTGTCCGTCACATCCACTGGCCCGCCCATGGCTGCTTCGAGAATCGAATCATCAAACGGCAACATACCAATAATTTCGCCGGCCTCAAATTGGGTCCTCAGAAAAGTTTCTTCCTTTTCACTACGAATCTTATTGCCGATTATTTTTACTTTTTTTACGCCAATTTCATCGGCCAGATGCCTTACTACCTTCGCTGTTTGCGCACTATTTTTGGTGGGTTCCGTAACTACAAGCATGACATCAACTCCTTTGGATGTGCCACGCGTCAAATGTTCGATGCCTGCCCCCATATCAAGCACAACCACATCCTGCTTGCCAAGCAGCAGCGCATCAACTACTGCGTGTAAAAATGAATTTTCCCTACAATAGCAGGCAGAGCCCCCTTGTTTGATACCTCCCATGCGTAAGAATCGGATATTGCCTGATTGAATGGTATAAGCATCAAGAATATCATCCACCTGAGGATTAAGAGTATAAAATGCCCCGCCGCCACTGCGTTCTGCAATAACCTGCTGCATTTCAATCAGGGGTTTGCTGATCGCCATAATCTCATCGTCAAGACCGATGGCGCTCCCTAAGCTTGAATCTGGATCGGCGTCAACCGCATATACTTTGTAGCCCTGGCTGGCAAACAATCTGGCGAGATTAGCCGCTACCGTTGTCTTGCCTACACCGCCTTTACCGGATACGGCGATTTTCACGGGGATTACCTCCTTTAGTGATCCAACACTTTCCTTGGGTATTTCCGAGTTATACTGTTCCCAGGTCAGGTACCTCGGCAGCAGGCAGCTTTCTTGCCGCCTGGGCCAGTTTGCCGACGCAAAAACCGGCGGCGACAACCAGATCCTCTGTGGGCAGGTAGTAAGGCGCAGTGGCATCAAACAACACCGTTGCCCTTGGCGGAAATTCCTCATCGCCAGCCCACAGAGCGTAAATGATAGGTAAACGCGGCAGGGCATTCAGCTTAATGCCATAGTTGCCGAACTTGCACGCGCTTGCTCCCAGCAGTTCCCCGGCCTGCAGCAACAGTTGCGGTTGATTGCCGAAAACGCCAATAAGATAGTTGGTAACCCGCTTATTAAAAGGCTCTAAATATAACATGCCGACCACAGGGATTTCTTTAAAGGAAATCCAGGAATTCGCTATCGCCTGCCCACTGGCCCGGATTAAATAATGCAAAAGGATTATCTTTTCTGTAACCGGTACCGCATCGTTTCTGTCTGCATAGACAACCTCACCTGACGGAAAACTGACCTGATAGCCTTGGCCGGCATAAACAATGGAGAAGGTACTGGTGGCGCAAGCGAAACTTGTTCCGCTGCTTGCTGCCATATCCACGGGATTCCAACGCTGGAAATCCTCGCAGGCCTTGGTGTATGCCGATTGATAGGCTTGTTTCAGATTATCCGGTCGCAATTCACTTGCATGCATGTGCCCTCTATCCTTTCGTATCAGTATCGAAAAACCAGGGCTTTAACTGTATTGATCCCGCGAAATCCTCCGGACGGCCAGACATCCTACAGTCTCCCAAGAAAAGTATATATGTATATACATCTGCAAGCAGGCTTCCGGCGGGAGAAAAGGCCTTGCCCCGGGGAGTGCGGCTCTTAGTCCAATATTGGACGGGGCAGCAAGCCGGCGCCTGTCACAATATCGGATAAAGCGGCTTCCCAGCCCACAGGCATGATATGAATGCCTTTGACTCCTTCGACCTGCCGCAATTGTTTGATGAGCTCAATAACAATGGCGATCCCCTCGGTTTGAGGGTTTTCAGCTCTTGTCATCCGGTCGATCAATTCGTCCGGAATACTCATCCCAGCCACATTTTCCTTCATATATTGTAACGCCCGAACTGATTTGACCGGCAGGACGCCTGCCATAATATTCACTTGCCGGTCGATACCGGCTTTGCGGACCAGGCTCATCCAGTATTTAAACTTTTCGATGTCAAAAATAGCCTGGGTCTGAATGAATTGTGCACCAGCCTGAACCTTCTTAGCTAAACGCATGACCCGTAATTCAATAGGATCGCCGAACGGGCTTTCAACGGCTCCGATATAAAACCTGGGAGCCGCTTTCATTGTTTCGCCGCTGAGCATCTGCTGCTCATCGCGCATCTTTTTGACCAGCGCGATAAGCTGAATCGAATCAATATCATATACGTTTTTGGCTGTAGGATGGTTGCCAAAAGACTGATGGTCGCCGCTTAAACACAGAACATTGCGAACTCCCAGGCTGTAGGCTCCTAATAAATCGCTCTGAATCGCAATGCGGTTCCGGTCCCGGCAGGTCATCTGAATGATCGGATTGCCGCCATGTTTGAGAACATGCACAGCAGCCGCAATACTGGAGAGCCGAACCACCGCACTNNAGCCGTCACATTTGAGTTTCGCTTCTTCGGTATGCTCAATGATATTGTGGGCCGAGGCTCCTTTTAAGGGGCCAATTTCTGACGTCACAATAAATTCCCCTCTGGCAAAACCCTTTTCCAGCTTGCTCTCGGTTGTCAACTCTTTCGTCAACTGCTCACTCATAGGAGCACATCCTCCCTAACATACTTGCGCGGACCGCCGTCCCGGGATTTAGACCAGTCTTTCACCGGAAAAACCTCGCACAAGGAAGCTTCCCGGCCCTGCCGCTTGAGTTGCTCGTAGATCAGGGCCCAGGCACAGGCGGTGTCCGGGTCAATTTCGCACTTACCGTTACTGGACCCGCCGCACGGACCATTCAAAATACTCTTGGAACACCGGATCACCGGGCAGATGCCGCCGGTGCTTGCCAGGATGCATTCCCCGCACAGGCCGCAGCGCTCTTCCCA
>DDHB01000089.1:0-5967 GCA_002337925.1 Sporomusaceae bacterium UBA1887
CCGTTTTTCCTGGTGCAGACCAGTAGCAGCGGCTTTTGTTATTGCAATTAAGGTAAGTGAATAATAAAGGTGGTACCTGCTCCGGGGCAGCTGCTTACCTGGATATAGCCATGGTGATTCTCAATAATTAATTTTGCAATGGCTAATCCCAGGCCAGATCCTCCTTTAGACCGGGAAGTATCAACCTGGTAAAAGCGATCAAAAATTTTATCGATATGTTTTGCTTCAATGCCTTCACCTGAGTCGGTAACGGTTAAGAGGGTTTCCTTATTCACCTGGGATAGTTGAATGGAAATTTTTCCACCCGAAGAGGTATGGCGAATTGCATTGTCGATAAGGATACAAATAACCTGTTTGATGCGCATTTCATCGCCATAGCTTGTCAGTGCAGTTTTGGCAGACAACTCAATTGTTATATCCTTAGCAGCAGCAAGTGGCTCAAAGGGGGTGGCAGCTTGTACAAGCGCGTGATTAAGGGAGAATAATTGCATATCAAGAAGTTGCTGATTAGAATCAGCTCTTGCCAGAAAAAGCAGGGAATCAACTATTTTAGTCATGTTTACTGATTCTTCCTGAATGTTGTTGAGCCATTTTGTTTGACTTGCTACTGTTTCCGTATGATTTGTCATCACCACATCGAGATTGGTCTGAATAACGGTTAAGGGAGTGCGTAGTTCATGGGAAGCATCAGATAAAAAATCTTTTTGTTGACGCCAGGCTGTTTGTATAGGAATCATAGCACGGTGTGCCATGAAAAAACTGCCGAAAAAAGATAAGATAAGACAGATGAGACCAGTAAAGGTCAGTGCAGTGAGCTGAATGCGCAGGAGATCATTCTCCCGCGTAAAATCCTGGAATAAGATAATGAACCCTGCTTCCTGTTCTAATAAAGCTCTTTGATAGGGATATTCACTTTTGCCAATATAGACGGTTCCCTGGAGCTTGTTTTCACGAAGTGCATCTTTGACAAGTAAGGTAAGCTCAGCGGCTATCAGCGGCAGATTGGAAGAATGAAATAGGATTTCACCGGAAGAAGTAGTCTTCACAAAAAAGAAATTAGGTCCAGGCGGGACATCAGGGGGGATATCCCTGCGAGGCGATGATGGGCCAGTAAGCATAGGGGGGACAGGAGGTCCGTTGCGCAGCGGAAGATCATGAATGATACCTGTCTGTATGTTTGCTAAAAGCCTATTAGATATTGCTTCTGATCGACGGACAATCTCCCCGCGCGAGTAATAGTAAGTACCTGCTGTAAGTAAGAGAAATAGCAGCAAAATAATAGAGACATTGATTAATGTAAGCTTTAGTCTCAATTTATAAAACATCATGTTCTCCCTGCAAAAAGTATCCCACGCCTCGCACGGTTTTTATGTTAGATATATTCAGTTTTCTTCGCAAATAATAAATGTAGAGGTCCACATTTGCTATATCAGTTTCCGAATTATAGCCCCATACTTTTTCCATAATTCGTTCTTTAGTCATGACTTGACCAAAATTGTGCATTAATACTTCCAATAATAACGATTCTTTTACAGTAAGTTGAATGTTTTCACTACCTTTAGTCACTTGTCCTCCAAGAGGATTTAACGTTAAACCTCCTGCTGAGATCGTATCTCCAACATAATTTTTGCTTTTACGTCTGGTAAGCGAGCGGATTCTGGCAAGCAATTCTTCCGTATAGAAAGGCTTAACCAAATAATCATCAGCACCGGCATCAAGACCTGCTACACGATCTTTAGGGGCATCCTTTGCTGTTAAGAAAAGTACCGGCACATCGAAGCCTGCGCTGCGTAGTTCTTTTACGAAACTGATTCCATCGCGCCGTGGCAGCATGCGGTCAAGAACGATGGTATCATATACTCCGGTGGAAGCCATTTCCAGGCCGGTTTCACCATCCAGTGCAATATCTACTACATAACCGTTTTTTTTCAACAAATAAGATAATGCATCGACGATCTTTTGTTCATCTTCTACTACTAATAATCTCATTAAGTCCCCATTATGTGTAACTGCCTTGTCATTAATTTATCCGTCCATGGATTTTCGCTATTATCATTTTAACGCTTTATTCTTTGATTTTCATTTAATATTTCAAAGAAAAATCAAAGAGTTAATAAACTATTAATAAAAAGCAAGAGACTCTATATAATTAACAATTTATTCAAGGAATGAAACGAATGTAATAGTAAATACTACAAGTGTAATGGGTCTGTAATGGTTGAGCCCAGATTGGTGCCGGATATCACTGGTGTTCGGCATTAGTCGGCCAAGCGGGCTCTTACCATGTAAACAGTTGGCCCCTCAAAGCGCTAATACGCAAGCTTCGGGGGGCTGTTGCTTTCAGGTTTGAGGCTGTTCTAGTATGACGCTGGCACAGTTCAAAGAAGCGGGGTGTACGATATGGAGATTCTTGTTCCCCTGTTTAGTATTATTATGATTAATTTGCTATTAAGTGGCGATAATGCCCTAGTGATTGCATTGGCTAGCCGGGCACTGCCCAAAGAACAGCAAAAGAAAGCGATATTTTGGGGTGGCGCCGGGGCAGTTGGTCTGCGAATCATTTTGACTGTCTTTGCAATCATTCTGCTCCAGATTCCATATCTGCAATTCGCCGGGGGGCTATTATTATTATGGGTCGCAGTCAAACTCATGCGTGGTGAGCATGAAAGCCACGAAGAAATCAAAGCTGCCAGTACGATCTGGGATGCAGTTAAAACGATTCTGGTAGCAGATTTGGTAATGAGCTTGGATAATGTCATTGCCATTGCCGGTGTTGCAAAAGGTCATATGGGATTATTGATTATTGGATTGGCAATAAGCATTCCAATCATTCTTTGGGGAAGCAGACTGATTATGTCATTGATGGAAAAATGGCCTATAGTGATAACTCTTGGAGCTGCATTTTTAGGTTGGACAGCAGGGGAAATGATAGTAGGAGACAAAAAAATCGAAGAATTACTATTTTCCTATCCCTGGGCTCATTGGCTTATTCCAGTCAGCTTGGCGTTATTCGTAATTGCTGCTGGTAAGATGATACATAAATCTGCCGCAGGTAGACAGCGTTAGAGCATGTTAACTGTTAAAAAAGAAGTTGCCCTGAAATAAAGAGTCCTTTTTGTACGGTAACGGCCTTATCCCAGGAGATAGAGTCACTGGTATTCTCTGAACCGGTGTAAATATTAAGCCATTGGTAGCGATACCCAAGCGTGATAGCACCGTTTGTTTTGGGCAGTTTATACTGCAGGGCAAGCTGGGCATCCCACATTTGTCCTGGCCCTATATGTGAAAAATCCAACTCCCGTAAATTCCACCATCCATGACCTTGAACTAACGCCAACGGCGTGTAGGTCAGTGATCCAAGCGCTGATAAGGAAGTGCTGAGTTTTTTTGAAGTTAATGCTCCAATATGCGGTCCCTGATAGCTTATAGTATAAGTCGAATTTAACAGGGGAAGCGCAGTCTGGACATGTTGATAATTATTTATTGTATAAAGTCCATCAGACATGTGAAAAGAATTATTCCGGTAACTGTAACCGTAAAAGACAACCGTATTCGCATGAACCGGCCGGTGCCAGTTTAGTTGAAGATAACTGCTGGAGCCTGAAGTTTTGAAGGTTCCGAAATACCAATATTGACTATTGTTTGCATAATTCCAATCCGAATCACTGCCTGTTGCAGGCGTTATGGTCTTCATAAAACCACCATCTGCCGTAAAATAGCCACGGCTAGTCGGTGTTGATTGATAACGGGCTGTTATGTAAGTACCTGACTGGGGATAAAAAAGTTCAGAAGCTCCGTTTCCCTGGCTTAATGAAGTTGTGTCGGTAGTCGGGAATCCAATGCGCCATTTTGTATAGCCCTCAGCGGGCCAGAGACCCATTGAAAACTCTGCTGCTGTAGCATAGACAGTAGTACACACTATTACGAAGCAGGGAAGCAATACGCGCAAAATTTTTAGAATCTGCTGCATGGTAATTTCCTCGTTTACATAAATTTTGATCGTAAAAGTATTCGCTATTGAATAAAAAGTACCTTTGAGAGTAGAGCTAGTAAATGCTGGAGACTGACTCCTTCTATACAAACAATCAGCAGTTAGGATACCTAACTGCTGATTGTTTAAGAAGGAAATTTTAATTTTCGCCCGTAAGAGTGCAGATAGCTTTCAGCTGGAATGTTTTCATCATTAAAAATGATAGTACCACTGTGTAGAAAACGATGATTTTGAAAGTAACGCAAATCATAGATTCGAACATTCAAACTGCCTTCTTGGCTGTCTTCCGAAAAATAACTAAAAGGGGTAAACAACAAAAAAAATTCAGCCAGATTTGTTTTCTGAGCTTTAACCATAATTGTTGAGTGTTGTTGTTTGGGCAAATTGGCTTTAATGCTAAGATGAAAATGAAAAGCACCTATTTCTCCAACCAAGTATCCCTCATCTGTTTCAAGGACAAAGTCCCAGTAGAAAATCCTCGCTAGTGAGGGCATTACCAGGATACGCTTCAGATTAAAGCCGATAATGTGCTGTTTGAGCCAATGCGTGGCTCGTACTCTAAATAATAAGCGTAATCCAATATACGAGAATATACAGCTAAAACTGATTAAGGAGATTTGTTGCATTGGTAAGCCCGACATATAGGGCAACAATAAAACAATTAATAACAGAGGGTCAAATACATTTAATAAATTACAGCTCAGTCTTTCTTTACGCAGCGGCCACAACAAAGCAGCACCATGGGTGTTGAAAAAATCCAATGCTATGTGGGATAATCCACCGGCAAATGCCCATAAAAATAACGAGAAAAAAGAAGATTCGGGAGAACAGATAAAAACGCCCATAGCAATTAAAGCTGCCCAGCCCACAATGCCAGGCAAGGAATGCGAGGCTGCCCGGTGCTGCTTTAGATAACTCATTTCGCCGCGAATTATCGCAAGGAAATCAAAGTCTGGTGCTTGAGAGCCTAGGAACGCTGCAATATAAATCGGGTTGTCAATTGCAAGGGGCTGGCCAGAAAGACCGGCAAGAGCAATCCCTACTACACCATGTGTTAATGCATCCATCCATTCACTTCCCTACATGCTTGTTTCCAAGAAGTTTACATAACATTATAGCATGAAAGAATGGTAGAACGTCTACGGTAAGTTATGGATGCTAGCACCCTATTTTTATCGTTTTTACGCTAATAAGGTACAAGGTTAAGGGGATGATTAGTGAGGAATAATAGGGTTATAGGAGGTGAGACTTTGGATAAAAAACAGTATAGCATCGAAGTAGAGGAGGAAAAGCAGCTGATTCGGCAAAGTGCCGATCATGTTGGAGGCATTACGGAAGCCTCTGGAGGGGTTGATCCTGACATTGATGAAAACTTAATGCGATTATCCGGAGGACCCTGATAAAAAGATAAATCCCCATCCCGTTGGTAATGGGATGGGGATTTATCTTTTATTGCTGGCGTGACTTGCTCTGTAAGTCAGAAGAATCTTTTTTATTTAAAAACAGCAGATAGAATAGATAAATTGNNCCGGTATAAAGGACAATTTGCTGGGACTCATCAAAGTAAAGACTGGCAATAATTCCGGCATTAAGGAGAAAGGCCAATATTGGTACTAGAGGGTATAAGGGAGTCCGAACTGCCAAGTTTTTTAATTGGCCACCCAACTGTACATATTTACGGCGGAAATTCAACTGGCACCAGGCAATAATCATCCAAATCAGACACCCTGTCAGACCTGTACTTGACATGAGCCATATGTAGACAGTATCAGCTGCATACGTTTCAGTCAGAAGGGATAGACAGGCTAGCAATAAGGTAATTAGTACGCCGCCATACGGAACACCGTTCTTATTGAGGTTGCCCAGCCAGGAGGGTGCATGACCATCTTTAGACATGGACCACAGCAGGCGGGAGCAAGCATAGAGTGCCGAGTTGCCGGCAGATAAAGCAGAGGTTAACACAACAAAGCTCATAA
>DDHB01000089.1:6006-12537 GCA_002337925.1 Sporomusaceae bacterium UBA1887
CTTTAGGCACGTGTTTTTCAGGATTTTGACACTCACCTGCGGCAATTCCGACAAGCTCTGCCCCTTGGAAGGAGTAGACTACAGCAATCATAGTTAAAAATACGGCACTAAACCCATTGGGAAATAAGCCGCTGCCCGTATTGTAGTTTGAGAAACCGACAGCTCCTTCATTACCGGAGAAGCCAAAAATCAGGCCGGCACCGGCAATAATAAAGCCAACGATAGCAGCAACCTTAATGCTGGCAAACCAAAACTCTGTTTCACCATAGGCTTTTACGGAAATGAGATTTAGCAGGGCCAAAGCTACAGCAAAGACTGCACACCATATCCAAACAGGAACCTGAGCAAACCAGTGATGCATAATAATTCCGGCTGCTGTGAAATCTGCAGCAATACAAATTGCCCAGTTTATCCAATATAACCAGCCGGTAGTAAAACCTGCGCCAGGGGAAATAAACCGGGACGCATAGCTTTGGAATGAACCAGAAACAGGCATTGCTACCGTTAGCTCCATTAAGCAAAGCAATACCAGGTACATAACAAGGCCGCCGGCAAGATAAGCGAGGATGGCGCCAAAAGGCCCTGCCTGATGGATTGTTTGGCCTGAACCCATAAATAGTCCGGTGCCAATGGTCCCCCCAATAGAAATCATCATTAAATGGCGGGGGAGCATATCACGTTTTAGCCCTTGCTTCTCCGGGCAGAGTTGTTCTAGATCAACACTTGCTTTTGACATGATTTAACCTCCTATTTATTTGCGTAAAAAAGCAGCGTGAACAATCTCACGCTGCTTAAGATAGATATCTTAGCGCTAATGAGATAGTCCTCCACCTAAAAACATTTTAGGTGACAGTCTTGCACTTATTCAGTACAAGCCCAGCAGCAAGTGATTGCCTCAACCCGCGCTTCGGCGAATATCCCTTTCCCTACAATTCATCGCATTGGCAAAGCTTATCGTAGATAATCATGAGTATTCGCGCCTCTATCTGGCACACTATTTATTTCTAAATATGATTATAGTATACTCTTTGTGGACACGTCAATGATTTGTCTTTTTACGATGGGGAAAATACCATAGAATGAAACGAGAATAGTATTGACTGATATGAGCGAGTGTAATATGATGGTAATAATTCAATATCTAAAGGGGAGTAGCTATTAGGTATAGTCAACACCACTGCTAACGCATGGCTGTACCGTTGGAATATCCAACAGCGAGACCTTTAGTATGGCCATATACATACTAAGGTCTTATTTTCGTGGAGAGAAAAGGCCTTACGACGTTTGTAAGGCCTTTTTATTGTTTTGCTATAAAAATATGGTGAAAGGGGTTATTTCGATGGAACTATTGGCAGCGTTAGGCAGTATTACATTCATCAATCTAATACTAAGCGGCGATAATGCGGTCATCATAGCTCTGGCTAGTAGAAACTTACCCCCCGAACAGCGCAAAAAGGCTGTCTTATGGGGAAGTGCGGGAGCAGTGGTATTGCGGATTGTTTTAACTATGATCGCAGCTCTCTTGCTACAAATTCCTTATGTACAATTTGCCGGTGGTTTAGCTTTATTATGGATTGCTGTAAGCTTACTAGGTGATGACAAACAACATGATGTAGCTTGTAAAGAAGCAGCAAGCTTTTCCGAAGCAATAAAAGTAATTTTATTTGCCGATCTTATTATGAGTCTTGATAATGTCCTGGCTATCGCCGGAGTTGCTAACGGCAATATGCTGTTACTTATCGCCGGGCTGGCAATGAGTGTNNGGGAGTGTTCCGCTAGTTATTTTTGGCAGTCAGATGTTGATGTCTCTTATGGATCGGTATCCAATTATAATTTATATTGGAGCGGCTATTTTAGGCTGGACAGCAGCCAAAATGATGGTAGCAGATGCTGCTATGGGGCCGATTCTTGAACCCTATGCGCTATTGCTTGAACTTGCATTGACGGCATCTGTGGTTGGCGTAGGCCATTGGCTGAAAGTCCGAGCGCAAAGTGTTCCCGCAAACACAGAAGGTGCTCCTGCTTTTCGGGATGGTGAAAAATAAGTAAAACAACCGGTTCGCTTAAGCGAGCCGGTTGTTTTACTTATATGCACTATGTGTCAGAGATATTGACAGGGAATAT
Source organism: Sporomusaceae bacterium UBA1887 (assembly GCA_002337925.1). GTDB lineage: Bacteria > Bacillota > Negativicutes > Sporomusales > DSM-15969 > Anaerospora. Next base: position 8,131 of record DDHB01000089.1, read on the forward strand.
CCTGACTGCTACCATAAAATTGTGTATACTGCTTTCAGACAAAATAAATTGTAAGGATGCGTTTTGATGAACGAAATTACCAGTATTGATATAGGACGGGCTGCACTCCGCATGGCGCTTAGTGAAACTCGGCAAGATGAACAAGATACCCGGCAGGGATTGCAAAAGCGAAATATACTGTCGGTGGCTGTTGACTTTGGCGGAGAGTTTGTTCCCTCTGTAAAGAAAATCATTGAAAGGGCTGTCGTAGCTGCACAGCGTCAGGGTGTTGTAGCTGCCAATCACGTAGGTGAGGGGGCGGTTGCCGGTGCTACAAGGGCAGCTCTCGAACAAATTGCCTCAAGAGCTATCGGCCTGAATGTGGGCGGAAAAATCGGCATTGCCCGTTATGAGGAACATTTGTGTGTGGCTATTTATTTTGGTGTTGGAGTCCTGAATCTTAACGAAGTGGCGGTAGGCTTAGCACATCGATCTTTGCCATCCGATCAACCATAGAAGAGCCGGCCTAGGGCCGGCTCTTCTTTATATATGGATATTTTCTTCAGGTAAGTATTGGCAATAAACGGAAATTGGATTATAATAGCTAATGATAATTAGTATCAATAGACCGATCGGCAAGGGTGGTTTTTTATGAATATACAAGCTTTTACTGTTGATGATTTACACGAAATTGTAGATGCTCTGTCTACGGCAGTAGATGCTAAAGATCCCTATACACACGGACACTCGGAGCGGGTAGCGCACTTAGCAATAGCTATAGCCAGAACAATGGGAATGACACGTGAGCAGCAATCCATTTTGCACATTGGCGCTCATCTGCATGATGTGGGGAAAATTGGTGTTCCTGACGCAGTTCTTTGTAAACCCGGCAGACTGACAGATGAAGAATATGCTGCCATCAAGATGCACTCGATGATTGGCTATAATATTGTTCGCAAAGTTCGTATTCTGCATCCTGTTGCTACAATTGTTCGTTCTCATCATGAACGAATGGATGGCAGAGGATACCCCGACGGACTGCAAGGTGAAGAAATTCCCATGGAAGCCCGGATCGTTGCAGTCGCAGATTCATATGATGCTATGACCAGCCAGCGTCTATACAAGGTTTGTGTTTCCCCGGCGGAAGCAGTAAATGAAGTTAAACGATGTGCAGGAACGCAGTTTGATGCCGATGTAGTCGAGGCATTCAACCAACTGTTTGCAAGCGGAGCATTGACAATCGAACAATCTGCATGAGCTATTTGCTTTTTTGGGGCAAATGGCTTTTTTTTCTGCCGACCCAGAAAAATAATGCCATCCCCACAATAACTACCGACAGACTGGTTAACTGAGCTGATTTCAGTCCCCACAGCAGCGTATTATAATCGCCCCGCAGGTATTCAAGAAAGAATCGGGCTGTCGAGTATAACACGGCATAAAGGATAAATACCTGTCCTTTAGCGTGATTTGTTGTGCGGAATAAGAGTAAGAGGACAAAAATGATAATGTCGATTTGACCTTCCCAAATTTCTGCCGGCCACAGAGGCTGGCTGCCGTAAGTCTGATAGGCTAATGTCGTAGAGGGATATAAAATACCGAAGTTACTGCCTGTAGGGTGCCCTAATGCATCCCCATTCATAAGATTAGCCATACGACCGATTGCTTGTCCCATGATAACTGCTGGAGCAGCTACAATATCGGCANNGCCGACTAATGTTCCTAGCAGTACTCCGCCTTGAATAGCCATACCACCCTGCCAGACAAAAGGAATCTCCAATAGATGATCTTGGTAATAGTGCCAGTCAAAAAAGAATACATCCCACAAGCGGGCGCCTACAATGCCGCCTAACCCGCAATAAATCCCCATATCGGGAACATGTTGATGCCATCTCCCATCCTGCTTTGCAAAAAAATAGGCAGTTCCGGTGGCAAGTATAATCGCTAGGCTGAGAATCAGCCCATATGCTCTGATAGGGAAATCGCCGATAAAGAAGAGATACTGGTGCATAGAAACCTCCTGTTAATTAACTGATTAGTTATAGTTTACCAAAGGATGGGCTGCTGGTAAATTTAATTGTATAGGAATTTTACGTAAGGGTATCGAATAAAATCGGAGAATAGAGTATTTTGGAGGGATTATCGTGCGAAAACGATTTTTGCTTATTGCAATGTGTGTTATTTTGGCTGTTACAGGCTTATGGTATATAGCTGTTCATACTGGTAAGGCAACAAGACAAGTTCAGGCTCCTGCTGAGCTAGGTGTAACGCAAGGAAAGGGATTTGCCGGGTTTACACTTGCTAACTTGGAAGGTCAACAAATTATAGTCGGTCAAACGGGCAAAGTGACAATCATTAATTTCTGGGCTACTTGGTGCCCCCCATGCCGGGAGGAAATGCCGGAATTAGACCGTTTTGCCCAAAAATATCGTCGGTCAGTGGACTTCTATGCAATTAATATACAAGAGCACAGTGATAAAGTCAGTGAGTTCTTAAAACAAAGCAAGTATACAATGACTGTACTTTTAGACAGTGATGGTACGGTTGCAAAAAACTTCCGTATTAGTGCGATACCGACAACGATTGTTATTGATAAAGAAGGGATAATTAAGTTCCGCAAATCAGGGCCGGTGACGATGAATGAGTTAGAAGAGATAATGAAAGGCCTATAGGCCGTAATAATAACAGCCACCCAGCAATGCGGGTGGCTGTTATCGTTTGAGAAAGGTCAGCATTTGCCTAATAACCTGCTCTAAGTTTTTCTGGTCATCCGGTGTCGAGCTGTTACTGCTGCGTACAAAGTCCATTGCACTGTTTTCAAGCAGTGTAAGACCGATCTTTTCAATGGAAGAGCGGACGGCGGATAACTGAATCAGGATATTGCCACAGTCTTGTTGTTCGTCAACCATTTTCTCAATTCCGGCAATATGGCCTCTTACATTGCGAAGCCTGTTCAAGGTTTCCGTGCGTAGCAAAGATTCTGACATAGTACACCTCATTTTGTAGTTGAAATCCACATTTTGCAGAGTCGTTAATATATTAAACAGGTAAGAAGTGTCAGAGTACATTAACTCGACATAATATATAGTAGCATAATGGGTGAAGAGAGGTGATTAACGAATGAAATATGTTGAACGCCCATTAGTAATAATTGTTGTAGCGATGGCAATTCTGCAGGTGTTTGGGATAATTGTTGACAGTAACGTATTGGCTAACCACATCCTCCGGCTTGCGCTGGTAGTGCTAATGGTAATTTATGTTAGTTTTAGTCAATTCTGGCTGCATAAGATCAGAGCAGACTTAAAATTTCATGATACTATATGGCAGAGTATTCCCTATGGAATCGCTTGTTATAACCGGCAGGGGGAAAGAGGTTTTTGTAATGATGCCTATATACGGCTGCAAGCCGGTTGTCCGGGGAAGCTTTACAGCGCTGCATTGGAGCGGGCACTGGATGAGGGCGGCTTCCACACGTTAGCGTGGTCCGCAACGAATCAAACCGGCACCGTGCATATCGAGAGCCACTGCATGGCAGTTTTGCGAAATCGTTTTATAGCTGCTATTACTATGCTGAGAGAGAAAACCAAAGAGCAGGAAGCTTTTGAAAAACAGGAAGAGGAATACCTTGAAGTCGTTAAAGTGATGGTGAACATGTTTGAGTTAAAAGATCCATTTGGCCAGGGTCATTCTGTTACAGTTAGCAATTTAGCTCATGATTTGGCACAATCACTCAACATGACGAAAAAAGAAATTGCTGTTATTACAAAAGCAGCATTANNAAGAATTGACAGATTCCAATTATGAGATCATCAGAAAGCATGCCGCTATTGGTGCCCAAATAGCCGAAAATATACAGGGATTGCAAGAAGCTTCTTTATTGGTGCGCCATCATCATGAACGCTATGATGGACGGGGATATCCCGATGGCTTAAGCGGTGAGGCAATTCCTTTCGGATCACGGATGATTGCAATAATAGATGCCTTTGATGCGATGACGACAGGAAGATCTGTACTAGGACGGCGGGATGTCGAAAGTGCAATTGCTATTTTGCAGTTAGAAAAAGGAAGACAGTTTGATCCCCAAATTGTGAATGATTTTACCGCTATGATACAAGCTAGTCGAAAAAAGTAAGCTGCTTAAGGCATATTGAAAAAAGATATTGCATCAGTCTGCAGCTTATGATACAGTAACAGAAATAACTGAAAAAATAAAAACGATGATCAGGAAAAGTAGGCTTATACTGTTGGTGCAGAGAGCCGGGGGGCGGTGGGAGCCCGGTACGCAGGTTAAGCTGAAGTTCGCCTTGGAGTTGCGTTCTGAAATTTGCCTTGGCAAAGTGTAGGTCACGCCGGAGCCTTACCGTTAACGTAAAGGGGAGTATCGGCTTTAGAGCCCGTACTTTAACAAGTGGTTCGCTTCTGGCGGACATT
>DDHB01000089.1:12559-28212 GCA_002337925.1 Sporomusaceae bacterium UBA1887
GCAAGCCAAGTCTTTTCTAATACCGAAATGGAGAGGAGTAAAGCAAATGCCGACGAATGAGAATGCAGTCAAGATGGTGGCCTATTTAGGCCCGCAGGGAACTTATAGTGAAGAAGTTGCCTATCAAATTCATGTAGGGAATAAAGTGCAGTTTACTCCTTATAGCAGTATAGATGCTGCTATTATGTCAGTTGTTGATGGCAGCAGCGATGAATGTGTCGTCCCTGTTGAAAACTCTCTGGAAGGTTCGGTGACGATTACTCTTGATATACTGGCCCATGTAGAAAGTTTGTTTATCATCAGGGAAACGACACATGCGATCAGACATAACTTACTGGTGAATCCACAAAATGGCCCTATTGAGGTTGNNGCAGCTATCTGCAGGAACACTATCCGTCTGCCCTGGTAAAAGCGGTTCAAAGTACGGCGGAAGCAGCTTTCAGTGTCGCGGCGGGGATGCCTAAACATGCGGCGATAGGCAGCTTGCGAGCTGCAGAGATATATGGACTGGATGTTGCTGCTGCAGGCATTCAGGATAATTCGTATAATAGCACCCGCTTTTTGGTTTTAGGCCGAAAACCGGCAGTTTTACAAAAGGAGCAGCATAAGACATCCATCGTATGTCAGATAGATGGTAAGAAACCAGGCAGCTTGTGTGAGATTCTGCACGAGTTTGCTCAGCGCAATGTGAATTTGACGCGAATTGAGTCACGCCCTGCCCGCACGCAAATGGGAGCCTATATCTTTTTTCTTGATTTAGATGGAAGTTTGGAAGACTACGAGGTATTCGCAGCTGTTAAGGCTGTGAAGGAAAAGAGTATTTGGTTTAAAAGCTTTGGTTCCTATCCTGTTGTCGATACAAGCCGGCCAAGCAAAGAGCGTTTATAACAGGAATTTCGTAACTGGCCACGAATATATTATGTAATATTGTAGGAAAGAAACCGGTGGAGGAAGTATGCGTAAACTGTTCATGCTAACTTTTTTGGGACTGTTTTTATTGTTTACACCCGTTGTTTCAATGGCGCAGCTGCTGGAAAATGATATTGTAGTAACTGATGCATGGGGCACAAAAGTGGACAGCGGAGCCAAATCATTTGTGGACAGAGGAGAGACCTGGCTGCCGGTTGAGACGGTAAAATGGTATTCTGAAGAGCAGATACGGATTGATTTGGCGGAAAAGCGAATATATGTGACGCTAGACGCTCCGAGGTTTCAACTGGAAACAGCTAATTTGGACCGTACTATACAAAAAGGACTAACACTTAATTTTCCCATAAAGCTCATTGAGGGTAAACCTTATATCAATCTGTACAACTTAGACCGCTTATTGGGAATAACCGCTAAGCCCCGTAAAGAAGAAAAGATCGTAGACGTAATTCCTGAAGCCAGTTTGGGCTATACGGCATATCAGATAAACAAACCAAGAGATAAGACTGTTTTTACTGGAAAGATTAATGCCGTGTGGGATCATGTTGGTATTGTCAACCGCAATCTTGGAGTTGAACCTGCAATTGACGGTTTGGATGTTATCTTACCTACCTGGTTCACCATCACCAATGCTGAGGGCATGGTACTGAACAAAGCTGACCAGCGTTATGTTACGGATGCACATGAGAAAAGATATAAGGTATGGGCATTATTATCAAATGGCTTTGACCGGGAATTAACAAGAAAAATACTGCAAGATGTAATTGCTCAGGAAAATGTTATCAGGCAGATTGTGTTGTATGTAAGTCTATATAATCTTGATGGTATTAATCTTGATTTTGAAAATATGTATGAAGAGGATAAGGAACGATTCACTTCTTTTGTCAAGCTGCTAGCAACTGCTTTGCACGAGCAGAACGCTGTTTTGTCTGTAGATGTTACGGTTCCTTCCAATTCTGCCTTTTGGTCGCGCTGCTACGACCGGCGGGAGCTTGGTAAAATTGCAGATTATGTTATGGTAATGGCCTATGATGAGCATCCTCGCCTAAGCCCGGTCAGCGGATCGGTAGCTTCCTACGGCTGGGTTGAAAAAGGCATTGCGGCAACATTGGCGGATATACCGAAAGAAAAAGTAATTCTTGGGATTCCTTTTTATACTCGTGAATGGGAAGAGACTAGCAGTAATGGCACTGTAAAGGTGCAGGCAAAGACATTGTCAATGTCTCAGACGAATGAAATTCTTAAGGATAACGGCGTTAAGCCTGTCTGGCTGGAAGACAAAGGCCAGTACTATGCTGAATATACAAAAAGAGATAAGCAATATAAAATTTGGCTGGAAGAGCCGGCCTCTTTGAAGCTCAAAGCAGAACTAGCGCTGACATATCAATTAGCAGGTGTTGCCGCCTGGCGCAAGGATTTTGAAGAACAGCAAACTTGGGACGTACTAAAAACCGTGTTAAAACCAGCAGCTGCACAACCAGAGAATAAAGAACAGCAAGAGCAGAAAAAACAGAAAAAATCAAAAAGGCATAAAAAGATAAAATAATTATTTCCAGGAAATACCAAATAAAATGAAATAGACGGCCTGAACTGTAATGTTCAGACCGTCTATTTCATTTTATTGATTTTATCCAGTTCTCCAGTTCTTTTAATACTTCTTCACGGGCTACCCGAACTGCTTCCCCAGACCATTCCTGTCCGGTATCACCATCAAACCAGCTGTCTTTTTGACTGAAAGCGCTGGTAGGAAAAAATTTTTCTCTTGCAGATGCGTAAACACCATCAAGCATACTTTGTTTTATGGTTTTTCTGGTTACCTTTGCGCCAACTTTTTCTGTTGTAGTGACTTCCAGGCCGCTAGGGCCGGTGGCAATTTCGACGTGGCTAAGCAGCTTGCTTCTTTGACTGGCAGCGGCGATGGCCTTTTTAGCAGCAGAGGTTGCTTCTTCCCGTTTAATATCGTCATTCATTACAGATATGCGGACATTGCCAATAATCAGCTTATACATAACACACCTCCTATAAGCTATTGTATTTCTTATATTTTCATGTTAGAACCAGTAAAGACTGAGAATAGGCGAAAGTTGACATTCTATTTTTGCTACTATATAATGGTAATCAATAATCCAATGACACAGAGTAGTAAGTTTTGAAAGCAGGTGCAGAGAGTTGGCGGTTGTTGCGAGCCAAACCATGTTAAGCTGAACTCGCTGTGAAGGAGCGACTGCGAAACTAGGACTAGCAGTCTACGTGTTACCGGCGTTAACGGTAGTGAGTGGATGGGAGATCCCATCAATCAGGGTGGTACCGCGAGTAAATCGTCCCTGGCTAGAAGCCGTGGACGTTTTTTGTTTTTTATGCAAAAAAGCCTAGGAGGTTCTTCATGAAAGAAAAGTATACACCTCACGAAATTGAAACTAAATGGCAGCAGCATTGGTCCGATGCTAAGACCTTTAGTACCGAAGTAAATCGTCAGCGCCCAGAATACTATGTTCTTGAGATGTTTCCCTATCCTTCGGGAAATCTGCATATGGGACATGTGCGCAATTATTCCATTGGTGACGTAGTTGCCCGTTTTAAGGCCATGCAGGGCTACAATGTTCTCCATCCTATGGGATGGGATGCTTTTGGCATGCCAGCGGAAAATGCAGCGATTAAACATGGAATTCATCCAGCAAGCTGGACCTGGGATAATATTGCCAATATGCGCCGTCAGCAGCAGCAGCTTGGTCTCTCGTATGACTGGGACAGAGAGGTTGCTACCTGTCATCCTGATTACTATAAATGGACGCAATGGCTTTTTCAGCTGTTTTATGAGCGTGGCCTAGCATATAAGAAAAAGGCAGCTGTCAATTGGTGCAATGACTGCAACACTGTTTTAGCAAATGAACAAGTAGTGAACGGTCAATGCTGGCGCTGTGATTCAATAGTAGTAAAAAAAGAGCTTGAGCAATGGTTTTTTAAGATTACTGAATACGCTGACCGGTTGTTGTCTGACTTAGGTGAGCTGAAAGGCNNGAAAACTGGATCGGACGCAGTGAAGGTGCGGAATTTACATTTGCCATACCAGAGCTGAACGATGAGATTGCCGTTTACACTACACGCCATGATACTGTTTTCGGTGTTACTTATCTCGTGCTTGCACCTGAACACCGTTTAGTAGAAAAGCTAATTGCCGGCACACCGACAGAGCAGGCTGTGCGCCAGTTTGTAGAAAGAATCCGCAATATGAGCGAAGTCAGCCGTACTTCAACTGAGACGGAAAAAGAAGGCATGTTTACAGGTGCTTATGCCGTAAATCCCTTTACCGGAGCTCAGGTGCCAATTTGGGTGGCTAATTATGTGCTTGTTGAATATGGAACCGGTGCTGTTATGGGTGTTCCGGCACATGATGAGCGGGACTGGCAGTTTTCTACTAAGTACGGCTTAGCTAAGAAGGTTGTTATTCAGCCTGCTGATAAGCAGCTTCAATTGGATCAAATGTCCGGTGCTTATGATGGGCCGGGAGTGATGGTTGATTCTGGTGATTTTACCGGTCTTACCAATGAACAAGGCAAGTTAAAAATAGCAGAGTGGCTGGAAGCACAGAAAATTGGTAAACGGAGAGTGAATTACCGTTTACGAGACTGGCTGGTATCGCGTCAGCGTTATTGGGGTGCGCCAATCCCAATGATTTACTGTGAGCAGTGTGGTATCGTGCCTGTGCCGCACAAAGATTTACCGGTTAAGCTGCCGGAAAATGTGGACTTTACTTCCGGTTCCGTCTCACCTCTTGCCCAGGTAGAAGAGTTTGTTAATTGTTCCTGCCCCAAATGCGGTGGAAAAGCCCGCCGTGAGACAGATACGATGGATACTTTTATTGATTCTTCGTGGTACTACCTGCGCTATACCAGCCCACAAAGCCTGACCGAGGCCTTTGATGCTGCCAAAGCGAATTACTGGATGCCGGTAGATCAATATATTGGTGGTATTGAGCATGCAATACTACATCTATTATATTCCCGGTTCTTTACCAAAGTACTAAAAGATGCCGGTCTGGTAAATGTTAATGAACCCTTTAAAAACCTTCTTACGCAAGGAATGGTTATTAAAGATGGTGCAAAAATGTCCAAATCGAAGGGGAATGTAGTTTCACCTGAGGAGATTGTTGGTAAATACGGCGCTGATACAGCCCGGCTATTCATTCTTTTTGCAGCACCTCCAGAGCGTGATTTGGAGTGGAACGACCAGGGCGTTGAAGGAGCATTTCGTTTTCTCAATAGATTGTGGCGAATTGTAGATCATTTCGCACCTTTTATGGGAGACCGGACAGAGACAATCAACCAGGATGAGTTGAGCAAATCTGAGCGTGAATTACGCCGGGCATTACATGCGTCTATTAAGAAGGTCACAGAAGATCTCGGCGACCGCTTCAACTTTAATACAGCTATTAGTGCAATTATGGAACTTGTTAATGCCATGTATGCGTTTAAAGAACAACAACAGCAGATCAATGCAGGCCTGGCACATGAAGTTATCTCCAGTTTACTTAGACTGCTGGCACCCTTTGCTCCGCATATGGCTGAAGAGCTATGGCATGAGACTATCGGAGACAATAGTGTTCACAAACAACAATGGCCCATTTTTGACGCAGAAGCAATTAAGGTTGCTGAAGTTGAAATCGTTTTGCAAATCAACGGGAAAGTTCGGGATAAGCTGCTGATTCCGGTAGGAATTGATGCTGCCGAATTAGAGAAAAAAGCGCTGGAACAAGACAAAGTAAAGGCGTTGATTGAAGACAAGCAAATTGTGAAAGTCATCTGCGTTCCTCAAAAACTAGTGAATATAGTAGTAAAATAAAGGACAGGCTGCTTACTCTGCAGCACTGTCGCAAAAAGGCATCTTACGCATAGCGTAAGATGCCTTTTTTTAGCTTCTAGGGAATGAGTTCTTGTAGCCACTGCCGGTCAATATACCACAGCCCTGCCTGCATGTCTGGAAACAGAGCGGTACCTGTTTCCTTTATGTGTTGATCATAGCGGAATAGGTTTTTCCAGCTATCCTGGAGCTCTTTTTTGAGGTGGGGATAAAAGGGGGTGGTAACCACATCCCCAGAGTAACTAATACCGTAGTGGGTTAGTTTTTCGGCGAACTTCGCTTCTTCTTCGGATTCTCCGAGATAACGCCGGTTCAAAATCTTGTTCCAATCGCTCATTCGGAAAAATACCGCATACTGGAGAGGCACACTCAGTTTTAAAATTTGGCATCCGGGGTGGCGGTCGAGGTATCTTAGGTCGTGGAAAGTCCAAACGGCCGATTCTGCCAGCTTGGGCTTTGGTAAAATACGCTGAGCATGTTCGGTGTACCACGAATAAGATTGTAAGAACACAGCGGATACTTCACCATACTTCCGGGCGATGTATTCCAGTTTAACATAATGACAGCCTTCAGCCAGTAAATGGTGAACGACTTCATCGCTCTGGGCTGTATAGAGTGTTATGTGGTTATGNNGAACAATCTTACCCCACTTGTCAATATCCATTGTGATCAGCTGATCTTGCTCAACTAAAAGCTCTATTTGAACATTCCCGGGGCTGTTTCCTATCTTAGCTTCTTCTGCCAGGGACACCCAAACGGGATATTTTACATCTTCAGGTGGTCGCACTAGCTTGCTTGCTGCTTGATAGTACCAGTTGTACACATCCAGGTATAAACCAGCGTGATCCTCCATTTTGCTGACAATGTATGATTTCTTTACTACATAGCGGTTATTTCTTGCTAATTCGTGTACGATGTTTTCGTGCTGTTTGGTCCATAATTTTATGAGGTTTTTCACAGTTATCCCTACCAATCACAGCAGATTAAAGTGTTAAATTGCAGTTATTTTATAATGAATGAGTCAGTAATGTCAAATTTTATTGAATATTTCGATAAAAAGATGTAGGTTTATTTTTTTATAGGCATTTGAATTGATTGCAGGCAAGAAAGAACCGTTTCTTGATGAAGTTTATTTAAATTATCAATGAGAGTTTAAAATAGCAATTGAAAATTGCGATTAGTTTAAATTATTTATTTGTGCTAGGATAACAAAAAAGAAGCTTACTTTATCAGGAGACTGAGACATAAGGGAGATAACCTATGCAACAAATAAATGCAATTGGAGATGCCTGTCCGCTTCCGGTAATTAAAACAAAAAAAGGACTCGCCGCAATGGAACAGGGCCAATTAGAGGTGCTGGTAGACAATGAGGCAGCAGCTCAAAATATCCGGCGGTTTGCCGAGTCGGCAGGATGCCAGTTTGACGTATCTCGTAGAGCTGGCATTTTTCACATTACACTTATAAAAGGAAAACCTCAGCAACACGAGCCTTCTTTTGAACGGGCAACAAGCGAGAAAAAAACAGTTGTTGTCCTATCGTCCGATACGATGGGTACTGGTAATGATGAGCTGGGTCACATTTTGATGAAGGGATTTATTTTTACTCTTACTCAACTGGAAATATTGCCTCATACCATTCTGCTTTATAACACGGGTGCGAAACTGGCCGTACATGGTTCAAATTCGCTTGAAGACTTAGTCAGCCTGGAACAGGGCGGAGTTTTAGTCCTGACCTGCGGCACTTGTTTGAATCATTTGGGCATCGCGGAGCAGCTCGGCGTAGGGGAAGCAACTAACATGTACCGCATTGTCGAAGAAATGCGGGACGCTGAAAGCATCCTTCGCCCGTGATGGATATGATTTATTTTGATAACGCTGCCACGAGTCTGCCCAAGCCACCAGCGGTTGGGCTTGCAATACTGGAGGCTATCAACACGTTTGGCGGGGCTGGAAGGGGCGGTCATCCGGCTTCTTTGGCCGCAACCCGCTGCATTTTCCGGGCTCGTAAAGCAGTTGCTGAGCTGCTAGGATCAACTGCCGATCAGACAGTTTTTACTTCCAATGCAACGGAAAGTTTAAATATTGCCATCCTTGGATTGCTGACTCCCCAAGACCATGTCATTACCACAGTCCTGGAGCATAATTCTGTATTGCGGCCTCTTTATAAGCTCCGTTCCCAGGGGATGGGATTATCCATTATCGGCATTGACCAAAAAGGAAATTTGGATTATGACGGTTTTTACCGTTCCTTTCGCCCTAATAGTAAAGCCGTTGTCTGCACCCATGCCTCTAATTTAACAGGTACAGTCACCAATCTGGATTTTGTCGCCGATTTTTGCAAAAAGAACGGTTTGCTGCTAATTGTGGATGCATCGCAAACCGCCGGCGTGCTTTCCGTTAATGCGGACAAGCTGGGCATTGATGTTCTTTGCTTTACCGGACACAAAGGGCTGTTAGGGCCACAGGGAACAGGTGGAATTTGCGTCCGCAAAGGACTTGCTGTAATGCCGCTTAAGGTAGGTGGCAGCGGGTTTCACAGTTATTCGGAAATCCATCCGGAGGGTATGCCTGAAGCCTTGGAAGCTGGTACTGCCAACGGACACGGAATCGCTGGCTTGCTGGCAGGAGTTGAATACATTCTAAAGACGGATATGGCTGTGATCCGCAATAAAGAACTGGAATTAACGAGGCTTTTTCGTCAAGGAATTGAAACGGTTGCTGGCGTGCGTATCTATGGAGACGCCACTGTGCCTCATGCTCCCATTGTCACCTTAACTATCAGTTCTATGGATTCAGGTGAAGTGGGGGATCGCTTAGCAAGCAATTACAATATCTGCGTTCGAACAGGGGCTCATTGTGCTCCGCTGGCCCATGTGGCCTTAGGTACCCAGAAGCAGGGGGCGGTACGGTTTAGTTTTTCCTCTTTCAATACAGAAGAGGAAATTTACAAAGGAATTCAGGCAATCGCTGAGATTGCCGCAGAAGGGAGAGCAGGGATAATTGGCTAGAGAGAAACAACCCAAATTGGTTATTGCTTTTCCCACAACAACGGCCGCAATGGCCATGGAGGCTGTCTGTGAAACCAAGCAAGGGCGTTTAATACCGATTCCTCGGGAAATCAGTGGCAGCTGCGGTCTTGCCTGGTGCGCGGAACCTCAGTGGGAGGATATGCTGCTTCAGATAATGGCTAAACATAAGATTGAATATCAGGAAAAGCGAATTATTTTACTGTATTAACGAAGGGCGGGATTTGCAAATGATCGAGAGGAAAACCCAGTTGCCTCAAATATTTGATAGCTTTGCAGAGGCAAGGCAAAATGGATTTTTAGCGATGAAAAAAATTAAAGACAGCGGCAAAGGGGTGGTGGGCCAGTTCTGTACCTATACCCCGCTGGAAATATTTATGGCTGCCGACCTTGTCAGTGTGGGTTTGTGTTCTACTAGTGACGAGACCATTCCCGAGGCGGAAAAAGTATTGCCGAGCAATCTTTGTCCGCTGATTAAGTCCAGTTACGGTTTTGCTATTACTGACAAATGTCCTTATATGTATTTTTCTGATTTGGTGGTAGGCGAGACTACCTGTGACGGTAAAGTAAAAATGTATGAACTTTTAGCTAAGGAAAAAAATGTTCATATTCTCGAACTCCCCCGCAGGCAGGATACACCAGAAGCTCAGGCACTTTGGCGAGCAGAGTTGGTACGGCTAAAGGAACGGGTGGAAAAGGACTTCGGTGTTACAATAACTGATGATCAATTGCGTGAGGCGATTGGCAGGCGGAACACGGAGCGCAGGCTGCTGAAAGAGCTGTATGAGCTGAGCATTATGACGCCGCCGCCCATAACCGGCCTCAGGCAGCTGCAAATTCTCTTTGGTTCCCAGTTTAAATTTAACTGGGAAGAAAAGGTTGCGGAAATCCAAAACGCAATTGACAGTATCCGGAGTGCCTATCAAGCAGGAGATCGTCCAGTCAAGGAAGAAGCGCCACGAATTCTCATTACCGGCTGTCCAATGGGCGGTGTTACCGAAAAAGTGGTAAAGGTAATTGAGGAGGCAGGAGCAGTTGTCGTCGTTTATGAAAACTGTACCGGAGCCAAACAGCTGGACCGGCAGTGCCGGGAGGAGGGAGACCCGCTGACCAATATTGCCGATCACTATTTGCAGATTGGCTGTGCCGTTATGACTCCTGACAATAACCGTTTTGCCCTTTTAGAGCGTCTTTGTGAACAGTTTCATGTCGACGGTGTTGTAGAAATGACACTACAGGCCTGTCATGCTTACGCAGTGGAAGCACATTCGGTTAAGGCGTTTANNGTTTATGAAGCGCAAGGGGATTCCGTACCTGCAATTGGAAACTGACTATAGTACATCCGATATCGGTCAGCTATCTACCCGGGCCGGTGCTTTTGTGGAGATGTTATAAGATATGATACAAGCGTCTGTAGGTATCGACTGCGGTTCGACTGCCTGTAAAGGCATCCTTCTCCAAGGAGACGATATTCTTGCCTCTTGTATGCTACCTACTGGCTGGAGCCCCAAGGACACATCCCGGGCAGTTTTAGGTCAACTGCTGGAAAAGACCGGAATAAAAAACGAAAGTGTCCATATTATTGCTACCGGTTATGGGCGTGTGAGCATCGATTTTGCGCACCAGACTGTGACAGAAATTACATGTCACGCGCTGGGGGCAGAGTACCTGCTGTCGGGGGTGCGCACAGTTGTTGATATTGGCGGACAGGATTCCAAGGTGATTGCCGTGGAGGATGGACATGTCCGCTCTTTTCAAATGAATAATAAATGTGCCGCAGGTACCGGTCGTTTTTTGGAAATGTCGGCTAACCGCATGGGTATTGATATGGCGGAATTTTCGGCCCTCCTTTCTGCCGGAAAAAGCTGTTCGTTAAGCAGCATGTGTGCCGTGTTTGCCGATTCGGAAATCGTATCGCAGCTAGCAGCGGGAAAAAGCCGTGAGGAAGTGGCAGGCGGTATTGTTCAGCTAGTTGTCGACCGCGCCGTTGCATTAGCAGCCCAAGTGGCTCCTGCCAGTCCTGTACTGCTGACAGGTGGCTTGGCAGGGGTGGAGGGACTGCGGCTGGCGTTAGAGAAGCAAATTGGTTATCCGGTAGTTTCGTCCGATTTATCTTGTTTTGCTGGCGCTATTGGCGCTGCGAGAATATACTGGGTAAGAAAAGCCCGGAGAAATATTTCTGAGCAATAAAATTTCTATAGATTTTTTCTTATAAATAAAGACTGCCAGTATGCAGGTGCGGGACTGCTGCTGGCAGTCTTTGTAATATTTTGTCAGTTTTTCGTGTAATTATAAAATAATTGTGATTATTATAAGAATTATAGTAATTATCAATTGTATTTGAGTTTGTTCATTTAAAATCACGATTAGTGCATTTAAATTATCTGTGTTAGGATAACACACAGATAAGCTTGTCTTAATTAGCGAATTACAATTAACTATTAAATTGCTGTTAGTTTATCAATTATACTGCGGAGTGTAGCTTTATATTGAATTCTGTGGAGGAAGGCAGCTCTAGCAAAGAAATCCCCGCCTTTGTGTATTCTAGCGGCGGCTAGGCAGGATGATGACAGTGGTAAATATTGCAAGGACGGAGGGCGTTGAATAATGAGAAAAGCAATTGTTTTGTATGTAACGGCAGTCATGGTTGTTTGCCTGATAGCAGCAGGCTGCGGCCAGTCGGCCAGTACTACCAGTCAAGTGCCGACGATTAAAGTCGGCTATACATTCGTGGATCATCACGCCAGCTTGATGGTCGCGGCGAAAAAGGGTGAGGCATTCCAAAGCTCCGGCACTTATCTGAAGCCGGTGGTGGATAAAGAGAAATATGAGCTATATGACAACGGGAAAAAAATTGCGAATATTGAACTTGTGGTTACAAAAAGCGGTTCTGAGTCTGCGGCACTTTTTGCCCAGAAGCATATTGACTTGTCGCTGCTTTCGGTAACAGCCGGGATGTCGGCAATTGACGGCGGCACGCCGATAAAGATACTGTCGCCGCTGCAGACTGAAGGGCTGGCTCTTGTTTTCCCCAAGGACAGCGCGGTGAATGGCTGGGATGGCTTTATCACATACCTTAATACAAAAGAGGAGCCGGTAAAGATCGGTTACCATTCGCCGACAAGCGCGCCGCTGATGGTGTTCGAAGGAGCATTAAAGCAAAACAAAGTGCCATATACGCGGAATCCCAACGAGCTCAATGCCAAGATTTTGCTGGTGGACCTTAAGGATACGCCTAATCTGATACCTGCACTCACCAGCAAACAAGTGGACGGGTGGGTAGGACCGTCGCCGCATCCCCAAGTGGCAGAGAAAACGGGGGTTGGCAAAATTGCGCTTGACCTGCGCGATTT
This sequence comes from Sporomusaceae bacterium UBA1887, assembly GCA_002337925.1. Lineage (GTDB taxonomy): Bacteria > Bacillota > Negativicutes > Sporomusales > DSM-15969 > Anaerospora. Next base: position 24,723 of record DDHB01000089.1, read on the forward strand.
ACCCCCGCAGGGTGCCTGGCATGATGCTCCCTGCTGCGCTATCGCTGGGCGGACAAAGTTTCTCTCTCAGAATCAGGCAGTCGTGGTGAAATTTCTGAAACTGATGGCTTACACCGGTGATTATGCCAATAAGAACCATGACGAATATGCCGAGATTGTCGCCCAATGGATCGGCATCCCGGCCGATGCCGCAAAAGCTTCCACGATCGTATTTTTGACCTATCCGACTGATACGTGGATCAAGANNGTTTCTGGGACTCTGGCAGGCCATTGCCATGAATATCGTCAACCCGGTCATATTACCGGCAGTTCCCGCCGTTTTTGCCATTCTGGCAGCGCCGACCCAGGATTTGCTGAGCATGGGATCAATGGTGCAAAATATTGTGGTGAGCCTCTGGCGGGTACTGGCCGGGTTTGTCCTGGCTGTTATCCTGGCCGTACCGTTAGGTATTTTGATGGGGTATAGCCGGAATGTCTTTGATTTGCTAAACCATTTTTTTGGTCTTTTGCGGCCTGTTCCACCGCTGGCGTGGGTTCCGCTGGTGCTGGCCTGGTTTGGCGTTGCCAGCCTGGCAAATGTCTTTGGTGTGGAATCCGGCGAGGCGTACTTATATTTGCGGAATGTTAAAGTATCTATGATCTTCATCATCTTTATCGGTGCTTTTTTCCCGATTATTACCAGTACGATTTATGGTGTGCAGAGTGTGCGGAATATTTTGGTGGACACAGCCCTGGTGCTGGGAGCGGGCCGGCGGGACGTGTTTATTAAGATTCTCCTGCCGGCCGCCGCTCCTGCGATTGTCAGCGGCATGCGGACTGGCCTGGGTGTGGCCTGGATGTGCCTGGTTGCTGCCGAGATGCTCCCGGGAAGCATTGCAGGCGTAGGGTATCTGATCACTCACGCTTATACGGTAGCCCGTACCGACATCGTAATTGCCGGTATGATTTCAATCGGCGCTATCGGAGCTGTGCTGGACACCAGTTTCAGGGCTATTGCCGACAGGAAGTTTGCCTGGCAAAGATTGGCCCGCTGAATATAAGGGGGTGTATGGTGTCTGAGGCGGTATTAATAGCTGAAGAAGTATCTAAGGTGTTTCAGACCAGCAACAGGGAAAAGGTTGAAGCGTTACAGGCGATCAGCATTTCAGTCACTGAGAATGCTTTTGTCTGCATAGTAGGCCCGTCGGGGTGCGGCAAATCTACTTTGCTCAGATTATTCGCAGGATTGGAGAAACCGACAACTGGGATTGTGACTTACCGGCAAAAGCCAGTAGACCGTCCCTCAGCCCAAATCGGCATGGTTTTTCAGGAATACTCGCTGTTGCCGTGGCGGATGGTGGCTGATAATGTGGCGTTGGGACTTGAGTTTGCCGGGGTGCCGCAAGCGGAGAGGACGGCACGGACGATGGATTGTCTGGACTTGGTGGGGCTTGCAGATTTTGCCCGGGCTTACCCTCATGAACTGTCCGGCGGGATGCGGCAGCGNNCCCCGGGCGCTGGCGGTGGCGCCTGATGTATTGTTAATGGACGAGCCGTTCGGAGCCTTGGATGCCCACACGCGAATTTTGCTGCAGAAAGAGCTGCTGCGGGTTTGGGAACAGCATCGGCAAACGGTGATTTTTGTTACCCACAGCGTGGATGAAGCTGTATATTTGGCAGATACCATTCTGGTCATGTCCAGACGGCCGGGAAGAATTATGGCGAAAATCACGGTGGATATGCCCCGGCCGAGAGATCGGGCATTACCTAAATACGGGCAGTTATATGCAGACATTCTTGCAATGCTGGATGAGGTTACATAATTGTCTAAAGGAGCTAATTATGGGCGATAAAAAAGAAGGATTAAATAGAAGATCGTTCCTTAAGGCCGGTATAGCCTCCCTTGCTGTTGCAAGTGCGGTACCCGGCTTGTTATANNTTGAAGCTTTCATGGAAGCTAACAACCTGTATGAGCAGCGAAACGGCATTCAGGTCAATTATACCGGGGCCTTCGCTGCTGCCCTAGGGAAATCCCTTATCGGCGGAGCGGTCACAGAGATCTTTGCCGGACGGGTATTGCAACTGGCTAAAACACTACGGGCAGATAATAAGATGCTATATTTCAGGCCGCTGTGCTTTACGGACTATGTTTTAATCACACCACTGGACAATCCGGCAGGAATCCAATCGGTTCAGGACCTTGCACGGCCGGGAGTCAAGGTGATTTTGCCGCTTGGTGCTTCGCCTCCGGGCGGGGACGCCGTTATGGGTATACTCAAAAAAGCAAACATTGACCGGGCGGTTCTCAAAAATATGATTAAAAAGGAAAGTTGTGTCATCAAAATGATGCCGGCAATCATAAACGGCGAGGGTGCAGTCTCTATTGTGGAGCGGCGTCTTACCCGCCAGGACGCATTTTCCGGGAAAGTAAGAGTGATACCCATTCCGGAGAATTTGTTTCCTCCCGGCCCATTAACATTCACTATCGGCGTAATGAAGTATGCAAAAGATCGTGCGTTGGCCGATGATTACGTGAATTTTATTTGTTCCGGTGAGGGGCAGGCGATTTTTGAGAAGCATGGCTTCATTCCTGCCAGCTCTGCAAAAGGGCAGATGCTTGTCGAACAGCTGGGGGTAAAAGATGTCTAATCAAACTGAGCGTATAAAACCAGCCCGACTTTCCCAGGTTCGTACAGGGGTTCAACTATCCATGCTGGCTGTTTTGGGACAATGGGCTTATTACGGTGTTTTTCGCTGTCCTTTTCTTGTTCCTTTTGTAAATTGCCAGGTTTGTCCGGTCATCACTTGCTGGGGAAGGATCACCAGTTACTTCTGGGGATTTTGGCTGTTGCTGCCTGTATCGGTTTTGTTTGCCGGACGATTTTTCTGCGGCTGGCTCTGTCCCGGCGGCTTCATTAATCAAATCATCGGTAAGTTTTCGTGGTCAAAGCTGCGCACACGCAATCAACTTGTGAGTTTTGCTCCGATCGGGATGGTTATTGCCTTGCTTGCAGTTGCCATCATCTGGTTTGGCTTCAACAACCCCAGAATGATGGTGCCGATACGGGTTGGTGAGTTCTGGAGCTCGCTCCGGCTTTCTTTCGAAAATGCCTCTGCTGCCTGGCTGGTTCGCACGTTTATGGTATTGGGGCTGACAGCAGCGGGTTTGCTGGTGGCCAACATGTGGTGCCGTTTTATTTGTCCCACCGGCGGTTTGCTTGAGCTTTTTAAAGGGATGGCGATTTTACGCGTCTTCAAAACCAATGCCTGCAATGACTGCAACGCCTGCCTGCGGGTGTGTGTGATGGGGACCCGGCCTGATGAAATGAATTGCACTAATTGCGGTGACTGTTTGCAAGCTTGCCCTATTGATGCTATAAAATTTGGTGAAAAGAGGCAAATCAATGACAAAACTGCGCGATCGCAGATCTCTTGAACAGCACCCCTGCTTTCACGGAAAGGCCAGTGCCCACTGGGGACGAATTCATCTACCAGTGGCGCCAAACTGCAA
>DDHB01000063.1 GCA_002337925.1 Sporomusaceae bacterium UBA1887
GGCTGCTGGGCGGCGTTGCTGTTATTGAGATGGGCTTCTCCTGGCCCGGACTTGGCAAAATGGCCGTACATGCCATTGAGATGCGTGATTATCCTCTCGTACAGGGTTTTGTACTCTGGATTGCTGTTTTGTATATGGGAATTAATCTGCTTGTCGATATGTCCTATACGTATCTTGACCCGCGGCTGAAGAAAGGGGGGCGCTGAGTGAGGAATTTGACAAAGGATAAATTTTTATTTTGTCTTTATACATTTTTGGTACTCTTAATTCTTAGCTTTGCAGTTTTTGCACCCTGGCTGGCTCCTTACGATCCGTTTGATGCGGTAATGCGGCAGTCCTTGCAGGCTCCTTCTGACGACCACCTATTCGGAACGGATAAGCTCGGGCGGGATTGTTTGTCTCGTATTATTTATGGGGCGCGTACTTCGCTGATGNNCAAGGTTGATACTGTGCTTATGCGTATTGTCGATATGATGCTGGCTTTTCCGGGCATTGTGCTGGCTATTGCTATTGCCGGCATGCTGGGAGGCAATATCGTTAATGCAATTTTAGCATTGGCAGCGGTGAGCTGGACTAAGTACGCCCGTTTGGGGCGCAGTCTCACGCTGAAGCTGCGTCAGCGTGACTTCATTGCTGCGGCGGTAACAAGCGGGTCAAGACCGATCCATATTCTCTGGCGCCATATCTTACCTAATATCCTGCCAACGATTGTTGTCACCGCGGCAATGGATATCGGCACAATGATCATGGAATTAGCCGGGTTGTCCTTTTTGGGTTTTGGCGCACAGCCGCCTATGCCGGAATGGGGATTGATGCTCAATGAGGGAAGGCAGCATATTCAAACAGCTCCCTGGCTGATGCTTTATCCGGGGGCTGCAATTCTGATAGTAGTAACAATTTTTAATTTATGGGGAGACAGCCTGCGCGATATCATGGACCCTCAGCGATCAAATTAATTAAACACAGATGGAAAGGATGCGATCACTTGAAAAAATTAAAAAAGTTATCTTTGGTACTTATGATAATATGTCTGGCTGCGGTCTTTATAGCGGGGTGCGGCGGCGGTAGTAAGAAGGAAGCTGACACCAAGACTCTGAAAATCGGGGTAACCAACTTTGCGGATTCACTGGAACCAACCGAAAATTACTTTGGCTGGGTTGTTATGCGTTATGGCATTGGAGAAAGTCTGGCTAAATTTGATGAAAAAATGAATGTACAGNNTGTACAGCCGTGGTTGGCGGAAAGCTGGCAGATCAGCGCAGATCATATGACCTGGACATTTAAAATCAGAGACGGTGTGAAGTTCTCAAATGGCAAGCCGATGGATGCGGCTGCGGTTAAGGCCTCACTGGAAAGAACTTTTGCCAAGAATAAGCGGGCAGTAACGTTTTTTAAGTATAAAGAAATGAAGGTGGAAGGCCAAACTCTTACCATCCTTACAGAAAAACCGGAACCAAATATGCCCGGATTTTTAGCTGATCCACTCTTTTTAATCGTAGATGTAACGGCTGAACCGGCACGGAATTTTGCCAAGGAAGGACCCATAGGCACCGGTCCTTATATGTGCAAGACTTTTGTAAAAGATAAAGCAGTTATGGTAAAAAACACCTATTATTGGGATGGTGAAGTGCCTTATGAGACTGTTGAAATCCCGTCCATAGATGATCCTAATACACGGGCAATGGCGTTGCAGTCCGGCGAGGTCGATATGGCGGTTAATATCGCAGCAGGTGACATTGGCCTTTTTAATGATAAAGCGAAATTTCATGTGGACAGAATTGCCTCACTGCGCACGGTATTGGCCCGGATTAATCAAAATGGCGTTCTAGGTGATCCAAAAGTTCGTGCGGCGTTTATTAGTGCCTTAGACAGAAAAGTGTACAATGAGGTAATTCTCAAGGGGACCTTTATTGAAGGTAAGGCTCCTGTGCCTCCTTCAATGGATTATGGTTTTGATCAGCTCAAGGATCCCAACAGCTACAATATCGAACGGGCTAAGCAGCTCTTGGCCGAAGCGGGCTGGAAGGATGCTGACGGAGACGGTATTTTAGAAAAAGACGGCAAGAAGCTTACGGTAGATTTTGTTGTATACAACAGCCGTGCCGAACTGCCAATTTATGCAGAAGCTGTGCAGTCTGATGCCAAGAAAGTCGGCTTTGCTGTAAAAATAAAGACTGTAGACTATAACTTGATCGATAAAATGGGAATAAACGGCGATTATGGCCTTCTGATTTCAAATATTACGACTGCCAATACTGGCGATCCGGAGATCTTCTTGAATTGGTACTGGAAAACGAATACAAATGGCGATAATCCGCAGAACGGCTCCGGTTACAGCAATCCTGCACTGGACGCGAAGTTAGCTGAACTATCCACAACGTTCGATCGCCAACAGCGTCGTCAACTAATGATTGATGCTCAGCAAATTATTATGAACGACGGAGCGGCTCTGTTCCTGGGGTATCCGGAAACAAACATCATCAGTTCAACCTCAATTGCAGGCGCTCAAATGTATCCGTCCGATTATTATTGGCTGACCAATAAGATTAAACCCGCTAAAAAATAACACACGCGAAGGAGAACTGAAATGTTACTAGAAGTATCGGAGCTTTCAGTATCCTATGGGGAACGTGAAATCGTCCGTAATGTAAATATATCGCTTGATGAGGGAGAAGTCCTTGCGATTGTAGGCGAAAGTGGCAGTGGCAAGACAACGGTTATCCGAGCAGTTCTTGGCTGCCTGCCGCATGAAGGCCGTGTAAGCGGTGGGAAGATTTTCTTTGAAGATAAAAATCTATTGGAAAATACCCCTGCCGAGTGGAGCCGTCTCTGTGGAACAAAGATCACGATGGTTTTTCAGGACAGCGGCAGCATCCTTGACCCTATTGCCCGTATCGGTGACCAGTTCGTCGAATATATTCGTGAACATTCGGCGCTGACCAAAAAAGAAGCAGCTAAGGCTGCAGAAGATATGCTCAGAAAAATGCACTTGCCTAATACAGAAAACATCATGAAAAGCTATCCCTTTGAACTGAGCGGCGGTATGCGTCAGCGTGTTGGAGTGGCAATGGCGATGTTTTTTAAACCGCGGCTTCTGCTGGCAGATGAACCTACATCAGCTCTGGATGTAACAACGCAGGCCCAGGTAGTAAAAGAAATGATGGAGATTTGCCAGCAAGATCAAACGGCAATTATTATTGTTACCCATAATATCGGTGTGGCAGCTTATATGTCAGATAAGCTGATTGTCATGCAAAATGGAGAGATCGTAGAATCGGGTAGAACCGATGAGATTATCGCACGGCCACAGTCGGCGTACACGAGAGAACTTTTGGATGCGGTGCCGCAGGTTGGAGGGAAGCGTTATGTCAGCTGACAAGGAGACGATTTTAACCATCGAGCATGTTGTAAAACAATTTCCCGTGAGTAACGGGTGTCTGCTGACAGCCTGTAATGATGTTTCGTTATCGCTGTATCAGGGGGAAACGCTTGGCATTGTTGGCGAAAGCGGCTGCGGTAAAAGTACGCTTGTTAAACTAATCATGCAGCTTCACGCGACGACAAGTGGAGCTATCTGCTTTCAGGGAGAGGATCTTACAAAGCTTAAGGGAGAGCGTATGCGGCAAAGCCGGCGGCATATTCAGATGGTGTTTCAGGATCCGTCGCAAGCCTTTAATCCAAAGATGAAGATAAAAAATATCCTTTGCGAGCCGCTGCGCAACTTTAATCTGATAAAGGACCGCGACACAGGCAAAAAGGCAGAAGAACTTTTACGTATGGTGGAGCTGCCGGAAGATTTTGCCGACCGATATCCCAGCAACATGAGCGGTGGGCAGCGTCAGCGCATCGGGATTGCCCGAGCGCTGGCGCTTGAACCGGAGATTCTCGTTTGCGATGAGGCTACTAGTGCGCTGGATGTATCGGTGCAGAAAAAGATTATTGAGCTGCTTGTCAGAATTCAGCGGGAAAAGAATTTGTCTATGATATTTATCTGTCATGACTTGGCATTAGTATCGCAAATAAGCCATCGAATTGCGGTCATGTATCTTGGTAATATCGTCGAGGTGCTTGCGGGGGACATGCTCAATGAAGCAAAGCATCCTTATACCAAGGCGTTGCTGCAGGCAGTTTTCCCGGTAACGAAAAAAGAAGGCACAGTGGTCAGACCTCTGGAGGGCGAAATACCAAGCCCGCTTGACTTACCTCCAGGTTGCCCTTTTCAAAGCAGATGCCCGGAAAGTATAGCAAAATGCAGACAAGAAAAACCGGTACTGGAAGAGCTTTGGCCAGGCCACAGCGCTGCCTGTCATTTATTAAAGCGTTAGCTCATCAAGGTACACTATTCAGCAGGATATGAAAGGAAGGTTATGATGGAAACTAGTAATATTTTAATTCGCAAAGTTGACAATAATGATATTGCCAGTGTACAAAATTTCTTGCTGGGACAACTGCAGGACCTCTTTTGTAAAGATGGTCAAAGTGCTGTTACCGATGATGTATTAGGACTGGCAAAGCTATACATTGAGCCTGTCCGCAATCAAATGTGGGCAGCATTTTCTCCTGACGGCACTGTTGTAGGAACAATCGCGATTAGTGAGTATAATGACCGGATTACTGTGTTCAAAGGTCGCTATCCTGCAGGAACAACGGCGGAAGTGGGGCGCTGCTATATTGATAAGACGCTTAGACGCCAGGGGATTGGCTCCAGTCTGCTTACAATAGCAGAGGCTTTTTGCCGTGAACAGGGCTACCGGATGATATATCTGCATACGCATCACTTTCTGCCGGGAGGCTTTCACTTCTGGCAAAGCCGGGGCTTTGTCATTACTCTTGATGAAGGCGGTTCTTATGAACTGGTTCATATGGAGAAACCGGTATAGCTGTAGTAGTTATTAAGCTGATTGAGGAGAGATTTTATGAAAAAGAAGATAGCATTAGCGCTTGGAGCTGCTTTCAGCATGAGTGTAGCAGGGACGGTACTGGCTGCACCGGCTAATTTATTTGCGGTGGTTCCTGAGCATCACTGGACATACAGTGCAGTTGGTCAATTGGCTAAAGAAGGTATAGTGGAAGGCTTCGGCGGCAGCACTTACAGGGAAGACGTGATGCTGACCCGTGTAGAAATGGCGGCTATTGTTGCTAAAGCCATTGCCAAAGCAGATAAAGCGGGTAGCGAAGAACAGGCAGTAATTAAAAAGCTGCAGGCTGAATTTTCACCAGAGCTCAATATGGGTGGTACGGACAATACCGAACAGCGCCTGGCCAAATTGGAAAAAGGCAAGTCATCCGTGAAAATTAGCGGTGATGCAAGGCTGCGCTATCAAAGTAACTGGGCGCAGGGAGCTACAGATCAAAGTAAAAAGACACCAACTCGGATGGAGGAGCGGGTGCGGCTGAATCTCTCTTCAGAGGTTGCAGAAAATATTACTTTGTTTGGTCGCCTAACAGCAACAAATACATTTAATAAACGCGGTGTAGATAAGTCATTCAAGACTTCAACTACGAATTCACCAACTTTTGATCGGGCAGAATTCCAATGGAAAAATAAAGAGACTGCTGTTTCGGCAGGCCGCATTTTGCCTTCTTTAGGCCAAGGTCTCTTATGGGATTACAACTCAGTTGATGGAGTAATGGCTACCTATAATTTCGATAAGGTTCAGCTATCGGCTGGGTATGGGGATTTAGCTGCTTATACGTACACGGATAACTTAAGCACAAGAAACGCATTTCTAGCCAATATCAAGATACAAGCAGGACCTGCTACCAGTGTTACAATCGCGCATTTGAATACCATGACTAACGATGTTGCTAACTATAACTTAGAACAGAACGCAATCGGCTTTACAACAAAGACCGGTGATTTCACGGTTACTGGTGAGTATGTGAAAAACAGTGACAACAAGTTGAACGCGGAGGACCAGGATCATGGTTACTGGGGACGGCTGCTCTGGAAGGGAATTGACAACAGCAAACCCGGCACTTTCGGAATTAGCCTTGACTATCTGAGCCTTGGCAACTATGCGGTGGATTCCACGAATAATCCCAGCACATTGGTTGTAAGCGGCGGTAATGGCCTTGGTGGCGACGGTGCCAAAGGCTACGGTTTTGGTGCTCAATATGTGTTTGCAAAAAATGCTAATGTTGAAGCCCGTTACTATAACCTGAAGCCTTATGATCAGGGAAAATCAAACTTTAGCAGCTATAAGGATTCTTACCACTTAATCGGTAACTTCAAATTCTAATGGCAAAGGTTTCAGCTGTCACGTGGGCTGATCATAAACGCTTTCTGAATTTGGCCTTACCATTGACAATGATTTCGCTTTCCACTCCCTTGCTGGGCGTAGTGGATACTGCAATTATGGGCAGACTGCCACAGGCCTCATATATTGGCGGTGTTTCTATTGGTGTTCTAATTTTCAATACACTTTACTGGCTGCTGGGCTTCTTGCGCGTCAGTACCTCTGGCTTCAGTGCGCAGGCAAGCGGACTCAGAGAAACGCAGATAAGTTCCCTGGCACTGTTTAGGCCGCTGGTGCTAGCACTGATCATGGGATCGCTGATGGTGCTCTTCCAGCAACAGGTGAAGGATGCCGCCTTTGCTTTGATGTCACCGAATAAAACCGTTTGGGCGGTCGCCAGCATGTATTATGACATCCGGGTATGGGGAGCTCCCTTTGCTTTGGCTAACTATGTCATTGCCGGCTGGCTAATGGGAATGGCCAAGGTAAAACTGTCACTATACCTGCAGGTGACAATGAATGTTCTTAACATGATACTGGCTGTATATTTTGTCGCCGGGCTCGGCATGTCGGCTGACGGTGTTGCAACGGCGACGCTCATAGCCGAAGTCGGTTCTGCTTTTATTGGGATGGCGCTGATTGCCCGAAGCGGGCTGATCAACATGGCAAGCTTGTCGGTCAAAAGTATAATTGACTCTACCGCGCTTGTAAAAATGATGAAGGTAAACGGCGACTTGTTTATCCGCACAGCTTGTCTGCTAGCAGTATTTAACTACTTTGCCGTTTATGGCCTTCGTTATGGTGATACTATTTTGGCGGCAAACGCTGTATTGCTTCAGCTTCACTATGTAATTGCCTATTTTCTCAGCGGGTTTTCCAATGCCGCCACTGTTTTTGTCGGCCAAGCAATGGGAGAAAGAAACGGGCTTTTGTTTTCAAAGACAGTTACTTTAACTGCCCTCTGGGGAGGCGGCATGGCAATATTGTTGTCTGTGACCGTACTATTCCTGCAGGGGCCGCTGATCGCGGTATTTACAACATTGCCGGATGTTCAAAAGATTGCTTACCAGTATTGTTATTGGATTGCTGCATTCCCGCTAGCTGCCTTTTGGGGCTTGCAGCTCTACGGGATTTTTGTGGGAGCTACGGAATCCGCTCCGATCCGCAATTCTATGATTTACTCTCTGCTAGCGTATTTTTTAATTTTATGGTTCCTGGTACCATATCTGCAAAACCATGGAGTATGGTTAGCCTTTATTGTATTCAGTTTGGGAAGATCGCTGTTTTTGTGGCCTTATTTACTCCGGCTGAGTAGAAAGATCACTGGTAATGCAGCGTAAGCAGTGCTTGGAGATCGAACTTTGGGATATACGCAAGAAGAGGTTGCTTGAATGGGTTTAGCCATTTCAAGCAACCTCTTTTTATGATTACCCCTACTTGCCTTTTCCCCAGGGGAATACAATCAATATGAAATTACTTCTAAAGTACGATCATGATACCATATATCACCTTGTGCGTGTCCAAAACATAAAATGGCATATAAGGGTATTCAAAGGGGGAGGTTTATGTGCCAGAATTTTATCACAGCGACGACTGCTGCTTGAGCGAACGGGAAATCTACTTGCGGGATTGTTTCCGCCTTCTGTGGTCGCAGCACGTTTACTGGACGCGGATGGTTATTATGGGGATTGTTTATGATTTGCCTGATTTAGAGCAAACTACCAACCGGCTTCTGCGTAACGCACCTGATTTTGGGAGAGTTTTTAATCACTTCTATGGAAATAGAGCGGCTGCTGAGTTTGAGCGCCTGATAACAGATCATTTGGTTATTGCGGCAGAGCTTGTGAAAGCAGCAAAAGCCGGTGATAGTACGGCGGCGGCGAATGCAGAAAAAAGATGGTATGAAAATGCAGAACAAATCGCTTGCTTTCTAAATCATATTAATCCCAATTGGTCTGTAAGCGATATGAAGCAGATGTGGTTTACACATTTGGCCTTAACAAAAAAAGAAGCTGTAACCATGCTCAATAAGGATTACGCGAAGAGTATTGCAATATTTAACAGAATCGAAAAAGAAGCGTTAATGATGGCTGACGAATTTTCCAACGGTATCATGTGTCAGTTTGCGATTTGATGCTTTTAACAGCGGCCTGTAGCTCAAAGTCCTGACTTGCTAGCAAGTCAGGACTTTTCGTGAGCGGCCATAGATGATGCCTAACTCAAAATTTCTTTTTCAGTAGTAACTGATAATCGCTATTCGAGTTATCGGGATCTTTTTCAATTTCAATAGTCCGGTCGCTTTTCTCATCTAACTGAATATTGACGACGCCGCGCTTCACATTTACGCCTGGCATAACTTGAAAGCCTTTTTTCTCTTCCCGCTTAATGGACATAGTATGACTAGACAAATCGGTTGAATTGTCGTCTGCAATACCTTGCTTATCCGAAGAATGGCGTTGTGAGCCGATTGGTTGCTGTTCAGCACTTGGCGTCTGTGGGAGAGCAGGAACTTCTGGAGTGCTGTGAGTCGAAGCGCCAGCTGGCAGAGGCATTGTTACAGGTGGCAGAGCAGGCAATTCGGCAGGCGGTTTGCTAACATAACGGTAACCCACCCAAGCCAGCAAAACGAAAATACATAAAAGTATGCTTCCGATAATCGGTTTCTTCTTTGGCCTTTTTTCCTGCCTTACTTCCATAACGTCTCTCAAGCCTTTCTTTGCAAAGCCGCACTTTATTTCTATGACTATTATATACTAGAATCCACTCGGCATTCTATTGAAAATTAGAACTCAATACATCTATTGTTCTGATCAACAAGATATCGCTTACAAGTGCCCCCGAATCTGTCTATAATCAAACGTTCAATTTCTTCCATTGCTTTGTTGAGGCTGGCGCCCTTATCATCCTCAAAACCGACTAATTGAAAAAAGAGATCTTTACTGTTGATGGTGGTTTTTCCTAATTCACTTTGACGCCAAATCCACTTTCTCGTTTGCACCTTATTCCCACTCGTAAAAACAAGCTCACCTAGATCTACTGTTTCATATTCGGTGGCACCAAAAGGAAGAAATAAGTCTCCTTCCTTAGCGAAGCGTACCTCCAAATCTTCGTGTATATCTGCTAAATCGTGTGCTCCTAATGATATCATCTGTTCAACAGAAATGGCATTACATAGATCAACTAAGGCATTAATCGCCGGTAAGGAGGTGCCCTTAATAATTCTTTTAAACATTGCTTCCACAGAGGGCGGGTATTTGTTAGGATTTATACCTGCATTAGTCATGATTGACCGGTATAGTGAAATGTTGAGGAGCTCCCTCACCTGGGAATCCTGATAGCTTTCGCGCATCTTTTCCTCTGCTTCCCGTAATCTGGCTTGATCATAGGGCGTTGTCTCTGAATTCTTTAGGGATTTACCTACCAGTATACCAAATTTAATGTTTGGATTGATTTCAAAAACTGATGGATCTACTGAATAACGCATAAAAACCTCCTAGTAAATCAACTTATTTTGTCTGCATACCTATTCTGATTTTTGTTAGCTTGTACGAAATGTTTTGCTTTTTGTTTGGTTATATTGTAGCGATACAGTTGCAAAGTGTATAGCGACACTTTATACTACATGTGTGAGAGAATTTCATATATTTTGAATACGAAATTTCATATATTGAGGAATTATGGATGCTAAAAAAATACAAATATTATTAAGTTCATTAAAATCGGGCAGCCTTTTAAAGGCTGCAGACAGTCTGGGATATACACCGTCTGGCTTAACTCATATGATGGACAGCCTCGAAAAAGATATAGGCATTACAATACTTAACCGAGGCCGATTTGGTATTTGCCTTACGGCAGAAGGAGAAAAGCTGCTGCCCTTGCTGGAGGCGTTTGCCGCTGCCGAACAGAGAATCCGCAATGAAGTGCGCAGCTTAAAAAGCCGGCGGCAGGATATTATACGGATAGGAGCCTATGCCAGCGTAGCACGTAATTGGCTTCCGGCGCTTCTGAGCGGGTTTTATCTGGAGCATCCCAACGTAAGTATAGAAACGGTAGTATTGGGTAGAGAAGAGCTATACGATGCCTTGATAAAAAGAGAAGTCGATATGATCTTTGTTTGCAGTGGGACAGAATGCAAGCACGAGTTTATTCCTCTGGCTAAGGATTACTACCGGGCGGTGTTACCACTAGGATATCCTACTGCACAAGAAACAATTTTTGAGCTGAAAGAATTTGAAGGCGCTCCATTCATCATGCCGTCGTTTATGAAGGATATTGATGTGCGAAAGGCATTGGAGACAAATGATGTTTCGATTAAAATGCTCGCTGCTTCAGCCGATGATCCGGTCGTGCTAAGCATGGTTGCGGGTGGACTAGGGATCAGTATGCTTTCCGATTTGGTCCTGCGGGGAACGTCGGAAAAAGTAAAAATTATGCCCGTCCAGCCGAATGTATACCGGATATTGGGGATTGCTGTCTGCTCATTGCAGGCTCTTACTCCGATTGAAAGGAATTTTGTAGCATATGTAAAGCGGCATAATTTGTTCGAAAAAAACAAAAAATTCCCCTACTAAAATAACAACTCATTGCATATTCGTGATGAGTTGTTATTTTAGTTATGAGGTAATTTGGCGTAAGCGCAGTTGCAGGTTACTGGGAATGCCATATTGGCGCGAGACATTGAAGCAGGGGGACTTACATTTAATTCCAAAGTGGATGAAAATAACCTAGAAATTTATGCCAATCTTATTTAATAGTAGTAATATTTATTAATAGTTTTGAGAACTATAACAAAATAGATTAGTATTTGGAAAGGGGATTAAGTCAAACATGCGTCAATTAACTGCAGTAGAGGTGTTATCGCTGACCAAACTTCTAGAGATGGAGTCTAATGCCTTAACGGTAGCTCAAGCAAGCTTGATGGCTGTATCAGATGAGCAATTAAAGACGATGACTCAATCGGGTATCGTTGCTACACAAGCTAGAATTGCTGGGCTTCAGCAATTTGTTTCTGAGAATAAGATTACAGCTGTAGACGCGAGAGTAGCGTCGCACACTCAAGCGCAAGCGCAAAATGCTAATGGGGAGGTATAACAAATGTCATCGTTAATAGGCTCTTTCTTTTCAGGAACTACTGGTGATTCTGCAGATAAAACAATAGCTTATAATGCCACTTCCGGTGCGGCAGCCAATGCCCAAGCCTATTTTACTGCAGCTCTTACCTCAACAACTCCGGAGTTACGTTCATTTCTGAGCGCATATTGTACACAAAGTATGACTGGGCATGAAGCAATGATGAACTATATGATCCAGAAAGACTGGTCGAACCCCTATGATCAGCCAGACAGCCAGTTAGCAAAAGCTGTTCAGGAATCCGCAAACGCTAACAGTGTTCACTGAACTTAAGGATGAAACAGCCGCAAACCTCATAAGGTTTGCGGCTGTTTTGTTTATATTCCTAGTTCGGCACGTTTCTTCTCAATATGATCAACATAAATTTGTACTGTTTTATCCGCACTTGTTTCAACAGTGAGCTTACCTAATCCGAGGGTTTCGGTAGTTTCTGTCAGGGTTTTTACTACAACGTCGCTACCAGTCACTGATGGTACAGGAGCGACATGTACTAACCAGCCTAAAGCAATCGCCGTACAAGCATCGGCTACTGCTTTTTGCTCAAGATACTCAGGCGCACCAATGACAATGGGAAGCATGTTAGTATCAACATCAAGTGTGTCGGCAATTTCCTTTGCTGTTTGTGTCATTTTACCGATATCTACACACGCTCCATAGGATAACACCGGTGGAATTCCTAATGATTTACATACAGCTTTTAAACCAGGGCCTGCTTCATCGGCTGCTTTAGGATCTGCTAAACCAGTGTACTGCATTACTGATGAAGTACATCCACCGGATAAAACTAAAATGTCTTTTTCGATTAAACCTTTCGTTATTCTAAAGATATTACTACCACCTTGTCCATAACGAGCGGTGGTACAGCCTACGACAGTGGCGATTCCACGAATTTTACCGTCAACAATAGCATCAATTAACGGTTTCCATGAGCCTCCCAAAGCTGCTTTAACAGACTCTGTGCTGAAGCCAATCATACAGTCCGAGACATGGGGTGGAATATATACCTCGCGGTTTTCTGACTTACGCTTTCTATAAGCTTCAATCGCCATAGTAAGAATCTTCTCTGCTTGTTGGCGCATATTTTCCGGTTGAAATTCAACAATTTCGGTATCTGGCATGCGAATTACTTCATGAGTACTTACCATTTTAGTGCCGAAGCGTTTCGCATAAAGCGGGAGTGTCGGAATCGTACAGTTGTAATCGAACATGAAAAGATCAATGGCACCAGTTGCTAGCAGATACTCTTCAGAAAGCCACTCACCTTCCTGACCGGCATAAGCACTCATCTTGCCTGTATCCTCATAGTTCAATAACTGTTGACCCTCACATACATGCCCTAATATTTGAAGACCTGCAGCTCCGGCCTTTTTAGCTTTTTCCTGCCACTCGGGAGTTGAGGCTAATTCAATAACTACATGGGCAGTCAGGGGCATATGACCATTCGTAATAACGTTAATCATATCTTTTTTCAGCAGGCCCATATTTTGTTTAGCCGTACGAATTTTTTGAGTACCCATTAGTATTTCTTGCAGAATATCAAGAGCAAATAGTCCTTGGTATTCATTGATAACTCCTAAACGAACAGATGTCAGTAAAAAGTCAACAGGATCAGCATTTAGATTAGTCATACATTTCGTTTGGGCAAATCCGACCTCACTAAAGCCACCACCCGGAAAAATATTTAACTTTCTCCATAACTCCTGCCGTTTAGGTGGTGCAAAAACTTTAGTCATCTTAGACTCTTCCCAATAAGGTCGACCCATATCTTCAAGAACCCAATTTGCAAAATTAACAGCAACCTTGTTTACGTCCTCATGGCTATTTAGTCCCGCCATTTCAGCATACTTTAAGAGCTTTTCTTTATCTCTAATTTTAAGACCGCTGTTAGGGTTTTCTGCAGCTGCCTTCAAAGTACGGGCGGCCTGCTGAGCGTGAAAAATATTTGCTGAAGTACCTATGGTTACATGGCGATAAACAAAGTTCCGGGCAACCATTACATGAGCGTCGACGCCACAGTTGCCTCGCGGAACCTTAGCGTTAATCCGGCAGGGACCATTAGCGCATAACTGACAGGATAGGCCTTGCGCACAAAAATTACAGCGGATCTTTTCTTGTTGTTCGAAACGGTCAAATACATTTGTAAGTCCTTGCTCATGAACATGTTGATACATTTCACGCATTGCCGGATCAATAATAACATTTAAAGGATATCCATCCTTACCTTGATCGTGAACTTGGATATGTTGGCGTTGCCATTTATGAATTTCTTCCATTGAAGTTGGGGATTTTTCAATATCATAATACTTCTGTGCATTTGCATGTACATCAAAATGCATATTAGGATCATTCGTTCCGCTAGCGTCTCCTTTTCCTGAGATCGATTCCACATCACCAGTACTAGTTTGATCAGTGCTTTTAATCAGTGTATCATTTCCTTGACTCGACATTACACTTCCTCCTAAGACTTACTAATTGTTGTGCTTAGTTTCAGCAATGTACATAGCGAATATTCTTTTTAACTAAAACAATTACGGTTCACCTATTGTATCGGCAGGGAAATCAGTCCGGAAGATCTGTAAAATGCATAAAACAAATGTACAAAGAGAAATATAGCTTAGAAGTTTAAAAAGGGCGGGTGTTTTAACATGTTTAAGCATGAGAAACAGTTACTGAATCCTGTAAGGGTAGAGCGGCCTAATCCAACATATGCAACAATGCTTACTGAACAGCTTGGTGGACCGCAAGGCGAAATGAAAGCAGCGATACAATATATGGCGCAAAGCTTTCGTATAAAAGACCCAGCTATCAAAGACCTCTTTATGGACATTGCATCGGAAGAGTTAAGTCATATGGAAATGGTTGCAACTACTATTAATTTATTGAATGGCCATGATCTTGATACGCAGGGCGTTGGGGCAGGACAAATTGAAAGCCATGTATTAACAGGGCTTAGTCCTGCTTTAACTAATGCTTCAGGTTATCTTTGGACGGCGGCCTATGTCAATGTAACTGGAGATTTGGCGGCGGATTTACTTTCTAACATTGCGGCCGAACAAAGAGCAAAAGTGGTTTATGAATACCTTCACCGGCAAATTGCAGATAAATATGTTCGTGAAACGATTGATTTTTTGTTAAATCGAGAAGAAGCTCATAATACACTTTTCCGCCAGGCCTTTAACCGGATTCAAGGTACAGGCTCCACTCAAGACTGGGGTGTAGATGAAAATGCACGACTTTATTTTGATCTTTCTACTCCAGGCAAATACTTTGATATCAATAATCCACAACCCCCTTCATTTCAAAATCCTGACCCAGGCGTAAAACAATAGTACGTGTAAAAAACACCGCCACACCTCTTGAGGATGGCGGTGTTTTTGTTAGGAAGTAAATAAGCGGCTCTCATTACTCAGTAAGTATGATCAGTGCTGCAGTAGAACATAATATATTTGGAGGTGTTTGAAAATGGGTAGTTTAGTTTGGTCTTTACTTATAGGGGCGATCGCTGGATGGGCAGCAGGAAACATCATGCGTGGTCATGGATTTGGAATATGGGTAGATATTATTGTAGGGATTGTCGGAGCATTTATTGGCGGTTTTGTCTTATCTTTGTTCGGATTTAATTCTTATGGTGTCATTGGACAGCTTATTACAAGCATAATTGGAGCTGTTATTCTTTTGTGGGTTGTCCGTTTGTTCAGTAATAATCAGGCTAAGCCATAGTGTCTGTTGTGTTACACTAGAAAATAATTAAATAAGTCAAGTTAATATTTGATAGTAGGTAGCATGATTAAAATACAATTTCAACTATAAAATCCTGCCATTATTTGCATAAATAGGGCAGGATTTTATAGTTTATAAGAAAATGTACTAGTTAGTTGGTTAGGCTGTATTTTGTGATTTATGTCAAAAAATAACTACTCCTATCTGTTATAATAATAAATAGATAAAATTGCCGTTAGAAGCAGATGCAAAGCCTGATAGTGTGTTTTTATAACCGCCGGGCGGCTGATGGGCAGGTATAACAGGTCTAGAGCAAGTCAGCTTATATAAAGGAGGAAGTTAACGATGAGCTTTAAGGTGACAGATAATGTGACATGGGTAGGAAAGATTGACTGGGAATTAAAGAAATTTCATGGGGAAGAGTATTCCACACATAAGGGATCAACCTATAACTCCTATCTTATTCGCGATGAAAAAACTGTTCTAATTGATACTATATGGCTGCCGTTTGCCAGAGAATTTGTGGACAATCTACGGAAAGAAATATCATTGGAAAGCATCGATTATATCGTTATCAATCACGGTGAGGTGGATCACAGCGGTGCATTGACCGAACTAATGAAGTATATCCCCGATACGCCAATTTACTGTACTGCCAATGGAGTAAAATCATTAAAAGGCCAGTATCATCAGGACTGGAATTTTAAGGTGGTAAAAACGGGCGATAAGCTGAATCTCGGCTCCAGGGAATTAATCTTTGTTGAGGCGCCAATGCTGCATTGGCCGGATACCATGATGTGCTATTTAACTGGAGACAACCTATTATTCAGCAATGACGGATTCGGTCAGCATTACGCTTCTGAGTATATGTTTAACGATCTAGTTGATCAGGCTGAGCTTAATCAGGAATGTATGAAGTACTATGCCAATATCCTCACTCCGTTCAGCCGCATGGTTGAGCGTAAAATTAAGGAGATTGTCGGATTAAACCTGCCGGTGAATATGATATGCCCCAGCCATGGTGTAATCTGGCGGGATAATCCATTACAGATTGTAACCCGGTATTTAGAGTGGGCAGCTGATTATCAGGAAAACCAAATTACGGTTTTTTACGATACCATGTGGGACGGGACCCGGAAGATGGCAGAGGCAATTACTGAAGGTCTCAAACAGGCGGATGCCAGTGTCAATATTAAGCTCTATAATACAGCCCGACGTGACAAAAATGATATTATTACGGAAATTTTCAAATCAAAAGCTATTTTAGTCGGTTCGCCTACTGTAAATAAAGGGATTTTATCCTCAGTGGCCGGTCTGATGGAAGAGGTCAAAGGACTGGGCTTTAAAAATAAGAAAGCAGCTGCTTTTGGCGCTTACGGCTGGAGCGGGGAATCAGTTAAAGTTCTTAATGAGCTGCTGAAAGAAAGCGGTTTCACTCTAGTCAACGATGGGCTTAAGGGGTTATGGAACCCGGATGAAAAGACAGCCGGAGAGTGTGTTCAGTTTGGAAAAACGTTTATAGAAGCTCTTCGGTAAAGCATAAAAAAGCAGCGTGGCGGACGTGATTCTTGAGCCTACGGGACATCCATTTTGTTTTGTGGACAAAAATAAGCAGGACCTAAAGCGTATTAAGGCTTTAGGTCCTTTCATATATATACTTCAATTTCTGCAATAGGCATAAAGCTAGCTTTTAGCCTGTTTAATGCTATCCCGTTCCGGGTTTAGTAACGGTCGTCCGCAGCCGCCTCCAAACATCGGATATTTCTTAGATGCTTCTGCGTTGCTAATCGTTTCATATTGGGAACAGCGATATGTACTGTATTCGGAAAACACCTCTGCTACTTCCAAATAAGAACATTGATGAGCAGCCTCATCCCATTTTCCATACATGCAAGGCATTTCTTTACAGCAGTAACCGCACTGGTAACAATCTTGATTGCTGAATGCAGCCGCCGCTTTCTTCGATGTATTTCGTAAGACGGTGCGTCCTTCTTGTATATAATCACCCAATAGCTGTTCAGAACCTCCATCAAACATCAACCCTAAGCACATGAGCGTAATTAATGCTCTATTCATCCTAGCCTTCTTCCTAGCTTGCAAACCAGCTTGTTTTTTATATCCTTGAGTAATATACCACTTTGTGTATAACCGGAAAAGCTTCATTTTGTAAGCTAAATAGAGGGAAAAGCAAGTCTGACATTATTAAAGTAAAATATGAAATCCAGACGCAAAATAGGATTGATTTACTCCATGAAGCTTTAGTTTTGAAAAAAACGGCTGTATTTCTAAGCTTTCCATTTGGTGTAAGCGTATCGTAGGCCACTGAAGCCTATAAAAGTGTTACTTTCTTTGGTGAAAATATAAAACATTGAGACATACGTAAGTGCAGGATACAAAAACACAGGGCTGGACAAAATAAATTCAGCAGTTAGCGAGGGGGCGGAAGCCTGTGATTACGAATGAGCATCTTATGCAAACCTCAGAGTACTTAGATAAAATAGTGATGGATAAATGGTTGTCAGAGCAGTTTCTTTCGCCGGTATGGATAGGGATATTTTTCTTTGTTGTTTTTACATATGTTTTATTTTTCTACTTAGCAGATAAAAAGCGATTGGTAGAGATATTACTTTTTGGTTCTTTAGTGGCCGTAGCATTTTCCATATATGATTCTATTGGTGAACTTATCGGACTGTGGGCAACGTTTTTTAGGATGGTTCCCTTACAACAGAACTTTTTCATGAGCGATTTGACCATAATACCCCTGTATGCTATGCTGGTTTACCAGTATACAAAATCCTGGAAGACGTTCTTTATAGGAACGGTTGTTTGGGCAGGCCTGATTGCTTTTGTATTTTACTATCTCATCCTGAATAGATTAAATGTTTTTATCTATCTAAGCCCTATCGGGCCATATCTAGATTTTGTTTTCTTAATCCTTACCGGTTTGATTGCGCGGGGAATTCTAGTCGTCCTTTTAAATATTGCAATACAGCAGGGCAATCTTGCTCCTAAGGCGTCGCTTGCCAGGCTCATAGCTGCACCGGCACTGAAGCACTCCAGTGACAATAGTGATGATGACAACAAAAAGAGTTAATGAAAGCTCCTGTGATATCTACATAAATATTACAGGAGCTTTTCTTTTTAATAGGAATTATAACTAGTAATAGTTGCAGCAATGCTGGNNAGTAACATCATATGGCTTTAGCAATCAGCGGAATAAGATTAAAATATCTCCCGCCCTCAGCCTCCATCATTTTGATGTCTTCAGCCACAATGGGGTGGTAACCGGTCAGCCATTCTTTCCATGCCTGGCTGCAGCAGGACATTTCGCGGCTGACCACCATTTCAATGCCTTCGGACCTCTTCCATAAATCTTTCCACCAGTCAAGAGAGTGCAGCGTTCTTTCCATCTCGCTATTCCAAAACGGCTGCATATCATCGGGAACATTTTTCCCGAATTCGTATGTTAAGCCGGGAATCGCCACGGCGATATAGCCGCCCTTTTTCACAAAAGGAATGAGCGACGGGAGCATTTGAGCCGTATCACCGAAATAATGGTAAGCGTCCACCGTAAACAACAGATCAAAGTACCCGTTTGCGAAAGGTAAGCCTTTGGTCGCGTCTGCGGAAATCGGAACGGCTTTATCGTCAATCCCGATAGATTTGAAACGCTCATAGTTTTCGGTTGGGGAAATCCACAAGTCGGCGGCGAAAACTTTTGCGCCATATTTCTGTGTCAGCAAAAGCGTGGAAAGACCGCAGCCACAACCGAGGTCAAGTATCCGCATATTCTCATTGACGTTTAGGCATGACGCTAATTCTTCTGCTACGCGCATGGCATTAGGCCCCATCATTGTAGCTTTCAAAAACTTCAGGTTACTCTGACTGGAAATGAATTGATTTGTGAACGTATACATCGTATTCTTCCTCCGTTAATTGTTTAGCTTGCTGCTATACATCAACTATAGTAGTTACATAATTACAATGCACCCTACAAGATGATTCAGAAACAAAAAAGCGACACGGCAAAATCGCCATGTCGCTCCCACTTTAGCATTGGCTTTTCATATCAGCCAATATTTTGTAGATTGTTTTGGGTGATAAGTAGTTACAGCATGCAATATCCTCAACAGAAAGACCTTCTTGATACTGGGATAAGATGATCTCATTGCGTTCCTGAATATATTGCCTGCTGTTTTTAACTTCTCCCCAGCGTTTTTTACTCTCTGCCTTTCGTGGGATATAAATATATTCACCGTCAATATACCGTTGCATTGCTTTTAACAAACCGGCGGGAAATACACTAACTGCATTCTTGTAGCTCATTATGTTCCTCCTAAAATTGTAGTTTTAGGATGGAGCAAAGGCTATCTCACAGCATGTTTGTTATGCGATAGCCTTTGCTCCGCATAACACCGACTCCCAATCATATAGTATGATAAGCCATCGTCCTTTCTTAAAAAAATTATCATTTACAAATCTTCGAGCGTTCTATATATCCGCTCTTCCAGTACTTTATAAGTATATCTTAGTGGAAACTATTGTAAAATGCAATGAAAGTCAGACATAAAACCGCTTAGGCGGTCAGCGCAGGGAGGTTATACGAAAAATCGTTTTGGTTTGGGGGAGTTCCTGCTATTCAGTTTGCAGGAATTTTTCTTTTAGATAGAATTATAAGATTAGAGGATTGACATGCATTTTGTTTACGGAGGAGATATCATGAGAACATTATTATTCGCACTAAAAGGATTCGAAACTATGGAGTTTAGTGCTTTTGTTGATGTTTTGGGATGGGCGAGGAACGGATATGAATATGACGTGCCGGTTGTTACATGCGGATTTCAAAAAGAAGTGACTAGTACCTTTAACATTCCTATTTTGGTTGATAAGACAATTGATGAGATAAACGTGAACGATTATGATGCACTAGCAATTCCGGGAGGGTTTGAGGAATTCGGATTTTATGAAGAAGCCTATGATGAACGATTTTTAAATCTAATCCAAGAATTTGACAAGCAGAAAAAAATAATTGCAACAATCTGTGTAGCTGCACTGCCTGTAGGGAAGAGCGGGGTGCTAAGGGGACGAAAAGCCACTACATACCATTTGCGGGATGGATTTCGTCAAAAGCAGTTGAAAGAGTTTAATGTTGATGTAGTAAATGAGCCTATTGTAGTAGATCAAAACATCATTACCTCATATTGTCCGGAGACTGCTGCTGGCGTAGCTTTTAAGCTTTTAGAAGAGTTGACCTCCAGTGAAAAAATGATAATTGTAAAACATGCAATGGGATTCTAATGGGCAATGGCAGTAGCCTATTAAAAAAGTTATTCAACGGAAATGGAGACAAGAATGAAGTTATGAATACTGAAGATATAATAGATCTGAGTGTAAACACAAATCCATTAGGAATGCCGAAGTCAGCTAAACTAGCTATTACAAGAGAAATGGAGTTGTATGCACAGTATCCTGACCCCAAATGCACCGCTTTATCTGAGAGAATCGCACAACATTATTCGGGTATATCTGCCAAGCAAGTTTTATGCGTCAGTGGGGTGGATGATGCGATCTACCGGATTATAGCTGCACAACAACCAAGAAAAGCACTTATACTGGCTCCTACCTATGAAGACTATGAAGGCGCATTACGTAATGCGGGATGCGCTGTGACATATCATTTTTTGCAAAAGGAAGAAAAATATCAAACTACAGAAACTATTTTAGATTCATTAACTCATGATATAGATATGTTTTTTTTATGCAATCCGAATAATCCAACCGGACAAGTCATTGAGAGGAAATTACTCAATCAGATAGTAGATAAGTGCCAAGAGAATGGAACTATTTTGGTTGTAGACGAGAGTTTCATTGGGTTCTTGGATAAGCCAGAAGAATATACGGCCAAAGGGCTGATTCATGCATATACTAATCTTATCATTTTAGATGGATTTACTAAACTATATGCTATGCCGGGGCTGCGGTTAGGGTTTTGCATATCTAATAATGAAGAATTGTTAGGCAAAATATTTGCAGCAGGACAGCCTTGGAATGTATCTACTCCAGCACAAGTAGCTGGGATTGCGGCATTAAAAGATAAAAAATATTTAAAAGAAACTCAGGAGGTAATTCTGACAGAAAAGAAGTGGTTGCTCAACGAATTAAGCAAATTGAAAATTGAAGTATGGGGTAGTTGCGCTAATTATTTATTTTTCCCAGCGCCTTTTCCTAATACGCGAAAGCTTTTACGAGAAGATAATATACTTTTGCGAAATTGTGAAAACTTCGTTGGGTTAAACGGAGAATTTTGCCGCATTGCAATTAGAACCCATCACGAAAATGAGGAATTTATTGCTGCCATTCGCAGGCATGTTATTTCAGGAGAGCATTAATAGTCAAGCGGGGTATTGCCAATCCGTAATAAAGCAGACTCGCAACGAAGAATCCTACTCAGAAAGCCTGGACTGGATCGAGAGGAATAGGTTCCGGGGGTAGAGGGTATGGCAGGAGTTATTTTACACTTAGAAGGCAATAATAGAACTAAAGAAAGGTGGTAGAATGATGAAAAGCGTTACTGTACTGATAACAGATTGGTGTCCACATTGTAAAAGAGCAATTGATTGGATTGATGAAGTAAAGCAAGAAAACCCGAAATATAAAGATATCAAAGTGGAAATCATTGATGAAGAGAAGAATACTGAAATTGCAAAGCAATACGATTATTATTATGTTCCAACTTATTATGTAGAAAAGCGTAAAATTTTTGAAGGTGGCACTACTAAAGATATTGTACGTAAAGTATTTGAAGAAGCCATTAAAACGGATATCTAAATAGAAACTCCTGCTGAATTCTGTATGAATATGGCAGGAGTTTGAGCTTTTATATCAAAGCAACTTCCTACGATCTACATAAATATTACGGCAGACTAAGTAGAATAGAGAAGTTTAGCATTGTTACGCCTAATGTCATCGAGAGAAAAATGATAAGGGAAATGACAATATGAGAACTTTAGTGATATATAAATCAAACACTGGTTTTGTTAAAAAATATGCCGAATGGATTTCTCAAGAATTATCTGCTGATATGATTGAGGTTTCAAGGGTTAATCCATCCGTACTGCCATTCTATGATACCGTAATTTACGGTGGCAGTTTACATGCTGTTGGTATTATTGGACTTGATTTCATAAAGAAAAATCTAGGTAAGCATAAAGACAAAAAGGTGATTGTATTTGCAACCGGGGCAACGCCTTACCGGGAGGAAACTATAAAGGAAGTGCGGGATAAAAACTTTACTCCCGAAGAACAGGAATATATCAAATTTTTTTATCTGCGGGGCGGTTTTGATTTCAATAAACTAAAGCTATTGGACAAGCTTCTCATGACTATTCTGTGGGTAAAAATAAAAATAAAAAAGCAAAATGAATTGACCCATGATGAAAAGGGCATGTTGGAAACTTATGGTAAGCCTGCCGACTTCACAAAAAAAGAATATATAAAACCGTTGGTGGATTGCGTGAATTCGTGCTAATTGTGCATCATTATTGCTTGCCGATTTATTTAACCGAACACTTATATTTGTAATTATATAAGCGAAATATATAGTAACAAATATTTACTAATCGGAGCAGGAGGAAGAAATGAAAGCAGTTGTTTATCATAAGCCCTATCAGCTTTCCTTAGAAAAAGTAAAGGATGCTGAAATCCAGGATGACCGGGAAATGCTTATACGTGTAACCTCGACTGCCATATGTGGCTCGGATCTACATATTTATCATGGGTTACAACCTATGCTTCATGATGGACTTATTCCAGGCCATGAGTTTATGGGGATTGTTGAAGAGGTGGGAAAAGACGTCAAACGCTGGAAACGAGGAGATAGAGTTTTAGTTCCATTTCCTATTTCCTGCGGTGAATGCATTATGTGTCAATCGAAGCTGTGGAGCCACTGCGAGCGCTCAAATGAGAATGGTGAAATTGCAGCTGTATTTGGACATGGGGATTTCTATGGCGGTTTTCAAGGTGGACAAGCTGAGTATGTACGTGTTCCGTATGCTGATGTTAGTCCATTAGCAGTCCCAGATGAATTAACTGATGAGCAGGCATTATTTGTAACCGATATACTGCCTACCGCCTACTGGATTGTTGATGTATCCGGAGTAAAACCAGGTGATTCAGTAGCTGTCTTCGGTTGTGGCCCGGTGGGTATTCTTGCGCAGCGGTGTGCTATTTTTAAAGGTGCCCGTCGTGTTTATGCAGTAGATCAGGTTCCTTATCGCTTGGAATATGCCAAAAAGTTAAATCCGGGAGTAGAAACGATTAATTTCCGCGATCATGATGACCCTGGTGAAGTAATTCGAGAATTAACGGGTGGACGTGGAGTTGATGTTGCAATTGATGCTGTTGGTTTTGAGTCGGAGCCAACAGACTCTATTGTATCGGCAATGGTTGGAATGAAGCGTATGGGGATCCCACCTTTGCCGGGGACTCGGCCGGAAGATCAGCCGGCAGTCGCTTCTGTTTCCGCTATTAACTGGGAAGTTAAAGCGTTGCGGCATGGAGGAAGTTTAGGCTTAGCTGGTGTGTATGGAGCGAAGGCAGATGGGTTCCCAATAGGTGATATATTTGCAAAAGGACTCAAGATTCAGTGTGGCCAGGCATTAGTGCAAAATTATACGGATGAATTGATGCAACTAATCCAGCAAGGGAAACTGCGTGCAGATGATATTATTACACATCGTCTGAGCTTAGATGAGGCAATGATTGGGTATGAAAAATTTGGTCGCCGTATTGATAACTGTCTAAAAGTAGTAATGCACCCGTAAAAGCATAAAGGTAAACAAAAGAGCACCTCCATACCTTTCGAAGTATGGAGGTGCTCTTTGTGGGAGCATTCCTAATCGCAAATTGCCTTTGATCTGACTTCACAAAGCACAAAAATGGAATTGCTAGACAGTTATGATTCCTTTTGTGCCATCTACACGTACCGTTTGTCCATCTTTTAAAATAGTTGTGATGCCCGGTATATCTACTATGCAGGGTAGGCCATATTCCCGCGAGACAATTGCAGCATGGGAACCTGCGCTTCCGATTTCAGTGACTACCGCGGATGCTAACCTAAAAAGTGGAGTCCAAACTGGAGCCGTATAGGGTGACACAAGAATATCTCCCTTTTTTAATTTATGGAATTCTGATGGTCCTCTTACTATGCAGACTGGACCTTCATACACTCCGCGACTTGCAGAGATCCCCTTAATTTCATTTGGATTCACAATATTTTTAGCTTGCTTTGCTTTTTTATTAAAGACAGGAAACGATCCGGTAGCTATCATCCAGTGAATACCCTTTTCATGGGCAGCATAGACCTTTTTATAAGCACTTTCCCTTTTGGCAATCTTTCCTTTAAGATCTAATTGTCCCGCTGCGACAGGCCCTAATTCTTCCAAGAAAAGAAAGAATATATCATTCGCTTCGGATAGAATACCTTTTTCTTCAAGCATAGTTCCAAGTTTTAAACTTAATCTACGCACACAAGAGGTGAGCTTTTCTATATAAAACAAACCTTCTTCTCGAATGATCACTCCTTCTCTGGCTAAATCAAGTATTGTAAGGAAGTTGTCATATTGTTTTTTATTTAGCACTTTCTTGATTTCATTCTTTGCCTCTTCAAGGGCAATTTCTTGCTTTTTAAAACTTGCCTCGGAATGGAACAGCTCGTTGTCACTCACTAATGAATCAATGAGGTTATAAATGACTTCCGGCTTTTCTCGCCATGTATAGGCTGATAGGGTAGGAGCCATACTTGCCGAAGGCCTATCGCCGTATTCTGCTAAAAATGCATCAAACTCATTTTTAAATTCAGAGCTGTCTTTTCCATACAAAGCTGCTGCATGGGCAACTTTGACCAGTGATTTATTCTGTAGAGCCGTTCTGAAAGGCAATGCTTTAAGGAGATTTTCTTTCACCTCTTCTTTCCGTTTTTTTCCTACCGCTTTTTTGATTAAATAATCAAACTTTAAGTCGATAACGATATTCGGTACGAAGTCAGATATCCTTTTTTGAAAAAGAACTCCCATTTCCGCTACTGCCTGTTCCATCAACTTTGCTAGTTTGACTGCATCCGTTGTATTCTCTCCCTCTTCATCCATTCTCTTAATCCACAAATCTATTTCGCTAGATAAGGATTGCCAAAAAAGCCGGATGTCCATGGTGTATTCTTTAATGAGTAATTTTGGTATTTTCCATAGCATAGCAGGGGAGAATTCCGCTTGTTTAAGATCAATAGCAACACAGCCACTCTCTCTTTCGATAGGTCTCATCGGACTCTTAGGCAGACTAAAGCCGACCTCGTTGTGCAAATAACTATCAAAGCCTTGATAACAGGAACAAATGTAAGCGAAATCCAACGGTGTCGGAGGTTCCGAACAATGTTCCATAGCGCTTTGCAAGCCCCAAGGAGCTTTTTTACCCTGGAAAATGATTTGATCATCAGGGCCTAAAATATCCGTATCTTCAGGGTCGGATAACTCAGTGGTGATTGGTCTGGCTTGCAGCATATAGATTTTGCCTTGTGAAAGAGCCCACTCTGTATCCATCGGGCATCCGTAATGCTGCTCGACCGCTTTAGCAAGGTCGGTCAATTGCTGAAATTCACGGTTGCCAAGGCAGAATTCTTTCCGCTTTTTCAATGGAACTTCTTCTAGCATCGTGCCATTTTTGCTTAGCAAAATTCTTATTTCTTTGGAACCTAAAATTTGTTCTTTGACGCTTCCAGATTTAGATAAGATGAAGGTATCTGGCGTTATTTGTCCGCTTACAATCGATTCTCCCAAGCCGTATCCAGCGCTAATCAGCATTTCATCCCGTCTGCCATTGACCGGATTTGCCGTGAACATGACTCCAGCAGCCTCAGCATCGATCATTAATTGGACAACAGCAGCCAAGTCTACCTTGAGATGTTCAAATCCCATGCTAATGCGATAGGATATGGCCTGCGACGACCAGAGACTGGCCCAACACTTTTTTATATGCCTAATGATCTCATCGATTCCGCAAATACCGAGATAGGTTTCATGCTGTCCCGCAAAAGATGCAGAGGGTAAATCTTCAGCTGTAGCGCTTGAACGGACTGCAACCATTAACTCGGATTGGTTGCGTAGTTCTTTAGAAAAACTAGCGTATGCCCTTTTTACGTCTTCTTGCACCTCGTTAGGCATAGGAGACTCTTCAATCCAGGTAGAAATGCATTGACTAGCCTCAGTTATAGCAGCAATATCATTCTCAGCGATGTTTTCCAGTTTAGCTTTTATCAGCTCTTTCAGATTTGCAGCTTCCAGGTGCTTTCGATAAGCTGCTACTGTGATTACGAATCCAGGTGGAACGGGAAGCCCTGCTTGAATTAAAACCCCTAGATTTGCACCCTTGCCGCCTGCAATTGATAAAAATTCTTTATTTAGTCCCTTTAAATCATTTGTATATCTTGTCATATACCTCACTCCTTTTTTATGCTTTTTGAGCTTTTATTATTTTTTGATCTTTCATAAACGCGACCGCGATAATGGATAAGATAATTGTAATTAGGGTTAGCATCATCGCGTAATTCAAGGCTGCATTATAAGCCTGCTGCTGCAAAATACCACTTGCTTGCTCCAGCAAGCGGTGATTTTGGATTTGTGTTGTTAAAACGGTTATACATAGTGCCTGATTGATCTGTTTTATGGTATTTTGCAGTGCCGAGGCTCTGCTTACGAGATGACTGGGAACAGCGTATATCCCGGCAGTTCCAACCGGCTGCATACAAAATCCCATCCCAAGTCCCCTTAATGTGGATAGCAATAAAATGGTTTGAACAGAAGTATTCATATCCAGAAAACATAGTTGATAAGTGGTAACTGCGACAATGAAAAGACCGGGTACTGTCAATCTTCTAAGTCCAATCTTGACTAGTAATCTGCCGCTTATGGCTGATGTAACGCCAGCGGCTATTGCGGAAGGAAAAAGTAATAAACCTGTGTCTAGTGCACTAAACCCTCTTACTTCCTGCAAGTATAAAGGAAGGATAAGCACGCCTCCCATAAAGGCAAGTCCGTGTAAAGTCTGAACGATCTGGCTTACTGTATAGTTGTAGATTTTAAAAACGCGTAAATCAAGCAAGGGCTCTTTGACGGTTAGTTCATTTACAATGAAAACCACTGTACTGATGATTCCAACAGCAAGCAGTATCAAGTTTGTTGTATTATCCCAGTCCATCGAGGCACCTTCGCTAAGAACATAGAGTAAGCTCACAATACCGATCACGGAAGAAATAAATCCGACTATGTCAAAACGCTTGAATGGCTTGGTCGGAGAATTTTTCAATGAATAGCTTGCTAATGTTATGCCTAAGATGCCAAGAGGAACGTTTACAAGAAACATCATTCCCCAATCCATGTTTGCAATAATATATCCACCGATAGTTGGCCCCAGAGCCGGACCGAACATTCCTACAATTCCCCAGTATCCCATTGCTGCCCCCCGTTCTTCATGGGGGAAGACAGTAAAGATAATAGTGACTGCAACCGGCATGATCATACCGCCACCGATTGCCTGAATGATTCTAAACATTACCAACGAATTATTACTCCATGATAATCCGCATAACATCGACCCCAATGTAAACATGGATAAAGCGAAAATGAATACTCTTTTCGTTCCAAAAGTGTCGATCAAAAATCCCGTCAAGGGAATTACTGCTGCTAGTGCTAGGGAATACGCGCTTAATACCCACTTAACGTTGCTTAGGTCAACATTGAATATATCCATGAGTTTTGGGATTGCTATATTCACAATACTTGTATCCAGCATAGTCATAAAAGTACCTAATATAATGACCGTCAGAGCCAGCCATTTATTATTCTTCATCTTTAATCCCTCCGTATAAATATAAAATTGTTGAATGATAAGAGAATTGCTTAGCCTTCTAAAATGTTGACAACTAATAGTTAGAATTCTAACAATAAGGCTAAAAAATTACATGGAAATTGTAAGCTGAATTTTACTCTAGGTTACTGTTAATCTTTGTTAAAAGGCGAAGCAAGGTTTGAATCTCATCATCAGTTAGACATTTTGTAATATCCTCTTCAATTTCTTGGAATTTTTTATCGAAGTCTTCAATTAATTCTTTCCCTTTTGGCAAGAGATAAACTTTTTTTTCTCTTTCATTATCCTTAGGAATTCTTCTTTCAATAAACCCTTTTTTTTCAAGGCCTTGAAGCATGCTAGTTATACTGGCATCTCGTTTCTTAAAAAAATCGGCTAACTCCTTCTGTATAATTCCTTCATTGGAATTAATGTAACCGAGGGTATGCCCTTGTTGAGAATTTAAGCCGAATTCGGCAAGACTCTTGTCAGCTTTATTCTTCATTTTAATGCTTATCACTCTGAGTAGATACGAAAAAGGTTGATTCGCCCAAGAATTGTTTTCTGCCATTTTTCAGTTCCTTTCAAATGTGGATGATAATCCAAATTAATTTATGAACTCATTCTAACAGTTAGAATTCTAAATGTCAACATGGTGATTATAAATGGTATAATGTATAATTTGGTTATCAGAGAATGTACAAGTCGAAATAGATTATTGACTTTTAAACTAATTTAATATAATATTTAGTTGTCAATGACAATTAAATTGAAGGGGCAAATGATGTATATTCTAAATGATGCCATTAGTTTTATTATTAGTAGAACATATTCTAGAATGAAAAACTTATTTCTTAAAAAATTGAGGAAATATGGGATTACTCTTGAGCAATGGGTCTTACTTGCTCAACTTTCGGAAAAAGAGGGAATTTCACCAACTGATTTATCCTTAGTATCACTTAGAGATAAACCATATACAACAAGACTTATTGACAAATTAGCAGAAAATGGTTTTATTTTTAAGGAAGAAAGCAAGGTTGACAAGCGTTCGTCATTAATTTATCTAACACAACAGGGGGCAGAAATAAAAAAAGAGATTATTCCCGTTGCTGATAAAATTAATGAATGGTTAGTTGAGAACATGGATGAAAAAGAAGTAAAGAGCCTTAAGATTTTATTGCATCAAATGTACGATAATATCCAATCTCATAGTCGTGATAGTTAACATTTATCTTTAATTTTTTTTGCATATATAGTTGTCATTGACAATTATTATGTAGTTAATATAGAAACTACACGTCTTTGCCGTTCATTATTAGGGTATGTTGATAAGAGAGGAGTGAGGTTATGAATTATTTAAGACATTATTGGCAAGATATTGGTGGTATTGTGGGGGTGGGAGTATGTCTTGTCTTGTTTTATCAACATCAACACATGCGAGAACTCCAAGTGATTTTATGGCTGAGTTTTGTTGCAATTCTTTTTCATCAGTTTGAGGAGTATCGCTGGCCAGGCTACTTCCCCGGTGTTTTTAATATCGCTATATTCAAAAGTGCAAATCCTGATAAGTATCCTTTAAACAGCCACTCAGCGATGGTTATTAATATGTTAATTGCCTATGGTTTTTACTTGCTGCCCATCTTTTTTATAGATCAAATATGGATGGGGTTAGCACCAATATTTATGGGGTTTTTCCAATTGATATGGCATGGTGTATTTGCCAATTTAAAAATAAAAGGTATTTATAATCCTGGTCTGGGTGCTGTTGTTTTATTGCATGTGCCAATAGGGGGTTGGTATATTTACTATATTACGGTTCATAATTTAGTAACTACGTATGATTGGATATTGGGAATTGCATATTTTTTTGTAGCTACCTATGTATTAATTATAAAAGGGAATATGTGGATGAAAAATGAGAAATCAATTTACAGTTTTAATCAAAAACAGCTAGGTCCTTATCGCTCACGATAAAAACTAAAAACTGACGTGGATACTATTTCTACGTCAGTTATTTTACTATCTGTCCAATAAATAAGGAACAAAAAGAATGTGTCATAAAGATCGGCTGAAGATCCTTGAGAACGATCCCGCTTAAATCGATAATCACCCGTCCCTGTGGTATTTGCATGCAATAAACTACTTGGAATATAGTCTTACTAGATAGAGGTGTTTTTAATTGGGAAAGAGAAGGGAGGAACAATGACGTTGAGTTTTCTAGGATGGACATATCTGTAAGCAATCAAAAATTGATGACTGCATTCTGAGGATTATATTAAAAAATAAAGACAAAGGAGCTTTTAAGTAATGAATGAGGTTCTTGCGTTTCTCTTAGAAAACAGAATAGTTTATCTTGCTACAGTCGATGGTGATATTCCCAAGGTGCGACCCGTTGGCTTTGTTATGGAGTTTGAAGGCAAACTCTATTTTAGCACCAGCAATCAGAAGAATGTATACAAACAGCTCAAAGCAAATCCTAACTTTGAAGTCAGCATAATTTCAAAAACAGGTGACTGGTTACGCTTACAAGGTAAAGCTGTATTTAATACCACTCGGAAAACCAGGCAGGCTGCTTTAGATGCAGTGCCTGCTTTTAGCAAGATGTATAGTATTGACGATGCTATTTTTGAACTCTTTTATATCGAAGATGGAGTAGCAACTTTTAACGACACAAAGGGATCTTCCAGAACCGTTACATTGTAATTGTTATCCTACTAGGCCTTATTAGGTGGATGCTATTCTGATGCCCGCTTAGGCGTATACAGCCTGGCGATTGGAGAGGTTTTTTATGTTGAATGTCGGAATCTTTTTGTTTAATGATATAGAATTGCTGGATTTTGCTGGACCGTATGAAGTTTTTTCAGTTGCTACAGAAATACAGAATAGTGCATTGTTTAACGTTTTTACCATTACTGAAGATGGAGCGGGGATTCGATCAGTAAATGGGCTAAGAGTCACGCCGGATTATGATTTTAAGAATCATCCACATATAGATGTCCTTATTGTACCTGGAGGCAATGGAACCAAGATTGAAATGACCAAAGATGCGGTTTTACAGTGGCTGAAAGAGCAATATAATCATTCTCAAATTACAATGTCAGTTTGTTCCGGCACAAGATTACTTGGGAAACTAGGGCTGCTGGATAATTTAAAAATTACTACTCACCACGAAGTGATCGCTGATATGAAAATGATTGTTCCAACCGTAATGATTGAAGAAAAGGTGAAATTTGTTGATAATGGAAAAATATTAACTTCTGCTGGTATTTCTGCGGGGATTGAATTATCACTTTACGTAGTGGCAAAATTGTTTGGCAAAGAAGTTGCCAATAAGGCAGCGGTTTATATGGAGTATGGAGATTGGGAAAACCTATGACGTAGGATAAAGCATGATGTATGAAAGTGGGAAGTTAAATTTAATAACGGACGGTGGTAGTGTTTTTAAAAATCACTCCACCGTCCTCTTGTTATGCCTACTATTAACTTCTTGCTTAAAACCTAATTTGAGGATAATCTCTTGAACTTCTTAGATTCTGCCAAATCCATAATAAAATTCATTTTAACGATAATAAATATGACCATCTTTGTATACTGCATGATTCTCGTCTGAACTCGGCCAACTATGGTCATGTCTGTGCCAACCATTTCTATAATCATGTCTAGTATCATACCGAGTGTCAAACTTAGCTCCGTTGTTATACCGGATTACATATCTAGCATTATTGTTTCTACTACTGTACCGAGTGTCATATTTACTATTGTTATCAAATCTAGTATCAAAGTGAGATTTGTCATTAACCCTGGTGTCATAATGAGCAGCTACTCGTTGTTGTTGTACATTGACAGGATTTTCTGCAGCAAAAGTGGTAGCAGGAATTGCTGCCCCGGCTCCTGTTAAGAGAGCGGCACCCGCTAAGGCTGCAGTATAATTCTTGTATTTGCGGCGAAGCATTTTTCTTCTAGATAGTTTTCTTTCCATATAGCCACCTCCTTTTTTTTAGTTTTCCATGAACTCATCTCAAGCATCCATGGAAAATAAGCCTTTATATATCAATATTATTAAAACTGTGCCGTTAGTTTTCATTGCAGGAATGATCTGTAAAATATGGCATTTTAATTAAGACATAAATATTATGTAGGAAAGGCTATGCTAGTTGAATTTTTTCCGGTTCAACTGCGAATTTGTGCTGCAGTCTCCATACAGACTGCCCTCTAACGCAGGAGAGCTATCGCGTTAATATTACCTGAGAATAGGGACCACGTATTGACAATCCAATAATAATTGGTAAAATTATACTAATGCTACTTTAAAAGTAGCTCAGCGGTTTTGAAAAACTGTATCCAAAGTCTACTAAATCTTAATATTTGTCTACACAGCATCCGTGAAGGAGCACTTTAAAGCTAGACGCTTTAAAAAGGCTAACCATCACGGTTTTATTTTTTATGGCAGTAATTTAATTAAATTCAGCTAGTAGCAAAAAAATAGGGGTATGTGTTGATGAATAAAGATAAAAAGGGGACTGTATATGACACCAACGATTGAACGCTTGGACTTTCCAATGACAGTCTTTCGCGGTAAAGGTGCCTTGCATTCTCTAGGCGCATTCTGTAAAACATTGGGCACGAATGCGCTGGTTTTTGGCGGCCAGACCGCATTAGCAAAAACCCAGGAGCTTATTTGGGATAGTCTTTCGCAAGCCGGAGTCGGTATTACTGATACTGAATGCTATGGTGGGGAAAGCTCACGCCACAATATTAATGTTCTGGTAAAGAAGGTTCGGCAAGCCCAGGCAGATGTTCTCATTGCCGTTGGCGGAGGAAAAGCACTGGATACAGGTAAGCTTGTTGCTGATATATGTGAGCTACCGTTAATCACCATTCCCACAATTGCCGCCACCTGTGCTGCCATTACACCGGTATCGGTAGTTTATGCGGATGATGGCGAGTTTGTTGAAACAGTTGTTTTTAAAAATTGCCCGGCAGGCACGATTATTGATACCGATATCATTCTGCATGCTCCACTACGCTGGCTGGCTGCCGGTATGGGAGATACGCTGGCAAAATGGTATGAATGCCGTGTCAGTATTCAATGCGCCCAGCAAACAAGCCTGACATTCTGCGCTCTGGCGAAAGGCTATGAACTGGTGGAGCGTTTTGGCAGACAAGCACGGCAAGCTGTGGAAAACCGGAAGCACAGCGATGCCCTTGATTGGACTGTGGATGCGATTATTCTATATGCAGGACTGGCTTCGAGTTTGGGTGGCGAAAAAATCCGGTCGACGGCTGTCCATGCCGCAGGTCATGGCTTGGCCGTTGGATACGGCAACTTATTTTTGCTGGCCTTGGAAAATTGTTCGGATGAGGAAATAAGTGAAGCGATGCGCATTGCCGAACAGTGCGCCGTGCCCACGAATCTGGATCAGATCGTCAATTTGACGGAAGTAGAATTACAAACAGTTGCCCAGGCAATATTACTGATGCCTAATATGAAAAATATGCTATTTGCTGCAACAGAAGACATCGTATTAAAGGCAATTCAACGTGTTAATTGCTTAGCTCGGGCGTAAGAGTAACCGAGAGGCAAACTACCGAAAGGAAGTGGCATATGATATCTTTAATTTTTATAATCCAACCAAACTGATTTTTGGCGAAAACGCGACTTGCCGGGGCGCTTTTGCCAGGCTGAAGCGTCTTACTGGGGAAGATGACTGGATTTCTAATGCACAATACAGGAAACCGGCAAGAGATGATAAAAGAAGAACTTGCAGTATCTCAAAAACTGGTTGAAAATACTTCTTCTAATGAAGAGAAGAAAGATGAGCTAATAAAGGAATCAAGAGTTGAACTTAGAGTTGAGGACATTATCGAACAAGGACTATACGGTGTTAGCATCAGCCAAATGATTCCGGCATTAAAGAAGGCCATTGCGGAAGAATCAATAGAGAAGTTGATTCTATTGAAGAGGACGTACTTCTATACTTATGAAAAGTCAGTCCGGTATTTAAAGAAGAAGGAACGAGAATATATTGCTATCAATCTACAATAAGCATAAAAAAATCGGAGCATTACGCTCCGGTTTTTTTATTTTCTATTTTAGTTAACTTGTGGCTTGCTTTTGGGTACTATGTGTTACTTCCGCGAGATTATGCACTTTTTTCGCTTGGTAATAGATTGGATTGCTAAGGAGTTGATGAACATGTTGATTAAAATCCATCAAAGCGCTAGGTGAGGGTTGATTAATTTCTTTGAAAGTAAAAGTGATTTTAGGCATTTAATAAAAACCTCCTGAATTTTTGAAGTATCATACGGATTCAGGCGGTAGAACTTAAC
This sequence comes from Sporomusaceae bacterium UBA1887, assembly GCA_002337925.1. GTDB lineage: Bacteria > Bacillota > Negativicutes > Sporomusales > DSM-15969 > Anaerospora. Next base: position 34,314 of record DDHB01000063.1, read on the forward strand.
ATGTATTTGAAAGGATGAATATATTGATAGTTAAGACGATAAAACATGTGGCAATTTATTTACGTAAGTCTCGAGATGATGGCGAATATGAAGACGTATTGGCTAAGCATCGAGATATGCTGACTTCTTATGTAGAAAGTAAGGGATGGAGCTATGTGATCTTAGAAGAGATTGCTTCTGGCGAATCGATTATTAAAAGACCGCAAATGCAAATCTTACTCAGTCATGTAGAGGATGGCTGTTATGATGGCGTGGTTGTGGTAGACTTTGACCGGCTAAGTCGTGGCAGCTATTCTGACCTAGGGATGATTGAGGAAGCTTTTAAATCTACAGGGACATTAATCATTACTCCCCAGAGGACATATGATCTAGAAGATGATAGTGACGAAATGACAATTGGAATTAAATCCTTTGTTTCCAAAGAAGAATATAAACTAATCAAAAAGCGATTGCGGGATGGGAAGATCAACGGAGCTAGAAAAGGGATGTGGACAAGCGGTCAGCCATCATTTCCTTATTACTATGATCGACTGAACAAAAGCGTTTTGGTAGACGAAACTAAACGGTATTACTATCGAGAAATGGTTGAACGCTTCCTTAATGGTGCGGGTTTAACGGAAATTGCCGACTGGTTAACGGAGCATTTACCCAGGCAGCGAAGAAATACAATGGGAAAACAGAAAAAATGGTCGCTAGTTGTTGTGAAACGAATATTAAGTAGTGAAGTGCATCTCGGTTATGTGATTTTTGGTAAGCATAAACGGAAAAGGGGGATTAGACAGGTAGTACCGCGAGAGCAATGGATCAAGAGTAAAGGGAAGCATGAGCCATTAAAGACCGAAGAAGAGCATAGAAAGATTATGGCACGATTAGCATTGTCTAAAGAGCAAAATACAAAGAATCGAGAAGTATTGCCATTATCGGGTATGCTATATTGCGAACAGTGCGGTTCTCGGATGATAATTAAGACGGTTATATACAAAAACGGCAAGAGAAGTTGGTGTGCGTATTGCTCTGGCAGGCAAGGAGATAAAAGCTGTGATCAAAAAAGCAGTGTTTTGAATGAAGACTTCTTTACAGGATTATATCAACGGGTGGTACACGTTGATGATAATATTCAATGGCAAATGCATGAGCAAAATAGAGCGTTAACGAAATACAAGCAATTATTAGCTGTTAAAGAAAAAGAGCTTGAAAAGCATAAGCAAGCTATTGATAGGCTATATGAAATGCGGGAAGAAGATAATATTGATAAGAATTCCTTTATTGAACGTAAAAAGGTACGGGATGAGCAGATTCAATCTTTGAAGCAAGAAATTGATAATTTGAGGCTGGCTATTCAGGAACAAAAAGATATGCCTTCTCTAGATAAACTAAGACAGCAGATAAAGGTATTTAAAGAGAGATGGCGGTATTTAGAGAGTGTGCAAGAGCGGAATAGGTTGTTGAAGCGAATTGTAGGTAAGATAACATATCACCGGGAAGCAAATAATGTATATTTGGGGATTCAGTATAATTAAAATTATTCGCTTATAGGAAAACTGAATGACATAAATAAAGAAAACAAAAAAGAACTCCTGTTAAATTTGTATTAATTTAACAGGAGTTCTTCTTCTATTTAGCAAATATTCCGAAATAGGAAATGAACTTATTTGATTTGAATTTTTACGGGGTCATTGAAATGCGGTTTTTTGTTAAATATATATTAAGAAAGGATGTAAGACAATATGTATCTTAAATATATGCAGATAGTGAATTATAAGAATTTAAAAAGAGCTTGTTTTAAATTTGATAAAGGTGCAAATACAATTATTGGAGAAAATGATTCCGGTAAATCTAATGCAATGGCTGCTCTGAGAATTTTATTAGATGATACATATTACTATAATCCAAAAAGATTAAAAGAGTCAGATTTTAGCGATGCATTAGGAGATTGGCGAGGACATTGGATTATTCTCTCTGCTTATTTTGATGAAATTTCTTCGGAAGAAAAATCTCATGAAATATGTAAAGATATAATACCAGAAAAAGAAAATGAGGATTTCCTAAAATCATACATACGCTGTGAGAACTTTAATTATGGAGTAGTAACTTTATTCATTAGACCACGTAAAGCTGTAAGAAAAGCTCTTTTTGAAGCAAAAACAAATACAGAATTTGATGTGATAAGAAAAACGATTAAATTAACAGATTATGAATTTGTTTATACTTCTCGATCCCAATTGGATTTTACGAAAGAGCATAACTATAAACATCTTGTAGGGGATATTGATGCAGGACTATATGCAAATCCTGAACTTGAAAATATAAATCTTACAGGTGGCAAGTTAGATATTTTGGAAATTTGGAAACATGTTTCGGTCGTTTGTATTGATGCTTTAAGAGATGTAGAAGCAGAAATGCGTAAACCTAAAAATCCAATAAAAAGAATCTTTGATGTAATACAGTCAGAAATTGTGGATGGCGATATCAATAATATAAAGGGAAAAATTAAGGAGTTAAATGAAGCAATATCGAATGTTGATCAAGTTTCAGGTATAGGTAGAAGGATTAACGGTAAACTTAACGAGATGATTGGCATGATATATTCGCCTGACATTACATTGGAGTCACGAATGAAAGAAGATATTTCAACCTTGTCCAAATATCTTACAATGTTGCCAGCAGATAAGCAAGACATTGATTTATTAGGATTAGGACATCTTAATATGTTGTATGTCGCGCTTAAATTGGTTGAGTTTGAATTAAATAGAAATCAGGAATTGATTAATATCATGATCTTAGAAGAGCCTGAAGCACATATTCACACACATATACAAAAAACGTTATTTAATAACCTACAGGTATCTGTAGAATACACACAGGTTTTAATGACAACACATTCTACCCATTTGTCCGAAGTAGCTGATATTACTAAAGTCAATGTACTAAAAGGTGACCAAAATATATCTAAAGTAATGCAGCCGGCAAATGGATTAGATGAATTTGGAAAGAATAATCTCAAATTAAAAGATCTAACATTGACAAAATGTTTAGAACGATATTTAGATGCTAAGAGATCCGTTTTACTTTTCTCTAAAGGGGTTATATTAGTAGAAGGAGATGGGGAAGAAATTCTCATTCCTAGCCTTGTCAAGAAAACAATGGGGGTATCTTTGGATGAGCTGGGAATTGGTTTAATCAATATAGGTAGTGTTGCATTTGAGAATGTTGCTTGCGTATTTGACCCATTAAGGCTACAAAGGTATTGTGCTATTATTACAGATTTAGATCAAATAATTCCAGAAGCAGGTAAATGTAGTAAAGAGGCAGCAGATAGGGGTAAGAGTCGCAAAGAAAAACTTGCGAATTTATTCGGAAGTAATCCATATGTTGATAGTTTTTATGCACCGTATACTCTAGAAGTAGATTTTGCTAATGAGAAAGATAATAGAGAATTTATTGAAAATGTAATAGAAAACCATTACAAAGATGAGGCAACGATTAAGCGACATAAAGCAAATCTAAATGGAAATGAAAAGGATAGATATGATACCGTTTTGACAGTTGCAAAAAGTATTGGGAAAGGTTGGTATGCAACTATATTATCAGGTTATATTGATGAGAGGGCAATTATTCCTGATTATATTATTAATGCTGTTGCATTTGCTTCTAGAGAAGTTATGAAGATGCCAATTAAGTTAAAGATGGCGTGTTATTCATTAAATGAGTATATTGACTTTGAGAAAAAACTGCAACTGCAAGAACAATATAAAATGGCTAACACGGAAGAGAAAAAAAATCAGTTTATAAAAGACTTTTGTAATGAATTTCCGCAGGATATAGTTACGAGGTTTTTAATAAAGGTTGAAGAATATGGAGCGTAAGTATGCTTTTTTAGATAAATTGAATGAAACTCAAAAAAAAGTATGCATAAGCGAAGACAACTATGTACTTACAGCCTGCCCAGGAAGTGGAAAAACGAGGACAATTACCTATAGATTAGCTTATTTAGCTGAGAAATATAAGGAATCAAAGAAAATTAATCTTGCTATTACATATACAAATAGAGCTGCGAATGAGATAGAGAATCGGTTAACTAATATGGGAATTGATACATGTAATGTCTGGACAGGAACTATACATCAATTCTGCATGAAGTTCATAGTTCGTCCATATTCGATGTATCATAACAAACTAAATAGAGGTTATCGCATTATTGACGAATTTGTTAAAGAAGAATACTTAAAATCTATTGCCAATAATATGGGTATTAAAAATTGTTATGTAAAAAATTTATATAAAAATGAGCTAGTTATGAAAGAATATGTTTTAAAATTGGAAGAAAGTAAAGAAATAGATTTTAATATGATATTGGAATATGCCCATGAAATGCTTCAAAGATATTCTTTTATAGCAGAGAATATAGCGCATATTGTTAGAAATATTCATGTGGATGAATATCAGGATACAAATGAAAAACAATACGCAATATTATCAATAATCATTAACGCAAATCCTAAAATTAACTTGCTGTTTGTTGGAGATGTAAATCAAGCTATTTACGGGAACTTAGGCGGTGTAGCTAAGTCAGTAGATGAAATTAGAAATCTTTTTCCCATTGAATTTACAGAAGAATGTCTAAAAGGTTGCTATCGCTCAACGCAACGTCTTACAGAGTATTATATAAATTACGAAATTGCACAGACTGGCGTAAAATCGCTTTCTGAAATCAAAGAAAACAAAGGCATTATAAAGTTTAATGCAGACATAAGTAAAGAAGATTTAGCAGATGCAATAGCTGACATTTTAAAGAATGAATTAAATAAAGGACTTCCTGAATCTGAAATATGTATAGTTGCGCCGCAATGGTATCAAATTTATCCTATGGCTAATAAACTCAGGGAGCTAATGCCAGAGAATAATTTTGATGCGCCAGATATTTCTCCGATAAAATATGATCCATTGAATGTATTTTTTTTAATTACAAAGTTATTATTTACGCAACATAGTGGGCATCGTCTAGTAAGAAGAAAAGAAGCTGAAGAAATTATTAGTATGTTAAAAGATGATTACGGATTTTCGATACCTGCAAAGGTTGACAAATTAGATGTTCTAAGAAGTATTAATTCGACTCAATATATAGAAGATAATGGTATTTTAACAATCAAAAATACAATCGACAATGTGCATAAATTATTACATATTAATATTAATGTTGAAGCTAAATTAAAAAGCGTCTACGATGATTTTTTTAATAAAATTGATTCTAGAATTCGGGAACATAAATTACCATATAATTGTAGGTCAATGGAAAAATGTTTTAAAGAACGTAATGGAATCGTTATAAATAGTATCCATGGAGTTAAAGGCGAGGAATATACGACAATGATTGGATTTGATCTATTAACAGGACATCTTCCGCATTGGGACTATATTTACAATGATGAGCTAAGGGTTGTTCGAAGTGAAGAAACCAAAAGAATGCTTTATGTTCTGTGCTCTAGAGCAAAAGAAAATTTATACCTGTTTGCAGAGCGTGGGCGAACAACACAAAAGGGATATCTTTTAGATACAACAGAAGAACTCGCAAACTGCAACTTTATATATGATGTAGAATGAGGAGCTGTCATTTTACAAGCGTAAATTAATTAATAAGCTCTTGCTGTATTTGTATAAATATGGCAAGGGTTTTGCGTTTTACAAGCAAATTAGAGGAAGCATGAGTGCTTATATTGTATTAAAGGCTGATTAAATTTGGCGTAGTATTGTAGCAAAAGTTGACTTTTATTATGCTTCTTCGTTAGGACATATTTGTCCGTTTTCTTACAACATTATTTGTATTATCATGGAGATACAGATAATCAGGGAGGAATAAAATATGAAGACACAAGGGCAGATCCTAAAAAACTTAAGAAGTTCTCTTGCTTTGAGCCAAGAAGCTTTAGCGGAAGAATTAGGTATGAGTATAAAATCTATTCAAAGATATGAAACAGATAAATCTAAACCTGATACTTATGCACTGGTAAAATTCGCAACGTATTTTGATGTTTCCACGGATTATTTGCTAGGTCTTTTGTCATATGAAGGCGATTTGAAAGAAAAACCAAATATAATATTTCGCGACGGAAAGTATAATGCATTTTATAGTCATTACCTCAAATGCATAAGAAGTACTGCTGTGGATAAGGATTCTGAATATTATTGGGTTCGTTCTGAAGATGGCATAATTGGGGGACAAACCATGTGGGTAGGGTATGTAGATGAAACATGTACATTGGATGTCAGAAGGCTGAGAACAGTTGTACCAATGCTTGCATTGGCAGAATGTATACGAATATGCGGTAGACCAATGATACTCAATGAGGTAGAAGACGCCATGGTATATCGCATGTATGGGGGACATGCAATCGTTAAAAAGGAAATCTGTGAACGTTATTTGCCAGAGTTTCTAGAAGATTTTATATGCGACCCAAAAGAAGAGTTCGACAAAATTTCAAGATTTATAGAAGGAATGAATTAAGATGACTGAAGAAAAATATAATCTTCTTATTTCGGGTAATGAAGAAGCTTGGGACAATGATTCATACATATTAGATTTAGACCGTTTTTTAGAGTATACAGAAAAGGACCTTAAAGCTAAATTTGGCAAGCTTGATATGAGTCTAATTAATGAGATAAAAACCTACCCAAGTATTTTTGCTTATGAAGATAGATGCGATAAGGATGCAAGCATGGGTTATATAACTGATGTTATAGTTCGACAGAATAAAATTAAAATAATTATCCGAAAAGAAGACATAATTACTTTAGAAAACTTACGTAAACTTAAATTTGAGTTGGATATATCAGATTGGGAGTTTTCCAGAACGCATTGGGCAATAAAGAAAGTAAATTTGTATGAAGAATTGCAATCTTTGTGTACAAATTTGAAACCTTTAAGTAAGCCAATTGATATTACTAAACAAATTTTTAATGTAGCATTTACATTTGCCGGGGAATCACGAAGTTTGGTTGAACAAGTCGTGCGAGAACTTGAAAAAATAATAGAAAAAGATAGCATTTTTTACGATAATAATTATGTTAGTCAGCTAGCAAGGCCGTCGCTAGACACTCTTCTACAAGATATATATAAGAATCGATCAAAATTGATAGTAGTTTTTTTATGTAAAAAGTACCAAGAGAAAAAATGGTGTGGACTTGAATTTAGGGCTATTAAAGAATTGATAATGGAAAAAGAAATAAACAAAATTATGTATATACGATTAGATGACGGACAGGTTGACGGAGTATTTAAGACAGATGGTTACGTAGATGGGACGAAATTTACACCTAAAGAATTATCAAGGTTTATTAATGAGCGTATAAATCTTATTTAAGTTCTGTTTTACTCTATAGAGATGAACAGCAAGACTTACTAAAGAGATTTGCTAGTGTCACTGAATCCGTCCTTGTGACGTGATAGGACTAAAGGTGGTGGACAGTGTTATGAAGTTCTATAAATATTCACCGTGGAGCGGAAATAAAGGAGACTACACACGTGAAAACCTTCTTGAACATGCTGTATTCCTTGCAAGTCCCGAAGTTTTCAACGATCCATTTGACTTTAATCCTTCCTATGATTATAGTGCTACTTATCTAGAGAAAAAACAACATATTACCAAAGTCATTATGAGAGGGAAAGCATGTTCTAAAGCGAAAGCTGAGCGTGAAGCAATAAAAATTCTTCGCGGAAACCCAATATTCAAGGAACGTGATGGAGTTGCCCGCTTTGCGTGCGAAGATAAAGAAAACCTGCGTAAAGTAATGGGTGTATCTTGCTTTACAACAAAACCCGGAAACTCACCAATGTGGGCACACTATGCTGATAATCATCAAGGAGTTTGCTTAGAATGGGATTTTCCGGATATAGGGGAGCATTTTTATTTGCCAAAGGGAGTTGAAAAGGCTATCCCCTTAGTTCTTCAGCCAGTTACATATGCAAATGAACGTCCTGTAGTCCATATGTTTGATAACATGCAGGATGGTGGAGTACTAGCAGATGGTATAATTACAAAATCAACGGACTGGAAGTATGAAGACGAATATCGACTTATCATGCCTGGGTATACAGGAAAAGTTTATTATTATCCATATATGTTATCAGGAATTATACTTGGATATAAAATGACGACTGAACAGGTAAAGGAAGTAAAAAAATTCATTAAAAAAATTAAGTTCCAGCCGAGATTATATAAAACACAATTGAGTGAACATAGTTTTGATTACGAAATTGTTCCGATAGAATAGGATCTACGTATTCAATAATCTTGAACTGCTTATATAGCACCCCTTTTTGGCTTTAATTGGACATAATAGCTTGATATGTACAGGTGGGAGGATAAAATACTCCTATTAGAAAACTAATTTTTCCCTGCAGAAAAAAATAAGATGTTGCGAGTAGTTCAGTAAATACAGTGTAAATTTAAAAGAAGGAATTTTATGAATTTTATGTAATATAGTCATAAAAAATCAAAAGGGTGAGAGCATGGCTAAAAATAACATGCAGATCTCCATTTACTATATTGATCGTTCCTTATTCGAAATTAATGACTCAGAAGAAATTATTGCTAGAATTATAGCCCTGTACAATTCAAAGCAAAAGCATGAGGCTATGGTATTGCAGCCCAATAACATAGCTGGACTTGATAACCTTTCTCTCAAATTATATTACGGATCAAGAGTAACACAACCTAAGTGGGTCGATTTTTTTAAACCAATATTAACAGACAAGGCACCGATGTTAAAGGCTAGAAATATGGAAGCATCATATGTAGCATTTTTTTATAATGATAAGCACATCTTTGCTTTAACTGGTGGTCAAGGTAATTTTGCAATACAGGATTATGTACATCCTTACTTTGGTATGGAAATTATTCAGCGTCTGATAACGGGGGATGTTCCGGTCATAAAGTCTATTCAGGAGCGTGGGCTAACCGGAACTGTTTTGGCTAGTACTCGACATTTTCGATTTGATGCATCTTTAGCGGATGAAGAGGAATTTGGTCATTTATACCAGCAGGTTAAAGCAGAGTTGGATAAAAAGCTACTTGTTGAGAAACTAGGATTTTCTGAGGAAGATGCTAAAAGAAACGTCGGTTGTATTGCAAAAGCAGCTTTTCACATAAACAAATCAGTTACGATTTCGTATATTAGTACTATTGTAACTAAGCTAAGTTTGCTATTAGGAGATAAGCCGAATTTTCAAATCAACAATGTACATTTTTTACCTAAAAAGAAAAATAAAAAATTAATTGAAACACTTGAAAATCAAATTTATAATTCAATTTATAAAACATTCAATAGTTCGAAATTGGATGTTGAGTTTGATCTTTGTCATCCGGAGTTTGAAAAGTTTCTAGGCGCAGCCTCATATACTATTCATAAAACTAATTCGACAAAAAGCCAACTTGGTAATTTAGTGGAAGAACACGAGCATATTTGGTCAGAAATATTTAGATGTGTCGAGGATGAAAACGATACAATTGAAACGTTTAGGGATTATTTAGAGCGTATACGAATTAGAAGCTATGATACAGATGGTGTTCTTTTAACTGATGGATATCTCGTTAAGCACATAAATGGCGAAATACGTCATAATGATAAGGTCTATTTCGTTCTAGATAATCACTGGTATCAGCTTCAAGATGAATTTCTTTCTAAACTAAATGGAGAATGTAAAAAGGTTATTGATAGTTGTTTCAATAATGATATAGCTAATGTAATGTGGAATAAATCACCTGATGAGAATGCATATAACCAGCAATATTTTAGTCAGGATAATTGCATGGTGGTAGATAAGGTACTAGTACGAAATATAGAGTTATGTGATATATTAAAAGTTCACGAAGGGATTCTCTACTTAATTCATGTTAAACAAGGCTTCGGAAATACGACTCGAGATTTAACGTCGCAAATTGAAATTGCAGCAAAACAGGTATCGCAAATAATTAATTCAGGTAACTATAAACTAATTGAAGAACTTTATGAAAGTATTAAGAAAAAGCAAAAAAACAATGCTTATTTTAAAAAGGTAGCCCATCAGACAGATGAAATCACTAAAGAAGAATTTATTCAAATATTTAAAAATAAAATTGTACTTTGCTTTGCATTCTATGATACCGGAATAACACAAAGGGATATAAGAGACATTAATAAGTTTCGATCGAACATCGCAAAATATTCGGTGGTTCAGATGTATCGCAGGCTAAGATCAATAGAAATCCCCCTAATAATCTGTCAAATTAAAGATTAATTATGTAATACAAAAACCTATTCCCCCTGCTGCGGCAGGGGCTTTTTATTCAATTACCGAATCTTATATAAAAGCGATAACTTTGAAAGCCCAATTCTCGAACATATTCTACAGGATAGAAGCGAAATAGAATTTGATAGGGCAGCTGCCCTAAGAGCAATAGCCAAGTATCAACTTGACTTACGCGCAAAAGAGGGCTCCTGAATAACTAAATGTACGAGTATTGTCTTAGACGTGCTCGCCCATTTAGGCGTAAACTAATCTTATATCCAGATCTTAACCTTGGTATTTCATGCTACATTAGTTTGATTGGATGCGAAACGTATGGAAAAAATATACAAGCCGTTACAAATCTTATCAGAAGACGAAATTGAACGTATATTGTTAGATGACAATATACAGGAATTAATAACTTTACCGTTGTCTGTTGGTGAAACCTTTCCACAATGGAAGGTTGCACAAGATTTGTGCATAAAATTATCCGAATATCCAGATCCTCGTGTTAGGGCTAATTCAATCCTTGGACTAGCATATATTGCCCGGACAAAAGGAAAGTTAGAAAAGTATATTGTTAAACCAGTAATATTTAGAGCTTTACGAGAAGAGACAGAATATAAATGGCGGATTATAGATGCGCTAAAAGATATTAACTTATTTATGGGGTGGAACATTGGTGCTAAGAAACTTAAATCTATCCCATAGATTTAAGAAGGAGGTACTTCTTATGACCAAAGTAGCAGCCATCAAAGCCGATTCCTACGACCCACAAATAGTCCAGCAAGCCATATCAGACGTGCTTGCTCACTTAGGCGGTATGTCGCAGTTTATACAGCCTGGTGATAGAGTATTAGTGAAGCCTAATATGCTGGAGGCGGTGGAAAAAGGTCTCTGTGTAACTACCGATCCGCTGATAGTTCTCTTGATACCTTTTCATATGCTTGATAGCATTGTCTGGAGTATAAGAGAATATTTCAGACATAAATTGGTGCCATGTACATTAAAGTAACACTTTATTTCCTTTGTATGAAAACAAGCTCGGAGTGTTTAAAGCCATATCCGGGCTATCTTTTTGACCGAAAGGAGCTGTTTGCTTTCAAATAAGTATCCTTTCTGGATACCATGGGGGAATTTGATAATTAGTAGGTGCTATTTCTGGCCTAATAGCAGAGCGGCGCTTGATGTAAGTATGTCTCTATAGTGGTTGATATTATTGTAANNTTACAATAATATCAACCACTATTTTTATTGGAGGGTTCCCTATGGACATTAAGGAAGAACTATTCCGAGAGAATTATCTATTTACACGGGAAGATATTTTAAAATCATTAGAGTTGTTTATTGAACACGAAAGACTGAATGAAGAGCCCGCTTATTCAAGCGAAGTTGTAAGAAACAGAATAAAACTATGCGAAAAATTTGTTGCAGCAATAAGAAAATGCAAACTTCCGATCTTAACAGAACTTTGGTGGTATTATGAATATCAGTTTTTAGAGAATAGCATGGAACTAAATTTATGTCGAGCTGATGAAATTGAAGTTGAAAATGATGAAATTAGTAGCATGACCTCATCCGTGGAACACACTTTAATCTCGATTGAATGCGATTACCTTACAGTGGAGCAATATGCCGCTATGCATAATGTAGAATCTGTTACTATAAGGCAATGGATAAGACGAGGGAAATTAAGACATGCCAAAAAGAATGGACGCGATTGGTTGATCCCTGATACTGAAGATAGGCCTCAGCGTGGTTTTAGCAGTGTTCAGTATATAGTAGAAAATGAAGCAAAAATTGAAAGTGATGAATTTCCGTTATTAGCAGTATCCGAATCAATTTTTATTGTACAAGGTAAAAATAAAAAAAATAAGTTCATCTGTTATCTGAATAATTATAAAACTAAATTTAACAGTAATATTGAACTGACCAGAAGTGAAGTTGAACGACTGGAACATACTATTATTGAATCGGGAAAAGCGAGAGTTGAAGGGAATATACAATACGTGCCATATATTAGAGATACGGAAAGATGAGTAATGAACAATTCTTTTTGCAATTTAGCGATTAATATCACATCTCTTGTCAAGTTATATTTATGAAGAATACTGTATACCGGAATATAGTAGAAGACATCCGCTGATTGTTCTCCAGATACCTTTTCAAATGCTTGAAAATTGTTATATAGAATTTGAACGATCTTCAAATATGAAAGTTCGTGAAAGTAACAATCTCTTTGCAGATTATTGATGAAAGGACGATAAACCAAATTGAATGTTGAAAAGCACCTAATATTTATAAAGGGTGAGGACAAGACAGAAGCCATAAGTCAGTGTAAATATGAGAATAGTAAATGGAAGGTCAATTTTGGAACAGAAAAACCGTATTTCTATAGTTATCAAAACGTTCAATGGTATAAGAATCCAAATTCACTTAATCCGACAACAATTGTTGTGTTCCACAACAACCAGCCTTTGAATGAGGTCGATAAACTATTCGTTTTTGAAAAACATATACGAATATGCTTTGTGAAAGGATTTAAAAAAGTATATGAACGAGACGAAATAACAGTTGAACAAAATATACTCAGTAATCCTAATGCCCATAATTGCCTGGAATATTTAAAGCAACTCGCAAGGATTGTTAGTGTTGCTAACGAGGAAGAAAGCAGCTTTTTATATAGTCAGTATGAAAAAATGGTCAGTGTAAGTACATCTAGCATCTTAGCACAATATCTAAATCCTTCTGTACTAAACAGACCCCAACATGGACAGATGCCAATATTTCCATTCGGATTTAACTTAAGTCAGAAATCTGCTACCGAAAATGCACTAAGCGAACAAATCAGTGTCATTGAAGGCCCTCCCGGTACGGGTAAAACCCAGACCATTCTCAACATTATCGCCAATGCAATCGTTAACGAAAAAACAGTTGCAGTTGTATCCAACAATAATGCGGCAACAGCAAATGTTTTGGAAAAGCTGGAGAAATATGGCGTAGGATTTATTGCAGCTTACTTAGGTAACAATGACAATAAAGAAAAATTCTTTAAAGAACAGTTACAGATATATCCAGAAATGTCCACTTGGGTAATGGATCCCCAGGAATATACTGCTTTAGAAAAAAAAATTGAGGCAAGTGGAAACAATTTAAAAAAGATGCTTGAAGCAAAAAATACGGTTGCAATTTTAAGGCAAGAGCTTTTGGCTTTGGGCGTTGAAAAGGAATACTTTAATACCTATTATGGTGAAACTAAAGAGGAAATTACACCATATCGGTCTTTGTATAGGCATAACTCAGATACCGGCATGGAGTTATGGCTGGATTATCAACGGAGAATTGAGAAAGATACTGTTATAACACTGAAATACAAAATTAAAAATTTGTTGCAGTACGGTATTTTTAGTTTTTCTTTTTATGATAATTCAAATGAAAATATTATTGGCTTTTTTCAGAAATTGTATTACGAGCGCAGGATAGAGGAAGTAAACGACAAAATTCAAAGATTGACCAGGCAGCTTGATAGCTACCAATTTGAAAATGCTATAAAAGAATACAGCACAAATTCCATGAAACTGTTCAAAGCAAAACTAGCTGAAAGATTTTTAAAACATAAGGAACGGATATTATTCACCAAGGAGTCATTATGGAAAGATTTCAGATCTTTTATTAAAGAATATCCGGTTATTTTGAGTACGACATATTCTTTACGAAGCTGTTCCAGTCCTAATTTTCTATTTGACTATATAATTATGGATGAAGCGTCGCAAGTCGATATTGTTTCAGGAGCATTGGCTTTGTCTTGTGCAAAGAATGCCGTCATAGTTGGTGATCTAAAGCAACTGCCTAATGTCGTATCAGGTAAAATTTCTGAAGAAACCAATCAAGTTTTTAAAAGACATCAATTAAATCTTGCATACCAGTATTCGGAAAATAGTATGCTTTCATCAATTAATAAACTGTTTAATTCGGCTCCCAAAACATTATTAAAAGAGCATTATCGATGTCATCCGAAAATCATTGGCTTTTGTAATCAAAAGTTCTATAATAATGAACTTATTGTGCTGACTGAGGAAGAGGGGCGTCAAACACCACTGGTTGTTTATAAAACAGTAAAAGGAAATCATGCGAGGAACAACTATAATCAACGACAAATTGACGTGATACTGGAAGAAATATTACCAGAGCAAATTGCAGATAACCTAGACCAATCAATAGGCATCATTTCGCCTTACCGACTGCAAAAGGATAAGCTTAAAGCGGTTATAGAAAAACGAGACATCGAAATTGATACTGTTCACAAGTATCAAGGCCGTGAGAAAGATGTTGTTATTCTCACAACTGTAGTAAATGAAGTTAATGAATTCGTAGACGACCCTAATTTAATTAATGTAGCAGTTTCTCGTGCGGTGGATAAGCTGATTGTTGTTGTGTCAGATAATGAAAAAAATATAAACTCTAATATCGGCGATTTAGTAAGATATATCGAATACCATAATTTTGAGATTATTAACAGCTCCATTTACTCGGTCTTCGATTTGTTATACCATAGCTATTCTGAGCAACTGCTAACAATTATGAAGAATAAAAAGAACGTGTCAGACTATGAATCAGAAAATCTAATGAATATCGTAATTGAAAAGGTTCTAAGCTTGCCTGAGTTTCATAATCTCGATCGTGTAATACATCAGCCTCTAAAAATGATTATTCGTAACCCAGACAAACTAGATGAAGATGAGCGCCGATATGTTATGAATGTTTTAACACATACTGATTTTGTCATTTTTAACAAGTTAGACAAAAGGCCGGTACTGGTTGTTGAGGTGGATGGCTATGCATTTCATGTTAATAATCCAAAGCAAATTAATCGGGATAGAATGAAAGATTCAATATTGCAGAAGTACGATATCCCAATTTTAAGAATTAAGACCAATGAAAGTGGCGAGGAAGCAAAATTGCACAATAAACTCATCCAGATTTTAAAGATTAACCAGGAATAATTCTCATGTATGCTAGACATTAGCATTGACAATGTCTATTTTTGCAAATGGAATATTACGGAAGTTATTTTAGGAAATTAGCTTTCAAATTAAATAACTAGTAAGCATAATGGTATAGGTAGCATCACAATCAAGTGCTTTTAGATAAATTGAGTGATTCTGATTGACGTTAAATCTCTATCGGCTAAAAGAAAAGGATAACCTTCGTCAATGAATTGTCAAAGGTGTCCTTTTCTTTTAGTTTCTCCTGTTAGATTTATCAAGAATAGGATATAGCTAACGGCTCGATTTCCATTTTTGAAGAGTAATACGGTAAGCTAATTTATAGTGCTATAAAATCATATACAATAGATAAAGTACCTGGCCAAAGATCAATATATTTGGCAGGAGTTTATCTATTCTGGTAGGAATAAATGTTAGAAGTGCTAAACATTGTTGTTTCATCTTAACTACATATGAAAATTTTAAAACTACTATCTAATAGCTACGGTTATATCTCACATAATGGTTTGAAAGGTGGAGCTTAAGTGAATAATAACTATCGTAGATACTGTTTAAAAGAAATTATTGGTGAGCTTAATTTGCTAGACAGTACAGAATTAGAGGCAATGGGACATATTATTCTAGAAGATATCTGTCAGAAAAACCTATTATTAAGAGGGCATACTGTTGAAGGGGAATCAGTAGGGTATACGCTGGACTCGTATTCAGGAAATGCTGAAATTGTAGGTGAGTATAGTCGCCAAAAAAACTATTTTGATAAGGGTAGTAAGTTCAAAAAAATTATGAGTGATATAAAGCATTCAATATTTCTTGCACCTCAAGTGAAGATAATATATTTAATTTCAAATCAAATAATGAGTCCTAGTGCTGGAATGAGTTTAACTAGACTCTGTTATCTCATAGAGAAGTACTCAAATAGATATGTTGAAATATATGATGCCCGTAGGATTGCTGAATATATAGTAGATCATTTGTTTATAAAAGAAAGAGTAATTCAAAAAATAGTTGACTTTCTTCCATTATTGAGCAAACTTCGAGACATGCAAACAATAACTAATGCACTTCCTTCGAATGAAAAAAGCTATATAAAACGCAAAGAAGAAGAGTCTGAAGTTATTAATCGATTAAGCGATTCAAATCATCTTCTAATTGCTGGCATAAGTGGTATTGGAAAAACAAGTTTGGTTATTAATATATGTCATAATATAAAACAAGATTATGATGTTATTGTGTGGTTAGATGGAAAGGAAGTTAATATAGATAATCTGAAATCGGTATCAATATCCCGACTTGGTATTAACCAGAATTTAGTAGGGTTACTTGGAATGCATAAAACGCTTATTGTTATTGATAGTTTAGAAAATGATGCAGCTAATATTATTAATACTTTAACGTTAGAATGCAAAGTTGGTTCAAAAGTATTGGCTACGACTCAAATAGAAGATAATAGTATTAATTGCTATACTATTAAATTTATGTCAAAAGGGCAGAGTAAAAATATTTTAAATAAAAATTTAGATGTGGAATGTCCAGTACGTATTTTCGATAAAATAATACAATATGTAGGGGGACATCCATTAATTTTATCACTTATTAATGCATCAATAAGTTTAGGAGAACAGACATGGGAGGATGTTGAAGAAGAACTTTGTCATTTACCCCAATATGAAGATAATAATAGCAAGAGAATTTGTGATCGAATAATTGAAAAACACAAGAACTCTATTGGTTTTGAGTTATCAGCAATCAAATGGCTTGATACATCTATCATTGATTATGGAGTTTTAAAGAAAATGATAGGTAAAGTAGGTATTTCTAAATTATCTAAAAGATCCTTAACTACAACGCATACTACAAATGGGATTAAAATTCATGATATTGTATTCAATAGTATTACTCAAGTAAATATAGAATATAATGATTTTACCAATAAACTCATTGAATATTTTGAAGAGCATGTGGAACGAAAAAATTCAATATTCTTTAAAGCACTTTATACTCATAAAATGAAAATAACAGAAATTCTTTATAAAAAGCCAAAACTAGGTATAATACTATATTGCTATCTTCATATCATAAATTTAGGTGAATTAGATGAACAACTAATTTCAAAAATTAGTTACAATAATTTTTTAGATGCTGGATACATATATTGCCCACATGATTATTTTGCTCTTATCTCTTTAATAGAGTTAATTGAAGTAGAAAGAAGAGAATTTAAATATGCTGGAAAAGCTTATCCACAAATATTAGCAGAAGATCGTATTAATCAAATGATACTATGCACTAATATAGTTGATTTGCCTGAAGATATAAAAATAGAAATAACACACCATTTGGGTAAATTTTATAAACAAGCTTTAAACGATGAAAACAATGCAATTGCTTGTTTTAATGAAGCATTAAAAAATCCTAAAACTGAGTTTGCGGCTAGACTCCAACTTTCTCGTATTATTAAGAAGGCGAATATTACGGAAGCTAAAAAATATATCAGGGAGATTTTAGACACTTATAAAATAGATCAAGACCTTATTTCACCTACAACTGTTCTGGGGGCATTTGAAGAGCTAAGAATGAAAGAATACAATGATCTAAAAGATGAATATTTATATAATACTAGTTTATTAGAAGATGCCTTATTTTCAAATTATCATGAAAGTTTTGATCAGCCTTTTAGAGTTTTGGCTAATCTTTCGGGGCACCTTACTTATAGATATCCTGAAAGAGTTAAGGCGATTATTCAGCAAATGCCTATTCCATCGGAAGAATCAATTAATCCTCAATGGACTTTTGTCGCTGGAGAATTGTATAAGGAGCTAGGAAAATCTTCTATTTGGGATGCCAGCGGCGAATCTTCTCAAGCTATTAATGCGTGCAATCAGGCGCGTGCATATTATTCGAAAGTAAAGAAGCCAACAACATACCAGTGCGTAAAAATAGCTGAAAACTTCATTTTACTATCTAATGGAAAAGAGGCTATTAAAATATTACTGCAAGTTAAGAAAGAAGACAGGGACCCTTTTTGGTATTATCGGTATGCGCAAGCCCTTGAATTGGATGATTCTACTATTGTTGAGGCACTAAAAGCTATTGATATGGCACTAGACATGCTTAGTCTATCTAATTACGAAAGTTCTTTTCGAAGGGAGAAGGCTAAAATTCTTAGAAAAATTGGTAATTCAGACTTTATTGAAGAATATAAAACTGCATATCAACTAGCGGATACACATAAATTTAAAAGTGATATCGTAAAAGAATGTGCAGAGATAGGTATAAATTTATACGAATAGAAATGAGATATGAACTAGATTAGAGGTATCTAATATGACAAAAGTAGCAGCCGTCAAAGCTGATTCCTACGATCCCCAAATAGTCGGACAAGCCATATCAGACTTACTCGCCCACTTAGGCGGTATTTCTCAGTTTATACAGCCTGGAGAGAGAGTATTAGTGAAGCCGAACATGCTGGAGGCGGTGGAAAAAGGTCTCTGTGTAACTACCGATCCAGAGGTAGTTAGAGCAGTCATTCGTGCAGTGCGCCAAGTTGGAGCAATACCTGTGGTCGGAGATTCACCAGGAACAACCTCAACAGTGAAAGCGGCAGAGAAGTGCGGAATTCTAGCTGTTTGCCAGGAGGAGAATGTTGAATTGGCTGCCTTTGATGAGACAACAGAGGTGGCTTATCCTGATGGGATAACCTTAAAGAAGTTTACAATAGCCCGGCGTTTAGCAGAGGTTGATAAAGTCATTTCTCTTGCCAAGATGAAGACGCATACTTTTATGGGAGCTACCGGAGCGACAAAGAATTTATTTGGCTGTATTGTCGGCATGCAAAAGGCACAATTTCACTTGCGCATGCAAGCACGGCAGGAGTTTGCTGCAATGCTGATTGATTTGGCAAGCTGTGTAAAACCGGTATTGGCAATTATAGATGGTGTTATGGGTATGGAGGGAAACGGTCCGCGCAATGGAAATCCTATCAAAGCCGGAGTGATCCTGGGCGGAGCCAATTGTTTTGCCGTAGATGTTGTCATGGCAGAGATGATGGGCTTTAAACCGGAGCAGCTGCCAGTGACTGCACTAGCCCTCAAAAGAAATTTGACACCTGCCTTTTCGGCAATTGAACTTGTCGGCAGTGGTGGGCAGTTGCGATGGAAGTTCGTGGAACCGCGCAGTCTTCAGTCTCTGGAAGACCGGATACCGAAATGGCTGGCGGCATTTGGGCGCAGCCAATTGACTGCCCGGCCGGAGATTACCGCCTCCTGTGTTGGCTGCGGCCGCTGTGTTAAGCATTGCCCTCCCCAAGCGATGGCTATTGTGAGTGGACAAGCTGCGATTGATTACACAAAATGCATTCGCTGTTACTGCTGCCAGGAACTCTGTCCCTATGATGCTGTGCAGTTACACGATGGGCTTTTACTGCAGATGGCAAAACAAATAACTAGGCTTCGCTGATTTATCCTTGCATAACCCCCCTGGGGGGATGTAAAATATAAGGAGTGGTATAGTGCATAATCATATACATGCTCATCAGAAACAAGTAGTTAATCGCCTGGCTAGAATAGAAGGTCATGTGAGAGCTATTAAGCAGATGTCGGCAGAAGGGCGGGATTGCCCGGAAGTTTTACTACAGATTGCTGCCGTAAGAAAAGCATTGGATAATACGGCAAAACTTATTTTGAAAGATCATCTGGAACATTGCCTGGTTCATGCAGTTAATGATGGTGAGCAGGATAAATTTTTGAAAAATCTACAGGATGCAATAGACCACTATATCAGATAGATAGGGGGTCGAAATTATGCGGGCTTTGCTGGTAACCTTGGCTTTACTGGCAGCACCGTCTGTGGCGTTTGCGCACACCGGATCAGTCTTCAAAACAGCCTTAAATTTTATCCCGATGCTAGTGGTATTTATACCAATACTGTTGAGCCGCTTTATTAAGACAATCTATAACATTATTTCATGGATAAAGCATAAATAATGTAAGGGCGCAGGAAGTAACCTGCGCCCTTAATTTATTTTGTTACGATTGTTTTCGAAAGCCTTTATACAAGTGCCCATGATATGGCTAATATACGACTGAGCTGCACATACTAACTGGGAAAAATTACATGCGTGCAGGAGGGACTCAGTTTGAGCGAATTAATTAACAATCGGGAGCAGCGTAAAAAAGTACTCCGTGAGATCATCACTGACCTCCATGAAGGAAAACCGTTAGCTGCCGTTAAGGCCCGTTTTGATGGAGTGGTCAAGGATTTAGCACCCGGTGAATTGTCGGCATAGGAACAATCATTGATTGATGAAGGTTTACCTATCACTGAAGTACAAAGATTATGTGATGTTCATTCAGCCGTATTCCGGGATGCCTTGGAGAAATCTCCGGATATGTCGGTCACTTCAGGTCATCCGGTTCATACCTTTCAACAGGAAAACCGCGCCCTGGAAAAACTAATCAGTAGTGAAATCAAGCCATTACTAAGTGAATTGCGGCGAGCAACAGCAGATAAACAGAAAGCCATTGCTTTGAGCATTACCGAAAAGCTTAATTTGCTGTGGGATATCGACAAGCATTACAGCCGTAAGGAAAACTTGCTTTTTCCCTACTTAGAGAAGTACGGCATTACCGCACCGCCACAGGTTATGTGGGGCGTCGATGATGAGATAAGGGCTCAGCTGAAAGAGACTAAGAAATTAGCTGCAGCCTATCAGTCTGACTTGCAGGGGGATCTAATCAGCAAAGCGGAAGATGCATTGGAACGCATCAATGAAATGATCTTTAAAGAGGAAAAAATCCTCTTGCCAATGGCATTAGAAACGCTTGCTGAGGATGAGTGGCACCAGATTTTGATGGATAGTGATGAGATTGGCTATTGCCTAATTGAGCCTGATACAGGATGGAAGCCTGCCAAGAGTTCGGCAGATTCTGTTGGGATGCATACCGAAACAGGCAGAGGCAGCTCAATAAAAATGAATACCGGTGTACTTTCTATCAATGAATTAGAGCTGATTTTCAGTCACTTACCGGTAGACCTTACTTTTGTTGATAAAAATGATACAGTGAAATTCTTTTCTGCAACAAAAGACCGTATTTTTCCACGTACTCGCACAATTATCGGCCGCAAGGTAGAAAACTGCCATCCTCCGGCTAGTGTCCATATTGTTGATCAGTTGGTAGCCGACTTCAAGTCCGGCAAGAAAGATCAGGAAGATTTTTGGATTCGTATGGGTGAAAAATACGTATCTATCCGATATTTTGCGATCCGTGATACGCGGGGAGATTATCAGGGGACCTTGGAGGTGACTCAGGATATTGCAGCATTACAAAAAATAACCGGTGAAAAGCGGATAGCCGATTAGTTGGCTAGTATAAGTTGAAAGTAAAAGGACTGCAAGCGTTTTGGCTTGCAGTCCTTTTGCTAACGTTTAATTGCGGCAATATCCTCGTATAACTCAATAACGGGTTTCTCTGCCAGGAGACTGGGAATTTTCTCAAACAGCTCTTTTAAATAGGGCGTAGTACTGTGATGGTTCAGCGCGGCCTTATCGGCATACTTTTCGTAGAACATGAATTTACCAGTTTGCTTTTCCGAGCGGTGTAAGATATATTGGACGGTGCCTTCTTCTGATTCTACCTGAGGCAATACGGACTTTAACGCAGTTTCCAGCTCTTGCTCTTTGCCTGGTTTGGCCTGTAATGTAGCGATTAATACTACCATATAGATACGCCTCCTTTAGATGATGTCAAAAATCTTGCCAGGGTTTAATATATTATTAGGATCAAGCGCCTTTTTTATCGCTCGCATCATTTCCAATTCGACCGGATCGGTGTATTTTTCCATCAAATCTTTTTTCTTGTAGCCGATGCCATGCTCGCCGGAGAGCTTGCCGCCCAAGGGGTATACAAAATCAAAGATATCCTGATGAATAGCAGCGAGTTTTTGCTGCCAATGCTCTTCCGGAATGTCGCCTTGCAGAATAGAAATATGAATGTTGCCGTCTCCTGCGTGGCTGACAAAGCGGGTTACTGCCTGGTGCTTCTCACAAATATCCGCCATTGTATGCATCGCAAGCGGCAGCTTATCAAGAGGAACGACAATATCCTCGTTACTGTGAATTAATGTTTCATGACGGAATGCTTCAGCAGCTGATTTGCGGGCCCGCCAGATTTTCTGCGAATCGGGCATCATTACTGCTAACGCGCCATTGGCCATGCAGAGTTCGTCAATTGCCACCGCAAAGTCTTCCAACTCTTCGATGTCGTTGCCTTCCAGCTGGATTATGAGATAATGTCCATTATCACTGTGCGGCAGTTTTTCATTCAGGAAGCTTTCCACGCTCTTAATGGCGGTATTGTCCATAAATTCGATACAGGTTGGAGTGGTAACTTCTTTGATGATCTTAGATACCATGGCAATCGGTGTATGAATATCCGAAAAAACGGCTAACAGATCCATGGAGTTTTGAGGCAGGGGAATTAATTTCAGTGTGAGCTGGGTAATGATGCCCAGTGTGCCTTCCGAGCCGATGAGCAGCTGGTCAAGATTGTAACCGGTACTGCTTTTGGCCAGGCGCCCGCCCAGTGTGGTAACCGCCCCTTGGGGGGTAACAACTTCCATTTCATAGATTTGATGACGGGTGGTACCGTATTTTACTGCTTTGTTACCCCCAGCGTTCGTTGCGGCATTACCGCCGATAAAGCAGCTGTCGCCGCTGCAAGGGTCTCCTGCATAGAACAAGCCGGCAGCTTTGGCTGTTTGCTGCACTTCTTCCGTGCGGACTCCGGCTTCAACTGTGATATACATATTATCTGCGTCGATTTTAATAATCCGGTTCATTTTTTCCAGGGATAACACAATTCCGCCATGGAGGGGAACTGCACCGCAGGCCAGTCCTGTACCTGCTCCACGGGGGACAACGGGAATTACCTCCCGGTTTGCCAGGCGCAGCACCTGTGCCACTTCCTGCGTGTTAGCCGGAAAGACAACTACTTCCGGAGCGTGATGATAGTGGGGATCGGTTACTTCATCGTGGCTATAAGTAACAAGTTTATCCGCATCGGTGATAACGTTTTTTTCACCGAGCAGCTGTTTTAGTTCATCAATAATCGCGACAGTTACTGGCTGATAAGTAGACAAGTACAGGACCTCCTCAAGAATAATGAAAAATATTGTATACAGTATAACATAATACAGTGAATTTTTCTATTGCTATTAGCACATATCTGTCCCTGGGGAGGAGAGCATTGTCTTTTGATACTACCTATTTAGGAGACGCTTTTCTGTGCTCCTTTGGCCAACATGACTTTGAGAATAATTTTGTCCGTCTCGACCATCCCGGGATTGCTGATTTTCCCCAGATTGCAGATCGTTTCTTCTATTGTTGGCGCTATTATGCCGTTGGTGCTGGGCACAATGATATGCCGTTGGGCCAACAGGGCGCTTTCTACTGCAGTGGCTGCCGCAGTGGAGAGCTTAAGCGCACAGCCTACCTTGCCGCCGTCGCAGATCATACCGGTAAGATTTGCAATCACATTTTTCATTGCCGCTTGAATTTTGGCAATATCTTCACCAAGCAGCCAGGTAATTGCCGCACTGGCACCGGTTGCGGCAGCTACTGCACAGCCGCATAGCGCCGATAGGCTGCCTGTATGAATCTTGATATAAATGGTAACTAAATGGCTGATGGCAATTGCCTGAGTTAGGCGCTCCTTGGAGCAGGTTATCCTTTCAGCCACGGCATAGACCGGTAAGATAACGGTTATGCCGTGATTTCCGCTGCCGGCGCTGCTCATGATCGGAACTGTTTCACCGGACATGCGCACATCGGCAGCAGCTGCTGTCAGTCGTTTCGCATAGTTGATGATATCATCTGCCATGATGCCCTGACCCTGCATTTCTGCAAATACATGACCGATACCCATCCCCAGCTGTCTGGCACTGCCTAGCTGGGCAGCCGCGAGATTCATTTCAACTCCGTCCAGTAGAAAAGTCAGCTCTTGGCTGGGAATTTGTTCAACTGCGGCAATCAGGCCGGCAATAGTAATATCACTGCCGCGCAGAACCTGCCGGTTGTCTACCGCCTGGCGGGCAGGATCACTCAATTTACTGAATATGACCTCGCCATTATGCTCAATGCTGATGATATTGGTGTGGTGGTCTGCGATGATTACCCGGCTCCAGTCAGAGCCTGCTTTTATGAGAGCGCATATCCACAGATTGCTTTTGTCGTCATCTACTGTAATTTGAATCCGGTCCTCTGACAGCAGCTGTAGTGCGTCAGTTAATTCTTTGGGAGAAACTTCCGCAAGCACTGATAATTGTTTCTCCGGCTGTTTTTTGATGGCTCCCAAAGCAGCAGCAATTTCCAGGCCGGTGCTTCCGGTTCCGGGTATGCCGACTGCCATGCCATTCTTATAAATGTTGGCATTCACGATAATTTCTATGGAATCAATTGGTTTTTTGAGCACTTTTCCCGCCTGAGCGGCAGCCAGTGCCACTGCACCTGGTTCGGTACAACCCATTGCGGGGATTACTTCCGCTTTCAATAAAGAAATCAATAGTCTGCTGTCCATCGTGTTCCGCCTCCTCTTTAGCGGATATTGATGCAATTCCTGTGCCAGACCTTTTTTAGGTCGATAATGGGTATGAAACGGTACATTATCAATATGAAGCATGATAAATTTATCGTTTGATGATAAATTTATCATGCTTTCTTTGTGTTTATAAAAAATGGGCCAAATTAAGTGCCTGTGTTGTACTCGTGAACAGGATTTTCCGGCTCTGTTAAAGAAAGATGTGATAATTATCGTATGGGGTGATGTATGTGTCGCTGCTACAGCAAATTCAAATTACGACTCAGCAGGTTGCTGAGGCTATTTCCAGTGTTCTTGGTATTGAGGTAACAATTGTTGATGATACGTTAACGCGGATTGCCGGCACCGGAGATCATAAACAGACGATTGGTCAGGCGGTTGCCGGCAGATCGTTATATCAGAAAGTACTGCAAGAGAAAAAAGAAATTATCATTACCGATGTTACGACCGATGAGCAATGCCGCAATTGTGACAGACAGTCTGTCTGTAAGCAGCTAGCGGAGTTATGTTGTCCAATTCTTATTGGGACAGAGGTTATTGGCATCATCGGTCTCATTGCCTTTTCAGCAGAGCATCGTCAGGAAATTATTGCAAAGAATGTACGGCTGTTGACCTTCATCCGGCGGATGGGAGAGCTGCTGGCCGCTAAAGCGGCGGAGGCTGACAGTATGAACAGGCTGCTGTTTATGAAGAATCAGCTTCAGACAGTATTGAATTTTATTACGGAAGGCGTTTTGGCAATTGATAATACTGCCAGGATTATCAGCATTAATTATGCTGCCGAGACGATGTTTAGGGTAAAGGCACAAGATGTGATTGGTTTTCATATCAATGAAGTCTTTCCAGGCAGCCCGATTCCTGAGGTGTTGCGGGAGGGCGCCGGTTTTGCCAATCGGGAGGTCAACATCTGGCAGCATGGCAGACAGCATCACTATATGATTAATGCCAAACCGATGATCGTCGACGGGCGCATTCAGGGGACGGTTGCCAGTCTGCGTGTGATGACGCCAGGGGCAGATTTAGCCAGTGGCTGCAGCAAACAAGTGCTTTCCTTTGAGGCTATTATTGGCAGCAGTGAAGTGATGCAAGGAGTAAAGGATCAGGCTCGTAAGGCGGCGGCAACGGCTTCGACTGTGCTGATTACCGGTGAAAGCGGCACAGGTAAAGAATTATTTGCGCAGGCAATTCACTGTGAGAGCAGCCGAAGCGCCAGACCGTTTATTGCTATTAACTGCGCGGCTATCCCCGAAACCCTGCTGGAAAGTGAATTGTTCGGCTATGAAGAAGGCTCATTTACGGGAGCCAGAAAGGGCGGGAAGCCGGGGAAATTTCAACTTGCCAATGGTGGCACCTTATTTTTGGATGAGATTGGCGATATGCCGCTGTCCTTACAGGCTAAAATACTGCGGGTGCTGCAGGAAAGAGCGGTAGAGCCGGTTGGCTGTATGCGCGTCTTGCCTGTTGATGTGCGCATTATCGCTGCAACCAATCGCAATCTGGAACAATTGGTCGCAGCCGGTCAGTTCCGGGAAGATCTTTTTTACCGGCTTCATGTGTTTGTCCTGGAGCTTCCCCCCTTGCGTGACCGGAAGGACGATATTCGCCAATTAGCCGATTGTTTGCTACATAAGCATGCCGGTACCACTGCTGAGGGGAGCAGGGGCTTTACTGACGAGGCTTATGAGACTCTGGAACAGTATGACTGGCCGGGTAATATCCGGGAGCTGGAAAACGCGGTGGAATGTACGGTTATCCGGGCGGAAGGCAGCGCAATTACCAAAGCTGACCTGCCTGTGAAAATTAGAGGCCAGGCCGGCGCAGGTTCCCGGCAGGCAAAGCGATTACCTGCAGTCTCTCCTGCCGAGGAGCTTGAGCGTCAGACGATTGCTGCGGCTTTGCAGCTTTTCGGGTTCACTGTTGAGGGGAAAAAACAGGCGGCAGCCCACTTAGGAATGGGGATTGCCACGCTCTATCGCAAGCTGAAAAGATACAACCTTTAATCGGATACAAAAAATAGGCGGCATAATGCCACCTATTGGTTGCGGATGATTATCCTGCAGTGCGTTCAATGACGCTTTTCATTTCTCTTTTGTGCTTATACATGCGGTCGTCTGCCAAGCTGAGCAGCGTATCAGCGTCGGTGGCTTCGTCAGGATAACTGGCACCGCCTACCGCCAGAGAAAAGGCTGCATCTGCCTGCTTTAGCTGAAGATTGGCGAAGAGCAGTTTCAACTCGGTAATTTTGGTTTGTGCACCTTTATGATCCATGTAGGGGTAGAGTATGGCAAATTCATCACCGCCCAGACGGGCAGGCAGATCACTTTGGCGCGTTGCTTTCTTCAAATAGGCAGCGATGGTAAGCAGCGCTTCATCTCCGGCATCATGGCCCAAGGTATCATTGATATATTTTAAATTGTTCATGTCCAGATAAATGACGGTAAAAGGGGTTTTGTAACGGTCATAGGCATAGACAGCTTTCTCAATTTCCTCAAAAAAACGGCGCCGGTTGGGAAGGCCTGTCATGCCATCTTCATAGGAGAGCTTGGTAACGAGCTCTTGATGACGCAGCTGAGCAACAGCTAAAGCGGCAAAAGTCTGAAACAATTCGGCCCTCTCAATGTCGTCCTCATCGAAGCTGTGTGTGTTGCAAAAGAGGTATACCATGATGAAGCCGTGAAACCGGCCTTCAACTGCCAGTGGCAAATAGAGGACTTGCTTGGCTTCTCTAAATAAGGGAACGAGTTGATGAGAATAATCACCGGATAAGTTGCTCAGCAGCAAATCAATGGGAGAATGGTAAATAGCCACCTTCTGACCAAACAACTTCTGAAAATTATTAATATAGACACCCTCACTATGCGAGAAGATTTCGCCGTATTTTCCCCATTGATAGCTGGGTAAAAAGTGATTCGGATCTTTCCCGAGAGTATAAAATGAGATTCTTTCAGCCTTAGGCAGGAGCTGTTTTAATTTTTTGGACTGGATTTCCATAATCGGCTTGAGTGAAATCGATTCTTTCAGCAATTCTTCGCTCATTTTGGCCATTTCACTTAAGTTGTAAAAATGATTAAATACGCCTGATAAATAGACGGCCTGATAGAGGAACAGAAAGGAAATGAATTTATATACGTGGCCCAATAAGCTGTACGTTATAAGTTCGCTGCTAAAAAATGTGAATGTTGCCTGAGAGCAAATCGAAAAGATAAGAAAATAAGCAATTTTGCCCTGAACACTGTTTTTTAAGGTGCTGCGTCTGGCATAAACCAGTCCAAGATTAACAATATACATAAAAATGAGCAGCAGTTCCATAGAACTTTTGAGAAGAGGCAGGTTTTGCGGCCGCCAGGCTGCGGGCCAGTAATACGTTACGGCCAGGGCCAGAACGATAGCGGCAATGGCAGTGGACAGTGCAATTTTTGCCAATTTATTGTTGTCTATACTTAACCGGCTGGGCCAGATCAGCATGGCTGCAACTGCCGCAACCGACAGGTAACGGGCATATAGGCAAAGAAAGACAGATTTCATCTGGGAATAGGTACTGGGATAGTCGGCGGCATTTTGATAGGTAAATACATGCAATAGATCCATTGATCCTACGGCAAAAAAGGAAATTCCGACAATGATCAGCGATTGTCCGAGACTGCCTTCCAGGGCATCTCTGCTGATCCAGACGATATTGAACAGCGAAAAGGAGACGATGATCGAGATTAATTCTAAAAAGGAGTGGATGCCTAAATAGTTTCCGTCACTAAAGGCAGTGGGCAGAAAAGGCTGCAGCCAGACGAGTGCCGATAAGCCTGATGCGGCGACAAATATTGCAATAAGTGCTTTACGCGTTACATAATGCATAATATCCCGTCCCTTTTTTCTTTAATTGTAAGCTATCAATAATCGTTATTCAATAGTAGTCATAAAATAAAGGTAAAGACTGCCAATTGCAGTCTTTACCTTTATTTCTGCTGTTGTTTCATAATCCGTTTCGCTTCGTACATACGGTCATCGGCCAGTTTTAAGAGCTGCTCTTCATTATCGGCTTCTTCCGGATAACAAGCTCCGCCCACGGCCAGAGAGACAGTATAGTTTTCGCCGTTTACCGGTAAGGCACTAAAACGGTGCCGGAGATTTTCAATGATCTGACAGCCATCTGCCAAGCCGGTATGGCGGAAGATAATGGCAAACTCATCGCCACCCAGGCGCGCCGGTACATCACTTTGCCGCGCTACCAGGCTGAGCTCTTCGCCAATCCGCTTTAAGGCGCTGTCGCCGGCGTGATGACCAATATTGTCGTTAATGAACTTTAAGTTGTTCATATCCAGGTAAATGACGGTGAAAGGGATGTCATATTGATCGGCATCATATTTAATCTTGCTTAATTCTTCAAAAAAACGGCGCCGGTTGGGCAGTCCTGTTAGCGTATCCTGGTAGGAAAGGCGGGTGATAGCCTCCCGGTTGATCGCCTGAGCAATGGCAAGAGCAGCAAACTTTTGAAAGACTGCAGACTTCTCCAGGTCTTCATGACTAAAGCTGCGAGTACGGCTGAAGGTATAAATGAAAATGTAGCCCAAGTAAGTGCCTTTAGCCATAAGCGGCACGTATAGCATTTGGTGAGCAGCAAGGAAAGCCACTCCTATCTCAGGTGTATAGGCATCAGTACCGATTTGTCCGGGAAGCTTTTGGGGATGGGGAATAAGTGTCAATTGGCAGCCAAGTTTCTCTTCTATATTAACAAAATGAACTTCCCGGCCCTGGTAAAGCAAATCACTGTAGCGGCCCCAAACATAAACAGCCCGGTAGCAGTCACACGGCTTTTTTAAATATACGCTGATCCGCTCGGCCTGCGGCATAAGCTTTCTTAATTTGCTCATCTGAACATCGAGCATGGTCTCCAGGGTGATATCATCATTCAAAAACTCTGCGCTCATTTTAGCCATTTCGCTCAATGTATAGAAATAGTCAACTAATCCGGAAAAATAAACGGCGCGAAAGAGAAAATAGTAGGCAATTGCTTTATAGATGGAACCAGCCATATTAAAGGTGTCGTAGACACTTGCATAAGAAATAAAGGCTGCTTCCGAAAAAATACTAAAAACTAGATACCAGATAAGCTGGGAAGAGATCGTTTCCTGAATTGAGCCGCGACGGTTCCATAATAGTTTGAAGCTTAGCAGGTAAAGGGCGATAACGCCATACTCAAGCTTAATTTTTAAGCTGGTAAGCCCATATTGCTCGGTAAATAAGGGCGGGATCAAATAAAGGTAGTAGGTGGATAGCACCAGTGCCAGGGCTGCGATGCTGATTACGAAGAATAAACCGGCAATTGCTGAACGGACAAGCGGTAATCTTTCCTTCTCCAGCAGAAATATTGCTGCCAGAAAAGTGAGAGCACCCACATAACGGCCATACAGCCATAAAAAGGACGCTTTTTGCTCTGAGCCGGGTGTTAGCAGAACAGGCATGCCATCATAAGCCATTGCATGGAGGAAGTCAAGAATGCCTACGGCAAAGAACCCTAAGCCCAGACAGAGAATAAAGCGCCCCTGCCGATCCTCAAGGCCGTCGCGTGTCAGCCAGGCCATTGTAAAGACAGCAAAGGAGACAAAGACGGAAATAAACTCTAGGACCGTGTGAATATATAAATAGTGGTCTGCGCTGTGAACAACATAAAATTGAGATAGTATGGAGCCAATAAATAAAAAGCCGCCACAGGCCCAAAGCAAACTGCGCCAGAAATCTTTTTCAAGCTGCTGCAAAATAAAAACCCCCTTTTCCGGCGTGCTCTCTTACATTAGTATATGAAGCAGCTTTCTAAGGGGTCATAAATTGAGAATATTTGATATGTAATTTAAAAGTTATCTCCTTTTGGCTTTCGGTTCCGTGTTAAGCCAAATAAAAAGACCGGCGTACAGGGAATAGGCGCCAAGCCCGAGCGCTATCCATGCATATCCGCCAAACACCACATAGCGCCCTGGCAAAGCATGGCCCATACTTTGCAGAATGTCGCCTGCACCTAACAGCAATCCGCCGCCAACGATGAGCAAGGCTAGCATTCTCTTCATTCGTTCGCTGATATCTAATTTTGCTACAATCCAGACGGGGGCAATCGCCGCTGCACCGGCAAAAGCCAGGTGGAGAGGTAAACGAGCGTGAATTTCCTGAAGGAGACTTAAGGAAGCAAATTCACCGGCAAAAGCAGCTGCCATAGCCGGATCACCTTTTGTTGCCATATTGAGAGCCATGTCCAGCGTATACGATGCGGCAGTATGCTGCGCAGGCCGCAGAACGAGATCATAATATAGGCCGGTAAAGGCGCTTAATAAAAATAACAGCAGCCCTCCGGCAAGCAGAATACGTTGACTGTTCATCCTAACTCTCCTTATTATGGTGGTATTGGCCAATACCTAATATTCCCAAACATTG
Organism: Sporomusaceae bacterium UBA1887; assembly: GCA_002337925.1. Taxonomy (GTDB): domain Bacteria; phylum Bacillota; class Negativicutes; order Sporomusales; family DSM-15969; genus Anaerospora. Next base: position 65,594 of record DDHB01000063.1, read on the forward strand.
GCTGTTGTATGTAGCGCATGCTGGAAAGGAATAGCAGATCAACAGCGCGAATATACGCAAAGAGACAGTGATGTAATTATGACTACTTGGAGTGAACGAACCATGATGCTGCATAAGTTCCGCCGCCTGCTGGCTATTATTCTTTGCATTACTTTTATGACATCGGCGTTTGCATTGCCTGTTGCTCAGGCATATAGTGTAAATGACGAAATTGAGATAGGTAAGAAGGTTGGCAAAGCGCTTGAAAATGAATATAAGCTTGTTGAGGATGCTGCAGTTCAGGAGCGGGTGGAGCGACTGGGGCGAGCCCTGGCTGCCTTTTCAGACAGACCTGATTTGCCTTATACCTTTAAGGTGCTTAATGTGAACGAAGTCAATGCACTGGCCTTGCCAGGCGGCCCGGTGTACGTATTCAAAGGCCTGGTGGATTTTATGAATGATGATGAACTGGCTGGAGTTATAGGCCATGAAATTGGACATATCGTCAAGCGTCATTCCATTAAGCAAATGGAAAAAAACATGGGAATGACCTTGCTAATGTTAATTTTGCTTGGTGACAGAGGACTGCCGCTGCAGAGTGTCCTCCAGCAGGCACTAATGGCCCGCAATAGCCGGGAGGCTGAGGAAGAAGCCGATCATCATGGTTATACGCTGACCCTTAAGGCTGGGTTTAATCCGTACAGCATGCTGATGGGGATGCAAAGACTGGCTGAAGTAAGTGGCGGATCAGATTTTGGCATGTTTGCCTCTCACCCTGAGCCGGAGGTTAGAATTAAGCGGCTGAAGGGCTACATACAGAAAAGCAATATCCATCCTCAGGTTGTAACTGACGGACAGTCAGTCCGCCTGGTTGATGGGGAATGGACGTTTGACTCTTTTGCTGCACTGAGCGGTGAACGAAAATCAGAGTCTTATGCCTATAAACTGGCTGGGGCACTGTATCGCGTTGCCCAAAATCCGCAAGTCAGGCCTGATTGGTTTGTTTTGGATAGGGACGGAGATAATGTCAGGGTATATTATGACGATATTATCGTACTTACGGTTACAGCTCAGCAGGCGGCGATTGCGGGTACAACCGCCACTGAACTTGCGGCCTCTTTCATACCTCAGCTGCAGGATTGGGCTATGCACCAAAGCCGGATCAAAAATAAAGAAGGCGCACAAGCAAAAGAGGCAGTCAATTGACTGCCTCTTTTGCTTATTTACTTGAGTTCAATTATTTCATTTAAATAAGGCGCAGCTTTCTCTAACGGAACGGCAATCTTTACATAGTTTGTGGCATGGTCAGTTTCAAGATAGTAAAAAACAATGTCTGATTGAGTGAAGTAAATGCCCATCCACTCATCAAATACAGGCAGTTTCGTGACGGCAGGGTTATTGGCAGCCGCTTGCTGCAGCAAAGTCGTCAACGCCTGATGAGCGGTATCGTCATTTTTAACTAGATTCTTGGCGACAATGGGTTGGCGTGATTTCAGATCGAAATTCAAAGAAGAAAGAAGTTCCTGCTGTCCGTCACCTTGCTGTCGTCCCTTGAAAATTACGCTGACTAATCCTTTAGTGTGACGGGTCACTTCATAATCGATTGCTATCCGGCTTGCGGCTCCTAACTGGCTGCTGTACTTGAGAGCAGCTTCCTCTAATTGATTGTTTAGTACACCTTGGGCAAGCATACTTTCCAATTGCTCAAACTGAGGATAATAAATATCGGTATTTTCCGTATGGATATATTGGCGCTTAATAGTGGAGGCCAAAGCCGCGGCAGGCGGCAGCGGATCATTTAGTAAATTAGTAGCAATTTTGATTTTACGCACTTGCCAGGCAGAATCCTGGTATTTCCATAAGGTTTCAACTTCTGCAATAGGATCAGCATTGTATGCGCCAACAATACGCTGATATCCTTTTAACTCATAGATGCCGTCCCGGTTGCTGTCAGTCGGCTCAAGCAGCGAAAAGGGATAATGCCAGGGCCGCTGCTCCTTAAGAACATTGCCTTTTTCATCATAAATCCCCAGCCGCACATAGTCGGCACGGTTACGGCCATTATCAATAATGATTGATTTGCCTGTATCTGTATTGATAATTTCTGTTTTGTAGCCATCTAGAAATTTTCCGGTAAAGTTAGCGCCTTTATTGTTGTCACTGGTAAAAATGAGGGCCGGACTGCTGCCGGTGAAGGTGGCAATGCGGTTGTCCACGATCCCCCCGCTTCCACCGGTGGGTGCTGAGATCATAACATCAGCTACGTGGTCACCTGTAAAGTCACCGGCAAATAGCTTGCCTTCATAGCCGCCCATGTCAAGATCCACTGACTGAGTCTGACCGGATTTTCCGTCGCGAACGACAAGGATCATTTTTTTCGAGTAATGGTCTTCTGCTTTATCTTTGTGGCCGCCAAGCACAATGGAATCGATGATGCCATCACCGGTTACATCCGCAGTTGTGCTGTCAAGCAAGTAAGTATTGGCCGGTAAGTCT
>DDHB01000064.1 GCA_002337925.1 Sporomusaceae bacterium UBA1887
GCTAAACCACGATACATGCCAAGGACTAGTACCCCATGGAGCCAGTCAGGTGCTCCGGCAAGCTGAAACCATTCGGTAAGCTGGTCCTGAAAGCTAAATAACGCATCTGCAAGGATTCCTGAGGGGACATTGGCACCAACAATTGTGATCCAAAATATAAGCCCTAAAAGCGCTAGCATAATTGGATAGCCGAACATGCGGGAAGTCAGAATGTCATCAAGCTTAGTTTCCCAGCTTGCCCGTGTATTATCTGGAGTAATAACGACTTTGCGGGCAATTTCTTCGGCATTTGCATATATATCAGTGATTATGGTATCACCTAGCTCTGTTCCGGACTGGAGGCGGATTTTTTCTGCCTGCGTGCATACCTGAGCCAGTGTACTGATTGGTTTGACGATGGCAGTCATTGAAATGCCACCTCCGAAACTTCCTGGCCTGTTTCAATATTGATATGACGGCTTATGCTTTCAATGAAGGTACGGTCACCATCGAGCAGCCGCANNTGGATTCAACTGGTGGTCAATAATGCGGCTTATTTGCGGTACAAGCTTGGCGATAGCCTCTTCTACCTGGGGCGAATACCTAATTTGCCTTGGGCGTGAGATATGTGCTCCACTTGCGACCTTATAAAGGGTTTCTTTTAAGTTATTCAGTCCCTCACCAGTTCTGGCGGCAGTCACAACAACAGGGAGACCCAGTTCTTTTTCAAGTAAGCTGCTGTTAACGTGGATATTCTTTTTGCGGGCTTCGTCTATCAGATTTACACAGACGATGACATTCGGTGTTATTTCCATTACCTGCAGAGCCAAATTTAAATTGCGCTCCAGACAGGTTGCATCGACTACCACTAATGCTGCATCAGGCCGGCCAAAGCAAATGAAATCACGTGCAATCTGTTCTTCTACGGTGTGGGCTAAAAGAGAGTAGGTACCCGGCAGGTCAACCATAAGGAAAGACTGATTATCATGAGAAAAAGTCCCTTGAGCGTTATCAACTGTTTTGCCCGGCCAGTTGCCTGTATGCTGATGCAGGCCGGTAAGCGCATTGAATACGGTACTTTTTCCTACGTTGGGGTTACCTGCCAGCGCGACAATGTATTGCTTGAAGCCGGCAGATATTCCAAAGTGTTCCCGCAAAATGCGGGAGTGGTATTCGAGCTCGTTTTTCATTTCCAAACTAACCTCCAAAATGGTTTTTTATTCGGGCTGCCAAGGATTAACTTTAATCAGCCTCGCGTCTTCGTTACGAAGTGCAATCATACTGCCTCTCACATAAAAAGCAATTGGGTCACCTGCAGGACTTTTTCGTACACATTGAACCGGTGTGCCAGGAATCATGCCAAGGTCAAAAATTCTCCTGCGAATCAGGCCCTCTAATTCAACTGCCGCTACCTGGCAGTATGATCCAACAGCAAGATCCGATAAAGTGTGCATTTGATTTTGTGCTAACATGTGTTAGCCTCCTTTAAGTTTTATAACTTCAGCTAAGTTTTTGTGTTGAAAAAATGTTAGCTGACTGTATCACAAGATGCGCTTGTGCTTAGCCTTAGCTAACTAAAGTGTCTATCTTCTTCATGCTATGAAGATCACTAGCATTTGGTTACTTGATGTAGTGCTGTAAATAGAATTTTTTTTTGAAAAATGCACATGCTATATGACTTAGAGGAATAAGCTGTAAGGATGTGCAGATTCAGGTGAACGCAGAAGAAGTAGCGATTGCGTCGCTTATACTAACTAATGAAGAAATAGTTGTAGTTGGTCATACCGTCGATATACAGCGGTTATATGAGACCGGAGCTGCGCAGCGGGTCTGGGAAATAGTGCTTGATAACGGGCATCGGCCTTACGCTAATCAAAAAAAAAGACTTACTTATGATATCGATCAAGAAGAGCGGGGTGAAAACAAGAATGTCCTGACAACACAAGTGGCAAGACATTTTGGTTTGGGGTTTACACATAATTTGCATGCTCTTGAGCATACCTACCTTCTTCGGGCAAATCCCGCTTTTTGGAGCGCATTGCAGGTGGTTTTTGCTAATGAAGACGGGCAATTGCTGGAAGCCGGCAGATATGACTGTTATGCTGCATTTCGTGGTGCCGCATCAGCCAGTGGGGCTATTCGCTTTATTAGAATGGAGCTGGATACGCTTCTATAAAGAAGTCTGCCGGAGCTGGATTAGAACGGACAAGGTACGAGTAGTTTTTCTTGACTAATTAGTTAAAATTTTCTAAAATGAAGGTAACCTAACAATAGGATTTACTAAAAAGGGGCTGAGCCGATGGGTGTAGTGACGATTGGAACGCAGCAAGATTTTGAAGAAAAGGTATTAAAATCCGAGCAGCCAGTTCTAGTTGATTTTTGGGCTCCTTGGTGTGGACCTTGTAAAATGGTCGGTCCGGAGCTGGACGCTGTTGCCGAAACCTATGTCGGTAAGGCTATGGTTGCTAAAATTAATGTGGATGATCATCAGCAGCTAGCAGGTAAATACAATGTGATGGGTGTACCGACCCTGCTGATTATAAAAAATGGACATGAAGTAGAACGTATTGTGGGCTATCGCCCCCGTAAAGATATTAGTGCTGCATTAGACGCAATTCTGTAGAGCATGAAACTCCTGGAGTTATCCGGGAGTTCTCTTTATATAAGGCTGTAATACCTCAAAGAATGTAAAGGAGGTAAAATGTGAAAATAATTCTACGGTTTTTTGTCATACTGGGCTTATTGGTAATGCTACCTGCTTGTCATTCTATTTCTTCTGCACGCACTGAAAGTGGTGAATTTGTTACGTTTACTATTTTAACAGTGAATGACTTTCATGGTGCTCTCGTGCAAGAAAGTAAAAATCCGGGGGCAATCAGGCTGGCACATTATTTAAAAGATGAGTATGTTCTAAACCCGGAAGGGACACTGATTGTAGGTGCAGGAGATATGTTTCAAGGCACAATTGACTCAGATTTGCTGAAAGGTGAACCGGTTGTATCGATAATGAATAATGTTGGCTTTGCGGCGATGGCCGTAGGCAACCATGAATTTGGCTGGGGAAGAGAAATACTGCGTGAGCGGGCTCAGCAGGCGGACTTTCCTTTTTTGGCTGCTAATATGATTGAAAAGGGCACTAATAAAGTACCGTCATATATTAAGCCTTATCTCATCGTTGAGAAGAAGGGCGTTAAAATAGCGATTATTGGCATTGCTACACCGGAGACTGCTTATAAAGCACATCCTCAATTCGTTTCTGCCTATCGCTTTATCGATCCGGCTAAAACGGTGCATTCCCTGTTGCCTGAATTAAAACGACAAGGGGCTGAAGTTGTTGTCGTGCTTTCTCACCTAGGGTGTGAGCTTGATAAACAGACCAATACGATTCGGGGGGAAGCCGCCCTATTGGCTAATCGGATCAGCGGGGCTGCTGTAATCATCGCCGGACATAGCCACACCAAATTAGCCGGGACGGTAAATGGGATACCCATCATTCAGGCGGGCTATAATGGCCGTGCAGTTGGGAAAGTAAATTTAGTATACTCGAGGGCAAACAGAAAAGTAATATCTGTGGTGACTAATGTAGCGGAAATTCCTCTTGAGGGGCTGGCGGGAGATTTGGCAGTCAGCAGGATTATTCAAGAGGCTCAGTCGCAAACTGCAGCGCTTAAACAGCAGGTGATAGGCGAGGCAAAATCGCGGCTTTCACATGGTCGGTATGAATTATCACCGCTCGGTCAATGGACAACAGACAGTATGCGAGAAGCCAGTAAAGCCGATATTGCGTTTCAAAACGGTGGTGGCATACGTACAGGTGAGTTCTTTGGTTTCATTACGAAAGCCAGTCTTTATCAATTATTCCCCTTTGATAATCAAGTAGCTGTAGTTGAAATGACGGGGGTGGAGATCATAAAGACGTTGGAATATGGAATTGCTAATAAGCAGATTGGCATGTTGCAGTTTTCCGGTCTTAAAGTCACCTATGATTATTCGCGGCCTTTGAACAAGCGTGTTACTCAGGTGTTGTTAAACAATGGTAAGAAATTGGAGAAAAATCAATATTATAAAGTTGCTGTAAACGATTTTATGGCTGCCGGGGGTGATGGTTTTAGCATGTTCTCAGCGGCACGCAAGACTACGAATACGCATTTGTCTATACGACAAATTGTTGAGCAGGCAATCAACAAAAATCATCACCTATCAGTAGAGACAGACAACCGTTTGGAAATGCGAAATATGCAGCAGTCGGTCCCGGCAGCATAGCGGCTAGGAGGAGCATAGATGGCTGAAACCATAACTATTGACCAAGCGTTATGCTTAAACGGGCGCTACAAAGAGATGCATTGTCAAAGATGCCGTGACCACTGCCCTGCTAACTGTATTGATGAAAATTGGCAAATTCAATCCAAGCTCTGTAATCACTGTGGAGTATGCGTTGCTGTATGTCCTGCGGAAGCAATAGCGGCTCTATCCTATTCTAACCGGGAATTGGAACACAGAGCGGCCGAAAACCCCTCGCTTTTTGCCTGTAAGAAACAAAGCAGGGAAAGCTCTTGGCCCTGTCTGGGATTTTTGGAAAGCAGACTCTTATTTGCTCTTGTATATAAAGGCAGTACGCTGATCGTTGATGACCGGGCATGCGGGCAGTGCAACCCGGCAGTTCACATGCAGCTTACAAATGCAATTGCAAATGCTAACCGGATGCTGACCTTTTGTAATAAAAATGTAATTCAGTCAGGAGATAAGGCTGCTTATATAAAGGTTAGGGGTAAAGCAATTTCCCGGAGAGGCTTTTTTAGTGAAATGTTTAGTGCAGCACTTGAAACGATCAGAGAAGTGACTTTTCCTACCGGTGCTACAATAGAACGATTAGAGCGTCAGAAATGGATTGCCACATATTTGTCAGCAATGCCTGCTATTAGGTTGCCGGAAAATAGTAAGGTGTTTTTTAGCATGAGCATTAGCGATGCCTGCCAAGCGTGTGGATTATGTGCAAAGCTTTGCAGTAGTAAAGCAATTACGGTTATTGACCTGACCAGCGAATTGGAAATTTATCACCAGCCTGTGCAATGCACAGGTTGTCATGTTTGTGTTACTCACTGTCCGGTTCAGGCAATCGCAATAGGAGCTGCCAATCAACTAGGCAAGCACAGGGTCATACAAGCAAAATTGCCACGATGCTCATCTTGTGATCAGTTGTTTCAGCCAGTTGATAATCAACGGATTTGTTTGGAATGTATGTTGAAAAACAGGCTCCAGACAGGAGGCTGTTGAGATGACATTACGCGTACGACGCGGTATAATTTAGATGTCTCTTTTTGTGGGGGACATAACTATGCAGGCCCGGTGTGGCAAAACCGGGTCTTTTTTATTGGTTTAATTGCAGGAATTTTCTGGTTATAACCGGAATGTAATTAGTAAATCTGCAATTGTTGCATTCTTGGAGTTTTCTTATGAAGCTTAGAAATAGTTTGAGCCTGCGCTTTATGTTGAGCATGGCGATTATTATTGTTGTGATGATGACGATTAATTTATTGTGGAACGTGAATATGAGCCAGCGTCAGGCGGAGTCGGAAATGCGTGAAAAGGCTACCGTTATTGCACAGCAGCTTATTGCAGCCCGTTCGTTCATTGCAGTCCAGCAAGATACGATTAACTCTGACTCGAATGGACATTATGAGTTCAAGCATTTAAATCCTGCTGCGGTGGGAAAAGGAATAGGCGATATTTTTAACAAAGCTTCTGGCTATAAATTCAAGCAGACAAGACCACAGGTTCGAGATGAGGAGAATAAGCCGGACAATTTCGAAGTTCAGTTTATGAAAGAGTTAGCTGCTAACAGGCAAATGACTGAGATTTACGGCTATGATGTGATTGATGGGATTAAGGTATTCCGTTATTTAGTTCCGATCTATTTTGACGAATCTTGTATGCCTTGTCATGGATCCCCGGCCGGTGCCCGGGATGTGGCAGGCCATTTAAAGGAAGGTTATCTGCCAGGTGATTTTTCAGGGGCTATCAGCATTGTGTTTCCTATGACGGTTTTTGAAAAAAATATGCACGATACTGTTGTAACGCAATTGCTCTTTATTATCTTTATTGTTCTGGTTACCATTGGTGTTATCTACATGTTGATGGAACATATCGTTATTCAGCCAATACAGGCACTGACCGCGAAAGTAGTTAAAATTGGTCATGGTGAATTGTCGGCGCAGATGAATGAAATTCATACCTATGATGAAATGCAAAGCTTAGCTACTGAATTTAATACTATGGCCGATAAACTGCAGCAGTTATATACCGGCTTGGAGGAAAAGGTAGCCGAGCGTACGCGGATGCTGATTAGAGCAAATTTGCAATTGGCGACACAAGGAAGAGAGTTAATGGCTATGAATGAGAAGCTCAGTGAAGCTGATCGGCTTAAGTCTGAGTTTTTGGCTGTCATGAGCCATGAATTGCGAACTCCCCTTACTGCCATTATCGCTTTTACTGAAATCTTATTAGCTGAAGGTGNNGAGACGTTAAGTTCGCTGCAGCGTGAGTTCCTGGCCGATATCTTAGACAGCGGGCATCAATTATTAAACCAGATTAATGATATTTTGGATATGTCGAAGATTGAAGCTGGGTTAGTGCGTATGAATGATCAGGTAGTAGATTTTCATAATATTGTAGGTGAAGTTTCCCGTACGATTTTACCCTTACTGACCCGAAAGCAAATTCAGTATTCCGTACATATTGACGAGAATGTCCCCTATGTTATGGCTGATGCAGATAAAATAAAGCATATACTTAGCAACCTTCTTAGCAATGCAATAAAATTTACTCCTGAGGGCAAAAAAATTTGCGTAACTGTTTCTGTCAATAAGCCGGTAGAAGCGCTGCCAGCCGTACAAGTCGCTGTCGCTGATGACGGCATTGGCATCAGTCAGGAAGATCAACAATACATATTTGATAAATTCCGGCAAGTTGATCATGCAAAAGACCGGGAATACTCGGGAAGCGGCTTAGGGCTGGCTCTTGCGCGCAACCTTGTTGAACTTCATGGAGGTACGATCAGTGTTGCGAGTGCTGTCGGACAAGGCAGTATATTTACCTTTACTATTCCAATTCGTACAGGGAGGGCGTACTAGTGGCGGGAGAAAAGATTCTGGTAGTAGATGATGATGCCAAAATTCTTAAGATTGTTTGTCACTGTCTGGAGAAGGAAGGCTTTCATACTATGGTAGCCATAGATGGTGAACAGGCTTTACAAAGCGCAAAACTCAACCAGCCGGACCTGGTAATACTTGACTTGATGCTGCCTAAACTGAATGGTCTGGATGTAGGAAAAATTCTAATCAATGAGTATCAAATTCCTGTATTGATACTATCGGCAAAGGGAGATGAGCTGGATCGTATTATCGGACTCAGAATGGGAGTTGACGACTACCTTACCAAGCCCTTCAGCCCTACCGAGATGGTATTGCGGGTACAAGCTGTGCTTAGGCGTGTTCAAGGGCGTCGCCAAATGCAAAACAGCTCTACAATCACTTGCGGGTGTATATCGATAGATTTGAATACCCGGACAGTGACAGTTGCTGCAAAGTTAGTCAGCCTAACTGGCAAAGAGTTCGAACTGCTATGGCTGCTCGTCAGTAATCCGCAGCAGGTTTTTACCAGGATGCAATTACTTAATAAAGTCTGGCACAGTGATTATCAGGGCGATGAGAATACGGTAACTGTTCATGTCAGGCGGCTGCGGGAGAAGATTGAAGCTGATCCGTCACAACCACAATTTATCAAAACTGTTTGGGGTGTAGGTTACAAATTTGTTTGTGAAATAATTGCTTGAAAAAGTAAGGGCGTCCGAAAGGGCGCTCTTTTGTTGGTAAAAGTAGAGAAATATGCAAGTCCTGTAAAAATAGTTAATAGAATTTTTAAATAATTAATGATTTTGTAATCAATTTGTAAGTGCCGTGTAAGTAGTTTTNNTGATAAATTTATACAAAGTACCGGCAGACAGGAGGCGGTCATGAAAAGGAGGGCGACAATTACTTTGCTGTTCGGCACATTAGCTTCTCTACTGTTCGGTGGATTCGGCGATAAGCGAAAGGCAGCTGCAGGCCTGCTCCGACCGCCAGGAGCACTGGAAGCAGAAGAATTTTTAGCAACTTGCCTGCGATGCGGAAAATGTGCGCAAAAATGCCCTCAGGAAGCAATTATTCTGGGGCAGGGAGAGCAAGGACTGTCTATTGGCACACCCTATATTAAACCTCGCCAGGCAGCCTGCAATTTGTGCATGGATTGCATTAGCGTTTGCCCCAGCGGCGCTCTGCGAGCTATTGAAAAAGAAAAAATTAGGATGGGAACCGCTCAAATTAATACCGATACCTGTTTGGCCTGGCAGGGAGATGAGTGTAAGATCTGCTATACGAGCTGTCCATTTTACAATCGTGCTATTCAACTGGAGGATTACAAAAGACCGGTAGTCAATGATGCAGTATGTGTGGGCTGTGGTTTATGCGAGCAGGTGTGTATTACGGAAGTACCGTCGATAACGGTGAAAGCTGGGCGTAGATGAAAAAATGGTTTTTTTTGAGGAAAGTTACTCAATTTATAGCCATAGGAGCGCTATGTATACAAATCTGGTATAGTAACCCTATTTGGTTTGGCACTTATCTTTCGGCTCAATTTTTTATGGTCTCATTAACTGATCCTCTGGCTGCATTGGAAGTCATCTTAGCCAGTAAAGAGCTGTGGCTTCCCCTGTTATGGTCGGCTTTACCTTTGGTTGCCATTGCACTGGCAATGGGGCGGATATTTTGCAGCTGGGTTTGTCCTCTCCATACACTGCTGGAAGCGGCTGCGTTGATTAAAACACCAAAGGTAAATCGATCAGCCAACACGTATCTTCCTTATTTTATTATGGCCGGATGTTTACTGTTGGCATTTGTGTTCAGTTTACCATTTTATACGATGTTATCGCCTATAGGTATGATTAGCAGGCTGATTGTTTTTGGGGCCGGATTTGAAGTGGTATTGCTTATCTTTATCGTGCTTGCCGAATGGCTTAGCGGACAAAAAACATGGTGCCGGAATTTTTGTCCTCTTGGTGCGTTATATGGATTATTAGGGAGATGGAAGGTGATTGGCATAACTATTGATCACGCCGATTGTGTGCAGTGTGGTCGCTGCCGGGCCGCTTGTACAATGAATATACAAATTGGCAGTAATGAATTACTGGATGTACTGAATTGTACCAGCTGTGGCGCTTGTATGGATGTATGCCATAAAAAGTCAGTCTATTTTTCATGGAGAAACCAAAAAGGAGGCAGAAAACATTGTGAGTTTGTGGAAAGCTCTGCGAGGTGAAGAAAAACTTACAGGAAGGCATTTACTAATGCTCGCAAGTATCGTCATTTTCTTTTTTGTTGGTACGGCCTGGACTGTAGGACACACCTCAAAATCGGAATTTTGTGCTGCTTGTCATGAGATGGGGACAATGCATCAAACTTGGCTTACTTCATCGCATAAAAATGTTGCGTGTATTGACTGTCATTCTGAACCAGGCGTAAAAGGAATGGTAAAAGCGAAAATCAAAGGAGTCAAAGAGTTGTATGTACATGTAAGCGGTGCCTCGATAGCTCCTCAGGCACAAGCCAGGGATATTAACTGTTTGAGCTGCCATCAGGAGAAAGTCACTACAAATGTAGAAAAAGCGGCAGCAGCAAAAAATCCTCATACAATTAAGCACTTTAGCAACGGGATGACCTGTATTAGCTGTCATGGAGGCTTGGTTCACAATGACAAAATGAATACGAGCTCGCCCAGCCGCGAAGCTTGTATAAGCTGTCATCTAAACCAAATGGATAAAGATCCTACCGCTTACTCGCAGGAGGGAATATCATGGAATGTTCACGCCGGGAGTTTCTAAAAGCATTTGCCGTTGCTTCGGCATTAGCCAGTTCTGGATGTGCGTTTACAAGTGGCAGCAACTCAATGCAGGGGCCCACTTCTCAGCAGGATGCTGAGAAGTGGGTAAAAGGCGTTTGTCGTTACTGCGGAACTGGCTGTGGAGTTTTGTCTGGAGTAAATAATGGGAAAATAGTAGCTGTTAAGGGCGATCCTGACTGCGCTGTAAATAAAGGAAGATTGTGTGTTAAAGGCATTTTATTACCTAAAATTATGAATACCCAGGACCGGTTGCTTCATCCGCTGATTAAGAAGAATGGAGAATTTGTCAAAGCCTCTTGGGAGGAGGCGCTTGGTCTGATTGCTGATAAGTTCAAAGAATCAATTGCACAATACGGCAAAGACTCTGTTGCTTTTTACGGTTCGGGACAAAATATTGCAGAAGAATCTTATTTGGCTAATAAGCTGTTTAAAGGCGCAATCGGTACTAATAATATTGATGGTAATCCACGAACCTGTATGGCCAGCGCGGTTGCCGGCTATGTCAGTACCTTCGGAAAGGATGAGCCCATGGGGACTTATGCCGACATTGAGGAAGCGGACGTTTTTTTCATTATCGGATCCAACATGGCGGAGGCCCACCCCATTATTTATTCCCGCATAATTGACAGGAAGAAGAGTAAGTCTGATGTTAAAGTGATCGTGGCTGATCCCCGTAAAACAAGAACTGCCGATATTGCCGATCAGTTGCTGCTTTTTGTGCCGGGGAGTGATCTGGCATTATTGAATAGTCTGGCCTACGTAATTCTTGAAGAAGGACTAACGGATGAGACTTTTATTGCAAAACACACCAACTTCATGCAAGGTGATACTAAATTATCACTTGAGCAATTTAAAGAATTTATTGCTGCGTACAGCCCGGAGCAGGTGGCTGTCACTACAGGACTTACGGCTGAGCAAATTAGAGAAACGGCACGACTTTTTGCTGCCAAAGGGAAAAATACCATGTCACTTTGGTGCATGGGGCTTAATCAGCGGATACATGGTACGTGGGTAAACAACTTAATACATAATCTGCATTTGCTTACCGGAAAGATCTGCAAGCCCGGCAATACACCGTTTTCGCTTACCGGCCAGCCTAGTGCTTGCGGCAGCGTCAGAGAAGTGGGAGCTTTATCACATTTGCTGCCGGCTCATCGCGTTGTGGCAAATGCCAAGCATCGTGAAGAAATCGCCGCGATTTGGGGAATTGATCCTTCGCGAATGAGCGCTAAACCGGGGTACCATACGGTAGAAATGTTCAGGGCTGCTGTCAAAGGCGATTTAAAACTGCTGTGGGTCATGTGCACTAATCCAGGCCAATCGATTCCCAATCTTAATTTGTACCGGGCTGGTATGGAAAAGACGTTCCTTGTTGTCTCCGAAGCATATCATCCCACTCGCACCAGCGAGCTAGCAGATGTTGTGCTTCCGGCAGCCTTGTGGATGGAAAAGGAAGGGATCTACGGCAATGGTGAGCGGCGTACGCAACACATTGCCAAAGCTGTTGAACCACCGGGAGAAGCTAAACCTGATGTTTGGGCGCTGATTGAGATAGCCAAGCGACTTGGTTATAGTGAACTGTTTTCCTATAAGAGCAATGAAGAGATTTGGGAAGAATATCGCAAATGTACGGTTGGGACCAAAATGGATTTACCTAGTTATGCCCGCTTACGCCGGGAACATGGGCTGACTTGGCCGGTTCCTAAAGAAAATGGACCGGAAACATCTATCCGTTATGCCGCCCCCTGGGATCCTTTTGTTGCAGAGGGCATTAAATTCTACGGAAAACCGGATGGTCGGGCGGCTATTTTTGCTCGCCCCCAGGCAGCTCCTGCCGAATTACCGGACAATGAATATCCATATTTCTTATCGACGGGGCGTATTTTGGAGCACTGGCATACAAGTACGATGACGGGGAATGTTCCTGAACTCAAACGGGCGGTATCTCAGATGTACCTTGAAATTCATCCTGAAGATGCTGATAGGCTGGGAGTGAAGGAGGGTGAACTGGTGAAAATCATTTCCCGCCGGGGCGAATGCTGTCTGAAGACCAAATTAAATGGCCGCGGACAACCGCGGCCAGGACTGGTATGGGCACCTTTTCATGATACGGAAATGACTAGAATGATTAACTTTGTAACCATTGATGCATTTGACGATACATCCAAACAGCCGGAATACAAACTATGTGCAGTACGCCTGGAAAAGGCATAACTTGCAGTTAAGAGAGCGGCTCATCGGCAGTGCTGATATATGCAGGAAAAACGCCCAATACATGTGACAGTTGTTCCACTTGGCTGGCAATCTGAGTAACTTCAGCTAGTGAGTCTGTTTCAACAACGATAATGATTTCTTCTTTTGCGGTGACCGAGTGTACGGTAATACCGCAAATGTCTTCCAGGGCAGCTATAACCGTATGTGTATGCTCACCAGCCGGTTGTACGATCATGCTTGCAATCGCCATAGCCGAAATCTCCTTCACTATTTATATCTGTATATTTAGTATAAGTCTGTTTCAGTGGCAGAGCAATGAAGGTAATTATTACGAATAGCTTAAATCTGGAAATACTAACAGGTATAAATACAAAAGTAACGAAATATAGGACGTATTAAGGTATGAAAGGGATCTGGTGAATGACAAGGATGACTGTAGAACTGGCTGGCATCGGCAAGTGCTATAGCGGCCGGTATTTGTTCAGACAATTAAATGCTGCCGTACAGCCGGGAGAATGTTTGGCAATTACCGGCTGTAACGGCTCTGGAAAGTCTACGCTTCTCAAAATAATCGCAGGACTGATAAGGCCAACAAATGGGAGGATAAGTCTGTTTGCCAATGGCAGTCTCATAAAGAAAGACCAGCAAGCAGCTGTCCTTGGCATGATATCACCGGAAGTGTTTTTTTATCAGGCCATGACAGCAATGGAAAATATTCGCTTCCTGCTTAATATTCGCAACAGAGAAGCAACTGAGCAGGAAATACTCGGCTGGCTATACCAGGCAGGTCTGAAAGAGCAAGGCAATAAGCGGGTACATTCTTATTCAACCGGTATGTGTCAACGATTAAAAATTGCTGCAGTTTTTGCTATAGACCCCCCGCTGATTTTGCTGGATGAGCCGGCAAGCAACTTAGATACGGAGGGCAAGGCAATAGCCGCCCAATTAATAACTAAGGCGCTTGCTTCTCATAAAACGCTGGTAATTGCGTCAAATGAATCATGGGAGACAGAATATGCCACTCATAAAATCAACCTTTCCTAGAGCCTTGTGGGCGATTCTCTATAAGGAGGGTCTCTGTGAATTCCGCATTCGCTATGCGGTAAGTGCATTATCCATGTTTGCCTTGGTAACATTGTCCAGTGTCAGTATGACGATTGCCGGTACAACACTAGCGCCGGAGCTTGCGGCAGTTCTTTTATGGATAATTTTGTTTTTTTGTGCTATGGCGGGTCTATCACGAGTCTTTGTGCAAGAGTATGAGACTGGAACTATCTTTCTCTTGCGTTTGTATGCAAGTGCACAGGCTATTGTTTTTGGGAAATTGTTATTTAATATCATAATGCTTGCAGCACTTACAATATTTATTATTCCTTTGTTTATTATTTTTTTGAATATAGAAATTCCCTTTGTTTTTACTTTTTCCATTCTCCTGCTTTTAGGAGATATCGGAATTGCTGCTGCTGCCACCATAACAGCAGCAATAGTAGCTAAAACGCAAGGAAAAAGTGCCCTTTTTACAGTTTTAACTTTTCCCATTCTCTTACCGCAGTTTCTGGCAGTAATCAGTGCAACAGCTAAAGTGCTTAACCACACTGTGCCGCAAGTAACGGAATTGATTTTTATTGCTGGCTATGACTTGGTATTGTGTATTGCAGTATCCATATTATTTGACTATCTTTGGTATGAATAACAGGAGGGTGTTATGCTGAATGGAGCTATAGCGCTGTTAATGGCGGCGGTTCTCTATGCTGTTTTTTATATCGTACCGCCCGCAGAAGGCTTGGGGTATCTGGTTCGTATCGCTTTCTTCCATATTCCAGTGGCGTGGGTGTCCGTCATTGCTTTCTTCCTTTCAGCAGGGTGCGCTGTTCAGTATTTGCGTACCAGCAACATCATATATGATTGGTGGGGAGCTGCTTCTGCATGTTTAGGATTGCTCTTTTGCCTGTCAGCCACCGTCAGTGGCGCGGTTTTTGCCAAACTTACCTGGGGAGCTTATTGGAATTGGGATCCCAGGCAAACCACTGTTTTTATATTACTCTTAATTTATGGAGCTTACTTGGCCTTACGAGCGTCTATTGAAGAGCAAGAGCAGCGGGCTAAGCTTGCAGCTGTGTATGCATTGCTTTCCAGTATAACCGTACCCTTTTTAGTATTTATTGTACCCCGGTTTTATTTTTCACTGCATCCCGAACCGGTTTTAAATGCAGCAGGTAAAATTGAGATGGATAACAGCATGCTGTATGTTCTGATTGCCGCATTAGCAGCTTGCACGGCATTATTTGCCAGATTGCTGACATGGATGGTACAGCGCAAAAAGCAAGAGCAGGAACAGTGTGCAGCCCAATACAAAAAGGAGTTGAGGCAGTTGTGAAACACCGCCATGTAATTGGCATTGCAGTGATTGTTACATTTGTGGTTTTTAGCGCCTTTACTTTTCAGAATTCACTTACACCTTACGTTAATTTTGCACAGGCTCAATCAATCGCCGGTACTGTTCAGGTACGTGGTATATTGGCAACAGAACAGATAATGACTGCCGAAGGCGGCCGGCTGCTGCAGTTTGTATTGCGTGATGAAACGGGTATAGAGGCTTTGGTTGCTTATCGAGGCAGTAAGCCTGACGGACTGGAAGATGCTGCGAGTATAGTGGCGATTGGCAAATACCGGGATGGTCTGTTTATGGCGGAAAAACTGCTTGTAAAATGTCCGTCTAAATACCAAAGCACACAAGGGAGTGTGAAAAGATAATGATCGGATTTGGCGCTGTCTTTTTAGCACTTATTGCAACAGGAATTACTGCCTTTTATTACTGTAATCATTATCTGGCAACCGTTACGCGGCAGGGCAGGACAGCCGGTCAGCACAATGGCCGCATCTGGTACATCATTTCCACCGGATTTATCGGCACAGCTGCAGCGTACTTGCTTTTTATTATCCTCAGCGATCAATTTCAGTTTGCTTATGTATATAGTTATTCGTCCATGGAGTTAGCTCTCCCTTATAAGGTATCTGCTTTCTGGGCGGGTCAGGAAGGATCTTTCATGCTGTGGCTGCTGTTTCATGCTGGCTTTGGATTGCTGCTGCTCCGCCACAGTAACAAATCGCCGGCATGTATGGCAGTTTATAGTGTCTTGCAGGGGTTGCTGCTTATTATTCTTTTAGCAAAAAGTCCTTTTATGATGCTGAGTGAGCCGCAAATGGATGGGAATGGACTCAACCCTCTCTTGCAAGATCCATGGATGGTTATTCATCCGCCTATTGTTTTTTTAGGTTACGCCGGTTTGGCTGTTCCTTTTGCATATGCAATGGACGGATTAATCACGGGAGGGAATGAATATTGGGTAAAGCCTGCACTTGCTTGGGCCTTGTTTTCCTGGTCTTCCCTTGGAGCTGGTATTTTTATAGGCGGTTTTTGGGCTTATAAAGTGCTGGGCTGGGGTGGATACTGGGCTTGGGATCCGGTTGAAAATTCATCGCTTGTTCCATGGCTGGCGGCAGGAGCCCTGGTGCATTTGTTATTGTTGGCCCGCATACGGCCAGCAGGCGTCAAATCTGCATATGTCGCTAGTCTGGCCAGTTTTATACTCGTGCTGTATGGAACGTTTTTAACACGCAGCGGCATGTTAAGCGATTTTTCTACCCACTCCTTTGCCGACGAAGGGATAGGTGGTTTATTAGCAGGTTTTGTGCTAGTAAGTGCACTGACAGCAACCGTTGTTCTTGTTCTTAAATGGGAGGAGCTGCCGCAGGGAGAACTATATCCCACAATAAAAAGCAGGGAATTTATACTGGCTTGTACAGGTCTCGTCCTCGCAGTCTTAGCGATCCTGGTATTTATTGGCATGTCAACGCCGATATTCACAGCATTAGTGGGCAATCCGCAAAATGTGAATACCAGCTTCTATAATGCCACTACACTGCCGCTGGCAGCAGCGATGGCATTGTTGCTGACAATTGGCCCAGTGCTAAAAAAGACAAATCAGAAAACAAACTGGTTTGTCTATGGAGGGGGAATTGCCGCAGCAGTTGCCGGTCTCGTTTTTGCTACCAGCTATGGCATTTGGAATCCGCTCATCGCGTTGGTAATTGCTTTTTGCTTTTCAAGCCTAGTTAGCAATATAACCGCTGCAGTAAAAAGCTATATTACCTGGCCAGCAGGAATTACCCATGTTGGAGTAGCCCTTGCATTAATTGGAATTATGGTATCTTCGGCAGCTAGTCATTCTCAGCTGGTGAGTTTTGAACCGGGGCAGAGTCAGCGCTTATTCGGGCAGAAAGTTACTTATCTTGGCAAAGCGGCAGCGATTGGGGAAGATGGCTTTTATCAAAAATTTTCTATTGAAGATGATGCTGTTCTGAATGCGATAACAAAATTAAATAAAGAGGGTAATCCTGCTGCTCGTGAACCGGCTATTTACCGGACTATTGCAGCTGACCTCTATATTGCACCAGTACTGAAAAGAGAAGGGAATGGCGGTAAAGAAGCTATTATCCGTAAAGGCGAGCAGACCGTTCAGGACGGACTTCAGCTCAAACTATTACAAATTTCCATGCTTGGCGGTAAAGTAAGCAATGAAGAAATCCGTATACAGGCGGCACTGGAAGCAGCGAAGGATGGAAAAATGGAAGCGGTCAATGCAGAAATGCTGTTCAAAAATGGTCGTGGAATGGGTATACCAGTCCAGATTCTGGATCATTATGAAGTCACTCTCAACGGAGTGAACCCCAATGAAGGCGCCATTAGCATAAGAGTGCGAAACACAACAACAACTGTGCAGAACGAGCAAATCGATGTTGAAGTAAGTGATAAACCGCTGGTTAATCTGCTTTGGCTGGGAACAGCTCTCATTACCTTCAGTACATTATGGGCAGGCTGGAAACGTCTTCATATACCTGAATCTACTGTAGCTGGACCTATAAAACATTCAAGCAAGCGTGCTGCTATACGCAAATAAAGCTAGAAGGAGTATGAACTTATGATTATATCCTGGAATACGACACAAGCATGTAACATTAATTGCATTCACTGCTATCGCGACGCAGGCACAAAACGCTCGGACGAATTAAATACCCAAGAGGGCAAAAATCTTTTGACTCAAATAGCCCGGGCAGGATTTAAAATTATGATTCTTAGCGGCGGTGAGCCGCTGCTTCGCCCTGATATTTATGAATTGATCAGCCATGCCAAAAGCTGCGGTATGCGGCCTGTAATCGGAACTAACGGTACCTTAATTACAAAAGAGGCGGCGGTCAATCTCAAAGCGGCAGGTCTGGCTGTGGCCGGTATCAGTATTGACAGTTTGGATCAGTCGACACATGACCATTTCCGGGGCTGTTCCGGTGCCTGGGAACAGACTCTTAGCGGTATTGAGTCTTGCCGTGAAGCGGGGCTGCCCTTTCAAATTCATACTACGGTAACCAGTTATAATGAGCAAGAAATAACGGAAATTACCGACAGGGCTGTAAAACTAGGAGCAATTGCTCATCATATCTTTTTTCTTGTTCCTACCGGCAGAGGTAAGGATATTGAAGATACCAGCCTAAAAACAGCACAATATGAAGCCTTGTTGGAACATATTTTAGATAAACAGTCACAAGTACCTATCGAGTTGAAACCGACTTGTGCACCTCAATTTATGCGTATAGCTACGCAACGGGGCATGAAAACGCGTTTTACCAAAGGCTGCCTTGCCGGCACCTCTTACTGTGTCATCTTGCCGAATGGGGACGTACAACCTTGTCCTTATTTACCTATTGCTGTGGGCAATGTGCGCAAAATGGATTTTGATGATATTTGGCAGCAAAGTACGCTGTTTAACGAGTTGCGCAACCAACCTTTAAAAGGCGGCTGTGCAAACTGCGGGTATGATCAAGTTTGCGGTGGCTGTCGGGCCAGGGCTTATTATTATGCGGATGGCGACTATATGGCAGAGGAGCCTTGGTGCGCGTATGGACGTTAAATCTCAGCCTGCCGGTGGAAGTCTGAGAAATCTGTATAACCTGTCTTCCATGAATGCCGGACTTGCTTTGATGGTACTCATTGCGTGTATTGCGCTGATTGCAACATTGGTGTTTCCTCAGGCTGAGGTATTTTACTCCGCTTGGTTCCGTGTTTTACTTGCCCTATTTTGTCTAAATATTGCCTTCTGCAGTTTTCGGCAAATCAAAGTACTTTGGACAATAAGCCGGCGAGCGCCTACATGCAGTCCAGCGGCTAACTGGCAATACGGTAAATGGCAATACCACATAACGCCGGCAGAGGTTGAACAGCTTTTTGTCAAGCAGCGTTATCGCATTAAAACAGTTCAGGACGGTGACCAGACTATCATTCATGCAGATAAGGGCTTAACCGGCCGGTGGGGGGCAGCAGGAGTACATCTGGCTATCGTAATCATTGCCGCAGGAGCTGTGATTGGCAGCGTATTCGGGTTTACCCAGTCTATTGTGGTGGGCAAAGCAGAAACTGTGCTGGTGCCGTTAGAAAAAAACGGTGAAAGGCAAGCTGAGCTTACACTCCATGATTTTACTATCGACTATTACCCGGATGGAAATGTATCCGAATATCTCAGTGAGGTAAGTGTTTCAGCAGGAAGTGAACAGCTGAAGCAATCGATTCGAATTAATCACCCTCTCCAATTTCAGGGGATTACTATGTATCAAATGGATTATGGCTATCAGGTACTTGCCAGAATTCACAAGCCCGACGGCACGGTAGCTGTCGCCAGTTGGCTGAATGATGACGGTAAGCTTGTAGTCGATGCCGAAAAAGAAATTACACTGCAAATGATAAAATATATTCCTGATTTTAATCCCCATCAACCGGCAGTTTCTTTAAGTCTGCAGCCTAATAATCCAAAAGTTTTGTATGCCTTTTACCAGCAGAATGAAGCGATTGACTGGGGGGTGGCAGATTTTGGACAGAAGATGCGCCTTAATGGCTCTGATACGTGGATGGAGTTTGCGCAAATAAGACCATTTTCTACATTGGATGTGAAGCGTGATCCGGGCGTTCCACTTGTTCTTGCTGGATTTTTACTATTGTCGATTGCTTTTTTTCTAAGTATGTCTATCCGGTATCGGCAAGTTCTGATACGCATTTCTATGACGCCTAAAGGCAGTGTCATTCATGCTGCCGTATCGAGGTTAAACGGCGGTAAAAGTGAAGCGTTTTTAATTGAATTAGAAGAACGCCTGATGAAGGGGGCGAGCTCTAAATGTTAGCGGAACGCACCTTGTTTTTTAGTGCCTTTTGTTTTTATTTTTTTGCTGCGGTATTTTTTATCGTAAAGTTGGTCTGGTATCATCGCGGTTTAGCAGTTGCCGGTAAATTGCTTGCCGGTATTGGGCTTATTGCCAACACTATGGCACTCATCGCCCGGACGATCTCTGCCGGCCATCTTCCCTTTGCTTCTATGTACGAATTTGGCATAGCGATGGTTTGGCTGCTTGTTGTATTTTGGTTTTTCATTGATTGGCGGCAGCAGATACCAGCTTTGGGGGCCGCTATGCTTTCGCTGGCTTTCGTACTGGCAGGTGCGTTTCTAGCTTTCTATCAAGAGGCTAAACCTTTAATTCCTGCCCTAAAAAGCAATTGGCTAATGGCTCATGTGATTACAGCGGTAATTGCTTATGGTGCTCTGGCCTTATCCTTTGGCATGGCACTGTTATATTTTTGGTACAGTAAATTTGGTGAAATAGCCAATCAGGAAAGGATAAGGCTTAAAATTGCTTTATGGGTTGATAAGATCATTCTTTTTGCTATGCCATTTCTAACATTGCTTATTGTTACAGGCGCTGTTTGGGCGGAATATGCCTGGGGTTCCTATTGGCGTTGGGATCCGAAAGAAACCTGGTCACTTATTACCTGGATTATTTATAGCATTTATTTGCATGGCCGGATGATAAAAAACTGGACGGTCCACCGTTCCATGGGGCTGGCTGTGGTTGGCTTTTTAGCCGTATTGTTTACCTTTATTGGAGTAAATGTCTTTTTGCCGGGGCTGCATAGTTACGCCCAATAAATGACGGGGTCAAGTCCTCCTGCCGGGACTGCATAGTTATGCCCAATAAAGAGAGAGAGGAGGAGATTAGTTGGATACTGGTCAACTATTCAATCGCCATGCCTTAAAACTGGTTTTACTAGGTTTAGTCATTGCGGTGGCAGGAATGATGGCGATGGGAGCCGGTTACGCTTATGCTGAAAGCCCTGAATTCTGTGGAACTTGCCACTCTATGGATCAGGCTTTTAGTACCTGGAAGGATTCTAACCACAAACAAATAGCGTGTACCGAATGCCATTTGCCTAATAAGAATTTGGCGGTAAAATTAGTCGCCAAAGCCCAGACCGGTATTAATGACGTTTATCACGAAGTGCTGAGAGATTATCCGGCAACAATCAAGGTAACAACCCAAGGAAAGACTTATCTTGCACAAAATTGCGCCCGCTGTCATGAATCAAGCTTAGAGAAAACACAAATGGCAGCAGCGGGGCAGGATTGTGCCAAGTGTCATCGTGGTTTGGTCCACGGGCGCAACATGAGCAAAGGAGGGATAAAGTTTGAGTAAGACACAGAAATCTTTACTGGCTTTGCTGAGTGTGCTGTTAGTCTTTTTTGGGTTTATTGTTGTCCGAATCGGTGTTGTCAAGCCCGTATCTACCGCCAAAGTTGCGATGATTCCGGCAGGAGAATATGACTCGGCGGTATGGGGCCAGTATTATCCGCTTCAGTATCAAAGTTTTCTAAAAAATGCTGAAATGGCACCTTC
This sequence comes from Sporomusaceae bacterium UBA1887, assembly GCA_002337925.1. Taxonomy (GTDB): domain Bacteria; phylum Bacillota; class Negativicutes; order Sporomusales; family DSM-15969; genus Anaerospora. The sequence goes on from DDHB01000064.1 coordinate 20,899, forward strand.
GCCTACGGGTTACGGCGGCAGCATTAAGGTTCAAAAATCAGAAATGCAGCCTGAAATTCTGGTTAACTTTAAAGGAATGCCTTTTAGTAAGGACTATACCGAAGATCGCGGGCATGTGTATACCATGGCAGATTTGATGGAAACCAAGCGAATTGGCCCTGCCAGTAAAGGGGCCTGCATCACTTGCAAAACTCCTTATCTGGAAAAAATGGTGAAAGAGTACGGCTGGGGATATGCCAGTAAGCCTTTGAGCGAAATCATTGATTATGCCAAAAAAGAACATGGCTCGATTTCCTGTGCACAGTGTCATGATCCTGCGACAATGAATTTACGGGTGATTAACCCTGCATTTAATGAAGCAATGGAGCGTCGTGGCATTGATGTCAGTAAGGCTAGCCGGGAGGATATGCGTAATTATGTATGCGCTCAATGTCATGTTGAGTATTATTTCGTACCAGGCTCCTTCCAGGTCGTTTTTCCCTGGGATAAAGGCTTTAAGCCTGCTGAAATGTATGCTTACTATGCGGATAAACCGAACAATTTCCAGGGAGATTGGGAACACCCTGATTCAAAAGTACAAATGCTTAAGGCCCAACATCCCGACTATGAGACCTACATTACAGGAACCCATGGGAAATCTGGTGTAAGCTGCGCAGATTGCCATATGCCATATATGCGGAAAGATGGACAGAAATATAGTTCACACTGGATGACAAGTCCTCAAAAGCACTTGGAAGAGTCCTGCGGTCAGTGCCATAACCAAGGTAAAGCTTGGATGAGTGAGCGCATTAAGACGATTCAGGACCAGGCCTTTGAAATGCAGCATATGGCAGGGTTAAATGTTGCCAAAGCGCATGAAGCAATTAAGAAAGCCAATGAAGCGGCAGAGGTTGATCAGATGAAGCTGGCTGAAGCTCGCGAATTGGTGCGCAAGGCTCAATGGTATTGGGATATTGTTGCTGCTGAAAGCAGTATGGGCTTCCATAATCCCGACCAAGTTATTACTACTTGCGGGCAGGCTAATGAATTTGCTCATAAAGCAATTGAGGCTGCTAATAAAGCTGCCGCGATTGATACATTGTAAAGAGTCTGCTGGCTTGTTGCGAGCAGGCTGCAGAAGCGGATGAAGATCTCAGGCATTTTGCCTGAGATCTTTTTTACAAACTATCTTAATTTTGTCATGTAAAATGCAAGATATTTGTAACTTGTCTGTAAGCTTTTTGCAATATTTTTAATGTACGCTAAAGTAAGGGCAGTCGGGAATGTATTATAGGAGGAATAACAATTAAGTGGCATAAAAAAGAGGTAATTCAAAATATTTATATTAAAAAATATAATAGGTAAAATATTCTGTTATATCTAAATATTGTAGCATTTTAGGCGGCTGTTAGTTTATAATGTAGCTCATAACACCTGAAATCTCAGTCATGTTTCAAAGGAGGACGAAATGATAACGGGACCTGATAAAGGGAAATCAATAGGTAGAAGAAACTTCCTGAAACTGCTGGGAGGCAGCAGTGTAGTAGGTGTTGCTGCCAGTATAGCAGGCTGCAGCAGTGATCCGGCTGGTGGTAAAGGCTGGATGCCAAAACAGTATCAGGTTGCCGGCAGCTGGCCGGTGCAAGTAAAAGGTCGTATACCGATCGATCCGGATAGTCCTTCCATCATGAGGGACGACCGCAAATGCATCCTTTGCGGCCAGTGTCTGGAAGCCTGTGAAAAGGTACAGTCCGTCTACGGATACTATGAATTGCCAATAAAAAAAGACATTACCTGCGTTGACTGCGGACAATGCAGCCTGTGGTGTCCTACCGCTGCTATTACTGAGCGGGATGATATCGATAAAGTCGTAAAAGCCTTGGAAAACAAAAATTTGCATGTTGTAGTCCAAACTGCTCCGGCAACCCGCGTTGCTTTAGGTGAAGAATTCGGCCTGGCACCGGGCAGTCTAGTTGAAGGCAAACAAGTAGCTGCGCTAAAAAAGCTCGGCTTTGATACCGTTTTTGACACGAACTACAGTGCCGATCTTACCATTATGGAAGAAGGGACCGAGCTCATAAAACGAATAGAGGGAATGGCCGGCCATCCGCTGCCGCAATTTACCTCCTGCAGTCCGGGCTGGGTCAAATTCTGTGAATACTACTATCCAGATCTTATTGGCAACCTGTCAACCGCTAAATCTCCGCAGCAAATGTTAGGCGCCCTGGTAAAAACCTACTATGCCAGAGAAAAAGGAATTGATCCGGCTAAAATCATTTCTGTTGCCATCATGCCTTGTACAGCTAAAAAATTTGAATGTGCGAGGCCCGAAATGAATGCAGCAGGTGTGCTGCACGGGAAGCCTGAAATCAGAGATGTAGATATTGTTCTGACAACCCGGGAACTGGCACGACTCATGAAGAAGCGAGGCATTGATTTAAACACCCTTACCGATGCTCCTTATGACCGGCTGATGGGAGAAAGTACAGGAGCGGGAGTTATCTTCGGTGTAACGGGAGGCGTGATGGAGGCGGCTGTTCGCAGTGCCTATTACCTTGTTACTAAACAAGATCCGCCCGAAACTCTTCTAACCCTGACTCCTGTCCGGGGGCTTGCCGGTGTTAAGGAAGCCTCAGTCACTATACCCGGGGTGGGCGAGCTCCAAGTTGCTGTTTGTCATGGTTTAAAAAATGCCCGTCTGATCCTTGATGAAATCAGGGCAGGGAAAACGCGCNNGGCAGTTTATCGAATTCATGTCCTGTCCCGGTGGCTGTATCGGTGGAGGCGGACAGCCGCGTACATCCCTTCCGCCCTCTGATGAAATCCGGCAGGCTCGCATTGCCAGCCTTTACAAGTTAGACAGCAGTGTCTACAAAAAACGTCTTAGCTATAAAAACGAAGAAATCCGGCAAGTTTACCAAAGCTACCTGGAGCATCCCATGAGTGAAAAAGCCGAGCAATTGCTGCACACCCATTATACTGACCGGAGCGGAAATCTTACCGCCAAAAAGAGACTGGTGAAACGGCCGGCAGGAGGCGAAAGAAATGGCTAAAGGGGTTCTAATCGACCTGACAAAATGCATCGGCTGTGGCAGCTGTACAGTTGCCTGTAAATTATGGAATGAAACTAAGTTTGATGAAAAGCGGCCTGCCACTGGGGACCAGCCTAAACTCACCAGTGAAAATTGGACTACTGTCAAACGTTGTGAAGTGGTCGCTGGCTCTCAGAGCGCCTGGCGGTTTGTTAAAGAACAATGTCTGCACTGTGAGCATCCGGCATGTGCATCGGCTTGCTTTTCTAAAGCCCTCCAGAAAACACCGGACGGGCCGGTCATCTATTACCCGCATCTCTGCGTCGGGTGCCGGTACTGCATGGTAGCCTGCCCCTTCAACATTCCCAAATACCAGTGGGAGAAAGCCTTACCTCTTGTCACAAAATGCCAGATGTGCTCCGGCAAAATTGATCAGGGAGAAGCTCCCGCGTGCGTTTCTGTCTGTCCTACCGGCGTCATGAAATTCGGTGACAGGCAAACTCTTCTCGAAGAAGCAAAAACTACAATAGCAGCGAACCGCAGCTACATACAAAGCATATACGGTGAAAAAGAAGTGGGAGGCACCTCCTGGCTTTATATATCGGATGTACCCTTTGCTGAGCTGGGCTTTAAAACGGGACTTACTACTAAAGCGCTGCCTGAATATACACATGGAGGCTTTCTGAAATATACCCCCTACATCGCCATTGGGTGGGGAGCGATCCTCTCCGGCCTCTACCTGTACACAAAACGCAGAAAAGAAAATAGCGGTACGAAATCAGAGAACACAGCAAAACAAAGCACCGACACCGATAAACATAACCAAACGCTGGGGAAATAGGGGGAATGAGCATGAAAACATACCGATTATTAGGATTCCAATTTACACTCACCCCGGTCCGTCTAGTCATGATGCTCCTCGCGGCGCTTGGCCTCGGTGTTATCCTGGTGCGCTTTATTACCGGATTTGGCATCGTCACCAATCTAAACGATGATTGGCCCTGGGGTCTGTGGATTACCTTTGATGTCCTCATTGGAGTCGCTCTGGCAGGCGGTGGTTATTTCACCGCGCTTATCGTCCATGTATTGCACAAAGACCAGTATCTTGCCATATCCAGAAGTGCGATGCTCACTTCATTAATCGGCTACTTGCTTGTGTTAGCCGGTCTTTTAGTCGATATCGGACAATGGTTCAACTTCTGGAGGCCCTACGTATCATGGGGCTATTCATCGGTTCTTTTTGAAGTTTTTATTTGTATATCTTGTTACACCACGATCCAGCTGCTGGAATTCGGTGAAGTCGTCACAGAGCGGATCGGAATCAAATGGCATACCTTCTTTGTCAAAATCATGCCTGTACTAATGGTAACGGGAATTATCTTTCCGACGCTGCACCAATCTTCCCTTGGCGGCCTATATCTGATTGCCGTAAACAAATTGTATCCACTGTGGTGGTCGCCGCTATTGCCGGTTTTTTTCTTCCTGTCGTCCTTCTTTGTAGGTCCGGCGATGATCTGCGTCGAATCAGTCTTTGCCGGGAGAGCCTTTCAGCATACCGTACCTGTACCGGTTTTGCGGGGACTGGGGCAAATTGGTGGAGCAATGATGGCTGTGTACTTTGTACTCAAAATGTGGGACCTGGCGAATCGTGATATGCTTGGTTTACTAATGGCAGGGAACCTCNNAATGATCGTAGGAATTATCATTCCGTTCCTCCTGATCTTCTCGAAATATACCAAAACACACAAAGGACTGTTTATTTACGGGCTTTTGGTGAGTTTGGGCGTAATTTTAAATCGGGTTGATGTATCTTTGGTTGGACTTGCCGGTCAGGCAGCAACTTCTTATTTCCCGAGCATATGGGAGTTTATTACCAGTATTGGTTTTACCTCTATTGGATGTCTCTTGTATTGTTTAATTGCGGAGAATTTCCGCATTCTCGGACATGAGGGAGAGCATAGTGATGTTTCACAGAGCTCTTGAATAAAAGGCAAATGTTAAGCTGGCATGGGAGTACGAAATGCAAAACGCAAAAATAACCGTATTAGGGATCGGCAATATTTTATTGCAAGATGAGGGCTTTGGCGTCAGGGTAATTGAAAGACTAGGTCAGCGCTTTACCTTCAGCAGTGATGTACAACTCCTGGATGGCGGTACGCTTGGAATGGAATTAATGCGTTTTCTAGCGGGAACAGAGAAATTGATTCTAGTTGACGCTATTTCCGGTAATCAAGTACCGGGTACGCAGTATGATTTTAGAAATGATCAGGTAAAAGCCTACTTTAAAGATAAGGTTTCTATGCACGAACTGGGAATACAGGATGTACTAGCGGTTCTGGACGTTCTCGAAAAGCCAATAGAGAATATTGTTGTTTTAGGGGTACAGCCTCAATCGTTAGAATTAGGTTTAGAGCTGACACCTCTGATAGCAGAGCAGCTTGCAACGATTGAAAATAAAATTATTGCCCAACTGGCCGAGTGGCAAGTAGCGGCAGTACAAAAGGAAGAAGCTTAAAAAAACAAATCACTGCTTAGCAGTGATTTGTTTTTTCATAAATTTCCAGTTGCACTCATAGCTTTTAACGGAGGTGGGGATGATGAATATACGGAATTTATATACCAGAATTTCGTTTGCGAAACAAGTTGAACAGTTTCCTGTAGAGCAATGCCGCTTCAATGAAAAGACACGGCATAATGAGCTTTTAATTACTGTTTTTGGACAACAACTATGGATTGATGCTCAGTCGGTTACTCTATATAAAGCACATGGCAGCGTCTTTTGCTGGAAAGACCTTGAAGAAGGAAAATACGTAGAACTAAATGAAAAAAATAAAGTTTGCCCTGTTTGTGGCTGGTGGAAGTGCCATACCTGCGATTCCTGCCGCTGTAATAAACTATAGTGCATAGTCTGGTAGGATTTATTTTACTGAGCGGCGAATACTAACATATTCCAATAAGAGAAGGTGTTAACTTGCTGCGAGGAATACGGGGAGCTACTACGGTTGAAAATAATGAACGTTCCAGCATTGTAAAGAGAACCTCTGAGCTATTAACTAAGTTGGTGGAAGAAAATAATATACAGCTAGAAGATATTGGTGCTGCTATATTTAGTGCCACTCCTGATATTACGGCTGCTTTCCCGGCTGCTGCAGCCAGGGAAATTGGCTGGAGTGAGGTTCCGTTATTCGGTGCTCAGGAGATGGACGCCGATAATGGCCCGGTAATGTGCATACGTGTCTTGATTTTGTTAAATACGAATAAGCCCCAAACGGATATTCATCATATTTATCTTCATGGTGCTCAGGTATTGCGTCCCGATCTGGTAAAATAGGCAGAAAAACCGGCTGGAGTGTGGGCATAGGCTTACGCTTGAGCCGTTTTTTATGAGGCATTTGCTGCCTGTTTTTCCATATAATATAAATGTCATATTCATGCTTATTGCTAGTGAACTATGGCTGAACCATGCAATGCGAATAAGCATGAAAGGAGCTGTAAGTAATGTTGATTTCAATTGTTGTGCCGGTTTTTAATGAAGAAGACAATATTGACAACTTTTATAGAGAAGTTGTTAAGAATATGCAAGATTTAGCTTATACCTTTGAAATCATATTTGTTGATGACGGGTCGAGAGATGCAACCCCGTTGATTCTTGATCGTTTGGCCAATTGTGATAACCGGGTAAGGGCTTTAGTGCTAGCCCGCAATTTTGGACACCAAATTGCCCTTACCTGTGGCTTAGACCATGCAGATGGTGATGCTGTAATCACAATGGATGGCGATATGCAGCATCCGCCATCTATGCTGCCCTTACTGATTAAGCAATGGGAAGAAGGGTATGAGGTTGTACAGACTATCCGGACAAGTACGGAGGGTGTCTCCTGGTTTAAAAAGCTCACCTCCCGCCTATACTATAAATTAATTAATAGTGTGTCTAATGTGCATATCAATGAAGGCGGTTCGGATTTTAGACTGTTAGATAAAACTGTAGTTACAAGCTTTCGTCGCTTTCGTGAACGGGCGCGTTTTATACGCGGCATGATCAGCGCTATAGGCTATAAGCAAATATTGATTGAATTTACTGCTCCTCCTCGTTATGCAGGAACAACAAAATTTTCGCTAAAGGGAATGCTGCATTTTGCGTTGGATGGGATTACCGCTTATTCGAAGCTGCCCTTGCGCATTGCTTTTTACATTGGCGTGTTATGCGCACTGGGAAGCTTTATTCTTGCTTTACATGTGCTGTATATTAAGGTGTTTACGCAGCAGGCTGCACCAGGCTGGGCAACGATTACAGCCAGCATTTTAATGCTTGGTGGATTACAACTGGCCGGATTGGGTGTTATTGGTGAATATGTGGGCCGCATTTTTGAAGAAGTTAAACAGCGGCCGCTGTACTGGCTGCGCGTTGATGAGGCGCAACCGGGAAGGTCGAAAAAAAAGGAGGATCTCTCCTAGTTTCTGTCAGAATCCTTGTCTTAAGTGGCAGGAATTTGCAACTTGATGACGAATGGATAAAAGATGAGCAGAGAAAAGCCGAATCCAGCTCAGGTACGGGGGAACCAATCAAAGGGGTGAAACTTGCTTTCGTGCAGGTAGGGGGCCTACAACCCTAACCCGTCAGCTAACCTCGGAGGCTGTCGAGAGGAGCACAGACAGTTGCATAAGTTTCTCAGAACAACGCTTTGCTTTTTGATGCTCTTTAGTGTAGCATCGCTTGCCTCAGCTTCTGCTTTTATGCAGGGTGATGAAGGACAAGACATCTCCATGATACAGTCGAAATTGAGCTCGCTTGGTTATCAAGTAGGCGTTGATGGCGACTTTGGAGAACAGACGACTATTGCCGTTCAAGCCTTTCAGAGAGATCATGGCTTGACTGATGACGGTGTAGTCGGAGCTCAAACTTTTCGGTTGCTTATGGGCCGCGAAATCCCAGTAAGCCGCGACTCTTCGACAACCACAGTCAGGCGCCTTATTCAAACCGCTAATCGGTATGTGGGCGTCCCGTATGTTTTTGGCGGTACTACGCCGAATGGATTCGATTGCTCCGGGTTTACGCGCTTTGTATTTGCGAATTATGGAATACAATTGCCACGTGCAGCCGATGAGCAGTATGATGTCGGACAGTCGGTATCGTATAACCGCTTGCAGCCGGGGGATTTAGTATTCTTCTCTACATATGCGCCGGGTGCTTCGCACAGCGGAATTTATCTCGGCAACGGGCAATTTATCAGTGCTACATCCAGCCGCGGTATTGCTATTGACCGCATGGAAAGCAGTTACTGGGGTGCCCGGTATATCGGAGCCCGCCGGGTGTTATAGCAAATTTAGGGAAGGCGTAACCGGCCTTCCCATTTTTTATTGCCTATTTTACTTAGTTTTACCGGAGGCCATCATGCTCAAACTATATTGGAACAGCTTTATATGTCCTTATTGGCCAATGGTGACAACTGCAATTTGCTGCTTTATCATTGCGAGTTTGGCTGGCCTGGCTGCGCCTGTTGTCATTAAATATCTCATTGATGGTGCCCTAGTCGCTCAAGACCTGGCCTCGCTGCATCTAATCATTGGAGCCATTGTGGGTCTTTATCTTGTAAGGGGCGCTTTTACTTACATATATGGTTATACTATTGCCAAGGCCGGAAATCAAATGGTTGCCAGACTGAGACAAGATATGTTTGCCAAGCTGCAACATCAGGATTTTGCCTTTTTTGTTAATACCTCTACCGGTGAGACGATTTCCTTATTTACGAACGACTTATGGTTATTACAGCAGGCTTTTTCTTTTGGTGTACCCGATATGCTGGTAGAGTCGTTAAATTTAACTGCTATTATGGCTATTATGATTTATTTTGACTGGGAATTGGCGCTGGTTACCTTTGCTACGGTACCATTCATTATTGGGGCAATCGGCTTTTTTAATAAGAAGATTGCATCACTTGGTGAACTTGTGGAAGAAGCCCTGGCAAGAGTAACAGAGAGCTTAGAAGAATATCTTACATCTGTTACGGTTATTCAAAGCTATACCAGAGAAAATTACGAATACCAAAAATTCAGGGCTAATATTAAACGTGCGGCAGAGGATTTACTGCAAGTACAGCGTCTTAATGCATTTTTAATACCTTTGGTGGAATTCCTTGCTGCCATTGGCTTGACTTTAATTATCTGGTATGGTGGCCGCGAAGTCATTACCGGTGATTTAACAATTGGTGGCATGTTTGCTTTTCTTGTTTACATTATCAATTTGCCAACTCCGGTGCGCAAAATTAGTGAGGCGGCTGCAAAACTAAAAATGGGAACTGTAGCCTGGCAGCGGATTGAGAGACTTAGCTGTTATCCGCATCATGTGACGGAAGGCTCACAGGAGCTGAAACAGGTTGCCGGCAGAGTTGAATTCAAAGAAGTTTCTTTCAGTTACATTCCGGAAACAGGAATTTTAAAAGATATATCCTTCAGCGCCCAGCCTGGAGAAGTAATTGCGATTGTCGGTCCCAGCGGTGCAGGAAAATCTTCATTTGCTAATTTGCTGCTTCGTTTTTATGATCCTGATAAAGGGACGATCTATCTGGATGGTGTTGATATAAAAAAACTGAAGACAGCAAACTTACGTAAGCAAATTGGTTTTATCCAGCAAGATCCGATACTTTTTAATATACCTATTTTGGATAATATCCGGTATGGCAGGCCGGAAGCAACACAAAATGAGGTGGAAGCTGCAGCTCGTCTTGCAGGCGCACATGAATTTATTATGGCATTACCTCAGCAATATTCAACGTCGGTTGGTGAATTGGGGCACCTGTTGTCTGGCGGACAGAGGCAGCGCATTGCAATTGCCCGGGCGGTGTTGTCCAATCCAGCCTTACTTTTGCTGGATGAGCCTACAGCATCATTAGATAATCAGTCTGAAAAATCGGTGCTCACTGCCATACGGCGGGCAAGTGCTGGCCGGACAACCTTTATGATTACTCACAGGCTGTCAACACTTGTTGCTTCGGATAAGGTGATTTTTCTAACTGACGGACGTATTGTGGAATGCGGTACACATGAAGAGTTAGTTTTGCAAGGCGGACGGTATGCCCAAATGGTTCACGAAGGGCAGTAAAGAATATGCATGAAGCGTGTAGAAGATAATTTTCAGGACAAAATGAAGAGCAAGGGGGAATCAGGAATGAATAACGTTCTTAGGCAGGATGTATGGCAAATACTGCGTCAGCACGTGACGAGTGAGGTATTATTAAAGCATTGTCTGGCGGTAGAAATCGCGATGAGAGCATATGCTGTAAAATTCGAAGGTGATGCAGCATATTGGGGAACAGTCGGCTTACTTCATGACATTGATTTTGAAAAGTACCCCGAGGATCACCCGGAGCACGCTCGCGAAATACTAAGCTCTCATGGTTATGATGAGAATTTTATTACCGATGTTCAGTCTCATGCCCGTGATTGGCCCATGGAAAGGACCATACTGCAAAAAGTATTGCTTGCCGTTGATGAGATGACAGGTTTTGTTATTGCCTGTGCATTAGTACGGCCGGACAAAAGCTTGGATAATTTAGAAGTAAAATCAGTTGTAAAGAAGATGAAAGATAAAGCCTTTGCCCGAGCAGTAAACCGGGAAACGCTAATTACCAGTGCGGAAGATATGGGGATTGACATCAAAGAACATATTGAATTTGTTATTAAGGCTCTTGCCGAAGCGACAAAAAAACCTGAATACCAGGAGCTGCCCTTAATTGGCTGAGCTATTGGTAGCAAATAAAACAGTCTGCGTAATTACGCAGACTGTTTTATTTTGCTTATAGTGGCTATCTAAGGTTACGGAGGGCTTGGAAGAGCTATTTATGCAAATATTTATTTACCTGCCTGCATAGATTTAATAAGACCATTGCAGAGGAGAGGTATAATGGGGAAAATAACAGGCAGTAAACTGACAACCAGCCTCAATGATACTAACGCTTGTGACAAGGTGCAAAACTATCTCTTAACACTGCTGGAGAGTCAGGAAGGCTACCGGATGCGCCCTCTGGTGGTGCTATGTATCGGTTCTGACCGATACACCGGAGATGCATTAGGTCCACTCATCGGCTCTCATTTACTGGAAACTACCGATTGTCTGGTTTACGGCAGTCTGGATCACCCTATCCACGCCGGCAACCTGGTTGAAACCATTCATATTATTACCCGCCAATATCATCATCCATTGATTATTGCAGTAGATGCCTGCCTTGGAAAAACAAATGAGATTGGAAATATCGAAGTATGGGAAGGCGGGTTGGAAGCAGGTATTGCCGTGGGAAACCGTCTGCCTTGCGTCGGGCATATTTCCATTATTGGAGTTGTAAATGCAGGAGGGAAAATTGGTTATCTCGATTTGCAAAGCACGCCCCTGGCTACTGTTATGAAGCTAAGCAAGGTAATCGGCAGTGCGCTGCAAGGTGCACTTGAAGTCGTTAACCAGCCTGTGACGGCTATTCGCTAATGGATTCGCCTTATCGTTGGTAGTTTCACTTCCTATTCTAAGCTGATATATACAATACAAAAAAAATTCCCCCGCTGTAACGGCAGGGGATTTTATCTATTTCAAGAGTTATAGATGGTTTAATAACAGCGGTGAGCGTGTGTATAACGAATCCGCAGCTAGGAGTTAGTGGTTCTTTGCTTGTATAAGGGCAATAACGTTTCGTAGACAAACCTTTCATAAGATGTAGGAGTAGAGTTATCTGCCGAACGCGGTTCCAACATTTGTATATGGCTCGCATTCATTGCGTCTGCCACTTCAAGAATGAGTTGAATGATATGCTCAGAAAAGTTGAGGTTAAGGAGATCTCGCCTTGTTTGTTCTTGTGAATCCTGTATATACGTTAGAGCGGGATGTTGAATAGCCTTGCCGATAATGGCAGCAACTTCGAGCATTGTAAGATTCTGGCTTCCGTGTAATTCGCGGACTTGCTTACCCAGAAAATCCAGTTTTATCAATGCCTCTCCGGCAGCAGATCCGACATCGTGGGTGGAAATAAAAGGAAAACTTACATTAGGACTAAATGGGCCTGCTGCTGTATTTCGAGTTAGAATATTGTCGACCTGCGAAAGAGTATTTTCCATGAAGTAACCTGGACGTAAATGGAGCACATTCAAACCGGCAATACGGTTGAGACGCTGCTCAAGCTGGTGCAGACCGGCGACGGGGCCAGTTCCTTCAGGTTTATCGGCCCCCCAGCTGCTTAAAGAAACCACGTATTTTATTTTTGCTTTTTCCAATGCAGGCATAATTGCATCCATGATGCGATCTTGAAAGGCACGAAAGTCAGTGCTTGTTGCAATATAGTTAGGCTGGAGCATCACATAGACTGCTTTTGCTCCGCAGAAAGCTTTAATTAGCGCCGCTGGATCTGCTGGGTCAGCGGCAAATATATCAGCACCTTTGTCTGCAAACGTAGTCAGCCGTTCTGCATTCCGCCCAATTACCCGTACTTGCTGTCCTTTCTCAATTAAGTAATTTGCCACGACACTTCCTGTTCTGCTGGTTGCACCTGTTATCACATACATTTTGTTTTCCTCCTAACGAATTCTTGTTAGTTAATGTTCGTCGATATTTTTTGTTAAATATTGGGCCTAAAGGAAGGTAAATTGCACAAAAAAACATGTGACAAGACCTGCTGTTTTCCTTATCCTTATTATCCCTTATAAAAAGCTTAAGGAGGTAGAGCGTTTTACTCAAAATATTGCCTATTCCTATCACGCGTGTTAAAATTCATATAAACTATTGCAATATCCATTGTCAGTGTCAATGATAAGTTGAGGTGAATTTACTATAGCAGCAGGTATAGAGTTAGATAAGATTGCAGAAAAGCAGATGGAACTGATTCGACTAATTAAACAGTATGCCATGACCGATGGAAGTCATACAACGGAGATTACCTCGTTGCATTTTACTCGCACCTCCTATCTCGAAGGCCCTGTCTATGCCGTTCAGGGGCCCGCCTTGTGTATTATTGTTCAGGGAGCAAAAAAAATCATGGTAGCGGAAAGCAACTATTATTACGATCCGTTCCATTACCTGGTAGTATCACTGGATTTACCTTATATTGGGCAAATTATACAGGCTGATCCCGAATATCCCCTACTATGTATGAGCTTGCATTTTGAACCGGCGCTAATTTTTGACATTATCCAAAATATTGGTCTCTCTATATGCGAAGGCGATTCGCACCAAGCCATGTTTGTAGGTGAAATCAATCTTCCTCTATTGGACGCCTGCTGCAGACTGGTCAGACTCTTAGAGACTCCACAGGATATTCCTGCACTTGCTGCTCTAATAATAAAGGAAATATTTTATCGCATTCTGCAAGCTGAACAGGGGCATTTTTTAAAACAAATTGGAATCAGCGACAGTTATACGCGAAAAATTGCTGAAATCACCTGCATTATCAAACAGGAGTTTACAAAAACAATACGTATTGAGCATTTAGCGAGGGCCGCCAACATGAGTGTTGCCTCTTTGCATCGGCATTTTAGGCAAGTTACGGCGATGAGTCCCTTGCAATATCAGAAACAATTACGTTTGCAGGAAGCTCGTCGTCTTTTGTTGACGTCGAAGGTAAGTGCTGCTGACGCAGGTTTTCAGGTTGGGTATGAAAGCCCTTCTCAGTTTAGCCGTGAATATGCACGCATGTTCGGACGACCACCCAAAAGTGACATGAAACAGTTGAGGGAGTCGCTCAATCTGATATCAAACTGATGTTAAAATAACCAAACACCCGGTATATCGCATATTAGCGAAATAGCCGGGTGTTTATAAATAGCGTCATCTAATTATGAAGTGATTACCAACTCAATTCCGCTGCGGCAACCAATAAAATAGCAGTCAGATTCTGTTGGTATATAAAGCACGCCCCAGGCTTTATTCCGGAAATAACCGGTCCCAAAGAACATAAAGAGCTACTAATATTGCAGCAAAGATAACACCTATATCACCAATGTATTGATCCATTTTATCACCGCCTGTGCAAATTATAACAGAATCCTTCCAGGAAAATCCACTGAACTTTATTCTTAGTGACAGGCACAAACAGCTAATCCCCTCCATACAATGAAGAACAGACTCACTGGAGGTGAATAGCTTGGTGTCATTTTTTGCTGTTTTGGCAACTTCTATTATTAAAGGTGTTGCATTGCTTGCCTCTTATATTACAAACAACACTTTTCCCTTGCCTCTGTCAGAAAAAGAGGAGCAGCAGCACCTGGAAAGGTTGAAAAATGGTGAAGAGAAGGCACGTAATGTGCTCATTGAGCGAAATCTGCGACTAGTGGCTCATATCGTCAAAAAGTTTGATAATACCGGCGAAGATGTTGATGATCTGATTTCAATAGGTACCATTGGATTAATTAAAGCTATTAATACTTTTGACCAAACGAAAAAGATTCGTCTAGCCACGTATGCGGCCCGTTGTATTGAAAATGAAATTCTGATGCATTTACGCAGTACGCGCCGCACCCGCTCGGAAGTAAGCTTGTATGATCCGATCGGAGTTGATAAAGAAGGTAATGAAATCACCTTGATTGATGTGCTCGGTACTGCTCCCGATGTAGTAGCTGAAGCGGTAGAGAACCAGTGTGAGCAGGAGCGTTTAACCAAAGAAATACATAGACTTAGCGGTAGAGAACGATGGGTGCTTGAAATGCGGTTCGGTATGCCAGACGGCAGTCGAAAAACACAGCGTGATATCGCCCGTATGCTTGGCATATCCAGGTCATACGTTTCGAGAATAGAAAAGCGGGCTATTAGTAAGCTGGGTAAAAGTCTTGCCCCTAAAGACTGCCAATACTAATATTGTAAGGAGACTGTCAATATGGCAGTCTTTTTGTGTTTTACCGTACTTCGTGCTATAATTTTCCCCAAGGATTACCTGGAGGTGTCTGTTGTGTACACGTTGTTTAATCCCCGCTTATGCGTTACATCTTTATTTGATATTGATCTTGAGCAGCTGCGCCAGCAAGGCATTAAGGGTATTATTTTTGATTTGGATAATACAATTATTCCTTGGGACAGTGCGGATATGTGTCCCAAAATAACGAGTTGGCTCCATGAACTGGTTATACAGGACTTTAAAGTAGCCATTGTTTCGAACAATTGGAACAAACGGGTTAAATTAATTGCTGATCGCTTTAATCTGCCGTTTGTTTCGCGAGCATATAAGCCGGCTAAGCGAGGCTTCCATCAAGCTCTTGCCGCCATGGGGTTGCAGGCCCAGGATGCTGCAGTGATTGGTGATCAGCTATTTACCGATGTTCTTGGCGGAAACCGAATGGGTATGTATACTATTTGGGTGAAACCGTTAACTACCCATGAATTTATTGGAACCCGTGTTCACCGTAAGCTTGAGAATATTGTTATTCGCATTTTAAAAGAGAAGGGGTTGATGAAATGAAAGTTGCGCTTATTCAAATGAGAGTTGTTGCCGGGAATGTAATTGAGAATCGCGCCCATGGTTTGGCATTGGCAGCGGAAGCGGCCCAAAAGGCAGAGGTGATTGTTTTACCCGAAATTTGGACAATTGGCTATGCCTTAAAAGAAATTGAACAGTGGGCAGAAGAGGAAACAGGTCCTACTATTACAGCTTTGCAGCTTATAGCGAGACAATCACAGGTAACAATCATTACCGGCTCGCTGCCTTACCGCAGAGACGGGAAAATCTACAACGGAGCTTTTGTCATTAATCCAGCTGGCGAAATTATTGGCGACTATCAAAAAGTACATCTATTTAATCTCATGGGAGAGCAGCGTTTTTTTGCCGCAGGCAGTAAGCGGTGTACTTTTGAACTGCAACATACAACCGGCGGCTTAACGATATGTTACGATTTGCGCTTTCCAGAATTATTCCGTGCCACAACGCAAGATGGAGCGACTGTCATTTTTCTTCCCGCTGAATGGCCTGCTTCCCGTGGAAGCCATTGGCGTACGCTCATTCAGGCTAGGGCGATTGAGAACCAAATTTACATCTGTGCAGTAAACTGTGTAGGACAGCACCGGGAGAATACTTTTTATGGTCATTCTATGATCGTTTCACCAAATGGAGATATTGTTGCTGAAGGCACAGATGAGGAAGCGATTATTTACGGTGAACTTGATACTGGCATAGTGGAACAGGTGCGCAAGGGGATGTCGGTATGGCAGGATCGCCGACCGGAGTTATACCGGTGAACGTTAGCGGAACAACGAGAGTGGTGGGGTTATTGGGATGGCCGGTAGAGCATTCGATGTCTCCGGCTATGCATAATGCTGCCTTTAGGGAAACTATGCTGGACTATACCTATGTACCTTTTGCAGTTAAACCTGACGATTTGCAGCAGGCTGTTGCAGCTATTCGGGCATTGAACCTAGCAGGGGCTAATGTTACCATTCCACATAAAGTTGCTGTTATGCAATATCTGGATGATATTGATGAGGGAGCCCGGAGAATTGGCGCAGTTAATACTATTGTTAATGTGCAAGGCAGACTGATAGGCTATAATACGGACGGAATGGGGTTTATACGGTCACTTACGGAACAGGCCGTAGTTATAACTGATGCTAAAGTTGTATTATTGGGAGCAGGCGGCGCAGCTCGTGCAGTAGTGGATGCATTATTGTCAGCTAAGGCAGAGTTTGTGACAATAGCGGCCCGGTCTGGAGTTAAGGCAAGCGATTTAGCCAGTCACTATGTAAAGTCATCTGTTAGCGGCATGGATTGGTGCTCTGAGGAATTCAATCAGAAACTAGCGGATTGCAATATAATAATCAATGCTACCCCGTTAGGAATGGCTCCCCATAGTGAGGAAATGCCGCCGGTTATATGGTCTTCACTTGCTCCTAATGCAGTTGTATGCGATTTGATCTATAATCCTCTGACT
The DNA here is from genome assembly GCA_002337925.1 of Sporomusaceae bacterium UBA1887. Taxonomy (GTDB): domain Bacteria; phylum Bacillota; class Negativicutes; order Sporomusales; family DSM-15969; genus Anaerospora. The sequence continues at coordinate 37,797 of DDHB01000064.1, forward strand.
ACTCGCTTTTTGCAGCAGGCTAAAGAACGGGGACATAAAATTGTGACAGGTGAAGGAATGCTGGCGGGGCAGGGAGCTCTAGCTTTTCAAATATGGACCAATGTGCCTGCACCTTATGAAGTAATGGCAAAAAATCTATTACAGCAAATAAGGGATATGTTTGAATAATTGTTAAATTTTTGTAGATTCCTGTTGTTTTTAGCAGGAATCTTTTTTATTAGTGAGAATATTCACGTTATACATACTAATACAAGTAATGGAGCAAAGCCATAATTTACGCANNTGTATTACGCATGTTGCTTGGTTGTTTTTTATTTGCTCCGCAAGGTGATGGTCAATGATAAAGATGAACAAAAGACTTGAAGATTTGTTGCTAGCAGCAGGAGTACTCACGCAGGAGCAATTGGAAAAGGCTCTGCGTATTCAGCAGGAAACCGGTGAGCGCCTTATGCGGGTCATTCGTCATCTGGGATACATTACAGAGGATCATATGATACGGACTCTGGAATTGCAGCTTGGCGTTCGGCAGGTAGCGTTAGCAGAGATTGCAATTAACAGGGAAGTGGCTGATGCAATTTCTGTAACATTAGCAGAGCGGCATCAGGTCATTCCCATCAAAAAGCAAGGCAGGCAAATCACGCTCGCAATGACCGATCCCACTAATTTCGATGCCATTGATGATGTACATATGATGACAGCCTGTGAGGTTCAGCCGGTGATTGCCGCCGAGAGAGAGATTTTACGCGCAATTGAGCAGGCGTATGGAGTTAAAGCAATTGTTGATAAAGCGGTTAACCGACTGCGCATCGAGGATCAGACCGCCATGGTGGAAATACAGACTGCCGATGAAGCGCCGGTTGTCAGCATTGTTAATTCACTTATCAGTCAGGCTGTTAAAGATCAAGCTAGTGATATTCATGTTGAACCGGAAGCAAATCATATTCGTGTCCGCTTTCGTGTTGACGGCGTGCTCCGAGAAATGGTCAGCCTTCCTAAGTCTATTCATGCCGCTATAATATCGCGAATAAAAATTATGAGCGGACTGGATATTGCCGAAAAAAGGCTGCCCCAGGATGGACGTCTCAAAGTACAGGAGCAGGGACGTGACATTGATTTGCGTATTTCTACCTTGCCAACCATTTTAGGGGAGAAAATTGCAATACGTATTCTTGATAAAGACAATGCAGTCCTTGCTATTAAGGAGCTAGGTTTCCGGGATAACAACCTTTTACGATTCCGCCAGCTTATTGGTCATGCATACGGTATGTTATTAGTAACAGGGCCTACAAGCTCAGGAAAGACAACGACGCTGTATTCAACGCTCACAGATATAAATTCAGCGGATAAGAACATTATTACAGTAGAAGGCGCGGTGGAAATACTTTTAGACGGCATCAATCAGGTTCAGGTCAATAATAAGGCAGGGCTTACCTTTGCTAATGCTTTGCGCTCTATTTTACGGCAGGATCCGAATGTCATTATGGTAGGGGAAATCCGGGATACGGAGACTGCAGATATTGCCATTCGGGCAGCCTTAACGGGTCATTTGTTTTTTAGTACACTTCATACCAATGACGCGCCTGGTGCGTTACCACGTTTAATTGATATGGGAATTGAGCCGTTTTTAGTAGCATCGTCAGTATTAGGCGTGGTGGCGCAGCGATTGGTAAGGCTGATTTGTAACGACTGTAAGCAAAGTTACACTCCAGAGCCAGCTTCGCGGGAAAGGCTGCTTTTGGGGCTGGAACCAACAGCGCAGGTACGCCTCTATCGGGGGGAGGGATGCGCTCACTGCGGCTATACTGGTTATAGAGGGAGAATACCTATTCATGAAGTGATGCCTGTAACGGCAGCTATCCGTAAATTAATCGCTAAACGTGCTGCCGGTGATGAGTTGGGAGCTGCAGCACGGTCGGCAGGTATGAGTACAATGGGGGAAGATGGTATTCATAAAGTCATGGAGGGGCTTACTACAATAGATGAAGTAATCCGGGTAGCTTATACAGGGTTATAGCATAGGAGTGCGATAACATGAAAATGGAGAGGTTACTGCGGGAGGCGGTTGCCAAAGGTGCCTCTGACCTCCATCTAACAGTGGGGATGCCACCGGTTTTACGGTTAGATGGCAGTCTGATGCCTACTGATCATCCAGTATTATCAGCCAGTGATACAGATGAATGTTTGGCGGCTATTACAACTGATGAGCAACGTTGTAAATATCATCAACAGGGTGAACTGGATTTTGCTTTTTCTCTGCAAGGAGTAAGCAGGTTTCGAATAAATTCTTTTCGGCAGCGTGGCTTTACCGCTCTTGCTATTAGGGTAATTCAGGAAAAAATTCCTGCCATAGAACAATTAGTACAAACGGAAGCTGTACAAGCTTTGGCCCGTAAACTGCGCGGGCTTGTTCTTATCACCGGGGCGACAGGCAGCGGCAAGTCGACAACCTTGGCCGCCATGATCGATTTAATTAACAGGGAACGGAGCTGCCATATTATTACTCTGGAAGATCCGATTGAGTATTGGCATGAACATAAGCGGAGCATAGTGAATCAACGGGAAGTTAATACGGATACCCCATCTTTCGCTGCGGCTCTTAGGGCAGCTCTCAGGGAAGATCCTGATGTTATCCTGGTTGGTGAAATGCGCGATGCCCAAACTATGGGAATAGCCATTACGGCAGCCGAAACGGGGCACTTAGTATTGGCAACATTGCATACAAATGATGCCGTTCAGACAATTGACCGGATTATTGATGTATTCCCACCTCATCAGCAGCAGCAAATCCGCATTCAGTTGTCATTAACTCTGCAGGGAATAGTAGCTCAGCAGCTGGTGCCGTGCTGCACTGCTGGTGGCCGGGTGGCAGCCATGGAAGTAGTAATCGCTACTGCGGCTATACGCAACCTGATTCGTGAAGGAAAGAGTCATCAAATGATGTCTGTTATCCAGACAAGCGCGAAAGCGGGAATGAGGTCTATGGATAGAGCGTTGCAGGAACTCTATCAGCAAGGCATTATCTCCTATGAAGAAGCCTTGTCCCGAATGATAGATCAGGAAAGTTTTAGCAGACTGATCAATGGAGCAAGCTAAAATGGTGAGTTAGGAGATGAGCAGGTGGCTAAAACATTTTGCTATAAGGCCAGGGATCGGACTGGGCATGTTTTAGCAGGCACTATAGTGGCTGAAAATGAGGCAGCTGTTGCAAGTTTTATTCATAGCAAAGGTTATTTTGTAACGCAGATTACGAAACAGCGGCGTGAGTGGCTGCTGCGGGA
>DDHB01000067.1 GCA_002337925.1 Sporomusaceae bacterium UBA1887
CTTTCTCGCGGCGGATATGCTGTTCCCGTGCCTGCAGAGTCAGCACAAAGCCTCTGCGTCCTTGGGTATCAACGGTTTGACCGACAATTCTGCCAGGCATGCGGCGCATATATTTTTCACGAACTGCCATAAAACCGAGATAGGGGCCGCCAAAATTAAGCCCTAAGCCCAGCGGCTGACCCTCACCAACGGCAATATCAGCTCCATACTCACCAGGCGGCTGCAAAAGAGCAAGTGAGGTGGGATTAACGACGGCGNNACCGCTTCACCGAACCCTGCCATATCTTCAATGATGCCATAAAAATTAGGCGTCTGCATGATAACGGCAGCAATATCGCTGTCTAGTAAAGCCGCTGCCTGGTCAGCTGCCGTTTTGCCTTCAACTACCGGCAGAAATTGAATAGAAAAGCCTAAATCGCGTGCATAAGTTGCCGCTACCTGACGATAAAAAGGATGAACAGCGCCGCTAATCAGCACTTTTTTCCGGCCCGTTACTCCGCAGGCCAAATTCATGGCTTCCGCTGCAGCAGTAGCCCCATCATACAAAGAAGCATTGGAAACATCCAGGCCAGTCAGTTCACAGATAAAGCTTTGGTATTCCCAAAGCGCCTGCAGCCCACCCTGGCTGATTTCCGGCTGATACTGGGTGTATGCCGTATAAAACTCGGCCCGCCCTGCCAGGTGAGAGACTATCGACGGAATGAAATGATCATACGCTCCGGCTCCCAGAAAACAAGGATAATCATCAACATTGCTGTTGCGCCCGGCCCGCTGCTGCATCATCCGCAGGATTTCCAGCTCGCTGACAGCAGAAGGCAGCTCTAGCGGCTGTTTAAGGCGTAAATCGGCAGGAATATCGGCAAAAAGTTCCTCCACTGACTGAACGCCGATTGTGTTAAGCATAGCCTGGCGGTCGGCAGGGGTATTCGGCAGGTAATGATGACCGGCCATTTATTTCCCCCCCAGCGCCAATGCCTGATACTGCTCCACATCAATTAGCTGAGCGATTTCATCGTTATTCTCCCATTCCAGTACGGCAATCCAGCCTTCTCCATACGGGTCCTGGTTAACAAGCTCCGGTTGATCAGTCAGCTGTTCGTTAATCTCCACTACTGTTCCGGTCAGCGGCGCATAAATATCTGAAACGGCTTTAACAGATTCGACCACTGACATGTTGCTGTGAATGCTGATTTTTTTGCCTACAGGAGGCACTTCAATAAACACAATATCACCTAACTCGCTCTGGGCAAATGCGGTAATTCCCACTACTGCCCGCTTACCTTCCAGCCGTACCCATTCGTGATCCTTGGTGTACTTTAGTTCTTTTGGAAATTCCATTTTTATATCCCCCTTATTCTAAGTCGCATTTTCGTTACTTTGCCGCTTCAGTTGGCGACGGGCGGCGATAAAACGGCTTTTTGACCACAACTGCGTCAACTACGCCTCCCCTTATCTCCACTCCAATTGCAGTACCGGGCTGAATATAATCAATATCCAGCAGGGCAAGTGCCAGATTTTTGCCTATTGTCGGGGCAAAAGAGCCACTTGTCACCGTACCAATTGTTTTACCGTCAGCTACACAGGAGTAGCCTGCCCTGGCAATACCACGGCCGGTCATTTCCAGTCCAACTATTTTCCTGGTAATTCCTTTCTGCTTCTGAGCCGCCAGCGCTTCTAAACCGGTAAAGCCCGCCTTTGTCAGCTTAACGAACATATCCAGTCCTGCTTCCAAGGGCGTAATTTGGTCTGACAGTTCATGACCATACAACGGCAATGCCGCTTCAAAGCGCAGCGTATCTCTGGCTCCCAGCCCGACAGGAATGAGTCCGTATTCTGCCCCCGCCTGCAGCAGAAATTGCCATAGAGCTGGGGCTGCTTCAGCCGGACAATACAATTCAAAACCGTCTTCTCCAGTATAACCGGTGCGGGAAATCAGGCAGCTAATGCCATGTATATTCATCCCCTGCCAGAACCAGTAATATTTTAAGGTTTGTAAATCGGAGCTCACGAGTGTCTGCAGGATTTGTGCCGCCTTCGGCCCTTGCAATGCCAGCTGAGCCATGACAGCCGACAGATTTTTAAGCTCCAGCTGAAAACCATCAGCCTGCTGCTGAATCCAGGCTAAATCTTTCTCAATATTACCTGCATTAATAACCAACAGATACTCTTGCTCACCAAGCCTGTAGATCAACAAATCATCTACTACGGTACCGTCCGGATAACACATCGGTGAATACATGGCCTGATTAATCTGCAGCGCACTGATATCATTCGTAACCAGACAATTGATAAAGGAATCAGCCTCAGGACCGCTGACCGCAACCTCTCCCATATGGGACACATCAAATAAGCCGGCTGCCGTGCGCACTGCCCGGTGCTCCTCCAGTATTCCCGAATATTGGACCGGCATCAGCCAGCCGCCAAATTCAATGACCTTTGCTCCACTCGCCAGGTGAACATCATAAAGAGGTGTCTTTTTTTCCGTCATAATAGCCTCCTTTTTACTTGGGTAGTATGTTCCAAAATGCACAATACAAAAAGGACAGAACAAGCATAACGCTTGCTCTGTCCTTTTTACCTGAGAGATTGCCCAAACCGGCTTCCCCTTCGGTGACCGCAGCTGCGGTGCTCTCCAGAGTTTGTCAGGTTAAGGTCCTTTTGCCTGAGAGTTTCTTTTGCGGTTGTTGCTCCTTCGGCGCTGCCATTGGCAGACTCTCCCCTAACCATCATTCAAGATATGAAATTACCAATTCGTTCGTCAGATCGAAGCCAAAATCCTCCCAGATACTGGCATATTATTAGAAAATACAATTTATTATTTATATATACGACTAACACGCCAGGCAAATGCCCATTTTGATTGCAAAAGTTCCAGATATGACTACTATAAAAAAACAGACCTGCAGACTGTAATAGCAGTCTGCAGGTCTGTTTTTTTGCTTATTTATTAATGGAATGTGGAACTTTTGGCGACACCGCTTTCGAATAAACAAGAGGCCATTTATCAAAGAAAGTATTAAAATACAAGAAGACCATGAGAAGAGCAAATTGACCGGCTAAAATTCCCATAACGGGAAATCCCATTCCCAGGTCATTACCGGCAAAAGGCAGTATTTTATAGATATTAAGCCAAAGCAGACCAAATACTGTTCCACCTGCCAGCCAGATTACCACCCGTGCAAGAACCCGCTTGACCAGCTTCGGTTCCTTGTCTGCACCAGGATAATCGTCAAATAAATGATGCCAGCATAACATTGTCACAATAAGTGAAAGCTCCAGGGAAGCAGCCGTTACATAAGGGTTAACGCCTGGATTAATGGAAAAAGCCGCAATAGCTGCAAGATAAATCTGCGGTGTAATTAAACCTCCGCCAATAAAGGCAATGACCAAACCGACCAGCCCCAGCCAGGGCTGTTTATCAGTGAAGTATTTATAGGGATAGCCTTCACCACCCTCTGCAGGGATTAAAAACCAGAAAATAAAGCCCTGACAAAAAGCGAGCACCGCCGGCCACGAGCCCAGTGGCTGACTGATGATTGCATGTCCGCCCAGCTGCAATTGCATAAAGCTGGGAATAAACATGGCCAGCCAGACAAGAAGCGCAAAAAACGAGCTTGTCATCATCACGGCTAACCCGTCAAGCGGCGGTTTCAAGTTACCTGCCCAGGGTTTCTTCTGGAAGAGCGATATAAAGGGTATTTGGGCGATAATCACAGGCAGTACGTAAAAATTAGCCGTTTCCCAGCCTTCAAGGGCCAGCTTCAGTTCCTCTCCATTCTTAGGAGCAAACATGATTGCCAGATTAAAAGGCTTCCACCAGATACCGATAAACGAAATCAATAGCAGATACGCTGCTAGGCCACAAACAAAACTAACAAAAGTGTACCAAATTCCCGCTATCGGCTGACGGGCTGTAAGACTATACTTTCCATAGTTGCCAAAAATCAGCGTCTGCCAAATCCATGCACTGATGCTGCACCAGAAAAAGGTGCCTTCAGCAAATGCGGCAATATATTTTTTCCCCATGACAGGATCTGCAGCCTGCAAACCTGCAGCTGCAGTAAAGCTGATCAATGCCTTGGCAACAGAAGCCCAAACTGGCCAGTACAGCATGGCATAAACAAAACAAAGCAAGACACCGGCAGCTCCCGTGAGAAGCTTGCTGTCAAAACGCCGCTGCGGTAAATATTCCATTCGCCGTCCTCCTCATTAAACGTTATTCGCTATTTATCCATATTTTTTAGCAACAGTGGTTCCAACCACCATTTTAAGCACTTCCGAAGCACCAACGCCGATATCCATTAATCTGGCATCACGGGCCAAACGCTCGACCTCGTTATATTTCATATAGCCATGTCCGCCGAAAATCTGCAGCGCCTTGTGGCACACCTCATTGGCAGTCTCTGTTACAAACAGCTTGGCAATTGAGGTGTCTACTGAATAGTCTTTGCCGCTGTCTCTTTTTTGGGCAGTAGCATCTACCAGCAATTTTGCTGCCTCAATTTTTACGTGCATATCGGCAAGCTTTTCCTGTACGGCATAAAGGGCACTGAGCGGTTTACCAAATGCACTCCTGCGGTTTGCATATACGGCTGCTGCTTCCAAAGCGGCTTCGGCAATCCCCAGCCCGATAGCAGCCATCCCCAGACGGCCGCCGGTCAGACCAAACATCGCCATTTTAAATCCGTCCCTGCCATTGCCAAGCAGATGATCTGACGGCACCAGGCAATCCTTGAATACCAGACTGGTTGTCTGTGAGCTGCGGCAGCCCATTTTCTCCTCAGGCTCACCTATCCGGAAACCGGCTGCGCCTTTTTCAATAATGAACAAGCCAATTCCCTTTGCTCCTGCCTCTGCATCTGTTTTAAAAGCTACGATATAAATGTCGGCCAGATCGCCATTTGTGCAAAAAAACTTTGCTCCATTTAACAGCCATCCGTCCTCTGCCCGTGTCGCAACCGAGCTGATACCGGCAGCGTCCGAGCCAGCCTGTGCTTCACTGATGGTATAAGCCGCTATTTTCCGGCCTTGTATTAAATCTGGCAAATACTTCTGTTTTTGCGCGTCTGTTCCAAACTGCAGCAAAACATCAATGGCCATCCAGTGGACATGAAAGGTCAAAGCAACTCCGGCACTTACTTTGGCGAATTCTTTCACGGCCTGGTGAGTGGCAACAGAAGGATAACCGCCTCCGCCATAGCTAACCGGATAGTTCATTCCCAGAAAGCCTTCCTGTGCCATAAGCTCCAGCAATTCTACGGGAAACCGGCTATTCTTATCCAGTTCCTTTGCTATCGGCTGAAGATGGTCAGTACAAAATTTCCTTGCTCTTGCTACAATATCGTCTGCGCAGGTTTCCCTAACTTCCGTCATCGCACCTTAAGCCTCCTTTTACTCAATTACAATTTCATCTCACAAAAATCTTCGGCAACTTCAAAATCAGCTTCCGTGCTAGTCCGGATTTCATCCAGTGTAACCCCCGGCGCATGCTCTTTTAAAATCAGTCTGCCCTTACCAACATCGAAAACAGCCTTGTCCGTTATAATTGTCTTGACACACCCTTTGCCGGTAAGCGGCAGCGTGCATTGTTTAAGAACTTTGGATGCTCCATCCTTATCGGTATGCATCAGGCAGGCAATCACCGTCTTAGTGCCATAGCACAAATCCATTGCTCCGCCAATCCCCGGCCACCATTTACCGTTGCGCAGCACTGCCCAATTGGCAATATTGCCTAACTGGTCAACTTCCAATGCACCTAGTATCGTAACATCAAGCAGGCCGCTGCGCATTGCGCCCAGCGAGGTTGCCAAATCCATAATGGCCGCACCCGGGGCCAGTGTCACCGGCTCAGAACCGGCATTGGTCATATCCGCCTTAGCTTCTGATGCTTTTGGTCTCGGACCTACACCAAACACCCCATTCTCGGCATGAAACATGACCTTAACACCTTCAGGCAAATAATTCGAGGCTTGCGTTGGCATACCGAAGCCCAAATTCACCAGTTGTCCGTCCTTTAATTCCTGAGCAGCACGTTTTGCTATTAATACTCTTGGGTCCATACTGATTCCCTCCTTTATTATTTTTCAGGGGTTAATTTACCGATTTTCAGCCAATGCTGACGATAGATCTCATCATGCTCTTCCAGACTCAAGCCTTTAACAACTGCCTGCACAAAGGGTGCGGCGGTTCCCACCCGCTCAGGAGGAATAGTGCCTACCGGAACAATTTCCTCCACCTCGGCAATCGTATATTCACAAGCCATCGCCACCAGGGGATTGCAATTGACGCTGGTGTGACGGTACTCCAGATTGCCGTACTCATCAGCCCGCCAGGCTTTGACTAAGCCAACCGGCGCCCGCAGCGCAGCTTCAACAAAGCACTTGACACCATTAACTTCAATCACCTGCTTCGCTTCCTTCAGTTCGGCAAACAGACCGGGATTATCCAATATCCCTACACCTACCGGAACCAGGACACCGCCTAAGCCCATCGCACCTGCTCTTACTTTCTCCACCCATGTTCCCATTGGAAAAAACTGTTCTACCTTCAAATTGCCTTTCAGGTATTCATCCGTTGATTCCTGTGTCGTGCCAACATGAGAAGAAATGATCTCTTTTACCAGTGAATGCTTGTATAACATTGCCCTGCCAAAGCCGCTCAAGCCTGGCTCATTTGTAATCAGCGTTATGTCCCGAATTGAGTTCTTAATGAGCCATTCAATGCAGCAAGTCGGTTCACCCGCTCCAACAAAGCCGCCCATCATAATTGTTGCGCCGCTCTTAGGAATTACCGCAAGTGCCTCATCCATGGATTTAAGTTTGTTGCCAAATTTAGACACAGACTTTTCCCTCCTTAAAAACTATCCCCAAATTCTGATGGCCATCAGTATCTGAATAGTATTGCAATTTCCATGCCAATGTATTGATGCGGCATTTGGGCATAAAAAAGACTCCAGGCCCATCGGCCTGGAGGCTTTCTAGTGTATTTTCGAGGAGACACATGTCCCTAAAAGCTACAGATAATAGCTACACTTTTAATAAGCTATATTCATCCGTTCCAATTTCTTATATAAGACGGAGCGCTGGATATTTAGCATACGGGCTGCCATGGCTTTATTGCCATTTGTCTTTTGCAAAGCACTGATAATCAAATCCCGTTCGGTTTGTTCCACTACATTACGAAAAGGCTGGTCTGCTTGAAGAGCAGGGCTTACCGCTTCTAATTCCCATGGCTTCATAGGAATTTTCCTTACATCGATAATAGCATCTTCACTCCAGTTGATAGCCTGTTCAAGCAGGTTTTCTAATTCCCGCACATTGCCGGGCCAGTTGTAGCTCTTGAGAATATCCAGTGAAGCAGGCGTAATCGCTTTGGCATCAGCACCTATTTTACTGTTAATCCGGCAAATCAGTGCTTCTATTAGCAAAGGCAGGTCTGCTATCCGGTCTCGCAACGGCGGCAGATTAATTTCCAATACATTCAGACGATAGTACAAGTCTTCCCGGAACTTCTTGTCTTTGGCCAGTTGTTTTAAATCTGTATTCGTTGACGCCATCACCCGTACATCCAGTTTAGTGGGCGAGGTTGCCCCTACTCGCCATACTTCCCGTTCCTGGAGCACCCGCAGCAGTTTAACCTGCATATATAACGGCATGTCACCGATTTCGTCCAAAAGAATGGTGCCACCATTTGCCAACTCGAATTTACCCGGTTTTCCGCCCTTTTTTGCACCTGTAAAAGCGCCATCAACATAGCCAAACAGCTCAGTTTCAAGCAGATTTTCCGGTATCGCACCACAATTTACGGTAATGAATGGTGCCTCCCGCCGAACAGAGCGGGTATGAATTGCCTGGGCAATAATTTCTTTGCCTGTGCCGCTCTCACCGGTTATCAGCAAAGTAGAGCTTGTCCTTGATGCCCGGCGGGCAAGTTTTTTTACATACAGCATCGGTACTGTTTCACCAATAATATCCCGGCAGGTACATAACGACTGTTGAAAGCTTGTTTTAGCAGGCTGCGCAAGCTTATGAACGATTTCTTTGGCAACAGTTTGATCAGGAAAGAGGGTCTTCACCATAGCCCCGACAACCTGACCGCCAACCTTCAGAGGAAAACGGGCTACTAATAGTTCCTTTGCATGTATCTTTAATGTCTCTCCCCAGATTGAATAGCCTTGACCAACTGTTTCATACAGGCGGCAATTGGGGACAACATCCCACACAGGCCTGCCCACTACCGCTTGTTCCGAGCTATTTAATATTTCTAAAAAGAAAGCGTTAACGAAAAAAACGATCCCTTTCTCGTCAATGGCCATAATTCCTTCAAAAGGATTATCTATGACCAGCTTTAACCTGGTTTCGTTATTCATGACATCCCGCTCCTTATTCACAAATTCACACCTAATCGATTTATAAGATGCAAAAATCATACCAAAGGGTACTATCACGAAAATGGCAGCGACGGCATTATCGCGTCCTGCGAGTGTCTGTCTCTTTTCAAGACACTCTGGAGCTAAAAGAAACACTTTTTTGCTTAGTATACCATGAACGGGGCTGCTCCGTGCAAACCATTTTCGCTCTTGATGAAAAACAGCTTATGTTTCAGAACAAACGTTTGACGAACATTTGTTTTGTTTGTATAATTAATCATAACTACCACCAAAAAGGGGTGCCGCTTGTGGATGTCTTTGAAAAGTTGAAAATCTTAACCGATGCAGCGAAGTATGATGTGGCCTGTACATCCAGCGGAGTGAATAAAAAAGCAAAAGCCGGAAGCATTGGCAGCGCCAGCGCCGCCGGTATCTGCCACAGTTTTTCGGCCGATGGACGCTGCATTTCTTTGTTGAAGGTTTTGATGACCAATATTTGCTCTTATGATTGCAAATACTGTGTCAACCGGCGTTCTCATGACACCCCCCGTGCGGCGTTCACGCCACGGGAGCTGGCTGAACTAACAATTAATTTTTATCGCCGTAATTATATAGAAGGTCTTTTTTTAAGCTCCGGTGTGTTAAAAAATCCTGACTATACCTGTGAACAGATGATTGAAGCACTACGCATTTTGCGTGAAGAGTACCGTTTTACCGGATATATTCATGCCAAAGCGATCCCTGGTGCAGATAGTCTTTTACTGACCCGCCTTGGTATGCTTGCCGATAGGATGAGTGTAAATATTGAGCTGCCTTCGCAAAGCAGCTTGCAATTGCTGGCACCGGACAAGACAAAGCATTCTATATTAACTCCTATGGGTTACATTCAAAATAGGATACAAGAGAATTCCCGCGATATTGTAAAATACCGGCATGCTCCTAAATTTGTACCAGCGGGGCAAAGTACGCAAATGATTATTGGTGCTACTCCGGAAACAGATTTTCAAATTCTCAATCTGACCGAAGGTCTTTACAAAAGATATAAGCTCAAACGTGTCTTTTTCTCTGCCTATATGCCGGTAACAGAAGATAGTCTCTTACCAACAATAGATACAAAACCACCGCTTTTACGTGAACATCGTCTTTACCAGGCAGACTGGTTATTGCGATTTTATGGTTTTTCAGCCAGCGAACTGCTTGATCAGCAAAATCAAAGCTTCCATCCTCATTTAGATCCCAAATGTAACTGGGCGCTTCATCATATCGATTTTTTTCCTGTAGATATCAATCGTGCTCCCTATGAGCATTTGCTCAGAATACCTGGCATTGGCATAACAAGCGCCATGAGAATCGTAACTGCCCGCCGCATGAGCACCCTTCGTTTTGAGGACCTCAAAAAACTGGGAGTTGTCCTTAAACGGGCGCAATATTTCATTACTTGCAGCGGAAAAACGAGAACCGGTGCTAAGATATCACAAAATTCCATGCTCCTCTCTTTGCTTCCCGAAAAAATGGTAAACTCAGAACAGCTCTCTCTTTTTGATCAATCATTGCTGCCCCTTGAAGGGAGACTAGGGTAAGATGTACACCGATTCGGATCTGATTTATTACTATGACGGCAGCTTTGATGGTTTATTATGCTGCGTATTTGAAAGCTACGACAAAAAAGAAATTCCCTTGGATATCCGTCTTTCCGCTACATCCCATTCCCAGCTTTTTTCCGGCAAAACAATTCAGACTGATTGACAAAAAGCCAGCCGGGTTTTGGCATCGATCCCCCAAAAAATGGGGTCAGCGGCGCTAAACTTTATCAGGCGGGCATTCTTAACTTGTCTCGATCAAAAAGAGCTGCACATCCTGCTATTTCTCCGGCTGGGGTATAGTCAGGGTCCGACAGTCATGGATATGCTGACAGATGACAGGGTGAATAAACTCTCTAAAGCCGTGAAACATTTGGAAAAAGAGAGTCATTTATTGACTGGTTTTTTGCGATTTTCTATTTTCAACAATGTTCTTGTGGGAACGATAGCCCCTAAAAACTTTGTACTGCCCCTTATGGTGCAGCACTTTTGCGAGCGATATCCGGAAGAACGCTTTTTAATCCACGATAAAACGCACGGCATGGGACTGATTTATCAGCCTTATCAGTCTGCTGTTATTCCCATCGACACTCTCGAAATGCCTGAAGCAGACGAAACTGAACAGGCTTACCGTGAACTGTGGCAGCTGTTTTACGATACCATTGCCATCGAAGGACGGTATAATCCCAAATGCCGCAGAAGCCACATGCCGATGCGCTACTGGAAATACATGACAGAGTTTGACCGCCCCCCGAAAAAGTTCAAAACCCAAACACCTGAGTTGCACCAACAGCTTTTAATTGAGCAGCCAAAACTAAAAGGACTTACCTCGCGGTAAGTCCTTTTTTCTATATGGCAATATCCACGTTTTTTCCCAGGTGCGGTTCAAGCGATTGTCCTGTTGACTGAATCAGTTGCTGGACGGCCTGACCATTCTGCTCCGTTAGATCCATGGCTCTTTTCATGTTTAAAACACTAACCTCTTGCTGTACCCGAACATTAGCTGATACGGTTGATAATGCGGCGATATCCATAATGCTACCAACTCCTCTATTATTACCATTGCGGAAACTGGTATTATTATCCTTATTATAACTCTTTCGCCAATATTCGACAAGAGATTATTTACCAGATGGCTGTGTCCTGGAGCGATATCGTTTTATCAGCAGCGCAGACCAGCACCTTCTCCTGCTCTGCCAGCCGGGTACGCAATTCTACTTTCGCTCCCCATAATTCGGCAACATATTTCAGGGTCTCTTTGGCATAGTTCAATTCCAGCTCCCGCCCGTCATACACATGCTCCAGTACCAAAGTCCCCTGCTCAATACTTAGCGGACGGATAATGGGAATGGAGCCTACCCCAATAGAGGTAACCAGCGCATCCCGCACTTTTTTCCAGCCTTCTTCGTCTGCTACTTCGTCAACTATAATATCTTCACCTTCAACTGCATAGCTGAACAAGTGCAATTCTTCGCACAGCTCCTGATTCAGATAGCGGCGCAAAAAGGACTGATCCCGCTCTTCGGCGCGGACAGTTTTGATCTTATGTGCACCGTCAGGCTGCTTTGCTAGGTATTCAAACATCTTAAAGCCCACGAAATAGGGATTGATGCGCCCCTCGTGAGGCCGTATGACCAGATTGTGGCGCTGCAGAAATTCCAGATGCAAGCCCTGAGGCAGCTCTAATTGATTAAGTAATTGATAGTGCCAGTAGCTTGCCCAGCCTTCATTCATAATCTTTGTTTCCATTTGGGGAATAAAGTATAGCGTTTCCTGCCGGACAATATTGATTAAATCTCTCTCCCATTCTGCCAGCTGGCTGCGTTCAGCTAAAAAAGCGAGCAGATCTTCCTGCAGGCGCTCCGGCACAGGAACTTCCGCTTCCTCAGCTAATTGCTTCTTATCCGGCAGCTTGCCTTCACCATGGCGGCATACCTGAAACCGAAGCGCATGGGCAGCATCTAAAATGCGCTCAACTCTTTCGGCGCCGATACTGGGATCATTGTTATACTGGCGCACCCGGTTGGCATGAGTTTTGAAGGTTTCTACCGTCTGCTCAGGCCTGGTGTCCCGTTTAAAGAGACGGTTATTTTTAAAGAAATCATTATGCCCGTACACATGGGCAATTGTGAGAATTTGTAATAGCAAGGTATTATCCCGCATCAAATAAGCGATACACGGATCAGAATTGATGACCATTTCATAAGGAAGTCCTGCTAGATTATACTGATAAAAGCTCTTCTGCCTTTCGTAGGATTTTCCATAACTCCAGTGCGGATAGTGAGTAGGCATCCCCACATATGCTCCATAGCAGAGCATATCTTCGTAGCTGACAATTTCAAAGTATTGCTCAAAGCAGTCTAAACCGGCCTTTTGCACTAGCTCTTCAATCCGGTCATTCCAATATTCCAGTTCCCGCATCGCATATTCCCGCACTACTGGTCACCTCCGGCAGCCGACTCGTTATCCAGGATTTGCTTGAAGGCCGGCCAAACATCTTCTTTTTTACCCATTGTAACCATAACAAAGTTAGCGGCCTTTACGCGTTGTTCATATTCGCGACGAATGGTACTGCCATACCCGTAATTGCCCATAATTTCCCCATAGCCAAACAGGTTGCAGATTAGGCATAGCTGAGCAGCAAGCGCTACGGCCTTATCATTGTCGTTGCTCCAATTGTCACCGTCCGAGCAATGAAAGGTATAAATATTCCAGACCTCTGGATTGTAGCGTTCTTCAATAACAGCCAGGGCTTTGGCATAGCCGCTGGAAATATAAGTCCCACCGGCTTCCCCGCGATGAAAAAACTCATCTTCCGTAACTTCCTTCGCTTCTGTTGTATGGGCAATGAATACCACTTCCACCTGTTCGTATTTCCACAGTACAAACTGATAGAGCAGAAAATAAAAACTGCGAGCCAGATACTTTTTGGTTTGATCCATTGAGCCCGATGTATCCATGATGCAGATAACTACTGCATTCGAGTGGCGCCGTGTATCTTCTTTGACCCGCCAGTATCGCAGATCCTCTTCCCGGAAAGGAATGCGCTCTACAGCAGCCTCAGGATTATCACTGGCCCGCTCGCGACAAGCCATTTTCTCGCGCTTGATCTTTTCCATTAGGGAGCGCTTTTTATTCAGTCTGGGCGGGATGCCTTTACGCTGGACACCGGAGCGCTTAAACTTGCGCTCCGCTTCAATTTGGGCAAACTTCTTGCGCTCCATATCAGGCAGTTTCAAATCTTCAAATAGATACCCGATCAGCTCGTCGATCGTTATTTCTGTTTCATAAATATCTTCGCCGGGCTCATCACCGGCCTGCCCCACTGCGCCTTCCTGCTGGTCTCCTTTCACCTTGCCCACTACCTGTCCCTTATGTTCCTGCCCGGTCCCCGATGCCGCTCCGCCATTATTTTTGCCATAGACAAACTGATATTCTTTTAAGCCCCTGATAGGAATTTTAATCTTTTTATTCTTGCTCTGGCCGATAATGCTTTCTTCGGCAATGATATCGCCCATATTCTTTTTAATGGCCTCTTCCACCAGCTGCCGGTGCCGTTTACGATCCCAGGCCGAGCGGTCCGACTGCCCCATACCGCCATCCTTGAAAATAGCCATTTGCCTCTAGTCCTTCCACAGGTTATTCGCGGCATATTTCAAAATAACATTGCAGCAGTGGTCGCAATAGCCGTTGCGCTTCATTTCATCAACCATAGCATTGTACTTGGTAGCCTGTTCTTTATCCCGCACGCGCGCCTTGGTAATGACCCGTGACAGCTCTTTCACCGATGAAGTCAGCTTCTTTTCAATTGCTTCCTTCAAGGGTTCATAGCTGCTGTATTCGATTGTGCCGCCATTGCGCAGCAGCGAAAACATGTAGGCGGTAACATCCTGCCGGAAACCGCGGGCAGCAGTGCCGGTAATGCCGATCTGCTCTTCAATGGACTGGAGGAATTTAATGTCTGGTTCCAGTTCCTCGCCGGTACTCTTATCCTTGATCTTAGTTGCATTCACATAAGCTTCAGAATGATCGAGATAATTGTTAAACAGACTCTCAGCCTGTTCCTTATACCCATGAATGAAGGCACGGGTAATCTCTTTTTCCACGACCTTATGGTATTCTTTCTTAATGGCATCCTGCAGGAAATTGAGGTACCGTTTCTTTTCATCATCAGGAATAGCCAGTTCCTTAGTCGCTTTTACCAGCGTATCGGCAATGGCAATCGGATTAATGCAGTTATTCTCCGATTCGGACAAGGCCGTATCAATTGCTTTCATAATAAAACGGGTCGAGATGCCTGTCATCCCCTCGCGAGGTGTTTCCTCCCGCAGCTCAAAGACATCTACCTTCTTGGTAGAGCCTTGTTCCACAATTTCTTCGCCGTTATAGATCTTCAGCTTGGTGAGCGCATCTACTTTCGTTGAAGCGCTTAACCGGGTAAGGATGGCAAACATAGAAGCCATTTCAATGGTATGAGGAGCTATATGAGCATCGAAAGAGCTATTGCGAAGGACCTTTTGATAAATCTTGACCTCCTCATCCAGCTCCAGGCAATAGGGAACTTCCACTTTTACGATGCGATCCAAAATAGCCTCATTCGTATGATCAGACTTGAATTTATTCCACTCTGCCTCATTGGAATGAGCCAGAATAATGCCGTCAAAGTAAATCATCGAGCCCTTTCCCGGTGAAGGAATCGACTTTTCCTGGGTAGCTGTTATCATGGTATGCAAATACTCAACATCATTTTTGAAGACTTCAATAAACTCCACTATCCCGCGATTACCTACATTAAAAGCGCCATTTAAAGACAGCACCCGGGGGTCATCTTCGGAGTAAAGATCCATTTTAGAAATATCCACGGACCCGACCAGTACCGAGGTGTCCTGATTATTAGGATCAACCGGCGGCACTACGCCAATCCCTTTGCGGGAGCGTATAGAGAATTCGGTAGTCGTCACCGGATACCGCTCAAATTCACCGTTGTATTCATTTTTGAGCCGGTAACGGCAGACAGGGCATAGATCCCCTTCGATCCGGATTCCCAGCAGCTTTTCAAACTCAGGACGCATATGCTTAGGGATTAAATGCAGCGGTTCCTCCCGCATAGGGCAATCCTGAATGGAGTAAATGGGCGGACTCATTTCCAAGGCCCGTTTCAAAGCTTCCATTAAGGAAGACTTACCTGCCCCTACCGGGCCGACCAGGTAGATGACCTGCCGCGCTTCTTCCCCCTTCATGGCTGCCGAGTGAAAGTAGCGCATGATTTTCATGATGGTTTTATCAATGCCATAGAAATCCTGCTTGAAAAAGTTATACCGTTTAATAGTATCGTTGCCGTAAATGCGCTTCAGGCGGGCCTGCTCCTCTGTTTTGATTACTTCCACCCCGGCCCTGGTCAATAACTCATACATCCGTTGATGAGACAACATGGCAAGCTTAGGATTATCCTTCACGATCTCCAGATAGTCCAGCAATGTCCCTGAAAAATGAGGCTGCTTGCGCTCTTGCCGGTCCTGTTTTATTAACTTCTCAAAGTCAATATTAGCCATAATCATCCTCCCTTTTCTAGTGGGTAAAGGCACAGTACCAGACTGTATCAAAATATATGCCTCCCATTGCCAAACAATAACCTCCCTCGCAAGCAGCAAAAGGAGTTGTCGCGCTAAAAGAGCTGCTAAGCAAACAAAAAAGAACGGCAGCCAGCAATAGCCGGAAGCCGTTCTTTTGATGAAAAATCCCCTCTTTTTCATTGGAAAAATATGCTATAATAAGCGTAAGGTTGTCAAGGGAGCGGTTGGCCACACCCTTTTGAGAGGGGGTGGTATGATGACGATATTTGAGGCAATGTATCTAATGATTGCATTTGCAACACTTATTGTTTTGATCATAAAACGAAAATAACCGCCCCTAGCCAAGGACTGCGGTTATTTCCAAATAATCAAAACCGAGGCTAACCGTTTCCGGTTAGACAACCTGTGGGGCTGGCGTGTATCGAGCACGTCAGTCCTTTTCTTATATTATACCCATAGATTGTAAAATATGCAACCGGTCGAGACAAATCAATACCTGCAGTACAAAATATGGGTATTGTTTTTGCTGCTCATTACAGATGATAGCGAAAAACCAAAAATGCCGAAAGACAAAAGACTGTCAAACAGGCACCGGCTATCAGCCACTTGCGCTGCCTGCCCTGGTTGTAATAGGCTTTCTGCGCTTTTTTGCCGCATTGGTAACAGAAATTATCCCGGCTAAATACGCCGGTACCACAAGAATTGCAATAAACCTGTTTCTGCATGGTCAGCTTAGGCTGCTTTTTTACCGGAGCGCTCTCCTGCTCCTCTGAAGCCGTTGCCGCCTGCTTTGCAATCAGATAGGCAACATCCTTGCCGCAAAAAGCACAAAACCTGCCGTCCGCATTGAGTTGCTGTCCACACTTAGGACAATACATACTACCCCTCCTGCCTGCTTACTTTGCATTTACCAGAATCATCGTTCCTGTAAATACCGCGATCATGACCACAAATACTCCCACACCTACCATAATTTTGGCTTTTGGTGATGCAAGCACGCCTGTGGCCGGATCAGTTGTTTCATCGGCTGTGACTTCAGGGGCATTTGCACCGGATGTTTCGGGCTGTTCTTTCCCGCAGTTCTGGCAGAACTTTGCATCTGCGGGGATTTTCACACCGCAAAAAATACAATAGCGCATAACCTTACAGTACCTCCTTGTACTTACAAAGCTATTTCACGTTCATAGTACCTCGTCAGATCTAATCCAGTGAATACTGACGGTCTGTTTTGTGCAACCCTTCGTTGTCGTCAGTCAGCATACGTCCGGTATGCCTCCCTCCTCCG
>DDHB01000105.1 GCA_002337925.1 Sporomusaceae bacterium UBA1887
TACCGCTGAGCTACTTCCGCATCATACAGAACATTATGTTAACATGTCTGTGCTAATTTGTCAACTGCATTTTCGCGTCATATTATTGCTTCATTCTGCAATTACTGACACTGTTGTGCGGCGACTTATATAGAGTATCAAATAATACAAGCTATGTCAACTGTATTTTTCTAGAAATATGCACTTTTTTATGACACCAAATTCATTGCAACAAAATGCTTTACCAAAAATCCATCAAATTGCGTACCTGCATTGCGAAGTAATTCCGCTATTGCAGCCTCATGACTCATTGCTTTGCGATAAGGCCTGTCGCTAACCATAGCATCATAAGCATCAACAATGGCAAGTATCCGGCATTCAATCGGAATCTGTTCACCTTGAAGCCGAAGTGGATAACCATTTCCATTCCACCATTCGTGATGCTTTAAGATCCAGTCTGCTATCGGCAGCAAGTCGGAAGCAGACTGGGCAATTCGGTAGCCAATCTCACAATGACGCTCCATTTCTTTCTTTTCCTCAACAGTAAGCATGCCTGGCTTAAAAAGGATATGATCCGGTATTCCTACTTTACCGATATCATGAAATTGGGCTAGTAAGCCAATATCCCCTACTTGAGTCTCGCTGAATCCCAACTGCCGGGCAAGGGCACATGCCAGATCTTTCAGTCGTTCAGCGTGCCCTTCCGTAATGAAATCGCGCGCTTCCAATAACTTCATGACTGTTTTTACAATTGCACTGCGGGCACTGCGTGAACGATGTAATTTTTCACGGTACATATGTCCGTCCGCTTCTTTATAAAGATTTTGCAGCGTTATGCTGCTCTCACTGCGCGAAGCAAACCCAAGCGACAGACTAAGCGGAACTCCGCTTATTTGCTTATTATAACTAGCAATGCCTTCCCGTATACTGTTACAAAGCTTGCCCGCTGTTACTGCATCCGTCCCCGGTAAAAGTAAGGCAAACTCGTCTCCGCCAATACGGGCCGCTACGTCTGTGGCACGTAACACACCGCTAAGGACCTGGGAGGTACCGCGTAACATCTCATCACCGGCGGCATGTCCCAACGTATCATTTACCAGCTTCAGTCCGTCCACATCGCAAATTACCATTGACAAAGGGACGAAATGCTCCACTAATTTCATGGCATCATTTAAATAAGCACGATTGTATAGCCCGGTCAACGCATCATGATGACTAAGGAACCGTAATTTTTCTTCCGCCTGTTTTCGCTCAATTGCCATAGCTACCTGATTGGAGACAAACGTAAGAATATGACAGTCATCCCGGGTATACCGCACTCCATGATCATACGTCTGCACCGCCAGTACACCGATGACCTTCTCATTTGCTGCTTTCAACGGCACTCCCAGCCAGTCGGCAGAAATAGTCTCGCTAATCGCGATCCCTTCCGCCTGCTCCAAATCAGCAAATGTTTCAGGATTGATGATCAGCGGTTTTCCAGTTCGCATCACATACTCAGTAATTCCCTTTTTTAACGGCCTGCCTGTTATGTTGGCATCATATTGGTCTACCCGGTAAGGAAACCTGATCATAGCCTGCTTTTCATCATAGACGGCAATATAGAAGTTTTCTGCCGGTATCAGTTCACTAATAATCAGATGAACTGAGCGGTAAAGTTCATTTAAATTGCGTGAAGAACTGGCTGTTTCGGAAATACGGTATAAAGCCTGCTGCAATTTTTCAGCGGTTTTACGCTCACTGATTTCCTTCTGCGCCTCCCGGTAAAGCTGCGCATTTGTATAGGCAATCGAAGCCAGGCTCGCGAACTGCTGCAAATCCTCAATATCTTGATTACTGAAAGTTTGTCCGGCATCTGTATGCCATAGTCCGATAATTCCAACCACTTCGTCATTGCTTTTTAGCGGAAAATAAGCAACCGCTTCTGCCACAATACTGATTGACGAAAGCCGTTCGCTCCACAGCTTATAATTATTAATAACAACTACTTGTCCTGTCCGCCATACCTGTCCAGCTGCCCCAACATCCAATTTATCCCGTGAACCCAGAAATGTTCTTGCCTGTCCGGTTGCAATAACACGAACCCGTTCCGTCTTTTCCTTATTAACCAGCAATACACAGCCAGTTCTGGTACCAATCAGTTCCGCCGCCCGGCTCAGTATTGTCTCAAGTAAATCAAATACTTCTCTTCGATTCATAACATCCAGCGCAGTATCATGTAAAAACTTCAACAGCCTGTTTTGCCGGCGCATCTCTTTATCGATATATTCCTGGTCACTTAGCTGATACATACTGCCACCACTTTCACATATGGTATTCTGGCAATTATTTTCGCTATATTCTTTCTATTTCCTCCTCTTATACGACAGCAAAGACCCGGCTTACTCAAAGCCGGATCTTTAAGCCGTTGATAAAGCCCCATCTGCGTTGTACCCGCAAGGGGTAAGCCGAAGTTCTAAGGCACTAAAGTGCCAAGGACTTCGCATTCAGGCCTGCGGGAGCTCACTTGCCGTACCGCCGCTGTACTGTCTTCGCTCGCTTCCTCGGCCTTCCTAGCATCTGAAGCTTTCTGAACGGCTCAGGAACGAGGTGCTCGACAAATTGTAAGACCCGGCTAACTAAAAGCCGGGTCTTACAGTTAATATTCGATAGTGATTTGGCTGAGAGCCTTCGTCACAATGTGCTCAGGAATATCATTTTTGACAACGGCTGAACCGATACTATTCAACAACACCCAGTTTATTTTGCCGTTAATTGTCTTTTTATCCCGCATTAGATAAGCTTCCAGCTGCCGGACTGTACAGCCCTGGACTTTTAGCGGCAGACAATATTTCGTTAGTATGTCGCATACCTGATCTACCGTTTGCTGCGAGCATAAGCCGCAATCACGACTGATACGCGCTGCACCGTGCATACCGATAGCCACCGCTTCTCCATGGCTGTATTTATAATTCGCAGCTCTTTCAATTGCATGACCAATTGTATGACCGAAATTCAGGATCATCCGCAATGACGCTTCCCGCTCATCCTGCTGTACAACATCAGCCTTAATGCGGCAGGACCGGCTAACAAGCCTGGTAAGCATGACGGGATCCTTCTCCCATATAGCTTTGTCATTTTGCTGTAATTCAGCAAACAAACGGCTGTCACCAATAATACCATGTTTAATTAATTCTGCCAGCCCCGTAGCAAACTCACGCTCCGGCAAACTATCCAGCATATTAGGCTCTATTAAAACAATCCGTGGCTGATAGAAAGCACCTATAAGGTTTTTTCCAAGCGGATGATTGACAGCCACTTTTCCTCCCACACTTGAGTCTACTTGTGCTAATAGACTAGTAGGAATTTGAATAAAAGGTACTCCTCGCATGTAGGTTGCAGCGACAAAACCAGCTAAGTCTCCCACAACACCACCGCCTAAAGCCACAATCGGAGATAGACGATCAAGGCCCATTTCAATTGCCTTTGTATAAAGATCCTCAGCAACCGCCAGAGATTTGGACTCCTCCCCCGGAGCAATCGCCTTCATCTCCGTATGAAAACCGGCTTGCCGGAGTATTTCAACTACCTGAGCACCATATAAGGCCCCCACGGTTTCATCCGTTATTACGAGTGCGGTAGAGCTTAAGTGCATACCATCTCTGAGTTTGCTCAACTGGGCTAAGCTGCCTGATCCAACATGAATAACGTAACTGTCAAATCCAAGTTCCACTTTTATTTGTTCCATACAATGCTCCTTACGCCAGAGATAAGCGACTCTTGTACTGCTCGACTGCTGCCACTAAATCATTCATACAGTCACTGCTAAATTTCTCCAAAATTGCCTGTCCTAGTATAATTGCAGTCATTGCTTCGCCAACGACTGCTGCCGCCGGAACAGCACAAACATCGCTGCGCTCGGTGCTCGCCGAAATCGGCAGGTGACTTGCGATATCAACGGACTGAAGCGGCTTCATCAATGTTGGTATAGGCTTCATCACTGCCCTCATCACAATGGTCTCGCCATTGCTCATACCACCTTCAATACCGCCTGCAAGGTTAGTCGACCGGCAATAGCCGTTGCCCGGATCATAATAAATCTCATCATGAGCCTTACTGCCAGGCAATGCAGCATATGCAAAGCCTGCTCCAAACTCAACGCCCTTAATTGCCGGTATGGACATCATGGCCGCCGCAAGCCGGGTATCCAGGCGGCGGTCCCAGTGTACGTAACTTCCCAATCCCGGCAGGATTGAATCAGCCAGCACTTCCACCGCCCCCCCCAGACTGTCACCTTGTTCTTTAGCAGCATCAATTGCTGCCCGCATGCGTTCCTCTGCTTTTGCGTCAATACAGCCTAGGTCGGATTTTCCCCGGCGCCTAACAATACTGGCAAAATCGGGGCGGATTCCCTGAATAGCCACGCCACCTATATTTATAACATGGGATGTAACTTTTCCGCCAACTGCAGCAAGCAATTGCTTTGCTACCGCGCCAACGGCGACCCGGGAAGCCGTTTCCCGGGCACTGGCTCTCTCCAGTATATCCCGTACATCTTCCCTGTCATATTTAAGCACTCCTGTGAGATCTGCGTGACCAGGACGGGGGGCAGTAACAGGGGTCCCATTTGGGAGTCCACTAACTGCCATACGGTCTGTCCAGTTCGCCCAATCCCGATTGGAAATTGCAAGAGTAACCGGGCTTCCGATAGTTCTGCCAAAGCGAACTCCTGACAAGATCTCCACTTTATCTTTTTCAATCTGCATGCGTCCGCCTCTGCCATATCCCAGCTGACGCCTGGCCAATTCTTCATTTATTCCATCAATATCAATCGGCAATCCTGCCGGCAACCCCTCGATTATCGTAGTAAGACATTGACCATGAGATTCTCCTGCTGTAAGAAAACGCATTAACCGTCACTCCCTATCCATTTGCACATTTGCTCCTAATTGTCTGAGTACGTTCGCAAAACCAGGAAAAGATACTGGAATACATTCTTCTTCATCTATCGTTGTTTCACCGTCAGCGGCCAGACCGGCAACAGCAAAGGCCATAGCAATGCGATGATCGCCCCGGCTGTTGATCTGAGCTCCATGCAGCGAATTTGAGCCGCGGATAACCAGTCCGTCGTCTAATTCCCCGGCATCTGCCCCCATAGCGGTTAACCCCTGTACCATAGCGGCAATGCGGTTAGACTCCTTTACTTTCAGCTCGGCTGCATCACGAATAACCGTCTCGCCTTCAGCAAAAGCGGCAGCAATCGCAATTACCGGAATTTCATCAATTAAGCGGGGAATCATGTCTCCCGCCACCGCGACACCGCGCAGTTTACTGGACCGCACAATAATATCAGCTACCGGTTCAGTTAATTGGTTCTCATGCTGTAGTACTTCAATATTGCCGCCCATTGCCTGCAATACTTCGATAATACCGGAACGAGTCCGATTGATACCAACCTTGCGGATGATGACCTCAGAATGGGGAATGATCAAAGCCGCCACTAGTAAAAAAGCAGCCGAAGAAATATCTCCCGGTACAGCGATTGTTCTTCCCTGTAAAACAACGGGACCTTCAACAGATGCGGTAAGGCCCCGCCGCTTAATGGGGACACCAAAAGCCTCAAGCATTATTTCAGTATGATCCCGTGACGGCGCAGGCTCTGTTACACTTGTAACACCTTTGGCATACAGTCCCGCAAGCAGCAAGGAAGACTTCACCTGAGCGCTGGCCACAGGCAGTAAGTAGTCAATACCCGTCAAATTCTCAGCGGGACTTACAGTGAGCGGCGCCAGATCGCCAGCGCTATCAATCCGCGCCCCCATTAATCGCAAAGGCTTAGCTACTCTTGCCATTGGACGCTTTTGAATAGAAGCATCACCGTTAATAACCGAAGGAAAGGCCTGACCCGCCAGAATACCTAATAATAAGCGAATTGTGGTTCCCGAATTACCTACATATAACGGCTGCTTAGGCTGCTGTAATCCCCGGAGACCGGCACCTTGGACCTGAACAGTACTGTCCTGCCGTGTTATTGTTACACCCATATCGCGAAAACAAGCGATTGTGGCCAGGCAATCTTCCCCGGCTAAAAAGCCGGTTATCGTTGTCTCTCCTTCAGCTAAAGCTCCCAGCATAACCGCCCGATGAGATATGGACTTATCACCTGGCACCTGCGTTTCGCCTTTGAGACCGGAGTTGAATCCCCAAATTTTCATTGCCTCACCCTCCCTTTCGTTAATTGCTCTTGGCAAGCATCGCGCAGTTGCTTGGCTTGCTGAAAAAATTCTGTCAGTCCAGCCCGGTCTCCATTCGCTAATTTGCTTTCAACTGTATCCAATATATCCTTTAGCCGGGCTATAGTCTGTTTAATCTCAACCTTATTTGTCAAGCAAATATCTGCCCATAAACTGGGATTAGAGGAAGCAATACGCGTCATATCCCGGAATCCGCCGGCAGCAAGCGCCAAATGAAGCTGCCCTTGCTCTCCCTGTCCGGCCAAGACGGTCAGGGCTGCAGCTGTCACGTAGGGAGTGTGGCTAACATGCGCGACTGCCGGATCATGTTGTTCTCCCTCAAGTACTACCGGCAGCGCACCAATCTGCTCTGCAATAGCACTAAGCTGAGCTAATGCGCTTTCTGAGACTCCTTGATGCCTGGTTATAATATAAGGCCTGCCGCAGAAAAGCTGAGCATTGGCTGCTATAAAACCAGTTTTTTCCGAGCCTGCCATGGGGTGACCGCCCACATAGCACACACCTGGCGGCAACAACTGCGGCACAATACGCAGCAGTTCACCTTTCGTACTTGCCACATCAGTAACAACAGCGCCTGCTTTTAGATGTCCGGCTGCTTGCTGAACGGTTTGACCAATTGCACCCGGCGGTATTGCCAGAAACACAATATCTGCTTCAGCCACGCCTGTTTGCAGACTATCCGCTATACCGTCTAATTCGCCGCTTTTCTCCGCGAGTTGCCTAGTCTGCCGACAAGCATCATAGCCAATTACAGTAAAATCGGTATGTTTTTTAAGAGCCAACGCTAATGATCCGCCAATAAGTCCCAGTCCAATAACTGCTGCAATTCGCCTCATCCTATATCCCTCCGTCGCAGGAAAGCTGCTAGTTCCTGTATTTCCTTCATCAAAGAAGTATAATTAGCCGGGTTAAGGGATTGTGGACCGTCACACTGCGCCTCTGCCGGATTAGGATGCACTTCTATCATTAGTCCGTCAGCACCGGCCGCTATTCCGGCCATGGCCATTGGTTTAACCAGTCTCCATTTGCCGGTACCATGGCTGGGATCAACAATGATTGGCAAATGACTAAGATGTTTTATTGCTCCTACAGCGCTCAAATCCAGTGTATTGCGGGTATAGTCCTCAAAGGTGCGAATTCCCCGCTCACATAAAATTACATTAAAATTGCCTTCTGCCATAATATATTCAGCTGCCAATAACCATTCGGTGATCGTTGCCGCAATTCCTCTCTTCAATAAGATGGGCTTCCCTGAGCGCCCCACGGCCCGCAGCAGGTGGAAGTTCTGCATGTTTCTCGCGCCTATCTGCAAGACATCCGCATAATGAGCAACTAAATCAACACTCTCTACATCCATTACTTCCGTTACGATCTTAAGGCCAGTCAACGCTCTTGCCTCAGCAAGATATTCAAGACCGATTTTTTCTAATCCTTGAAACGCATAGGGTGAACTGCGAGGTTTAAAAGCACCCCCACGTAAAAACTGCGCTCCCGCTGCTTTAACTATTTCTGCAGCCTCGAATAATTGTTCCCGGCTTTCTACTGCACACGGTCCAGCCATAACCGTTATTTCCTTACCGCCAATAGACACTCCGTCAACATCTATAACCGTTGGCTCAGGGTGAAACTCCCTGCTTACCAGTTTATAACTGGCGGTAATAGGAACAGCCTGTTCCACTCCGGCAAAAGCTTCTATTGGCAAAGCTGCGATACTTTTTTTATCACCGATTATACCAATAATTGTCCGGAACTGCCCCTGGGAAAGATGAGTTTTTAAACCTGCCCCGTGAATTCTCTCTACTACAACTTTAACCTGCTCTACAGTAGCTTCTGATGACATAACAATAACCATACTACCATCCTCCTCATTATTGGAAAATTAAAAAACTCGCCCCTAAAATAATAGGGGCGAGTTAATAACCCGCGGTACCACCCTGCTTGCAAAAGCCGCTTGTTTCAGATGCGGGACATGAATGTCCGATATCTTAGCCTTTTAACGGTGGCAACCGGCTCAGCCTACCCCGTTTCACCGGTTTCAGCCTGCAACTCAGCGGCGTACTTCACTGCTCATGCCCTCCGGTTCACACCACCCACCGGTTCTCTGCGCGGCATTATAACAGCTACTCTTCCGCTTCATTGTATTTACTATATTAGCCTTATCATAGCAACAGTGTTAACTATTGTCAATACTATAGATACAAAAGTACACAATAAGCCTGTTTAGATACAAAAAAAAGCTAACTCCAATAGTTAGCTCCAATTTTCTTCTATTGCTCGAAGGCTAAGCACCCCAGATAAAACTGACCAGGTAATACACTGCTGCACCAGTTAAAGCACTAAGCGGGATTGTTAAAACCCAGGCCATCAGCATACTCTGCGCTACTGACCAGCGAACCGCTGTTACCCGCTTCGCCGAACCCACCCCCATAATAGACCCTGATACAACATGAGTGGTGCTTACCGGCAAATGAAAATGAGTGGCAGCAAAAATAACTAAAGCTGAATTCAAATCTGCTGCAAAACCATTGATAGGCTCCATCCGGAAAATCTTTGTTCCCATGGTTTTAATAATCTTCCAGCCACCGACAGCTGTACCACAGCCCATTGCAGCCGCACAAGATAACTTAACCCACATCGGAACTTCCAGTACATCGATCTGCCCTGCACTCAATAATGCCAGAGTAATAATTCCCATCGCCTTTTGCGCATCATTAGAACCATGAGAAAAAGACATTAAACTGGCTGAAATCAGTTGCATTCTCCTAAATCCAGTATTCAGTACATTAGGAGCATTACGGCCAAATATCCATAACAGCAGAATCATAATCAAATATCCAAAAACAAGGGCAACCAAAGGCGATAAAATCAGCGAAAGTACAATTTTTTGCAAACCTGCCATTTTGAGAGCATAAATACCCTTACTGGCAATTACCGCGCCCATAACACCACCAATAATCGCATGGGACGAACTACTGGGAATGCCGTACCACCATGTCAATAAATTCCAGGCAATAGCTCCGATCAAAGCGGCTACTATGACCTGTTCATTAACCATTGCTGCTGACGTTACAATGTCACCGCCAATAGTCTTGGCTACGCCAGTACTGTAAAGAGCTCCCAAAAAATTGAGTACAGCTGCCAGATAGACCGCCTGCTGCGGCTCAAGGGCTCGGGTTGAAACGGAAGTGGCAATCGCGTTTGCCGTATCATGAAAACCATTAATATAATCAAAAGCCAAGGCAAGAAAGACAACTACCCATAACAATGTTAAATCAGGCATATTTTAGCACAACTCTCTTTAGAGATTCTGCCAAATCCTCACAAAGGTCAAGTACTTCCTCCATATGAGTGAGAATTTCTTTCCATTTTATAATTTCAACTGGATCTTTACATTCCCGAAACAGCTTAGCCATTTCACGGCGGTATAATTCGTCTCCCTCGGCTTCCAGAGCTACAATACGATTACAGCGCGCTTCCAGCTTCAAGTGATTCTTTTTGATATTACTTAAATACGATACAGCCTTGTCCAATTGTTTGACACACTTAACGACAACAACTGCCAATTCTTTTGTGCCTTCCGTAGCAAGCCCTGCATTATACATGTGCATTCTTTCAACAATGCCCTTAATGCAATCAACAACATCATCCTGTTTTTCTACCAGAATATGAATATCTTCCCGGTCAAGAGGTGTAATGAAGGTTTTGTGGAGCTTGTGCATAGTATCATCAACAATTTTGTCAGCCTGTTTTTCCAGTTTATCAATTTCAAAAACTACTGGNNGCAAGATCAGTGCCGTTTTGAATTGCCTGATCCATAATTTCGGCTGATTGTCGAGCGATTTTTGCATGGTCCGCCAAGAATTCAAAGAATTTTTCTTCTTTCGGCTTTAAGCGAAAGGCCATAGTGACACTCCCCCTAATATGACTAAATCATACTGATTATAACATAGAACGACACAATGTTAAATTACCGTAAAATAATGTTATAATTCGGTTAAATTACACTTTTATTGCATAAGCCACCAGAATGATATTCTTTTTTCATATTTATTATAGCCTTCCCGAAGCAGGATAAAAAAATCGTAACCTTCTTGCCACCATTGGAATAAACTGTAGCAAAACTTTCCTGTAAAGGAGGTATGCGAACTATGTTCAAATTTACTAAAAACAACCTATCCGTAAATTTACGTCCGGGAATCACCCCATGTCAGCCTATTATTCCCCGTCGCTATACCTTGACTCATTCCGATCAAACAGGTCAGCTATTCCTGTCCATAGGCCTGGATTATGCTACAGATGAAATTAACGCTAGCCGGGATGAAGTGCTAGCCGAGTGGCACTGCCTGGGAACAAGATCCTATCAGTTCCATGCCTATGTATGCATAGGCAGTCATTGCAGCAAAACAGAAGCCGCTTCTCGCAACCGTCATTTTATTCGCCGCCTTCCTTTAGCGCTCAGTGCAATTTATGGCGGTGACAGGAGTTTTTTTTATAACCGGACTGAGCTGCTGACAGCTCCCATATGGCTTCATTTTCAGTCAGCTTACTGCAAATTCCATCGTACTGAATATTGGGGTATGTTTACCGAGTATGCTAATGGTTACAGCCGAAGGGTCTGAATAAACAGATTCAGACCCTTCGGCTGTAAGGATTAAGCTATCGATTATCCACTTTTTCAGGATTCATATCATGATAAAACAGGCGCTTTTGCGCGGTCTCTTCCCAGCGCGTTCCAGGCTTGCCGTAGTTGCAAAAAGGATCAATTGAAATACCGCCCCGAGGTGTGAATTTGCCCCAGACCTCGATATATTTAGGATCTAATAAGCGAATTAGGTCCTTCATAATAATATTGACACAGTCCTCGTGAAAGTCACCATGATTGCGAAAACTAAACAGATAAAGTTTAAGAGATTTACTTTCCACCAAAAGCTGATCAGGCACGAGAGAAATATAAATAGTGGCAAAATCAGGCTGTCCCGTCATTGGGCAAAGACTGGTAAACTCAGGACAATTAAATTTCACAAAATAATCGTTACCTGGATGCTTATTTACAAAAGATTCTAATACCGCAGGATCATAACTATAGGTGTACCCTGTTCCCTGATTGCCCAGCAGAGTTACACCTTGTAATTCTGCTGCATTTCTTCCGGACATACTATTCCTCCTATCAAGCTCAAAGGTTTAACTTAGTATTCAACTGTTTAACCAACAGTACTCCAGCAATACCCGGTATAATTTGGCCAATAGTAATGCTCGCTGCTAAAACGCCATAGGGTACATGAATTAAATAGGACAGCCAGATAGGTACAATCATACCAGGACACAGAATAATCGGCACTGCTATCCACCAGTCGTTCAACCGGTATCGTCGCACTAGATAGGTCAGTGTAGAGGTGATAATTCCCACGGCAGTACCACCAATAATATCTGGCAGGCCCAGCCCCCCCATGAACAGGTTGCTTAGTAAATTACTCAGTCCCATAGGAACGATAAGAAACGGAAAAATTGCACTAAGCGCATATAAGGCGGTAGCTATTCGAATTTGATATTGACCAAAAGCGAAGCTCTGCGTCATATACATTACCACAACATACATGGCAATAATCAGACCTGATAAAGTTAGCTTTTGCAACGAAGTAGAAATAATTGGCCTGCTGGAAACTGCGTTTTTCATAAAATCCTCCTAATTTTGGGCAAACAAAAAAGGGCATACGCGCCCTTGTACTACACTATTGTCTAAGTAGTTGGCCCGTAGTTTTATTTAGAGACAGGATGGTTACGAACTGTCTGTTATATAGTTACAAAATATTATACCATAACGAAACTATAGCCGCAACTTGTTTCATCTTAAGGTCACTCAAGCCCACTTTCTTTATACCAGGCTAATGAGTTTACATGTAAAACAGGCAGCCTTGCTTCGGCTATATTCAACTGCCCTGCATAAATAACAACCGCCTGCCAATTCCCTTGTTCATAAGCTAGACTAAGCTGATAAATATCCTGAAACAAACCCGATGCCCCCAGCAAAGCGGCACGCACATCAGAAGTTACTGGCAATTCAGCCAGAATGTCTGCTAGCGGACGGTCAAGAAGTGCATCGATCAATGACAGTAAGCCCAGTAAAAATGCATCGGAGCCTCGCTCCTTATATCCGGCTTCATTAGCCAGCAGCTCGCAAAAACGCGCTCTCATCACAGAAATAACCACCAATTCCTGCGGTTTATCCTGTGCAAGTTCTCTGGTTACAATCAATGCTGCCCACTTGACTGCTTCTTTAACCCCCAGCAGTGCCAATGCCTGGCGGATTGACCGAATGGATGCACGAAAACCAAATGATGCTGAGTTTATATATTTAAGAAGCATATAAGTTAAAAATACATCTTTTTCTATTAACTTTTCAAGCTTGTCCAAATCAAGCAAAGAACTGCTGATTTGCTGCAGCAGTCTGAAATTAACTGTTTTATTTTTAGGGATACTCTGACTTGCAACAATAATAGGTTTGCTAAAAAAATAGCCCTGAAAATAAGTATAGCCAAGCTCCATAGCCTGACGGAATTCTTCTGGTGTTTCTACCTTTTCGGCAAGAAAACGAATATCTTTCCCTCTACACATCTCAATTAATTTAATTTGCTCTTCAATCCCCGTAATTTGAAAGTCAATCTTGATGATATCGGCTAGTTCCATCAGGGGCTCAAAGCGAGGTTCAAACACGAAATCATCTAATACAATCAAAAAGCCTAGTTCCCGGATTTTCCGGCATGCTTCTACAATGTCAGCTGTAGGATCAACCGTTTCAAGAATTTCTACTGCGATTTGATCTGCGGGCAGCATTGTGACGATCTCATTCTTTAGCAAATTGGCCGTAAAATTAATAAAAGCCCGTTTACCACCTGTCAACGTAGAAAGACCGATTAACCAAAAGCTGTTAACAATAACCTGCGATGTTGCTTGGTCACCATCAGCCGCACTATAGAAATTTTCCTGACCTTGCCGGAACAGTAGTTCATAAGCGAAAATATGCTGACGTCTGTCAAAGATAGGCTGACGAGCTACAAAAACCTGCATGTTACGTCCCCCTGCTTGCACACCCTACATATATCCCCATTATACGACATTTTTCTACCAGGAACCAGTTAATTTTCAGATTTTTGCAGCAATCATCCACCTTATACCGATATACTGCGCACGTTATTGCGTCCCGCAGTCTTAGCCTGATATAATGCCTGATCTGCTCTCTTAAGAAGTTCTTCGGAATTACCTCCCTGCTGAGGAAAGCTTGCTGCTACGCCCAAGCTGATGCTAAGCAACTGCGAAGGACTGCCGTAATGTTCCAGTGCCAGTTGGTTTACTGCCGAGCGCAAGGCCTCAGCGACCACGATAGCGCCTACATTGTCTGTATTAGGCAGCAACACGGCAAATTCTTCCCCACCGCAGCGGGCAACTAAATCGCCAGCCCGGCTGATTGTTTGGGACAATGCTTGCGCTACTCGCTTGAGGCAGTGATCACCACCTATATGTCCATAAAAATCATTATATTTTTTAAAATAGTCAATATCTATCATAATCACTGCTAATGGAATTTCTTCTCGCATTGCCCGCCGCCACTCGTCCTTATAACGTTCTTCAAAATGACGCCTGTTCGCTATTTCTGTTAAACCGTCAGTAGATACCATTCGGTTAAGTTCTAAATTGGCACAAATCAACTCTTCAGTGAGACAGGCCAAAGTATACTGATATTCCAACAACCGCCGTCCGACCTGAAGACGGCTCCGCAGTTCTTCCGCATGAAAAGGCTTGCTGATATAGTCATCTGCTCCTGAGTTCAGCGCTAATACAAGCCCGTCCTTGTCAGTACGCATAGTCAGCATAATCACATAAATCTTGTGTCCTTCCGCACGCCCCTTAATTTTTCGGCACAATTCAATACCATCAATTTCGGGCATTACCCAGTCGACAACAGCAAGCACAGGCTCACACTCACTCTGCAGGTACTCCCAAGCCTGTTTGCCATTTGAAGCCGTCATTACTTCATAGCCCCAGGGATTAACGATTTGTTTTAAATAAGCAAGACTAAGCTCTTCATCATCCACCAGTAAGAGTTTCATCATTACGCTCCCTTCTTCCATCCGGAAGGCTAAGTTGACCCTTGGAATATCCTGGTTTTTCGCTGAAAATAGTGAAATACCTTTTTTAAATTTTCTGATAAAAAACTCCGCATCAGTAGCAATGCGGAGTGTCAATCTAAATAATATGATTTTGTTGGAGTTCGGCAATGCGCTCAGGGGAATAGCCTAATTGCTCGAGGATTTCCTCCGAATGCTGTCCAAGCACTGGTGCCGGCCTTTCAATACAATCAGCAGAAGCACTCAGTTTAATTGGATTACCGGGAATACGGACTTTTCCCGCAACAGGATGCTCCACCTCAATCAGCATATTGCGTGCTTCAATATGTGGATCAGAGGCCAGATCAGCAATAGTCAGGATTGGCGCTCCCGGCACGGCATGGTGCTGAAGTTTCAGTAAAATCTCATTCATAGTAAACTGACCAGCCCATTCGTTAATCATCCTGCCTAATTCGACTATATTTGTGGAGCGGTTGTCATTCAGCAAAAATCGTTCATCTGTAATCAATTCCGGTTTTTCCATTGCTTTGCATAATCGCTGCCAGGTAGCTTCATTGGCACAGGCAATGATGACATAGCCGTCGCTGGCCTGAAATACATCATAAGGCGCTACACTTGCATGACGGCTGCCAATTCTCGACGGATTCTGGCCAGTCATTGTATAGCGGACAACAGCGTTTTCCAAAATAGAGAATATACAGTCCTGCATGGATATATCAATACGCTGTCCAGTGCCGGTACGGCCTCGCTGTACAAGCGCCGCCAATATGCCGATGCTCATGAAGTTACCGGCATTAATATCGCCCAGGGAAGTACCTACACGGGTAGGAGTATCAGGAAATCCGGTAATACTCATTAACCCGCCCATTGCCTGAGCAATAGCATCAAAAGCCACCCGCTCAGCATAAGGTCCATACTGACCAAAACCAGTAATGGAAGCATAAATAAGCTTGGGATTGATTTTGCGCAATTCCTCAAACCCGAGTCCCCACTTGTCCATTGTGCCGATTGTGAAGTTTTCCAGTACTACGTCGGCGTCCTTGATAAGATCTTTTAGCACCGCTTGCCCTGCGGCAACACGAAGATCGAGTGTTATACTGCGTTTATTGCGGTTAAGTGTCATAAAGTATCCGCTCTCACCATTACAGAAAGGACCGAACAACCGGGCATCATCACCATGGCCCGGAACCTCTACCTTAATTACATCTGCCCCTAAATCCGCCAGGGTCATGGTACAATACGGCCCGGTTAACAGTCTGGATAAATCAATTATTTTAATACCCGCTAGAGCTTTCTCCATTGCCATCCCCCTCTTTTTTACTCACCTTGCTGTGCATGCCAGGATTTATAAAAATGTACTGCCCGGTCATCGCCTAATAACTCCCGGTATTGTTCAAGGGTTTTACCATTTAAGGTTAACATCGGCTCAACTTCCAGCAGCGGGATAATAACAAAGAGCCGTTCGTGCAGGCGGGGGTGGGGGACAGTCAATTCTGGAGAACAAATATGACTATTACCATACAGCAAAATATCCATATCAATCGTTCGCGGCCCCCAGCGTACATCCCGCACCCGCAAAAGCGACCGCTCAACTTTCATACAGGCTGAAAGCAGCTGTTCGGCAGAAAGAATCGTTTCGATAACTGCAACTGCATTTAAAAAAGGAGGCTGGTCAGTAAAGCCAACCGGTTCAGTTTCATACATAGAAGAAACCCGGCTGATTTGGATGCCGTCAACTGCGGCAAGCCGGGCTACCGCTTCACGTAAATACCTTTCCCGGTCCCCCATATTGGAGCCTAATCCTATATAACATCTCGTCATTTTCTTTTTTCTCTTGTAATTGAAATTTCTACATAATCAAAAATACCTGCTACTGGAGCAGAAGGCTTTCGTATTACTATATCAATCTTATCTATGAAAAAATCAGCCAATATTTTTTGGGCAATCGCTTCTGCCAGCCCTTCGAGCAGATTAAAGCGCCGATTTTCTACCAACTCTTTAATTACGCTGTAAACGTCTGCATAGTTGACAGTATCCCGCAAATCATCTGACTGCCCGGCAGACTTTAAGTCGAGGTACAGGACGGCATCAAGCATAAACCGCTGGCCGATTTGCTGTTCTGCCTCCAAGGCACCATGATAGCCAAAAAAAATCATATTTTGTAATCGAATGCTGTCCATATGAGGCATTATTCTAACTCCTCCCGGATTAAGGCGTCAGTCATGCGCGCAACCCGCACCATTTCTTTTACATCATGTACGCGGACAATATCAGCTCCGTTGGCAATTCCAATTGCTACCGTAGCTGCGGTTCCCTCTACCCGCTCGGCAGGCGGCAGTCCGCCCAAGGTTGTTCCAATAAAGGCTTTGCGGGAAGTACCTAACAGAATTGGGCAATCCAATTCTTCCAATAGCCGCAAATGGCGAATCAGCTTTATATTATCGGTCCTGGTCTTTCCAAAACCAATGCCCGGATCAATAATAATATTTTCCTTAGCAATTCCTGCCTGCTCAGCAATACGAATGCTTTTCAGCAAAAACTGATTCACTTCCTTCAGTAAATCCTGATACCCAGGCTGTTCCTGATTATGCATAACAATGAGAGGCACCTGATACTTTGCGACTACTGTCGCCATAGCCACATCCTGCTGCAGGCCCCAGACATCATTGATCATATGGACGCCCATCTTAAGGGCCGCCTCTGCTGTAGCAGGCTTATAGGTATCCAGCGAAATAGGTACACCGATTTCCCGGATAAGCCGCTCCAGCACAGGTAAAACGCGATCCATTTCTTCCTGTGCCGTGACTGGCTGATTATTGCCATAAGGGCGGGTTGATTCACCGCCGATGTCAATAATATCTGCTCCGTCAGCAACTAGTCTATGTGCATGGCGGACAGCAGCTTCCACCTGCCGGTAGCAGCCTCCATCAGAAAAAGAATCAGGCGTAACATTAACAATTCCCATTATCAACGTACGCTGACCGATTTGAAGTTCACGATCAGACCACCTGTAGGTTCGCATGCTTTGCTTCATATTCGTCACCTCTTGATGATTGCCAATACTTCTGCCCGGGCAGCCAGGTCGTCAGAATACGTGCCCCGCACAGCCAAAGTCGTGGTTATCGATCCAGGCTTCTTAACACCTCGCATAGACATGCATAAATGTTCCGCTTCAATCACTACCATAACACCGGCAGGCTTTAGCTTCTTTTCAATTACATCAGCAATTTGAGCCGTCAAGCGTTCCTGTATTTGCGGCCTTCTAGCGAAAATTTCCACAGTACTCGCTAGTTTCCCCAAGCCCGTAATCATGCCTTCTTGCGGAATATAGGCAACATGCGCCTTACCAAAGAACGGCAGGAGGTGGTGTTCACACATGGAGTGAAAGAAAATATCTTTTACCAGAATCAACCCATCATATTCTTTAGAATAAAAACACTCCAATTCTTTTTCCGCATCTTTATCCAAGCCGCTAAAGAGTTCAGCATACATGTGGCCGACGCGCTTCGGAGTATCCTCCAGCCCTTCGCGGGCAGCATCTTCACCAATCGCTTCCAGCAGCAATGCGATTGCCTGCCGGGCTTTTTGTTCATCCACCATTATTATCCCTCACTTCGCCTTTGCAGCCAAAACTGTAATGTTTATCGCTCTAATTGTCTGATTTGTGCTTCAAGCTCACGGCAAATTTTTGTATTGGCAGCAATAATGGATACTCCCCGGTCTTCCCGAAAGTTCAACACTCTTCCGCCCGCTTCTTCAACAAGCAAAACACCGGCAGCTGCATCCCACGGAGCCAGATTCATCTCCCAATAGCCATCAAAATATCCGGCTGCAACACAGGCCAGGTCATAGGCTGCAGCCCCTAGCCGCCGAACGGCCCGGGCCTGACGCACAATATGACTGAAATACGTTATATTATTGGCGGGATGAGTAGCAATATCATAGGGAAAGCCAGTTGCCAGCACACAGTCTATTAATTCACTTTTCGCCGAAACAGTGATCTTTTTACCATTCAGATAAGCCCCCTGGCCTCTAATTGCCGTATACAGTTGATCCACGATCGGCGCGTATACCATTGCCAGCACAGTCTCCTGCCGCCATTGAAGCGCAATCGAAATTGCAAATATAGGCAAGCCTTGCGCATAGTTAGTAGTGCCGTCAAGAGGGTCAATAATCCATTTATAATCGGAAAGCCGAGAAGTCAATCCCGACTCTTCAGCCAAAATGCTGTGTTCCGGATAGTGCTCCTGCAAGAAGGCAATGATGGTTTGCTCCGATTGCCGGTCAATTTCCGTTACTAAATCAATCCCAGTTGACTTAGTGGCAATGGTTAAATTCTGCCGTCCCAAATTTGCCTTTTGCATGGCCCCAACTGCCGTAACAACTTGTTTGAGCCGCGCCAGTACCTGATTTAGATCAAGCTCACTATGCACGATAACCGCCTCCAGAGCGCGTGTTTTTGACACGCTTTTATACGATTTTAGTTGTCCAGTCTTCCACATTCCATATGGAAGTCACCCAATCCTCGTAAAAATCAGGTTCATGAGACACCAATAATACAGTACCTTTAAACTCACGCAAGGCTCTTTTTAATTCTTCTTTTGCCTCTACATCCAAATGATTAGTCGGCTCATCCAGTACGAGCCAGTTAAAATCCTGCTGCATCAGTTTGCAAAGCCGGACTTTCGCATTCTCGCCACCGCTGAGAACCATCATTTGGCTCGTAATATGTTCATTTGTTAAGCCGCAACGGGCCAAGGCCGCACGAACTTCGTAGTTGGACATACCTGGATATTCATTCCACAGTTCTTCCAGAGCCGTATTACTGTTATTACGGCTTGATTCCTGCTCAAAATAACCGGGGAATAAATAGTCCCCTAATATCACTTTTCCGGACAAAGGCGAGATTTTTCCCAACAAGGTCTTAAGCAATGTTGATTTTCCTAATCCGTTAACACCCCGGATGGCAACCTTTTGCCCCCGTTCCAATGTCACATTGACCGGGCGGGTGAGCGCCTCGTCATAACCCAATACCAGATCAATTCCTTCCACAATAAACCGGCTAGGAGTCCGGGCTTCACGGAACTGGAATGTTGGCTTTGGTTTTTCCCGGGGCTTTTCCAGTATCTCCATCTTCTCCAGGCGTTTTTGCCGGCTGTTAGCCATGCCACGTGTGGCAACACGCGCCTTATTGCGGGCGATAAAGTCCTCTAAGCGGTCAACTTCCTGCTGCTGCCGTTCATAAGCCCTCAGTTCCTGACTTTTCCGGGTAGCATACATTTGCTGAAATTGTTCATAATCGCCGGTATAACGGGTAAGAACAGTATTTTCTACATGGTAAATGACATTAATGACGGCATTTAAAAACCCTATGTCATGAGATACTAAAATAAAACTGTTTTCGTAGTTAATTAAATACCGTTTAAGCCATTCAATATGCTCAAAATCAAGATAATTCGTCGGCTCATCCAGGATAAGGATGGTAGGGTTCTGGAGCAGCAATTTTGTAAGCAGCACTTTGGTTCTCTGTCCGCCGCTTAAATCGGTAACATCCTTCTCCAGGCCAATTTCTCCCAGCCCCAGCCCGTTAGCCACTTCGTCAATCTTAGCGTCAAGAGTATAAAACCCACTGGTTTCCAGCATATCCTGAATTTCGCCGACATCGGCAAGCATGCCTTCCATGGCATCAGGATCGGCATCACCCATTTTATCGTAGATACTGAGCATTTCCGCTTCTAAGTCAAACATGCGCTGAAATGCTTCCCGTAATACATCACGGATACTCTTTCCTTTAGTTAAAA
The DNA here is from genome assembly GCA_002337925.1 of Sporomusaceae bacterium UBA1887. Lineage (GTDB taxonomy): Bacteria > Bacillota > Negativicutes > Sporomusales > DSM-15969 > Anaerospora. The sequence continues at coordinate 20,137 of DDHB01000105.1, forward strand.
TTGCATGCTGGTCCAAATAGCCTACCGTCACCCGGCTGGACCACTCTACTTTGCCTTCATCCGGCGCTAGTTGTCCGGTAATAATATTTAAAAAGGTCGATTTACCTTCACCATTAGCCCCAATCAGCCCTACATGCTCACCTTTGAGCAAACGAAAAGAGGCGTTCTCTAAAATCTGGCGGGCACCAAAACCATGTGTAACATTTTCAACTGTTAATACACTCATATATCCTACTCCTGCTTCTCTTTTGTTTAACACTTTTAATCAGCCTAAACCCTTTTTAATTCTAGCCCAGACAGGCCCTTACTGTCAAAAAGAACTTACCTATTTCCTGCCTCAGCAATATTATTGGTAAAAAATCCCTGAATTTACATTGCTTATCCTGCCGACACTATAATAATCAATTGTGAGAAAGGGGAATTACGATGAGACAAAGCATCCGCCGTAAAGCTCTAAAAAAGAAATATAAACGCATAGTTGCTGCTATGGCAGGCGCCGCAGTGATGTCGAGCGCTATGCTGCCTATGGTTTCTGCTGCTGCTGTTCAAAATGCACTTAGTCCTGTCGCCGGCGAAACTACTACTGCCACCGAGCAGGCTCAGCAATCGCTAAAGGAAACGCCTGCAAAAGATACAACTGCCACACAAACACCGGTTAAAGACAAAACACCTAAAAAAGACGAAAATAAAAATGAAGCAAAAAAACCCGTCCCCTCTAACTCTCCTGTCAGAGCAGCCAAAGAGCAGGCCGCTGCCCGTGGGTATGATACCCGCGGCGCTGATTTTTCGCTGCAGTCCAGCACTAAAACTGAAGCTACGGTCCGAATGCGTACAGATAACGGTAAAGAATACCATATCAAGTTAAAAGCGGATTCTTCAGGGGACTGGAAAATTCAGCAAATTACACAGATTAGTGATGGAGGCGACCGGGACCATCATTCAACAAGCAATCCTGTGTCAATTGTTAAAGCTAATGCTGCTCGCTACGGCTTTGATTCTTATCGCGACTCCTTTACCCTTCTTTCCAAAACTGCTAACAAAGCTATCGTCCAGGTTCATCACCTGGGAGGCCAGACCTTTAAAGTCGATTTGGAACGCAGCGGTTCAAGCTGGGTAATCACAACGATTCGCGGCATTGGCAATATGAACTATCCTGCCACATATATTCCAGCCAGCATGTTTACTCAAAGAACTGTTATCGCAGCGCCTGTTGTTGATCCTGCAAATCAAAAAATTCTTTTCCAATCAAAAGACTTTAAAGGTTGGGAATGGAATGAGAGAGCATATCCGACCAATATGCATTTTGGAATCTTCACCCGTGATCCCCGCCTGGGTGATTCTGTCACATTACCAGAACCGTTACTCCGCTCCTTATCAAACATTAACTATAACCGCCAAATGGTACTTTACGCCAATCTGGGTACTGTCGCTTACAATGGGTATGGCATTGGAATTGAGAAGGTAAGCCAGTCTGGAAATTCCTTGTTCATTACCGTAAGAACCAAAAGTCCCACGTTAGCGGGTGCCAGTCTTACTGCCAGCAAAGTTTACGATTATGTTCCCATCAACAGAAGTGCCGTTGACTTCACCAAACCTGTTCACGTCAGCTTTATCACTCCCGAAGGCACTGCGCTCAGCTGGTATACTTTCATGCCGCAAAGTTAAAGAACGCTTTAAGCCCCCCTCAGTTATTCGAGGGGGGCTTACTTACTGAATATGACTATACACAACTTGCGCCGTGTCCCAGTTCATTACCTGAGGACGCAGGCGCTCCAAATCTTCCTGCCTCCAGCCGCTGTCTCTTTTAAGCAGCAGCTGAATTGCTTCCTGTTCCGTTTCGGCAACAACGACTGCCGCCGCTCGACTGTACATAGCTTCGTGCAGCACTGGTTCATTCATCATACTCCAGCTATGAAATGTACGGTCATGAACCCAAATAAAAAGTTTCACTGCAACTCCTCCGAACTCTTATTCCAAAGGCATATTAATATCTCTGACCCGTTCAGGTGCCTCAGCCAATAATTTGTCAATAATTAAAATACCATTCAAATGATCGTTTTCATGCTGTACAATGAAAGCTTCCAGATCCTCAAGGTGCAGAGTTTGACGTATCCAGTCCTCATCATGATATTCAATCGTAACCGCTGCGCTTCTATTCACATAACCAAAGGTCTGGGGAATACTAAGACACCCTTCTAAGCTTGGCACTTCTTCTCCTGTAAAAACCAGCGAAGGATTCATCATAATCACAGCTTCATCATCAATCATCGCTACAAAACCGCGTTTGGCAACCGCCACTTGGGGCAGGGAAATCCCCCCCTTAGGCAAAACGCTATCTTCCAAATATTCAGCCATTTCCTGCAACAGTTGTACCGTCTCTTCATCATCCGCAAGAATCGGGACTGCTTGCTGGCGCAGCACCGGATGCGGCACTACTACAATCATCTCTTCGATACTGGACTGAGATAAGCTGACGGCAGTATAAAACAGTCCGGAAGCAGCTACACCAAGCAACACAAATATATATCGCCGTACTATTTTTTTCATCCATTCGTACTCCGTTCCAGACATTAGATATGCTTTGCTCATTATAGCATATATCAGTACATACAGATGCAAGTTTTTCACCGTCTGTCACAAACTAGCGTAGGAGGTGTAAAATGAGTAAAAAAAGCAAAATCGAATCCTATGCAAGCGAGTATGCCATGAACGCAGGAGATAATGCTCTTTCACGGGAGCAAGTCAACAAATCAATCGTATCACCGGAGACAGCCAATGAAAACACTTACACCAAAGCCTTGGAAGAGGGCTTGGATGAAATGCTTCAGCCCTAAGAAAAACTGCTACACTGTCCTATGTGACTGAACTTAATCTTCTCCTAGAAAAAGCCCGGAACGTACTTTTGTCATCGCAACAA
>DDHB01000057.1 GCA_002337925.1 Sporomusaceae bacterium UBA1887
CTCGGAATTCCCCGCGCCCACAGCTCTTTGTTGTACAAAAGTAAACACTTGAGATGGAGATCGTGCATCTAGGACTTTCTCAACGGCCTGGGAACGAGGTTTCTCAACAAAACTGTATGAAACTGTAATTTCATTATATCGACAGCAATACTAAAAGTCAATTGCAGCCATGTCCGGGATTTTTATTCAGATAAAGCCGGAATTTACAAGGCATGAAAGGCATTCGGGATTGAAAAAGACACCTATGAAAAATGTATATTTTTTATGGACTAAAGGTAAAGGGCAGCATCGCTTACGAATGCAGCAAGGCTCTATATGGTATGATAAAAAGATAAAAGCTGAAGCGGTACAGATAAGGAGGGGATGAATGTGAGATGGACAATTGGGGAAGTTGCGGAGTTGTTCGATATATCAACTGATACCCTGCGGTACTATGAGAAGTCCGGACTGCTTGCAGCACATAAAAGCAGCACGAATGGCTACCGTTACTATTCCTATAATGAACTTGTGCTGCTGATGGATATCTTATTCTTTCGCAATATGGAAGTGCCTGTTGCGGATATCCGGCAAGTGGTGACGCAAATGGATATTGGCGAGATTAAAAATATGCTGTATGAAAATGAGCGAGTCGTTGAAGCGCGAATTCGTGTATTAATAGAACTAAAGAAGCTAATTGCGCAGGTAGCTGCCCAATATAAACTCTGTGAAGAGCGCTTAGGCGTGCTGTCAATTGTCTCTGCACCTACTTTTAAATACAAACTATTAGGTATGCAGCCCGATGATCTGATAGGAATGATTCGAAAGTATAAAAAAACGGACTGGAGTTGGATGAATAACATCCGCTATACGTTGCTGATACCTGGTGAAGAGCTTGTGCAGCAACCGAACTTTCTTTCTGTAGAGACGGGCATCAGTCTGGATGAAGAGCACTTATGCCTCTTGGATGAAGAGGAGCAGCAAGAATTAACCTCCCTTCAGGAAAGGGACTATCTTTATACCATTGTAGCCACGAATTATTTGGAACAAGAAAATACAGTGCTGACGAAGGCGCTGCACTATCTCCAGGAAAATGGCAGGCAGGTGGCGACCGCTTTGATTGGCCGCTATATGGCAAGCTCTCATAAAGATAGTCTTGATTATTACGAAATATGGATTGGATTGAAATAATCCTTGACCTTAGAGTCGCTCCAAGGTTTATCATCTCTTAAGAGGTGATAAGCATGAAGGAGAATCGATTAGGTACGCAAAACATTACTACCCTGTTTTTTTCGTACAGTATTCCTGCCATCGCCGGTATGCTGTTCTTAGGAATAAATACGATCGTCGATGGTTTTTTTGTTGGCAATTATATTGGCGTGAATGCCCTGGCAAGTGTCAATATAGCAATGCCGTTTTTTAGCCTGATGATTGCCCTTGGGGTGATCATCGGCATTGGTACACAAAGCTTGATTGGCCGCAGCCTGGGAGAGGGTAATAAGAAAGCGGCGGATGATACCTTTACAACTGCGCTTCTTTTGATCACGGGAACGGCACTTTTGCTGGCAGCCATTGCCGTAGGATTTACGAAGGAGATAGCAGCCTTTCTGGGAGCAAGTGAACAATTGATGCCGCTTGTGACGAACTATATTACCTATACAGGCTTGTTTTTGCCGTTTTTGGGAATCATGTTTGTTTTGGATTATGTGCTGAAAGTACAGGGAAAACCGCTGTACTCCATGTTGGTATTAGTGATGGCGGTGGTCACCCATATGATATTTAACTATATCTTTGTTGTGCAGTGGTCGCTAGGCATCAAGGGAGCGGCCTTAGCTACCGGAGCGGGTTACGCAATTGCTTTTGTTATGGCTATACTGCCGTTTATTACAGGCAGGACCGTCTTGCAGCTAACAGGAGGGCGCTTTAGTCCAGTACTGGCACGCAGCATTTTTTATAACGGCATGTCGGAAGGGCTGGCAGAGGTTGGGACGGGTATTACTACCTTTTTATTTAACATTACGCTGATGCGCTATGCCGGTGAAATTGGCGTCGCTGCCTTTACAACCATTAGCTACCTGCAGTTTATTGGCAACAATATGCTGCTGGGCTTAGCAGACGGTGTGGGTGCAATTATCAGCTACAACTATGGCAGCCGCAACATAGCACGGGTAAAAGCAGTGCTGCGGCTGGCCGGTCTTTCTGCCCTGATCGTGGGCATTAGCTTCTTTGGCGTAATACTGGTTTATTCCCGGGAAATCATAGCCTTATTTCTTGATGCAAGTCACGGACCGGTGCTTGCCTTTGCGGAAAACGGTGCAAAGCTGTATGCGTTTGCCTTTTTTGCCAATGGCCTTAACCTTGTAGCTGCCGGTTATTTTACCGCTATTTGCAGCCCTGTACAGGCAGTAGCGATTGCCTTGAGCAGAGGAATACTCTGGATTGGTCTCGGACTTGTCCTGCTCCCGAAAATCTGGGGGATAAGCGGAATCTGGCTGACGGTGCCGCTTGCGGAAATACTGACCTTACTATTGTCGGCAAAGCTGCTCTATCATCACTTTAGGCTGCCGCTGCCGGATAAGTAAAAAACAACTATATTGGGCAATATTCTGCAAGACAGTTGATCAGTGGAAAGGTATAATGAAAAAACGTACTAAAGCGAGCCTTAGCTAGACTGGACGATAGGAGTGGTCATATGGGGAATCAGGATTGGGTAAATATGTATAGGGACTCGCATCTTGATATCGAAACCTTACATGGCTATTTTGTTGGACAGGCATTTTCCAGGCATATGCACGACTATTATGTAATTGGCCTCATTCACAAGGGGCTGCAGACGTTTCGGTATCGCGGCAATACCCGGTATGTAACACCACCGGGCGGCTTACTATTCCTAAATCCTGGAGAGGCTCATACCGGTGAAGCAGCTAACGAAGAAGGCTTTGAGTATTACGCATTCTACCCCCGGATAGCACAGGTGAGGGCAATCGTGTCGGATATTACGGGCAGAGATAACGAACTTCCCTTGTTTAACAACGTTCGGGTCGACGACGCCGCTCTAGCCAACCAGATGCGCGAGCTGCACATTTCCTTACGGAATAATCGTGCCCCATTGCAAAGTGAGAGCATGCTGATATGCCTGATCAGCAGTATGGTAAAAAAATATGCGGATATCCGGTTGACCGAACTGCGTTTCGGGAAAGAAAATAAAGCGATTGAAACAGCGAAAGCATATATGCAGGCGAATTTAGCCAAAAGTATCACACTAACAGATTTAGCGGATGCAACCGGGTTTAGCCGCTATTACTTTCTGCGGCTATTCACCCATGTGATGGGAATGTCGCCCCATACCTATCTGGAGAGCGTCAGGCTGATGCAGGCAAAGGAGCTTATCAAACAGGGATTGGGGTTACGGGATATTGCCTATGCTACCGGCTTTAGTGACCAGAGTCACTTTACCAACCGCTTTAAGCAATATTTGGGGATTACACCGGGACTGTACGCAAAAGGCGTGCAATAAAACTGGTAGACTGGGAGGGCAAGTTGTGAAATTTGATACGAAGATTGCCGTCATTATCCGGGAAGACTTACCGGTGTGGCAAAAGCTGAATGTGACGGCCTTTACCGTCAGCGGCATCGTTGCTGCTAATGAAGGACTAGTTGGGGAAAACTACGAAGACGCATCAGGTAACAGCTATTTACCGATGGTACGTCAACCCATGCTGATGTTCGCTGGCAGCGCTGAAGAAATTAGAAAGGCCTATAAGCGGGCCATGGAACGGAATGTCCCCATTGCTATTTTTACAGAAGAGCTGTTTTCCACTACCCATGATGAGGAAAACCGGGCTGCTGTTAAAATGGCAAGCAGTGATAACCTTAACCTAGTCGGTTTGGCATTGCGAGAGGACAAAAAAATCGTTGATAAAATAACCAAGGGACTATCGCTGCATAGTTGATATGGGCCGCTTGCTCCCTGCTATCAGACAGCACCTTCCAATTGACATTGAGCTGCGGAAAATGGTATACTAATTAGCGTTATCTTTACTTTTGCCACCGTTTTTGACAGGCTGACAAATAGTGAAGTGACATCGCTTATACCTGCTTGCGTCTGTAGCTCAGGTGGATAGAGCAGCGGTTTCCTAAACCGTTGGCCGGTGGTTCGAGTCCTCCCAGGCGCACCAAAGTGAATAGAGTAACGGCAAGGCTTCAGAGATTCTGAGCCTTGCCGTTTTTGTGTTGCTGGGATTGAAACTACATCTTCCTCCAAAGCAGCATATTTTGCTCAAAGCTGACATTGATTCGGCCGGTATCCTTTAACCACGCAAGGTAGGAACGGACGGTACTGCCTACAAGAACATATTGCGCAAAGTCCATTGTAAGGTCATAGGATGTAAATATTTTTTGCAGTAGTACCTCAAAGCAGAGAGGCTCTTCGCAAAAAGTAATGATTTTGTCTGCAATCTCCTGCACTTTGTCAATGTTATACTGTGCAAGCGGAGCGATATTTTCCGTAGCTTCTGCATGGGCTGGAACAAATATTTTAGCTGTCAGGGATTTTACCATCTCAAGTGTGTCCAGGTAAGCGGCAACATCATAGATGAAGCTGATCTGGTATTTATCGAGAATCTGTTTGCTGAACAGACAGTCAGCCAGAAAGACGACATCATCCGGTGTCCGAAAGCCTGTCATATCAAAAAAATGCCCTGGCAATGAAATGATTTCAAAGCCTTTTGGTAAAACATCTTTTGTCAAACATATGGCGTCGCTTTCCTGGGCCATGAGAAACTTATGCCGTAAATCTTGCGGCGGAAATGCACCATAAAGAAAAGACGGCTCTAAAAGGGGGTGTCTTGTAAATTCGCACTCGATACCCGGCGCATAGATTTTGCATCCTGTCTGCCCCTGCAAATACCGGTTACCGCCGATATGGTCGGCATTGGAATGGGTATTGTAAATGGCGGTCAAGCGCCAATTATGAGCATCCAAAATCTGACGCACCTTGCGGCCTGAGTCTTTATCATTGCCGCTGTCGATTAAACAAACATCGGTATCGCTTAATTTGACAAGTCCGATTTTTGAGGGGGTTTGAATATAGTAACTTTGTTCTGCCACTTGTATTAATTCGTACATTCCCTTTTTCTCCTTTAACGATTGGGATAAAATATCGTGTTATAAATTGAGCAAGCACCTTCAAATAAATTGTTATAAGAATGTGGGACGTCCGCATAAAAGCGAATGGCTTGCTTCTCATTTACAATTATCTCTACTCCATTCAAAATAAGTTGCAGTTTTCCAGTGATTACGAAAACATGTTCTTCTACACCATCATCATGTTTTCCCGATTGATGGAAACAGCCGGGGGCAAATTCAATGAAAAAAGTTTCGACATTGCGAAGAGGGTCATAAGTAAATAACGGGTAAGCTCGCATTTTTCCATCATATTCTGAAATAACGTCTATTTCATCAATAGCAACGATGCTGTATTCCACTTGCCTGTCCTCCAAAAAAGAGGAAAGCGGGGTTTTCAAGCCGGTTGCGATTTTCCAAAGTGTCGTAATTGTGGGAATAGACTGCCCCCGCTCTATTTGTCCCAGCATAGGCTTACTAACTTCCGTAAGACGAGCGACTTCATCCAGACTTAAACTTTTCCTTGTTCGGATTTCTTTTAATTTTTCTCCGATCGTTGAAACTGTAGAAAGCATAGGCACTCCCTTTCTATTAGGACAATATAGCACTCTTTTGGTATATTATAACATACAATCATAAACTTTCTATTATTTGATATATCCTAATGCAGCAAACCTTGTAAAACCGCAGAGGCACTCCGAGGCGTTTCATGGAGTTAATTGCCAAACAAATGCTAACAGATCCTCCCAGGCGCACCAAATTGAATAGTGTAACGGCAAGGCTTCAGTGAGTTGAAGCCTTGCCGTTTTTGTTTGCGTATGACTCTTTTTATATAAAACCTTGGTCATTAGAGTTATGTTGATCGTAGCTCGGGTAGTACCTAACAGAAAAGAAATGACATTCGTCGGAGCCCGTAAATAATTGTTGAACAGTTTCAGTAGTGAAATAAAAGGAATCACCTTTCGCTAGTTTATAGGTCGTTTCGCCAAGGCGAAAATTTAGTGTCCCTTGGACTATAAAAATGTAATTCGATGTAATAAAGGGGGTTGGCAGATATTCTTTCGTACTACTGTTAGGAAGCATTTTTCCAAATGAAATAGTTGGTTCGTTCATACTTCCATGCGGAGAAATGAATTGTAAGGAAAGACCGGAGGGGGGATCTTGTAGCGTTAGGTGGTCATCTGATTTGGTATATAAAGCAGTTGCTTTTTGCTGATCGTTACTTAATAGAGCTAATATGCTTATTTTTAAAGCGTGAGAAATACGCTGAACGACATCGATAGAGGGCATTTTTTTATTATTTTCAATCTCGGACAGCATCGATTTACTCACGCAACTCATGCTGGATAAAGTTTGCAGGGTTAAACCTTTCTTTAAACGATAGTCTTTAATTACTGTACCAATATTCAAGTAACCCACACCTTCTTTGAAATGTACTCAGTAAAATATTGACTGTTATCTTGATGTTCGTTAAAATGAAATAAATTCGCTAAAGTGAATAAATTGAAGCTATATATAAAATTTTACTTGCTTTAGATGGTGTTTGCAAGAAGGCCCTTCTCATATGAAGCTTTAACGGAGTAAAACGTTTCCCAAAATGTATTGCTGATAGTGAAAATGAATTTAACTCGTGCTTGTACAATATGACAGGGGGAAATAAGATAATGACTCACAAAAAGCATCTTGCAGAAAAGATTGCGGAATTAACGGAGATGATTTTAGAAGCCGAAAGAGAAGGGCATCTATTTGATTATTTTTATCTACATGAAGAACTGGAAAAAGCAATAGACCAATATACTGCTTATAAAACTAATATGATTAGAGCTAAACAATAAGGCTTATTCTACATGAATCAAATGAAAAAACTTCGAAACAGCAAGGCTTCAGAATTTCTGAGCCTTGCTGTTTTTGTGTTAGCGGGCTGAAGTGGGACAAGGGGACAGGTTCCTTGTCCCACTGGTCATGGCGCAAAAACAAGAAATCCTGTCGGAGCTTTGTCAATTGGGCAGGAGTTCATGTATACTTAAGGAGTAACTGCACTAATGGGCGGAGGACAGGCCGTGAACAAAGAAGAACAGGTTATGATGAGTTTTAGGGAGTTATTTAATAAGATGAGTTGGCTTAACAGGCTTAAGATGAAAGAGAGCCTTAAGGGGTATCAGCCGTCTGAAGTACATTGCATCGAATACATTGGCAGAAATGCAGATTCCAATGTGGCAAAGCTTGCAGAGTCCTTTTTTATGACTACCGGTGCTATGAGTAAAATGACGAAGAAGCTCATCGAAAGAGGCGTCATCGAAAGCTACCAGAAGCCGGAGAACAAGAAAGAAGTTTATTATAGGCTTACGGATCAAGGGGAAGCCATTTATAACATTCATGAGAAACTGCACCAAGAATTCCAAGAGCGGGATAAATCCGTATTTGAGCAGGTTACCGACGAACAATTTGGCACTATGCTTAGCTTCATAGAGAAATATAGTAAGCATTTGGATGGAGAAATAAGGAAACTGGATGCAGATAGGGAGTCAAAATAAAATTCCATAGTGAAAAACCACAGGCAGCCTGGCGCTATTGAGAACAGGCTGTCTTTTTGTTGCCGGTAGTTTTGACAAGGCAGTTAAGATATGCTATGATTGTTTTGCTTCCTAGGAAGTGAAATTTATAACCTTAGAAAGGGATACAGTATGTCTAAAATTAGAGCACACAATGAACAGAATATAGAGCAACCCGTAGATAAACATGCCTTGCTATTCGGCCTTATCGCTGTGTTTCTTTGCGGGTTAGGCTTCAGTATTATAGCACCTGTTGTCCCATTTCTGGTGCAGCCTTATACAAGTAATCCGGGAGAACAAGCAATAGTTGTTACGCTGCTGACCTCTGTGTATGCGGTCTGCGTGTTTTTTGCGGCCCCTGCACTTGGCGCATTGAGCGACAAATATGGCCGTCGTCCATTGCTTTTACTATGCCTTTTAGGGTCGGCAATTGGCTACTTGGTCTTTGGCATAGGCGGAGCTCTGTGGGTACTGTTTGCCGGGCGTATCATAGAAGGGATAACCGGCGGCAGCATAAGTACGATTTTTGCCTATTTTGCCGACATTATCCCTAGAGACCAGAGAACCAAATACTTTGGCTGGATGAGTGCGGTTGTAGGCGTAGGTACTGTCATTGGGCCAACGGTAGGCGGCTTACTTGCCAAGTTTGGTTATGCTGTGCCGATGTATTTTGGTGCAATCATCACTTTAGTGAATGTGGTTTATGGATACTTTTTTATGCCTGAGAGCCTTGATAAGAAGAACAGACTGAAAGAGATTACGTTGGTAAGGCTGAATCCCTTTACTCAGCTTGCAAGCGTACTTTCTATGAAGAACTTAAAAAGGCTGCTGGTCTCAGCATTCTTGCTTTGGATACCCAATGGAGCGCTGCAGGCAGTGTTTTCCCAATTTACAATGGATACATTCAATTGGCAGCCTGCACTCATTGGACTAATGTTTTCTATTATCGGGTTCCAGGACATCATTTCGCAGGGGTTCATCATGCCCAAGCTATTGCTAAAACTAAGTGATAAACAGATAGCGATTTTAGGGATGGGGTCAGAGGTTATCGGCTACAGTCTGATTGCAGCATCGGCGTTGTTCTCTTACTATCCGCTGTTTATCGCTGGCATGCTTATATTCGGTTTCGGTGATTCCATCTTTGGGCCTTCGTTCAATGGGATGCTTTCCAAAGCTGTCAATGCCAGTGAACAAGGCCGGGTTCAAGGCGGCAGCCAATCCATTCAGGCCTTGGCAAGAATCATTGGGCCTGTCATTGGCGGTCAGATCTATGTATCGATAGGGTCTCCTGCACCCGCTGTTATGGGTATCGTCTTCCTATCAGCAGCAATCCTGGTTTTGTATGAGAGTACGTAAATTTTGTGGGACAAGGGGACAGGTTCCTTGTCCCAGAGTGGCAACCAAAGAATGAAATACCGTAATTTGCTAATACTGGTGTAGGTAAGCACCATTATGAAAGCAGATAGGTGATAAGTAATGAAACGAGTCATGAAGATGGGGAACGGTAAGAAGTCTACACTTAAGTATGTAAGTGATGAAGGAGCATTAGAGGGCTTTGATATTCAAATTGATGAGGACAATAGAAAACGCATTGATAAATTAGTGGACAATTACGAGCGTACGATCATTACACGTGTAAATGAAACCTATTTGCTGAACACGTCACGGGCGGATCAGTTGGCCGATACTATCGCCAGATTTGGCGGGAGTTGGAAGTTCATTATATTGTTCCTTTCCTTTTTAATCCTCTGGATGGTATGGAATATCTTGCAGTTTACGTATCACTTTGATGAAGCTCCGTTTATATTATTGAACTTAATCTTATCCTGTTTGGCAGCACTCCAGGCTCCCATTATTATGATGAGTCAAAACCGTCAGGCAACGAGAGATAAAGATGAGTCGATCATTGATTTTGCAATAAATTATAAAGCAGAACAAGAAATTGATGATATGCAAGGACATCTCCACAGGCTTGAGAAGCATATAAAAGAGATCCATTTGAGCTTAAAGGCGTTGGATTTAAAAATACAGCAGCTTAAAGAAAAAGAATGAGTAGGAAGCGGAGCAAGGAGTTGTGCTTGTGAGGTTTGTTTGACATTTCCCTGCCGGAGAAGTATAATCACGAGTAATATTTTAATATAGTTTCTTGAAAAGCGATGAACAGGAAGAGTATTGCGGAAACAGACCTTACAGAGAGCGGGAGTGTTGAGAACCTGCAGGAAGTACCGGAAGAAAATCACCTGAGAGCTGATGACTGAATGCTTAGTAGGTTAATCCGTATTCCTGCGTTAAAGGATAAGGTATGCAGTACCTGAGAATAGTAAGGTGGTATAAATGAAGGTAACGCTTCGTCCTGACTAAGGGACGAGGCTTTTTTATTACCGTATTTTCGGGTATGCAAGACGTTGAAGCGTTTATGAAAATGGAGGGGCAGTATATGTATAAAAAAGTAAGTCCTAAGAATAATTTTGTGGAGATGGAAAAATCCATCCTGGCCTCGTGGGAAGAGCAAGAGATCATTGCCAAGAGTTTTAAGATGAACGAGGGCAAGGAGTATTTTACATTTTATGACGGACCGCCGACTGCGAATGGCAGTCCCCACATCGGTCACGTTGTTACCCGGGTTATCAAAGACCTCATTCCACGGTATAAAGTCATGAAGGGATACCGGGTTCTGCGCAAAGCTGGCTGGGATACACATGGTCTGCCGGTTGAGCTGGAAGTTGAGAAAAAGCTGGGTATTTCCGGCAAGCCTGAAATTGAGAAATATGGCGTGGAAGAATTCGTGAAGCAATGCAAAGAAAGCGTGTTTACCTACGCTACCCAGTGGAAGGAAATGTCGGAGAGGGTAGCATTCTGGATTGACATGGAGAATCCGTATGTTACCTACCATAATGAATACATTGAATCAGTCTGGTGGTCACTAAGGCAGCTTTGGGATAAAGATTTACTATATAAGGGGCATAAAGTTGTTCCGTATTGCCCGCGCTGTGGTACTGCTTTGTCTTCTCATGAAGTAGCTCAGGGCTATAAGGACGTGAAAGACAACTCGGCCTATGTCAAATTTAGGCTCAAAGGGGAAAATACCGCCATTCTCGTATGGACCACTACCCCCTGGACACTGCCTAGCAACGTGGCCTTGGCCGTTAACCAGACCTTTGATTATGTCGAAGTCATCCATCAGGAAGAACATGTAATCGTAGCAAAAGAGCGGCTGAGCTGCCTGGAGAGCGAATATGAGCTGGTACGCGAGTTCAAAGGGGAAGCTCTGCTGGGTAAAGAATATGAGCCCATGTTTTGCTTCGCGCAACCGGACAAAAAAGCCTATTATGTGGTTCATGGTGACTTTGTAACCTTGAGTGATGGTACCGGCATTGTGCATATTGCTCCGGCCTATGGCGAAGATGATAACCGCCTTGGCCAAAAGTATGATTTGCCACTCATTAATCTAGTAGATGCACAAGGTAACTTTGTAGAAGAAGTGACTCCCTGGCAGGGCATGTTTGTCAAAAAAGCGGATGAAAAAATACTGGCATTCTTAAAAGAAAACGGTATTCTGTTCAAAGCGGAAAAATATCTTCATTCCTATCCCTTCTGCTGGCGCTGCGATACTCCGCTCTTATATTATCCCCGCGTATCCTGGTTCGTCAGAATGTCCTCACTCAGGGATCAGCTTTTAGAGAATAACGACAAGATCAACTGGTACCCCGATAACATCAAAAAGGGACGGTTCGGCAATTTCTTAGAAAATGTAATAGACTGGGGTCTCAGCCGTGAGCGGTACTGGGGCACACCTTTGCCGATTTGGGAATGCGAATGCGGACACCGGGAATGCATCGGCAGTATCTCAGAGCTTAAGGAAAAAGGCCTGAACGTACCGGATGAACTTGACCTGCATAAGCCGTATATTGATAAACTCGAGATGAACTGCGCGCAGTGCGGCAAAAAGATGCAGCGAGTCAGTGAAGTAATTGACTGCTGGTATGACTCTGGCTCAATGCCATTTGCCCAGTATCACTATCCCTTCGAGAACAAGGAACTGTTTGAGCAAAACTTCCCGGCCCAGTTTATCTCTGAGGCTGTTGACCAGACCCGCGGCTGGTTCTATACCCTGCTTGCTATTTCCACTGCTGTTTTTGGCAAGAGCTCCTTTGAAAATTGTGTGGTATTGGGGCATGTACTCGATAAACAGGGCCTGAAAATGTCTAAACATAAAGGCAATGTCCTGAGTCCGTTTACCGTGCTGGACAATCAAGGGGCCGATGCCCTGCGCTGGTACTTCTATACAACCAGTGCTCCCTGGCTGCCTTCCCGTTTTTATGAAGAGGCCGTCATTGAAGCGCAGCGCAAATTTATCAATACGTTGTGGAATGTGTACTCCTTCTATGTGCTCTATGCCGAAATCGACCAATTTAATCCGGAGCAATACGAGGGCAGACAGAGCAGTCACGTGATGGACCGATGGATTATCTCCAAGCTGAATACACTGATCAACAAGGTCGACGAGTATTTACATGCTTATAAAATTACCGGTGCTGCCCAGCTAATCGAAGAATTTACGGATGAACTTTCCAACTGGTATGTGCGGCGCAATCGAGTGAGATATTGGTCCATGGACATGACCGAGGACAAAATCGATGCGTATTTCACTTTACACACTGTACTGAAAAAACTGGTGGTTGTAGCTGCTCCGTTTGTGCCGTTCATCACAGAGGAAATCTATCGCAATCTCGTAGTCGGAATCAACGCTAAGGCGCCGGAAAGCGTGCATTTATGCCTGTGGCCGGAATATGATGAATCGCAGGTTGATGCCAAGCTGGAAAAAGAAATGGAGCTGGCATACCGAATTTGCGGACTGGGCCGCAGCGCGAGAAACCTCGCCAATATCAAGAACAGGCAGCCGCTCCCCAAGATGCTTGTCAGCACCAAGGAACTGGCGGACTACTATATCGACATTATTAAAGACGAACTCAATATCAAGGAAGTAGTGGTCAATGCCAATATGTCCGATTACGTAAGCTACACGGTCAAACCCAATCTGCCGGTGCTGGGCAAGACGTACGGCAAACTGCTGACAGGTATCAAAAAAGCAATTGCCGAAGCCAATCAGATGGAACTGGCGCTTCAGGTATCTGCCGGACAAAGCATGACCATTCAGGTTGAGGGAACATCAATTGAACTCAACAGTGATAACCTCCTGGTCACGATGAACGGCCTGGAAGGGTTTGCTGTTGCCAGCGAAGGCGAAGTAGGCGTAGTATTGGACACCCACATTTCGGAAGAGCTAAAAAGGGAAGGCTACGCCAGAGAAATGATTAGCAAGCTGCAAAACATGAGAAAAGACAGTTCCTTTGAAGTGGTAGATAAGATTAAAATTTATATGGCTGGCAACGACCTACTGGAAACAATTGTTCAGCAATATAAAGAGTATATTATGAGCGAAACACTAGCTGTGGACATTGTTTTTCAGGCTGAATGTGACTATACTGAGGTAAATATTAACGGCGAAAAACTGCAGCTGGCAGTAGAACGGATTTCCTAAATAAAAGATAGAAACGGCAAGGCTTCAGAAAGTTGAAGCCTTGCCGTTTTTGTGTTTTTGAGAGATTTAAGGCCGCTTGTTTTTAACAAGTTAAACGATCTACAGCGTATTTGACAAAGCGCTTAACCGCTGGAGATGAATTTTGCAAGGAGGGAAGTGCGATACCCAGGGTGATTTGCTGCGGCGGATCAAGGGGAAGTTTTACAACATCACCTTGCCACTTGCGAGTAATCAACTCATTCATAATGCTCATGCCTAAGCCTTGTTCAATCATAGCCATAGCAGCGAAGTTTTCTAATGTGGAAAACTGGATGTCCGGATTTAAATTGTTGTTTTGAAACAGTGCCACTACATCAACATCGCGTCCAAGGGCAGGCATGATAAAACGTTCAGCTTCACAATTTTGCAGCGGATACGATGCTGCTGCGGCAAGCGGGTGTGTTTTCGGCAATACGGCCAGCATGGGATCATTAGCAAGCGGTATCCATTCATAGGGCATCGGATCTTTGTAGCTCAAAAAGGCCACGTCGGCAATTTTTTCATCCAGCCATTTCGTTACTTCCTGCCGAATCCCTTCCATCAGCTTGATCTGAATTTGCGGATAATCCGCTTGAAATGCCCGAATGACACCCGGCAGCCAGTGGGTGGCAATACTGGAATATGCTGCGATTGTAATGCTGCCGATCAGCAGGCCATTCATTTCAGCAGCCAGTTGGTAAATGCGGTTTTCCTGCAAGAGGAATTCCCGTACAGCAGGCAAAATTTTTTCGCCATTCTCAGTGGGGATTACTCCTTTTTTATTCCTGCGCAGCAGGGAAAAACCCAGTTCATTTTCAAGAGCACTGACAAGTTGGCTTACGCCGGAGGGAGTGTAATTTAAAACCGCTGCTGCTTTTGAAAAACTCCCAGCCTCAACAGCGGCTAAAAACGCCTTGCATCTTGCACTTTCCATAAGCCTCTCCTTTTAAGTAATACTAAATATATACTATATGAATTGTAGTTTTACTTTATAGTACGTTTATTCTACAATAGGGGCAGGGAAAATACAATGCTGTGATACGTTAATTGGAGGACTAGCTGTTAATGAAAGTATTACAAAACGAAGAGTTTAAAGGATATGTACAAGTATGTATTGCCGGTGTATTGTGGGGATGTATCGGTCCTTTTATTCAGTTGATGGAGCAGCAGGGTTCCTCGTTCGCATTAACGAGCTTCCTAAGGATGGGCTTTTCCTTCCTTATTCTCGCGATAGTTACCATTACAAAGTTTGGGGTAACTTCTCTTCGTGTAAGCAAGAAGACTCTGGTATTCTGCGTACTGCTAGGTCTTATTTGCCATGGACTCAATAATGTGGTTTATAGCATAGCTGTCACTTTGACGGGGGTGACGGTGAGTGCCGTTTTGATGAATACGGCTCCGGTTTTTACTACCGTCTTTTCTTACCTGTGGTTTCGCGAAAAAATTACCTGGATCAAAACTGCTGCAATGCTTGTCAATATTATGGGTTGTGCTTTGGCTGCAACTGGCGGAAAGTTCGATGGTATGGTGTTCTCGCTGACCGGGGCAATGTGTGGAATAGCATCGGGCTTCTGTTATGGCATGACGGCAATTATCGGGAAAATGGCAGGAGAAAGAAGCAATGCCTTTGTTATCAGCACCTATAGCTATCTGTTTGCTGCAGTCTTTCTCGGCTTTTTTATCAATCCCTGGGAACAAGCGGCCTCTTTGAACGAGAATGTGCTTCTATTGGGATTCTTCTATGCTTTGATACCAACTGCAATTGCCTACATCTTTTATTATCAGGGTCTGCAAAAAATCACAGAGAGCAGCAAGGTCCCTGTCATTGCGTCAGTTGAAGTAATTGTTGCGGCGATTATCGGTATTGCGGTTTTTAGAGAGCCGGTAGGTGTGGTAAATGCTATCGGTATCCTTTTGGTAATCGGATCAATTATGTTAATGAACTACAGAGCGTCCCTCAAAAAAACACCTCAACTGCGAGGCAGTAAGAACGGCAAGGCTTCAGAAATCTGAGCCTTGCCGTTTTTGCTTTTCACTTCAGTTTATATCTTGCTAACCGCTCAGAGAGTGTCCCGGTATGCAGTTCAAACAAATGATTGTCGAAGTCATAAAAATACAAGGATCTGCTTTCACCTTCTACACGTGGCCGGGGTGGTTTAACATCTACCCCCAGCTGCTCAATACGTGCTTGATAGGTTTCAAAATCTGCTTCAGGTATTTTAAATGCGATGTGGTTGTAGGTACGGGTAGGAAGGGACTCTCCTTCCATAATAGCGATCCAGTGCCCGCCAATCAGAAAGAATTTCTCTCTTGATAGGGAGAAGGTGTCATCGCCGCTAGAGTAAACTTCTTCTGCTTCAAATATTTGTTTGAAAAAGTGAGTAGCAAGTTCGAGGTCCTTAACAATAAAAGTAATGTGACTGATGCCTTCTATCATATGATCTCCTCCCAAACTATACTATCTGATTGAGCTTGCTTGCAGGCTCTTCGCCATTTTCTACCCGTTTGATATTATTCACAAAGAAATCGTATCTTTTTTTATGGAATTTGAGACCGTCAGGCATGCCGGCCGTATGAGGAGTAAGGATCACATTACTAAGATTCCGGAGCTCACTGTCCGTTGGGAGAGGTTCACATTCAAACACATCCAGGCATGCCCCTGCAATATCCCTGTTTTTTAATGCGTCGATTAAGTCTCTTTCGTTGACAATTCCACCACGGGCTGTATTGATAAACAGGCTGGTGTGCTTCATTTTTTGGAATACCGCCTTGTTGATCAACTGCTTGGTTTGCTGATTCAGGGGTGTATGTACACTTACGATGTCCGAAGTACTTATAAGAGTATCGAAATCCGTCATTTTCACAAAACCGTCAGATTGTGCAGCAGCATTTCTTGCATAAGCCAGCACATTCAGTTCAAAGACCCTGCAAAACTCCGCTACTTTTTTACCGATAGCGCCAAAGCCGATAATCCCAATCGTTTTGCCTGCTAATTCGCTCCCGGTATATTCCAATTGATGTTGATCCATTTTGTTTTTCATGAAAGCATCAAGAAACGGTATGTTTTTATAATAGGACAAGAGCAGTGCCATGACATGCTCGGCCACTGCCTGGGCATTGACTCCGGCAGCATTGGCCGCCCAAATGCCGAGCTCGGAACAGGCAGCGATATCTACATTGTCATAACCTGCACCCGTTTGTACCAACTTTAATTTTGCTGCTTTGGAAAGCAGGCTGTGGTCTACTTTAACATGTTCAGGGATGAGTACCTGGCAGTCTTCAATATGACGCAGTATTTCTTCACCGGGCGGGACAATGACAATGTCCCAGCCTTCCGGGAAATGCCTTGTAATAGTCGCTTTTGAGGTCTCGGTAAAATAGCCTACTAGGAGAATCTTCATTACTAAACCGCCTTTCATGTCATGCTTCGCAGAAAAAACATTTGACCATTGTCTCTAGTAATGATAATTTTAAACATAAAGAATAATGTTGTAAAACTCAAATATTTTGCAAATTATATTAAATATTTCTATATTTCGCGAGGTGCCTGATGTATTTTCCTGGGATTGAGGCGTTCTTAGCTATCGTACGGACCGAGAGTTTAAGTAAGGCAGCCGAATGGCTGCNNCAACTGTAAGCTATCGGCTGAAAACTTTGGAGCAGGAAATGGGTGGCCTGTTGGTTGAGCGGAGAAAAGGGGCATCCAAAATCCGTCTGACACCAAAAGGGGAGAACTTTTTCAGCATTGCGGAAAGATGGGATGCTCTCTGGAGGGAAACCCAAATTCTACAGGCCAGCGGTTCACAGTTAAGTCTGGCAATTAGCGCTGCTGAGAGTATCAGTCACTTTGTTTTGCCTCCTATCTATGACTTGCTAAATCAGCATACCCCGCCGATGCGACTGCAAATTCGTACGCAGCATACGCAGGAAGCCTTTGATAGTATTGAGCGGCGCGAGATGGATGTGGCCTTTGTAGTGCGAGAGATCGTGTCGCCGAGTGTCACGGTTAAACCGTTTTTTGCTGAAGAAATGGTGCTGCTGCGGCTGGCTGTGCCGGGGCGGCAAGCCGGAGAACCTGTTGATATGGAAGAATTGACGGCGCAGCATGAAGTCTTCATCAATTGGAACAGAGAGTTTCAATTCAGGCATGATCAGTGGTGGGACCCGCTTTGCCCTTCCCGTGTTCATCTGGACTCGGCGGGACTCATCGCTACCTTTTTGAAGGACGCCAGACAATGGACGATCGTTCCCGCCTCTATTGGCGCCCATATGATGCGGATGGGAGATTTTGTACTTCAGAAATTACCGGCCCCGGTGCCGCCAAGAATATGCTATAAAGTAACTCACAAGTTTCCCAACCAGGCTTTGCACGAACCTCTGCGTATTCTCGATACCTATCTGCAAGCTGTATTTGGCAAAGAATAATCTGGCTGCCGGTGCCTTCTTGTGAACCGCGAATTGTCTGGCCTTGTGTCGGGCAGGGAGCGGTTTTTTGCTGTGTTTAAGTCCTACGTACGCATATTTTGATATCGCTCCATCAGCGACAATAACTGTTCTGCCATATATTCTGCTGGATAGGGCATGGAATGGGTAACCCACCATTCGACGACACCGATGGTTGCCGAAGCAAAGTATTGGACCATAATTTCTTGATTCACATCTTTAGTGAGGCTGCTCAGAGCAAGCTGTTCTTCAACACTTTTCACCATCAAAGCATGTAAGCGGTTCCTAAAAGCAGTGGCACTTTTACTTGTTAGCATTTTTGAATAGAAAAAAGCATGTTTCTCTAAATAGGTAAAGGTTCTACCCAGCGAATCCTTGCATGAAATATCAGTAGTATTTCCTCTCGACTGACAGGTTTCAAATAATTTATTTATGTGATTCTCGATGCATTGATTTAATAAATCAAATATGTCTACATAATGGGAATATACCGTTCCCCGATTTACATTTGCCAGTTCGGCAATTTCGTTAATTGTAATTTTCTCAAAGTCTTTTTCCAACATCAGCTTCGTAAAAGCATCCATAATGGCTTGTCTTGATTTTTCAATACGCCTGTCCATAAAAAAATCTCCTTTGTATAAATGAACACTTTTATTTGTTTTGTTTATTAAGCAACAGTTGAGGCTGTTTTACTCATTGCTTTCAGGAAACAGCACTGCTACTATTGTAGTAAACAAACGTCCAAAACTCAACAGTTGTTGGTTATTTTTTATTAAGGAGTGATTACAATGAGCTTAGTAACGGTTAATGAACAGTGTATCAAATGTGGGCTTTGCATCAACGAATGTCCCGTATATGTTCTGAAGATGGGAGAAAAAGGGCCGGAAGAAGTGGAGAACGCCCATTGCGTTGCCTGTGGACATTGTGTTGCAATCTGTCCCAAGTCTGCAATCGATAACGCAAAATCACCCCTGGCACTACAAGTAGATGCTCATGAATTCCCTAAGTTAAATCCACAGCAGGCAGAGCACTTTTTACGATCCCGTCGTTCCATAAGGACCTATCAGGATAAGCCGGTACCAAGAGAGCTTCTAACAAAATTAGCGAATATAGCCAGGCTAGCTCCTACTGCGGCTAATAGCCAAGGCATATCTTATGTTATCGTAGAAAACAAACAACTGATTGAAAAAGCCATAGAAAACACGATTGAGATGATTGAAAACTCTCCTGTAAGGCATATATTAGAAGCAGCGGTTGTAGGTTATCGGGAACAAGGAATTGATTCCGTTTTCCGCGGCGCGCCTAATTTGATTATCGCTATAGCAGATAAGAATTCTCCTTACGCTAGAAATAACGCTATTTCCTGTTTAACCTATCTGGAGCTATTTGCCCCTTCATTGGGACTTGGAACCTGTTGGGCGGGAATCTTTGAGTATGTTGCCGCTGTCGAGAATTCACCGCTGCCCGCTTTGTTCAATATTCCAGAAGACAAAATAATAGCTGGCGCAGTTATGGTTGGTTATCCTAAGTATAGCTATAAGAGATTAGTAGATCGGCAGCCTCTGGATGTTACATATATCAATTAACTGGTCCTGCTAGCGAGTATAAAAAGAAAAAACGCCCTTCTACTAGGGCGTTTCAGCTTTTTAATTATATCTGACTTCCGCTTTTTCGGGTAATGGGCAATGCTCCTGTTGGCATAAGAGATACTTGTTTTTGTACTCTGCTGTTTTTAGGCAGCGGTGGCAGATGTAGTCAGTCAGGTAGATTTGACTTTTATCAAAAGTGGTGTTAGCCGCTTTTGCTTGCGTTAAATGGATTTCATAAAGATCCGCGCACTGCGGATGCTTGCACATGGCACAGGAAATGATCTCTTTCACAGTAATACCTCTTTCGTTTGTGCGAATTAGCTTTTGAAAAAAAGCAAAGATATTACTTTTATATGAAACAAGCTAGGATCTTAGAACGTATATGGCCATTTGGCCACATGTCCCTTGTCCCATACAAAAAAGCAGCCAGTGCTGGCTGCTTTTATTATTTTTTCATCTGGCTACATCAGGGGGAATTTGTAAACCTGATTGCGGCCTTGGCGCTTAGCCTTATAGAGTGCATCATCTGCATGATGGATTAAGGTATCGGCTAGGGCGGCATGGTCATTTTGCGAAGTTACACCGATACTGACCGTGACAAAAAGCGTGAGGTCAGCGGAGGTAATTGGATTGTGACTAAAGGAATTCTTGATCTGGTTGCAAGTGAGAGTGGCGTCGGTGAGTTTCGTATTAGGG
This sequence comes from Sporomusaceae bacterium UBA1887, assembly GCA_002337925.1. Classification (GTDB taxonomy): domain Bacteria; phylum Bacillota; class Negativicutes; order Sporomusales; family DSM-15969; genus Anaerospora. The sequence goes on from DDHB01000057.1 coordinate 19,941, forward strand.
AAAAGGAGAATAAATTCATCACCGCCATAACGTCCTATCAAATCATAAGAAGCTACGGAATGAAAAATTCGAGTAACGACTTCCTTCAATACCATATCACCGACAAGATGACCGTGTGTATCATTAATTTGTTTAAAGTGATCAATATCTAACATGGCGATCGAAAGTGGCGATTGACTGTGTGTGGAACGTTTAATTTCTTCATCCAGGCGTTCTAAGGCAGCGCGGCGGTTAAGTGCATTGGTGAGGGGGTCCCAGTGCAGCAGCTTCAGGAGATCACGCTGCATTTGGACAATGCGTACGCCCACGCTCAGGCGCATACGCAATTCATTGCGATTAAAAGGGCGGGTAATATAGTCGTCAGCTCCGGCAAGAAAGCCTTCGCTGATTTCATCGTCTTTATCCTTACTGGTAACTAAAATAATATAACGATACTTTTGTGATTGGGAACGCTCTAGTGCAATACGCCGGCAAACCTCAAGTCCGTTGAGCTTTGGCATAATCCAGTCGAGCAGAACGATTTGCGGAGCATCTTCACGCTTTAATATGTTGCAGGCTTCTTCTCCATCATGAGCCTCGATACTTTCCATGCCCATTTCCTCAACCATGCTTTTTAGCATGCGGCGATTGACGGCTTTATCATCAGCAATTAAAATACGTGTCACGATAAAACTCCTTTCAGTGCTAGGAACTGAGGCAGTTTTTAAAATAAGTAAGTATATTCAAGCTCGGTTTTACGGATTGGAATATGGCTTGTAATGGTTTCGGCACGAGTATATTTTATCGCAATTCGATTAGACGGATTGAGTGCTTGGATGGCAGTGAACTGGCCTCCGCGGATACCATTATCGTAACCACCCAGACTGGATATTCCTTCGGGTATTGCATTGTCAGCTATCCGCCCCGCAACTAATTTGAGAGCCTGGTAGTTTGTAGGTTGATAATTAACACCGACAAGCAGAGCGTGGTTGGCAGCCGGTGCTGAGGAACGAACAAACTCAGCAAGCCATTCCCCTTTACCGGCTGGCGAATTCATACTAAATCCTACAAAATCATCTGCTTCTTTTGGCAAGTTGGGCATGTGGAGATAACTCGCTAAAAAGCGGGTGTCGCCTGCGTAATGAGCCCATTCTGCGCCGTAAAAGCTGCGGGCCTGTGCATCTTCAAATAGTCGTGAATCAAGCCGTCCGCTGACAAGATGATAGCGATCAAGGCCGCTGGTACCACGGATGTCGATGCCGTGAAACATACCCGCTCCCACATTCGAGCTGTTATCAAACATGGCGCCATAAGCACCCAAATACGTTTCCTGGCTGCCGATAGTAATCGTTTGAGTAGGGCTTTTCCAGGTTAGGCCATATTGATCAATGGCTGTTCTGTCAGGATCGATGGAGTTACCGCTATAGGCTTGATGACCTAACCGTAAGAACAGGGAGGTTTGCTCAGATAATGGCGACCTTACGGTAAGGCGCAGGGTTCTTTCCATAAACTCCGGATCGGGAATGCCAGCAGTCTTATATTTACGTGATTCGTATTTTGCCGTGGCTTCTCCTTCCATGACGAGTTGCTGCGCTTGGGCAAAATTTTGCATAGAGAAGAAGAAAATAAATAGTAGAAGATAGGTCACAATGTTACTCCTTTGTATGCGAAGTGCATGCTACGATTTCTTGTAATACCGTGAGTTCTTGCTCTAATTCGCCCAATATCCGTAATAGAAGGTGGATATCTTGCTGTTCTGATAAGCTTTCAGCATACTTGGCTAACTCATACGTGTGCTTGGCTCCGATCGTCGCCGCGATACTTTTGATGCCGTGCATTTCATCAAAAAAGCGTAGGCCGTCCTTCAACTCCAGCGCTTGTCTGAGATTCTGCAGACTGCGAGCCATGTCTTGCAAAAAGTCAGTGGTGAGTTCTTCTGCTAAGTCGGTACGCTGGTCTACAGCCTGCAGCAGCTGTTGGTAATCCAGAGAGAGATACTGATTTTCCAGTATGGAGGATGGAACTGCAGCAGCGCTGGCTGTTTGGGCTGCACCTAATTGTGCTTCAATCGCATTGTAAAGCTGATCTTTATGAAATGGTTTAGGAATATAGTCATTCATTCCGGCCAGTAAACATTTGTTTTGATCTGCAGGCAGGATATGCGCCGTCATCGCAATGATGGGGATGGCAGGGTTTAGCACATGCGATTGACCGCTGCGGATAGCCCTGGTTACATCCAGACCGCTGATGCCAGGCATTTGAACATCCATTAATACGGCATCATAGTGGACAGCAGCCAAGGCAGTGAGCGCTTCTGCTCCGCTAGCTGCGGTTGTCGCCTGGTAGCCGCCTTTGTGCAGGACGGCAAGCGTTAATTTCCGGTTTATTTCATGGTCATCTACGACCAAAATATGAAACTTATTGGCGGGCAGCTTCGCGCTTGGAGGGGAGGAAATATCCGTCAGAACATTGGCGGTTACCACAGAATCGTGAGATTTCGTTAAGGTGGTGGTAAACCAAAAGGTAGAACCTTTGTCGAGCGAACTAATAACACCAATGTCTCCGCCCATTAGGTGGACTAATTTTTGTGAAATGGCGAGTCCCAGCCCTGTTCCGCCATAATGACGTGAAATAGAGGAGTCTCCTTGTGTGAAGGAAGAAAACAACTGACGTTGTTGTTCGGAGCTGATGCCAATACCTGAATCGGTCACGCCGATGCGCAGGGTTAGGGTAGTACTCGTTTGGCCCTCGATGGTTACATCGACGGACACCGCACCTCGCTGGGTGAATTTAATGCCATTGCCAATCAAGTTCAAGAGGATCTGCCGTAAGCGATAGGGATCACCAATGAGCCATTGACTGGCATCCTTGGCTACATTCCAAGTAAGCTGGAGACCCTTCTTCTTGCTTTGGGGGATTAAAATAGTCGTGGCATCGCGGATGACGCTCGCAATTTGCAGGGGGAGAGCTTCTAAATATGTTTTTTCAGCCTCGAGTTTGGAGTAATCTAAAATATTATTAATGAGAGACAGCAGCATTTGCGCTGATGAATGAATTAACTCCAGCTTTTCTCGTACTTCACATGCTAATTTTGTATCAAGCAAGTATTCGGAAATGCCAATAATACCATTCATCGGCGTCCGTAATTCATGAGTCATGACGGCAAGAAATTCACTCTTGGCGCGATTGGCATCTTCGGCGGCGGTCTTGGCTTCACTCAGCTGCTGAGTCTGCTCACTGACCATTTGTTCCAGCTGGGTACGATGCTTAATTAATTCATTCTCTTTCATTTCTAATTCGTGAGAGTATACAAGCAACTTGCTATGGGTGCGGGCAAAACGCTGCATCAAAAGGAAGATGAGCGTCAGGATGAACAGTAACATGCCGATATGGACCACTTTGAAGGGCAGTAACCGAAAGTGAATGCTGCCAACAACGTCAAGTAAAGCGGCAATGAAAAATAGCACAAACCCAAAAGCAAACAAACGAGCATCTTGATTTTTTTGCCGAAGCTGCTGTGCCGTTACCCAGAACAGACCGGCAAGGGTGATGAGCTCTAAGTAGTTAAAATAAGTGACTGTGCGAATGAGCGGATAGAGAGAAAGCTGGTCAGCCAGTATGGCCCCACTTAAAAAAACAACATTGATCAGCCACAGAATGCGGAGTAGATATTCTCGCCCTGCATTGAGTAAGCTGGCGAGAAAGGCTACTATCCATAACGGTAAGCTATATAGCGATAGTAAGTCTAAGTAGGTCCAGAACAATGGCTGCGGCAATATGAGCAGCTTAATCTTCGTTTGCGTTAGTGTGTAGAGGCCCATCGCAAGGGCAAAGAGACTAAAGTACAGGTATTCTGCCAGCTTTCGCCCCCAGAAATAAGTGGCGAGGTATAAGGCGCCGGCAAGCAGGAAAAAGAAGGCACAAAAGGCGGCAAAAAGATCCTTTTGTAATATCTGTAATTTAAGGGATTGTCCATTAATCAATAAGGGTTTACCGATAAGACCGATTGTTTCATCTTCAGAATAAATACGCAAGAATAAAGTCTGACCGCTCCATTCAGGCTGTAACGGCAGTAAGTGCCAGCTCCAGCCTAGAAACCGGCGTTCTTCTAATTGGTCTAAGTTACCAAAGGTATAAATTTTTTCTCCCTGCACATAGGCTTCAAAAAGTTGGTCAATACCTGGCAGGTAAAGGGAATCTGATATCGAAGTAACTGTGGGTAACGATATCGCAAGCCAAACAAAATGATCGTTACTAACTGAAAGAGGTTGTTGAAAACTAAACTGCGGCAGCCAGCTGGATGTTCCGCCCGGTGGTTCCGCTAGCCAAGACAGTGTTCCATCCGAATTTCTGGGGCTATCACCCCACCGGTAATACCAGTTTGTCGTTAATTCGCTTTGTGTCGTCTCAATAGCAGGAAGTGAGGAAGGTTGTTCCTGCAGATCCCAAGAGGGGATATCGATGGAAAAAAGGAAAACACAGATGGCAATGATCGCTAAGATTGCTGGCAGGCGAACATTGCGTTCAATACAAAGAAATGAAGGAAATTGCACAGTGATAACTCCTCCAACAGCAAATCGCAAAAAATAACAATAACTATGTCATATTCTGTATAAAAAAGGAAAAAACCTCTTATGTTTACTGACTATCAATTACTATTTATTTTCGTATATGAATTAATGATTTGGTTACAACCACCAAAAGAAGGATATGAACACATTGCGTAGTTCGTATCCTTCTTTTTGGTTTTCATGAAGAGAACGACCAAATGCTTACCATGTGCTTCGCAGACCTATCGTATGAAAGCCTCATATACCACAACTATATGCCAGGTAAGACTATTGTCCTACAGGCTTTAGTATGATAAATAGTAGGAATGAAAAAAATGTCGAAAAATTAGATATTTTGTTGAAGGAATTATTAAATCCAGATAGAACAGAAGGAAGAAATAAGGAAGGCCCCTGCTTCTGGGGCCTTCCTTATTTTTGTTAACGACATACAAAGGAGTGTGTAAACTTTGTCGTAAGTTCAGTAGTTATAAACAGCATGCTTTGGAAAGATTGAGGAGGAGAGTTACGATGAATTGGCTTTCGAATGCTAAGATGGTCTATAAGTTAGGTGTGCTGGTTCTTATCGCGCTAGTAGCTTTAGGTGCGGTAGGATATACGGGGTATTATTATTTGCACCAAGCGAATAAATCGATGGACAACCTGTATGACAACAGGCTGATTCCTGTTAAACTGTTAAATGATACCCGCGCCAATTCACATGCAACTGACGGAGCTGTATTGGAATTGATGCTCGCAACTGATGCGAAGAAGAACCAAGAATTAACAAACCAAATCGCATCCCTTTCGAAAAAAAACAATGAGAATCTAGCCATAATTGAAAAGTTACCGTTAGATGCAAAAGCGACAGAGTTATTGGGAAAAGTAAAAGCTGCGCAGCAAAACAATCGTGCAGTCCGAATCCAGGTTTTAGACTTAGCAAATCAAAATAAAAACATGGAAGCCTATGCGCTATATGCCAATAAGTTAAGTTCGCTAACCATCGAATATACGGACAACTTACACAATCTTGCCGACTATTTTACCAAGCTGTCGGAACAAGCAAATGCAGACAATGATAGGATGTTCGAGAATGCTACGAAGATATCAATTGGAAGTATTCTGATTGCATTTTTTGTATTGGGGTTGAGCGGATGGCTAATTACTAAATCCATAACAAAACCCTTACAGTTCATGGTGCAAGCATGTGAAAGCTTGGCGGCAGGCGATTTCAGAGAGGGGCAGCAAAAACTGTCCAGAACTGATGAAATCGGCCAATTGGCGGATGCTCTAACTAAAATGCGAAGCAGTATGCAGATTCTTTTGAAGAAAATCACTGAATCGGCAGAACAGGTTGCGGCTTCCAGCGAGGAACTTACTGCCAGTGCGGAGCAGTCCGCCCAAGCTACCACCCAAGTCGCAGCCACAATTAGTGAAGTCGCAGAAGGAACAGAAAAACAAGCAAAAGCTGTTGACGATACTTCCGCTATTGTAGAGCAGATGTCTGCAGGGATTCAACAAGTTGCTGCAAATGCAAATNNGGCTGGCACTGAATGCAGCTATCGAGGCAGCCCGTGCAGGCGAACAGGGTAGAGGCTTTGCCGTAGTAGCGGAAGAAGTGCGCAAGCTTGCTGAGCAGTCGCAAGAGGCTGCTAAACAAATTGCCAACCTTATTTCGGAGATTCAGTCGGAGACGGATAATGCTGTCGTTGCGATGAACGAGGGTGCTCGTGAAGTCAAAGTCGGGGCCGATGTCGTGAACAATGCTGGAAAAGCATTTAAGGAGATCGTTTCTTTGATAAGTGAGGTTTCGACGCAAATTAAGGAAATCTCGGCGGCTATTCAGCAGATGGCGTCTGGTAGTCAGCAGATTGTTGCAGCGGTACGGGACATTGACCGAATCAGCAAGGATGCTGCGGATCAGACACAGACTGTCTCGGCTGCTACTGAGGAACAGTCGGCTTCCATGGAAGAAATAGCGGCAGCGAGCCAGGCGCTGGCAAAAATGGCAGAAGACCTGCAAAGTGCTGTTAGAAAGTTTAGGGTCTAGTGAGGCGTAAAGGGAACACTCATTGCTCTTGTCTGCACACTGGTAATGGCGAAAACAACTAGTAATCCAAAGTAAATATGAAAATGGCTAGTCTCTGCAGAATGTTCAATAGTTTGCAGGGACTAGCCTATTTTTTTGGTAAATGTACTATGTAGGCTTTTGGGAACTGGGGTCAGGCTTGACTTATATTAAATTTGACTTATTATTGCAAGAAATGCTACTATTAAGCAAATAGTAGACTTCACCCAGTTAGGATAATTGAATAATGTTGATAGGTGCCCGCAAGGGCTTANNAAGTACATCTATATGTTGTAGGTATTTTTCCCGGCGTTTTGCGTCGGTTTTTTTATTACAGCAGAAGTATTGTGTATATCTCTCAGCTATGCTTGGGAGATTTTTTATTTGTGGCAGTATAGATGCTAATCAATAGCAAAGGTGAAAGAGCCTATTTACACTGATTTGAACGATGGGTTCATTTTGGAAGAAAGGCTATGAGTATTTAACGGGACATATCGGGTCCTGACATTCAAATCATATAACGGAGGGAATCTTAATGCTGAAAAATCGTAGAAAATGCTTGCAAGGGGCAGCGCTGCTGCTGGCTGCGATCTTTATGCTAAGTCTCGCAGGCTGTCAATTCGGGGAGCGTAGCAAGAACCCGCCAACCGGACAAGCGACGGAAACAAAAATCGTTACCGACTTAATGGGAAACCAAGTGAAAATCAAAGCTAATGTGGAAAAAATCGCGGTTGTACCGATTCCTTGGGCTACGATTGTTTATGCGGTAGATGGCACAGGTAAACGTATCGCTGGTATGCATCCATCGGCGATGAAGGCCTATCAGGGCAGCATCTTGAAAACAATGGCGCCGGAAATGGCGAATGCGAATTCGACGTTTGTAGACAACAATTTCAACGTGAATTACGAAGAAATCGCCAAGCTGAAGCCCGATGTAGTAGTGATCTGGGATTATCAGCCGGAGATTGGCAAAAAGCTGGCAGAACTCGGCATTCCGTCTGTGGCGATCAAATATGGCACGCTTGAGGATGTACAGAAGGGAATCAAGCTAGTCGGTGAAATGATCAATCGGCCAGAGCAGGCCAATGCATTGATTCAGTATCATCAAGATACCAACAGCTATCTGAAAGCTAAAGAGAATATGCTGACAGGTAAGAACAAACCGAAGGTGTTGTATCTGCGGGATGAGCAACTGCAAGTCGCTGCAGGTGACTCGGTAAACCGGATCATGATTGAAACGGCGGGCGGTGTTAATGTCTCTAATGAAGGCAGCGGTCAGTGGATGAAAGTAACCATGGAGCAGGTCATGGCGTGGAATCCTGACGTCATTGTTCTCAGTAATTTCTCCAATATGCTGCCGGAGGATCTGTATGCGAATAAGTTTTCCGGTCAGGATTGGAGCAAGGTCGAGGCCGTAAAGAATAAGCGGGTATATAAAGCGCCGATGGGAATTTACCGCTGGGATGCGCCCTGCGTGGAAACGCCGCTAATGATAAGGTGGCTCGGTAAAGTTCTCCAGCCGGAAGTATTTACCGATTATGACATGAGGAATGAGCTAAAAAGCTTTTATCAGACATTTTTTAACTATAAGCTTAGTGATGCAGAACTTGATCAAATTCTTAACAGTAAGCGCAATCCAGACCTGAAAATCTAGTAATCAAGAGAGAATAGAAAAAGTCAAAGTGGCTGTTTTGATTGGAAGGACGAGGGGAAAACGTGCTGAGTAAACAACGGAATTTGAAGTTTATATGGATCACCGTGCTGGCGGTCCTGCTGATTACCTTTTTTATATCCCTTTTTGGCGGACGCTATATAATTTCACCCTATGAGGTTAGCGGCATACTGCTGGATGGATTGCTCGGTGATGCTGGAGACGGTATGGCGTATTCCGTTGTGTGGAATCTCCGTCTGCCACGGACCTTGTTAAATTGTTTTGTTGGAGCAGGCCTGGCAGTTGCCGGGGCTGCGTTTCAGGGGATTTTCCGAAATCCCCTGGTGAGCCCTGATGTGCTGGGCGTCAGTTCGGGTGCCGCCTTTGGGGCTGCGCTTGGTATCTTACTTTCAGGCATTAATCATCTGGCAACGGTCATGGCTTTACTCTTTGGCATCGTAAGTGTGTTTATGACCTATACGCTTTCCAAGCTGCGCGGCGAATCGTCTACCTTGTCACTGGTGCTGTCCGGTATGATCATTTCGGCGGTATTCAGTGCGCTTATTTCGTTAATTAAATACGTCGCCGATCCCTATGATAAGCTGCCGGCTATTACTTATTGGCTGATGGGCAGCTTTGCTTCTGCTTCCTACAGTAACCTGCAACTGGCAGGTATTCCTATTTTCTTAGGAACTGTTGTGCTGCTCCTGCTAAGGTGGCGGATCAACATTCTTTCGCTGGGAGATGAAGATGCCTATTCTCTGGGGGTTAACCCAGTCAAAACCCGTATGGTCATTATTATCATGGCAACCCTGATTACCGCCTCCTGCGTGACGGTAACAGGTGTGATCGGATGGGTCGGTTTAGTTATACCCCATATCTGCCGGATGTTGATCGGGGTAGATCATATGAATTTGTTGCCTGTTTCTTGTGTTGTTGGTGCAGCGTTTATGATCATTGTTGATTTGACAGCTCGAACGGTGACTGCGGCGGAAATTCCGATCGGCATATTGACAGCTTTGGTCGGTGCGCCATTTTTTGCCTTACTATTCAAGCGAGCGAAAGGTGACTGGCAATGACAGTGGAAGTGAAACACGGCTATTTTGGCTATACCAAAAACAGTGAAATATTGCGGGATATCTCTTTTGTTCTCGGCGAGCAAGAGATTATGACAATACTCGGCCCTAATGGTATCGGTAAAACAACCCTGTTAAAGTGTATGACAGGAATTTTGCAATGGACCCGGGGACAGACTTTGATAAATGGAACCCCGATAGGAACTTCGCGAGAGGCTCAAAAACAGTATCCTATCGGATATGTGCCGCAGGCTCATAGTCTTTCTTTTCCCTATACTGTCAGGGAGGTGGTAACCATGGGCCGGGCTCGTCATATCGGCGTTTGTTCCGTGCCCTCCAGGCGTGACAAGGAAGCTGTGGAGAGAGCAATGGATCAGGTTGGGATAGGTGCTATTCGGGACAAGGAGTGCACGCAATTAAGCGGTGGACAACTGCAGCTGGTCTTTATTGCGCGGGCCTTGGCTGGTGAGCCGAAGGTACTGGTGCTTGATGAACCCGAATCGCATCTTGACTTTAAAAACCAGTTCCTAATGCTAAAGCTGATTAAAACACTGGTAAAAGAACATGGCATATCCTGCATTATGAATACCCATTATCCGGAACACGCATTGCGGCTGTCGGATACGACGCTGCTGCTTGGCAAGAATTCCTATCTGTTCGGAAAAACGCAAGAGATTATTAATGAACAGCGGGTAAAGGAGTATTTTGATATTGAGGCCAAGATTTTATCGGTTCCCCATAAGGACGAGACTATTAAGGCTTTTGTTGTATTGGGCGGTTATGATGAAAAATGATAAGACAAAAGCAATAAGCAGTTTCTGTGTAGTATGCCTGCCTGCTTATGCCGGCATACCGGGAGAAGTATAGCTGCACCAAACGCCCACGCAAGGGCTGGGGCTGACCTCGCAGCCTTCAAAGTAAATATAAAAAATAGGCTGATTATTGCAGAATGTTCTAATCATTCGCAGGAATTAGCCTGCTTTTATGGTAATTTTTATTATTACGTGTGTCTAATTAAACTTTTATAATCGAAGAAACCGTCCCTTGCGATTCAGCCTGCTAAATCCGATTTTCGGAAGCAACACACAGAATTTAGGCAATTAACTTGGAGGGGTAAATTTGGACGTAGTTTTTGAATCTAAAAGATTGCTATTCCGAAAAATTGTTAAGAGTGACTTTCAGAATCTATGCTCTGTTTTACAGGACAAGGAAGTTATGTACGCATGGGAGCACGCATTTACTGACGAAGAAGTAAATAATTGGATTGATAAAAATTTAGAACGGTACAGCAATGAAGGGTATTCATATTTTGCTGTCATAGAGAAAGATACAGATCACTTTATTGGCGTTATGGGACCTTTGATCGAACAAATGGAAGATGGAGAACAGATTGGAATTGGCTATATTTTAAATAAACAGTATTGGGGAAAAGGATACGCGGTAGAGGGAGCGAGGGCGTCGCTAGATTATGCTTTTCAATATTTAAAAGCAGACAAGGTAATTGCTCACATCAGGCCTAATAACTTGCCTTCCAGAAAAGTTGCTGAAAAGCTTGGTATGAAAATCGAAGGCGAATACATAAAGCATTACAAAGGCAAGGAAATGGTACATTTAATTTATAGCCGTGGGAAATAAACATAAATGCTTTTAATTACTCAAAATTAAATTTGATGTCGATACCCAGTGATCGGGGTTGTACATACGCTTCAGTTGCTTTAGCGTAGACCTTACCTCCCTGACCCCAGCTCCCCCAGGGATGTTGGACTAAGATTATTCGATGGGCTGGTGCTTGATATGCTTGTAAAGTTGGTTAAGCCAACATTGTTTATGGAAAGAGAATATTATAATTTCTCTGAAGAATGGGCGAGAAATGGTGAAGAAATCATTCCATATTCGGCAAGGCTCTTAGAGGATAGATATATAGTATGGCTTGAGAATATATATAAATTTGAAAACAAAGAGTCTTGCTCTGCTGATTTTGTTCCTGCACACACATACTTCTTAATCGCTGATGAAAAGATATTGGGAGCAATAAATATTAGGCAGTGCTTAAATGAATATCTATATAATTTTGGTGGACATATTGGATATGGTATTAGACCCTCTGAAAGAAGAAAGGGCTATGCAACTTTAATGCTGTCATTGGCGCTTCCAATTGCAAATGGTTTGGGGATTCCTAATGTGCTGATAACCTGCGATAGATGTAATAAGGCATCTGCGAAAACAATAATAAATAATGGTGGTGTGTTGGAAAACGAAGTTGCACAAAACGGTAAAATTATTCAGAGATATTGGATCAAATTATGAAAGATTACGGAGATCGTCCTATTTTGCAACATTTCACCGCTAGTTTACAGGCTTGTTTTTGGAAGGGCTGGGGTCAGGCTCGACTTATTCAGACAGTTGACTTTTCTAAACGGCAATAATAAGTCAATTTTAGTATAAGTCAAGCCTGACCCCGCGCCCGCAACCCCGGAGAACCGTATCATTGGTAACGGCAAAGAACTCCTGCCAAATTATTGAATAATTTGGCAGGAGTTCTTGTATTGTGTGCTAATTTAAGCTTATAGAAATATTAATTGTTTATATTTTATAGAGGAGAAATTACAATGATAAAGCAAAATTTGAAGATAGGCAATATCCCTGCAATTTTGTGGGGCGAAAAATCAGATAAGTTATTCGTAGTGGTGCATGGTAATATGTCAAATAAAGCAGACGATGCGATTGTTGTATTTGCAGAAGAAGCAACAGTAATAGGTCATCAAGTTCTTAGTTTCGATTTGCCTGAACACGGTGACCGTAAGGATGAAACTTATGCTTGCAAAGTTCAAAACTGTGTTCAAGACCTCAATAGCATTATGCGTTATGCACAATCCTTATCAAATAATGTAAGTGTATTTGCTTGTAGTATGGGAGCATATTTTAGCCTATTAGCATATAGCCATGAGCCTTTGAAACAGTGTTTGTTTCTCTCTCCTGTGGTAAATATGGAACGTATCATAAATAATATGATGACATGGTTTAGCATAAGTAAGAATAGACTAAAAACAGAAAAAGAAGTTTCGACACCGATTGGACAAACACTTTATTGGGATTATTACTGCTATGTGAAAGAACATCCTATTGTTGCTTGGAATAATCGAACTTCGATTCTCTATGGTTCAGAAGATAACTTATGTGAGTTTGATGTGGTATCAACGTTTGCAAAACGCTTTGACTGTGATTTGCAAGTAATGGAGCGTGGAGAGCACTATTTCCATACCGAAGAACAACTGCAATTTTTGAGACAGTGGCTGAAAAAGCATATCTACGTCAAATGAGTATATGAGTCGAGAGGCGGTTCTTTCGAATTTTCGCCGTTAGAGCTGTTACGTAGAACCGTACCCCTGGTAATGGCGAAACTAACTAATCCTATAAGGCAAAATATAAAAAAGCAGTCAGCATACTCAATAAGAGTTTGCTGACTGCTTTTATTATGATGAAAGGATTACTCGTTTACTTCAGCCACTTCTCCGGCATNNTGATTCATAAATTGCGCTGCATGATAACCATCTGCTACAGCATGATGAACTTGTAAACATACTGGCAATTGTAAGGTATTACCCTGTTCAAAGTACTTGCCGGTAGTCACAATAGGCAGAAGAAACTGGTTGTCGTTAAATAAATTTAAGTTAAAACCAGTAAAGCTCGTCCAGGGAATACAAGAGATGGGGAAGCAATTCGCTGGGCAATCCGGTTTCGGAAAAAGGTCCTTGTTATTGGCGTACTTCTCAATATCAATCTGGATGTTTTGATAGAACTCATTAAAATCATCCGTATACTCTGTCCAAAGACTCGAAAAGGTATGGGTATCCTGATGAAATACCGTATAAGACGGATTCATTGCTTCCCAATAGCCTAATTCCTGATGATCATTGAAGCATATCCGGAATTCCTGCTGCAGGTTTACTACAGTGGTTACCATATAGAGCAAGACAGGATAAAGCTTTAATGATTTTGCTTTTACCGCTGGAACTAATGCCGTGCTATCTATATTGGAAGTGATGCTAAAGCCGCATTTTACATTCTTTAAATAGTGTTCAAAATGCTGTTTGCGGTTCCAGTTTTCCATATCAATTTTGTTAAAATTCATTTTTCTAACCTCCTAAAAAATAGATTAAGTATTCTTTAGGAGGTTACTTCTCTGCCTTTTTCATGTTCTCACCTTATTATATAAGATTTAGCTGGCTCTCTGCTCAATATGGGATAGGAGAGGGCTGGGTTACATTATATATTATACCGTAATAGATCAGTAATACTGAAAGTAGATAACGGAGACGGGTATTATTATAGACTTTAGCTAAAGAGGGACAAGGGAATTGTCCCTATAGTAGCGGAATGTGTAATAAATTGTAATTATCGGGAATGTAAGAGAAGGATTTAACAAAATGGCAAAGGAATAATATACTGAAAGTTCAAATATTTTGTTGTGAAATTTATAGGAGGGCTTATTGATGAAGGATATATTTGTTTCTTGTATTAATAATCAATGTCATGCTGAAGTGACTTTTAACTCAAAAGAAAAAGGATTAATAGTACGTAACTGTATTCCTTTTGACTACGGGCCTAGCCGTAAGTATAGAGATGGATTAGATCGTTTTCATTTTTATGATCTTGATAGTCCTGATGGAAAGCATAATTTATCGATACTTCCTGAGCAACTAGTGAATATTAGAACACTAGAACAAATATTTAATCCAGGTGACTATGTGACTTGGAAGCCCAGCTGGTTTGTTAAACGTGACTGGGGAATTTATTCTTAGTTTTGACATTTGAGTTGGAAAGCATGGGACAGTGATATTGTTTCATTGTGAGCGTAATATAAATTTTGAATATGTAATGTGGCAAAATCAAGAGAAATAAACAGCAGTAGAGTATAGCATTCTGGAGGTTTAAGATTACTAACGATGTTGAGAGCGTTTTTATTAAAGTTCATGAAGAGCGAGCAAGGGTTCTTGGAGTATTGAGGTACATCAAGAGGGAGGAAATATTATGCAAATCGAACAAAAATCCATCAGAATAATTGACTACGAACAGCAGCACATTTTGATAAGAGAAACGCCGGAGGCATTCGAAGCGTACGTCGCTGAGTTGATAAACCATATCAGTAACAACGATTCTGTTCGCGAGTATAAAACTCGCTCAACTGAAACAGAAGTTATTGGAAGCATTTTGAATCTGTGCGCCAATCAAGCCGATGGAAATAGTGTCTCCCTTAAAATGGATGGTGTGGCTAGCAGACTATTACTAAAGGAGATTGTGGCACAAGAACGCATTGCTCGTACAAGAACGAACGTGCAAAAAGGTAGCTTGATTCAGGCGCTACTCTTCAACGAAGACAGCAATAACTACAGTTATCTTTTGGCCAAGATTGAACACTCAGAGTGGGTTGACGATGCCGATTTCACCTTTAAAACAGGGTTTTCAAAGGATAAGAAGACAATATGGAAATCGTGTCTGTTTGATTTACCTGACCTGAATGCCACTGAATTTTATGCAAAAATATATTCTAATACTGTTGCCAAGTATTGGAACGATGATTTTTTAGAATTAAATGAAATGACCAGCGACGAATCTAACACTACAAGAGCATTCAAAGCCATTGATGCTACACTTAATCAGAACTTTCGCGGTAAGTCCAGTCCGGATCATACAATCATCCGAAATGGCTTTATTTCATATCTTAAGAATAAAAACCATGTTGATTTTTCGACAATGGTTGATGCTGTCTTGGAGAATTATGCTCCTGTCGACTCAGATATTAAGCCTGAAAAAATACAGGAGATTAGAGCAAAGCTATTGGAGCAGCCGAGAAAGAGAAATTTTGATAGTCAATTTAGCCCTGTTAACAGCGCAATCAATGCTCGTGTAAAAAAAGTCTACAATATCAACGATGGAATTGATTTGAAGATTAGCGGGGACATAGAAGATTTGTCCGGAACGATACGGGCCATTGAAGAGAATGGCGTTAGATATATAAGGGTAAGAACCAATAACGACACTACATTTAGGAAGTTTCATTATTAAGTATTCCCAGTAATAAAAGCAATGAAAGGGGATGCAACATGAAACTGTTTTCTGAAATTAAGCGGGTATTTCAATGTGAAGAGATTTGCATCTCTGAGCGAAGGAATACGGTTGAGGCTTCATTGACAACAACAATTCAGAGACTACCTGAGATAGTCAATATTGAGTTAATTTGTAGTCTTATTCCTTTAAGAGATACTTTGATGATGTCTATTAAAAATGATAGCAATGACATATTAACTATCTCGAATAAACTGCCGAATATACCTGATTTCACACGACTGACAGAAGGAATGACACGTAATGACAATGTCGAAATAAAAATTCGAATTGACAAGACTGTTTCGGCAAGTAGATTTTCAATATACGATTTTGATACATTTTCTGAAGATTTATTGCGTGTTTCTACTGTCGATATTTTGAAATGGTTTTCTGACCTCTTTTCATCCCATGAATACTTGGTGTTCGAAGTGTTTGACTCAGATATCTCCTTTTCAACAAAAACGATGGCATTCGTGTCTAACGAAAGCTCGGTATTTTTACCGAAGTTTACAAGGAGTAAACGATTGCAAGTTTGTAAAGAAACGGCGTATTTTTATAACATGAACACCTTCGAGGTACTCCCGGAAGACTTTGTAATTGAAGGAATAGAGCAAAACGATAATTGTTTCAGACCGCTCTTTGAAAAAGTGGCAACAACACTTTCATTAATTTATGTGGCATCGTCTGCTTCCATTATGGGAACAGCTCTTAACATCCAAATTAATGGACAGAGAACTATAACTTACTCATTTGAAATAGAAGGTATTCACAAAAACCAAAAGTGGTTATCCATCTATGATTGGATTTATACGGATGGAAATCCAACTGACAAGGCGCTTATAGCACACAATGTTATTAGCCTTCATTGCAAATACGCTGATTTATTGGACATTGACGAAAAGGTTTATGATTCTATCAAATCAAACTATAATTTGTACTTAAGAAAAAATGTTGATCATTATCTCGAACTAAAAAAAGACATTTCAAAGTTCATTCGAGATGTTGTAGCTCAAGTTGGAGATTATGCAGCATCAACCCTAAACCAATTCAAAACTAACTTGATTGCGATATTCGGTTTCCTTTTTACGATCGTTTTAACAAAAGTTGGAGCAACTCAGAAGTGGGACAACGTTTTTTCAAGAGATACCATTTACATTATTGAGTTAATAATTATAGGTTCATTGGTATATTTGGTGACTTGCTTTTTCGAGGTGCGTTACAAATTGAAGAAAACGAGACAAGCATACTATGCGCTCAAGAGCAATTATGAGGATATTCTTTCCGAGGCAGAAATCAAGGAAGCGTTTGGAAAAGATAAGCTTTTAATAGATACAGAAAATACCACAAAAAAAGGGATTATTTTGTGGTCAGTTATTTGGGGCGTATTATTAATTGCAACAATTATCATTATTGAGTTTATGACATCAAATAGAGGTGTGTTTTCGTGGTTACTTCAGAAAATTATGTTGTTATTTAGCGCAATTTGCAAAAACAACGCTTAAAAAGAAGGAACATTGTGAGATATGTGCTAAGGTACGCCAAGTAACAGGCTTAATTTATATAAACGTTGCTCTTTTTTGCACAGATATAATAAGTCGATTTTAGTATAAATCAAGCCTGACCCCATAGCTTCTACTTGACTTCACGCATTATGAGATATTGATTTTCATCAAGGAAAAATTAGAAGGATAGTTTCCACAAAAATTGACTTGGGTGAGGATAGCAAATGCTAAAGCAAATTGAACTTATCAATTATCGGTCTTTTGAATATTCGAAGATGTCGATTAGAGATATTAGTATTATTGTGGGGAAAAATAACTCGGGCAAATCTACTCTAATTGAAGCGTTGAGAATGATTTCAATGGCTAGTAAAAAATGCACCAATACTACATACGTTTCTCCTCCTAAATCCCTAAACATGCCAATAACTATAAGAGGTTTTAGATTACCGGTCGAAGATTTAAAAATTGATTTGAGAAGTGTAGTGCATTTCTATAAGCATGATATAGCAAAAATTACAGCAACATTTAGAAATGGAGTTCAAATAATAGTTTACGCCAATAAAGAAGTAGCATTTGCAATAGTAACAGATCAAAATGGAGAACGACTAAATTCAAAAAATAGGGCTAAAGAAATTAACCATCGTCTAATAAGCATTTTGCCACAGATTGGGCTAATCAAGGAGAATGAGAGGTTATTGACCAAAGATACAATCACTGGAAATCTGGATACATACTTATCATCAAGGCATTTTAGAAATGAAATATTATTATATAAAAATGATTATTTTCGTGATTTTAAAATGATGGCTGAAGCGACTTGGCCAGGGCTTAGGATTAAGAGTTTAGAGTTTGATAGTAAAAATAGTGATTATATTTGCTTGTTTATAGAAGATGCTAGATTTCCCGCTGAAATTGGTTTAATGGGTAGCGGGATACAAATGTGGTTACAAATTATTTGGTTTATTGCTAGGTCGAAAGGTAGCGATACAATCATCCTCGATGAGCCAGATGTTTACATGCATCCAGATTTACAGATTCGAATACTTAAACTTGTAACCTCATTGTTTCCTCAAGTAATTATTGCAACTCATTCGATAGAAATCATATCCAATGTTTCACCTCGTAATATTGTTACCATCGATAAACAAGACCGACAAATGCGATATGCTAATGAATTAAATGTAGTACAAGATGTTATTAATGATATCGGCAGTATATATAATTTATCATTAACAAAATTGAATAGTGCTAAGAAATGTCTCTTTGTAGAAGGCGAAGATGTTAAAATACTACAGCAATTTTATAATGTTCTTTATCCTAATTCGTTATCTTCATTAGATACAATTCCATCTCTTCCTCTCGGTGGCTTTAAGAAAATAAAAGAAGCTTTTGGAGCCGCAAAGCTTTTTTATGATAGTTCAGATGGCCACTTCAAGTGCTATGCTATCTTAGATAGGGACTACTATTCTGAGCGTCAGATAGAAGAGCAACTTTTAATGGCTAAAGAAAACCATTTGATACTACACGTTTGGAATAAAAAAGAGTTAGAAAACTATATTATTAACCCCCATGTGTTGTTCAGACTAATTAAGAAGACAGAAACTCAATATAAAGATTTTGTTACAAAATATGAAGAACTTGTTGATTCTTTTAAAGAAGGTATCATTGATTCTTATACAACTATAATTCAAGAAAATGAGCGAAATTTGGCTGCCGGAACTGCAGCAAGGAAAGCAAGAGAACTTGTTAATTCTAAGTGGGTAAGCTTAGAAGGCAAGCTTAGTATTGTTCCTGGAAAAGATTTGTTAAAGGCCACTAATAATTGGGTTAAAGAAAATTATAATGTTAGCTGCTCGATAAAACGAATTTTTAGTGTTATGAAGTCTGAAGATATTGATGTTGAATTAATTGAATTAATTAAGAGGTTAACTTGTAATTGAATAAATAAATTTAGTTAAAGAGGTAAGAAAATGAAATTTTGGACAATACAATCGAAAGACGTAATTAAATTTGTTCAATACCGTAAGCCTGCCCCCCTGGGGTTGCTGCTGCTATAAAATATTTGACGCCTGTAAGTATAAATGTAAAGATAGAACCATGAATTGAAAATATGAATAAAGGGTGATTAATTTGGAAGACATTAAAGAGAAAGTAGTAAAAGAACTTGCGGATTGGCTCCAAAAAAATAAAAAATTTATAGCTAATAATGATTTTGCAGATAGTTTGACCCCTGTGGTTAAAAAATATTTAGACAAACAATATGATTTAGACAAAATTGATGAAAAAATAGAGAAAATTTTAGAAGAGTCATTTAAATCTAATGGTAAGATTTATCATGATAAAGTCGAAGAGGACACTGTAAGAAATAAAGTTAGAGAAATTTTTCGTAATGAATTAGATAAGATTAGGGGGAAAAAATAACATTTAATTAATCCCTGTTTATTGTAACAGGTCTCTTTGTGACTTTGGAAATAGGTGTAAATTATTTTAGCTGGAGAACTCGCTCGATGTTCAGTTTTGAATTGATTTAATCAATACTTCAAGTTATGGATAACTTTCAAAGTTGGATAATTCATGATCTAAAAGCGGTCAAAATAAGTTAGAAGAAATATTAGGACTCTCATATTAGAAGTTATGTCGACACGGTGCAGAAAGTCTGCTTGAACATATATCAATCCTAATTTGCACGCAAAGAGCGAGTTCACTGTAAAGTTTATATAGGGAAACAGCTAATAAGAAAACTGCCTAAAGTAGCCGAAGTATCGGTGCCTTTAGGCAGTTTATATTTTTATCTCTTTGGTATTATCAGAACGACCAGCTAAATAATCAAGTGACACATCAAAATAGTCTGCTAAAGCTGTAGCAACATCAAGAGCTGGAAGACGATCCCCTAACTCCCAGCGACTAACAGTTTGCTTCGAAACGTTAAACTCTTTGCCGAGTTGTTCAACAGTTAGATGCTTAGACTGACGTAGAATTCTAAGCCTTTCGCCAAATAGTTTTTGTGAAAACATAAAAAAACTCCTTGACAGTCACCAGTGGGGTGACTAAAATTAAAAGTGGGTATGTCACCTTTTTGGTGACGAAAGTTTGTAAATAGGCATTGCCTAATAAAAACTCAAGGATTAGAAGAAGAACAGTAACAACGAATCTGCCCCGTTTTTATGAAGCAATCTTATATTTCTACTTTCTTTTCGCTTCATCCGATCTACCAACCAGATAATCTAGGGATACATTAAAATAGTCGGCTAAAGCGATAAGTACATCAAAGCTTGGTTTTGACTCGTTTTTCTCGTACATAAATACGATCCGCCTTTTTACACCGACTATATCGGCCAAATCTTCAGCTTTCAGGTTATTTGTTTTTCGCAACTGGCTTAATCGTTCGCCGAAAGAAGGCATAAAATCACACACCATTTCAAATAAATGCATTGACTGTGCAATATAATTGCACTATAATAAGTTTGTAGTGCAATTATATTGCACGGATCTGCGCGGAGGAGTGAGATAGTAAGATCCACAGAAAATCAGAAAAGAGGTGAAATGTTAAGTAAAGACCACAATGCAAGCTATGTAGAGGAGTTGAGGTTATAAGGCAGTTGCAGACAGCAACGATGCCTCTATTAAGCATGCCCTGCTTGCGTTGGCGCGCAAGGCAGGGAACTGGTTTTTCCAAAGTTAAGCAATTCTAATTATACTCTATCCGTTGGGAAGCGTAAACCTGTCCTATGTGGACAGTAGCAAGGAATAGCAGTAAATGCTATTCTTTGCTTTTAATAATTGCAATATTCTCATATTTGCTTCTTGCTATCATATAGTTGGGTTAGGAGGCTCTTCGGTGGGATTACAAAAGAAAAAAGCCATGTCTATCCGGGTCGGCTGTACGCTGGTATGGGGCATGGCATCGCTCTGCAGTGGATTCGCCTTTGCGGCAGCTAACGACAGCCAGCCGCAGGAAGGAGAATATGGATTGCCACCGGTGACGGTGGAGGCCCCCAGGCCGGATTGGGAACAGCGCCTATCGCCAGGCTCTGTTTCCGTGATTGTTCCGGAGGAGACACAGGGGGAACACAAAAGACTGCCCGAACTATTAGAGACAGTGCCGGGAGTTCATATTAGACGGATGAATGGGACTGGCCAGTATAGTGTTGCCTATATCCGGGGCAGTACGGCTGCCGAGGTCGGCGTATATATGGATGGCGTTCCTTTAAAGCTGGGATCAGAGGCGGCGGTAGATCTTTCGGTCATTCCGGTGGAGAATGTCGCCCGGATTGAAGTCTACCGGGGCTATATTCCCGCTCGCTTTGCCGGAGCACCGTTAGGCGGCGTCATTAACATTGTAACCAAGAAACCTGAGACAACCGGCGGCATGGTATCAACCGGCATGCGCTCCTTTGGCGGCTACCAAAACAGTGTGAGCATCAACAGCCCGCTGGGCAGCGGCAGTCTGCTGATCGGCATCAACCGCGATCAGGCCAAGGGAGACTTTCCCTACAACAATTTGGAGACGTTATCGGAGCAAAATAGTAACAAGGACTATTATCCGCCGGTAGAGCGTCACCGGCTGAACAACAGCTATCACAATACTGATGTATTGCTCAAATGGCAGGATGACCAATGGCATATCAAAGGCACCTGGCGGGAAAGCACGAATCTCTTTCCTACACCATTATTCAACTCTGATGAGGACGATAACCCCGCTTCACCGTGGTTCAGCGATTTCCGCAAAGAACAGACCAATATCCAAAAGACCTTGACCGTTGGACGGCGGCTGACAACAGGTAAGCTGGACTGGGGCTGGCAGGTGGACTACCTTGATCAGAATAAGAGCTGGGACACCTATCCACCGCCCTCCGGCTCCCAGGCCATTGCCCAGACCAATGGCAACTACCAGACCCGGCGGACTGGCATGGCCCTCGATGGGACATACCAGCTAGCGGATAGCCACCTGCTGGAGTTTCATGGAGACTATGCCCATGAGACCTATGATGTTGTTGGCAACGGCTGGAGTGCCAGCGGCTTTTTCCGTGGTCATTTTGCTCCCCACTATACCAGTGACCAATGGCACCTGCAGCTGCAGGATACCATTACCCTTGGCAAAGAGGAAGACCTGTGGTTCACGCCAGTTGTCCGCATGGATCAGGTGAAAGGCCGGGGCAATACCAAGGAAGAAGAAAGCTGGCGCTCTTCCTGGGGAACGGCGCTCAAAAAGAAACTGGCCAACGGTTGGACCCTGCGCAGTACCTACGGCACCTACAACCGTTTCCCCAACTTCTATGAAATCTACGGTGACGGCTTCTTTATCCGGCCCAATCCGACCGTCATCAAGCAGCCGCTGCCGACCTGGGAGCATGGGACGCAGTGGGATGTAGGCACTGACTGGCAAGGCAAGCTGGGAAAGGTGGAGGGTGATCTGTCGCTCACCTATTTCCATCGCCGTACAGAAGATCTCATTGACCTCATCCGTCTGGTTAACGGCTCAGTCTACCGCAATGGCGGTGCAGGCAAAGCGCATGGCGTGGAGCTGGACAGCAAGCTGGCCTGGGGACGCTGGGATTTGCAGTTAGCCGCCACCTGGACTTGGTCGGAATATCTGGAGGCCTACTACCAGCAAAAAGGCAGGCTGGGCAAGCCCTTCTACAACATTCCGGAGTTCGAAAGCTATGTTCGCCTGGGCTACCGTTTCCCTGGTGAGAAGCTATCCATTTTTACAGCCTACCATTACCAGGATGAGGTGCCTTTCAGCCACAGTAACAGCAGCAGCTTTTATGAAGACGCTCTTGGCACAATGGAGCTGGGCATGCACTACAGTTTCCGGCCAGACATGAAGCTGACTGCGGGAGTCACTGATATCTTTAACAANNCTGGGGCGGGACGACCAGAGACATGATGCAGAATATTTGGTTTCCCCGGCAGGGGAGAACGTATTATGCCACCGTTCAGTACTCCTTTTAACAAGGGGGGAAGACCATGAGTAAGAAACTGTTACTGGGATATACCGTAGTTGACGAAGATTATACAAGAGGTGAAGCGGGAGCCATTATACAGGGGGCGGGAGGTGTGACGGATATTACTGTCAACAAAAGGCAGGTCATTGACTTAAACAAAGATCCCAGTCTGCATTCGTTTCAGGATTCCGCTTCACCCGGACAGCTTCGGGTGGCGCTTGCTCAGTACAAACGGGTACAGGGCGGTGCGCATATAGCGGCTGACATCGGGATCTATGATCCTTTTGCCAATCCCTGGACTATGATTAGCCAGAAGAAGTGGAACCACATTGAAAATCTGTATGGGGTTGTGACACTGGGCGATTTCCTTTATGGGATTGACTATGACGGAGCGAGGATTGTCCGGATTACGATGACGGGAGACAGCTACACCGAGATCGGGAGCTATTCCTTTCCCGGTACGGCAGGCTATCAAAGCAACGGGGTGGCAATAGCGGCAGTTGACGGGTATTTGTACGGACTCTTCACGACTGTGAATAACCCCTGGATATCTAGTCCGCAGTACTTGAATAGTACGGTGGTCAAGCTTGACGCCGGACTGGTACCTGTCACTGGCGGTCAGGCCAGTGTCGGGAAGAATGCCTTTACGCTGGAACCTTTTACGACCGTTAGCGGCACTACGGCAACGACCTGCCTATATGTTGCCTGTATTGGCGACAGGCAGAACTTTGGCAGTCACAATCCTGACTCTTGCCTCGATGTGGTTGATCTTAGTACCATGACAGCCAAAACCGCCTTTAAGGCCGGAGCGGCAAACGGTACTTCCGATCAGGCGGATTTCCGCGATATTACTTTTAGCAATGACGGTACGGCCTATATTTTGACCGGACGCTATAACGTTGATTATGAGACGTTGACAGGAACGCTGTACAAGACGAGTGCAGCAGCGATTCTGGCACAAGCCGCCGCTAACCAGCCTGCATTGCTCAGTCAGGTTGCAATACCGGCTATCAACCTGCAAAACACTTCCGGCTTCTTCTGGGCGATCCTCTATGAGAATGGATTAGCTGCAAATAATGACCGGCTGTGGTTTGCCCGAGGCAATGACATTGCGGTCTACAATCTGCCGCCTGGGAGTACACAGGCTCAGCCGTTCACGACACTAACACCGGGGCAAAATCTTGGTCTTGCCAATCTGAATTCGGTTGCTCCTTTCTGGGAAGCAGTGCCAGTACGGCGCGCTTCCCGTCCGGCACCCCGGTCGCTGGCTTCCCACAGCCGGATGGCTAAGCAGGCCAGAGAAGCTGCTTTAGTTTGTAAGGCGGGGAAAGCGCAAAAAGAATAGAATAGAAGTCAAGGTAAGCGGTACTGTTTTCAAACAATACCACTTACCTTTGTGTTTATTAACAGTATCAAAAAAGACACTATAGCACTTCTGTTCTAATTATAGTGTATATACACGTATTTTGCTTTTGGGAGATCTATGGGTGAAACATTTATTTGATGCAACGAAGTTAGCGGATATGCCTGTTAAAAATCGTCTGATCTGCTCTGCTCTGCTACTTATGAAGGTATGGCTGATCAAGAGAGTCACATTGTTAATGGGCGAAAAATAACTGAATACTACAAAGCAAGATATAAAAAAGCAGTCAGCATACTCAATAAGAGTTTGCTGACTGCTTTTATTATGATGAAAGGATTACTCGTTTACTTCAGCCACTTCTCCGGCATGGAAGCAAGCTGCTGGAGGTGATTCATAAATTGCGCTGCATGATAGCCATCTGCTACAGCATGATGAATTTGTAAACATACCGGCAATTGTAAGGTATTGCCCTGTTCAAAGTACTTGCCGATGGTCACAATAGGCAGAAGAAACTGGTTGTCGTTAAATAGATTTAGGTTAAAGCCAGTAAAGCTCGTCCAGGGAATGCAGGAGATCGGCACGCAGTTAGGTGGGCAATCCGGTTTTGGAAAAAGATCCTTGTTATTGGCGTATTTCTCAATATCAACCTGGATGTTTTGATAAAACTCATTAAAATCATCGGTATACTCTGTCCAAAGACTCGAAAAGGTATGGGTATCCTGATGAAATACCGTATAAGACGGATTCATTGCTTCCCAATAGCCCAATTCCTGATGATCATTGAAGCATGTCCGGAGTTCCTGCTGCAGGTTGACTACAGTGGTTACCATATAGAGCAAGACGGGATAAAGCTTTAATGATCTTGCTTTTACTGCTGGCATCAATGCCGTAACCTCTATATTGGAAGTGATGCTAAAGCCGCACTTTACATTCTTTAAATAATGTTCAAAATGCTGCTTGCGGTTCCAGTTTTCCGTATCAATCTTGTTAAAATTCATTTTTCTGACCTCCTAAAAAAATAAATGAAGGATTCTTTTAGGAGGTTATTTCTCTGCCTTTTTCATGTTCTCACCTTGTTATATAAGATTTAGATGGTTCTCTGTTAATGTGGGGTAAGAGTGGGTTTGGCTCCATCCGATATAGATATCCAACTAATTAGTGTTGAAAGTAGAAGTTGAAGATAGATATTATTATAGACTTTTAGCTAAATAAGGACAAGGGACGACCTGCGCCCGTATCCCTGAGAATTGGTAATGAATCAAAAGAACCGTCCCCGCGAGTCCCGACAAAATAGACTGCGAAGACATGGGCGGCATTACCATAGCAGGAAATAAAAAAACTAACTACTGAGAAGTAGCTAGTCTTTCTAACTTATTGTTTGTCTCTTTGATCTTCATCCAAGGGCTTGCTTGCGGCGGATTGTAAGTTTGGTGCAGTTGCGAATATAACTTTACCTTCCTGCCACATCTGGTACCCATAGATA
Organism: Sporomusaceae bacterium UBA1887; assembly: GCA_002337925.1. Classification (GTDB taxonomy): domain Bacteria; phylum Bacillota; class Negativicutes; order Sporomusales; family DSM-15969; genus Anaerospora. The sequence goes on from DDHB01000057.1 coordinate 45,666, forward strand.
AGGGTAGCAAGTAAAGTAGTTATAAGTAGTACTTGAAAATAGGATATATAAGCATCCCAGACACCACGCTGGATAAACCAATCTATCAGGAAAAAAATCAAAATGTAATCCAGTACGATATTTGTGACAAGATACAGCCAAAAGCGCCCATACGTGTACTTGAAAATCCAAATAGTAGCGATTAGATAAGGACCGTAAATAAATATAGGAATATTGATAAGGGGAAATGAAGATTCTTTGACTGCCCACCACTGTAAAGAAATCCCCGTCTCAAAAATAAAGGCAAAAGCAAGCGAACAAAACAATGCAACGGGCATATAACGTCTCATTTCTTCTTTCTTAAGAAACAGAGTAGATAACCAAGCGAGTACTACGCTTGCCCATAAAATTGTTTGATTGCTCAAAATATATCAACTCCTGATAATTCCTATTGCTATAAGTATTTCGTTGTTGATCGAAATTATGTATATAGAGGTATAGAAGAATCGCTAAGCGTAATCTGCGCGGATCCAGGTTGCGAGCGGTACCGGGATGTATATAGATAGTGCCAAACTATTTTTTTGGTAAAAAAAGGGTTTTATGTCCAGCTGGCGAATAAGATTCTTTAATATAACGGCTCACGAAGAGTCGATGATAAGCTTTAGATAAACGGATGAAAGTGACTATGAAGGTCATTCCTCAATGAAATGGGGGAAGATTTTTTCGTAGTCCTTTTTTTTACCGCGAAATCAGTGAGATAGAGAAAGGTGTGAGAAAACGTGCATTTGTCTGATGGAATTTTAAACATGCAAACAGTCGCAGTGACCTCTGCAACTGCGGGGGGCATGCTGCTTTATTCACTAAAAGGCATGAAGGAGGAGGAAATCCCGAAAGTCAGTTTAGCAACGGCGGCTTTTTTCACTGCTTCGCTCATTACTGTCCCTATTGGCCCAAGCTCGGTGCATGCATTTTTAGGAGGACTGATCGGTATTCTCTTAGGGCGTAGAAGCACCATTGCCATATTTGTCGGGCTTCTTTTACAAACGTTGTTTTTCCAAAGCGGAGGTCTCACAACGCTGGCAATCAATACGGTAATCATGACTTTGCCGGCTTTTGTATCGTCTTTTTTATTTCGCAAGCTCGTCCGCGACGGCAAACATTTAGCGATGATAAGCGGGCTGCTGGGAGCCTTCTCGGTTATACAGGGGGTATCCACCTTTGCCCTGGTTCTGTATGTTTCCAATAGTGTTTATAGTGAAGGCATGTTATCCATGATTAACTTACTGCTGCTGGCGCATATTCCGATTGTTATTTTAGAGAGCATACTGACAATGGCAGTGATCAGTTTTATCCACAAAACAAGGCCCGGCCTTTTGGCGCTTTCCGCCAGGATGGAGCAAAAGACGCTATGAAAATAAGGGAGCTGGATAAGGAAGACCGGCAGGGGAAGCATACATGGGTCTCGGCATGGGAAGTCAGGATGAAGCTTGTAACATGTATCGCCATTGCATTTTTGCTTGTGCCGGTAAAAAATCCAATTACTCTTGGAGGATATACAGTCTTTTTGTTTGCTCTCCTTCTGTCGGCACGGCTGCCATTGCGCAGAGTAGTACAAAGGCTGCTGCTGCTGCTTCCCTTTCTTACATTTCTCGCTGCTCCCTTGCTTTTAAGCGGGGGCTTCCCACCGTCACCAGCGCTCGTGGACGTTATGCTGCTGCTTGTACTGAAGGCCGCTTGTACAGTATTTCTAATGATGATGATGATTTACAGCCAACCGGTCCAATTGCTGTTTAATGGGATCGGCAGCATGCACCTCCCTGACAAGCTGGTTTCTGTGCTGTTTCTTTCCTGGCGGTATGCGTTCTTAATTTGGGAGAAACTCTCGCAAACTCATAAGGCGCTGCATTCACGTCTCTTTCAGGGCGGTATGAAGCTGCGGACGTATCAGACTTATGGAGAAATTATCGGCGGTTTGTTTGTAAAGTCCATCGACGGCTCGGATCGGGTGTATAAGGCCATGATCTCCAGAGGGTATACCGGGAGAAGCGTTGTGGCTGAGGCACAGAAGATCACCGCCTTGGATGTGTTTAAATCAATGGCAATGCTAATTAGCGCAGCGGCATTATATTTTATATAGGTAAGGGGACATGTGCACAGTGTCAGTTTTGAAAATAGCAAACTTAAACTTTATTTATCCGGATAAGACGCCTGCTTTACAGGATATCTCCTTTCAGATACCTGCCAAAAGCAAGGTAGCAATTTTAGGAGCGAACGGCAGCGGGAAATCTACCTTGCTGCAGCATTTGAATGGTTTGACGTTAGCTCAGTCGGGGTTTGTATCCGTGCTCGGCCAGCGAATCAGTAAAGAAAACCTGCGGGACATCCGGAAAACAGTTGGCATTGTCTTTGACAGCCCTGATGAACAGCTCTTTTCCACGCTTGTTTATGATGACATTGCCTTTGGTCCGCGCAATTTGGGGTATGACGAAAAAACAGTAGCCCAAAAAGTAGAAGAGGTGATGACGCTTCTCGATATTACTCAGCTTCGGAATCGCCCGCCTTTTAATCTAAGTCTTGGACAAAAGAAACGGGTTGCCATCGCGGGTGTCCTGGCAATGGAGCCCTCCATCATGGTGTTTGATGAGCCCTTCTCCGGACTTGATCCTTGTACGCTCCAGCAATTCCTAAAGATATTGGATGACCTTTTCTGTCGCGGCCATACGATTATCGTGACAACCCATGATGTAGATATTGTTTACGGCTGGGCCAACGAGTTTGTTGTTTTACAGGAAGGGCATGTGCTGGCGCAAGGGGGAAGGGAGTTGTTAGAAGATAACATGCTGATGCAGAAAGCGAAGCTGAAAGCCCCAGACCTATACAATATATTTTGTTCGACATCCTACCGTCCTGTATGTGTAGCCGATGCGGCAGAATGCGTAAAAAGAATCGGAGGTAATGACAAATGAAAAAAAGGTTCATTCTTTCTTTATTTCTTGTGTTTTTCGTGCAAACTGCCGTGTTTGCTCATCAGATGGTCATAGAGCCGCTGCCCCAGCAACGTATCAAAGTGTATTATGAGGGCGGCACGTCTTCAAAGGATATCAACATTACACTGTTTGATGCCACTGGCCAGGTGGTCTTTATGAAAAAGGTAGACGAAAAAGGGGAATTTGACTACAGCCGGTATTCGAGAGTGGACTCTCTTATCGCAGATGACGGTATGGGACATCGGGTCATGTGGAAAGTCGGCGAGCCGGTTCACAACGTTACCGGAAATGAACGATGGATTCGCATCAGTTTGATTGCGTCCACGCTGGCCGCCATCGGATATGCGTTTTATGAGAGGTCAAAGAGGAAAAGATTGGAAACAATAATGAACAAATGAGAGGGGGGATCTGAGTGAATAAAAGAATGGTTATACCTTTCCTAATTGCGATCATGACTGTTTTATTGCTTGCTGGAACTGCTTTTGCCCATGCCGTATTCTTTCAATGCTGGAACAATGGTGATGGAACTCTTTCTTGCGAGGGCGGGTATACGGACGGTGCCTCTGCCGCAGGGGCAACTGTTAATGTGACCGATGATAGTGGAACGCTGCTCTTTTCCGGCAAGCTGGATAAGTCAGGTGAATTGAGATTCAATAAACCGTCTGGAGATTTCACGGTTACGTTAGACGGTGGCGCCGGACATAGTGTCATTATCAGCTCAAAAGATATTAAATAAGGGAGAGATAAAAACATGAAAAAAACCATTTTGCTAGCACTGGTATTGGTCTTTGCCACAGCGGTGACGTGCTCAGCCCATTTTGTTGTCATGTATACGCCCCAGACTCTTCTGGATAACGGCGGCAAAGTGACCATCAAGAATGTGTTCACTCATCCGTTTGAGGCCAGCGTTACCATGGATATGGAGAAACCTGCTGCGTTCTTTGTTGTCAACAAAGGCAAAAAAACAGATCTTCTCGACACGTTGAAGCCAATCACCTGGCAGAGTCTGGAGAATCGTGCAAAAGGGTGGGAAACGGAATACCAGGTAAAAGGCATGGGCGATTACGTCTTCGGCCTGGAACCGGTTCCCTATTTTGATAAAGAGGAAGATAAGTATATCCAGCAATACACTAAAATTATTGTCAATAACGGCGGACTTCCTACCGATTGGGATGCGAAGCTTGGCCAGAAAACCGAAATTGTCCCCTTGGATAAACCTTACGCTCTGTTGACCGGCAATGTATTTCGCGGCGTGGTTCTGAGCAAAGGGAAACCAGTTCCTGATGCCGAGATAGAAGTTGAGTATTTGAATCATGTCCCCAATATGGAGCTGAATAAATTTGAGGAAAAAGCCGCTGTGAAAGCGTCCCACGATGTGTTTGTCACCATGACGATCAAGGCCAATGGGAACGGCGAATTTACCTTTGGCATCCCCAAAGCAGGCTGGTGGGGCTTCGCTGCAATCAGCTCCGGCCCGGATAAAAAGCTCAATGGCCAAGAGTTAGAGCAGGATGCCGTAATTTGGATTCAGGCCAGGGATATGTAGAAAAAAATAGTAACGGCAAGGCTTTAGAGTTTCTAAAGCTTTGCCGTTTTTATATTTGAGGGTACCAAAATGCTGACGATACATAGTTTAATTCCTGCTGTCCATTTCGGGCATGGGAAACTTAGGATTTTGATAATTGTCAATCAGAAACCGGCTCTGTTCCTCGTCATATAAGATATTATAATGAACGGTATTGACATACGCATCGTAGGCGGAAAATGGATAAATAGCCACTAGATACAAGAACCATCCCGGACGGATAGCAGCAATGGCTTCGGAAAAGTTGCCCAAAAAAGTATGATGGATAGCCGGGAGGAGCTGGGACATGTATGACATGCCGATCCACCAGGTTAGCAAATAAAAGCTGGTAGGGATTCGGTGGCTATATAGATGACCCAGGCCAGGCATGAGGAGGGACCAAGCTGCCGCTGCCCAGGGATTTCTTTTATCGATGAAGCCTATGTCCCATGAACCGATTTTAAAGGGAACAATTGTTGAATCCTCTCGTGCAGCAAGAAGTGCATATTTGTTTAAATCAACAGTGAGCTGGTAGCTGCTCCAAGTGGCAAAAAGCTGCAGAGGGGCATAAAAAAGTAGCCACCTGGTATCGAGGACCTGTTTAACTAACGCAGTTTGGCCGGTAAGACCATAGATAATTGCCTCGTTAATATGTGCCATAGAATTGGCAATGGTTGCCCCGATAATCAAGAGAAAGCCTTTTACATAACTCCCCATAATGAGAAATCCTAGTCCCGGAAACATTACTGACCAAAAAGCCGTTACCAAGGGGTTTTTTACGTGAAGCAGGTTAATGGTGAGTTCACTCACTATTCCTTTAGGTCGTCGTTTATTTCTTATAGACTCAGATTGCTTTTTTTCCATCGCCTGCCGCCTCATCTCTTATCGAATAACGCAATCGGTCTAGTTTACCGACCCCAAAGGCCATATTGTCCCAAAGCACTTTCTCTACCATTTCGTATTGACTGTTGTCGCAGCAAACGGTAAGGATTACTTCTGTATTATTGCAATTCCCTGCTTTAACCCGGTTGCGAGATGATCCTTTCTTTTTGTTACCGAATATGCTTCCATAAAAGTAATCCAGCAGAAAGCCGATTATTGCTCCGCTCAGTAGTCCGATCAACCCCCAGATGATTGGCCCCCATTCTAAGACAAATCCATAGATAACGCCTAACTCCATCAGGATTGCTCCCAGAACCATGGCCCCGTCAAATAAGCTAATTCCATCTGCCCGATGAATGCTATCCAGGACCATTCTTTCCTCAACCCTTTTGTCCAAAGGAACTGCCAGGATATGCTCTCTGGCGATCCCACGCTTTTCCAGATCGCTTATGGCCAATTCAAGAAAGGCCGAATAGTCAAAAGATGCGTAAACGTACAATTAGAACCCACCTTATCGTTATTCTGGTACCGGGAAATTTGCACTTTGATAGTTGTCAGTTAAGAAGCGCTTCTGTTCTTGCTCGAACAATTTGTTATACTCTACGGCGTTTACATAGGAATCATAAATTGAGAATACGTAAATGGAGGGCAGAAACATCAGCCATAAAGGATCAGCTATCGTAGAAGCGCCAGCAAAGTCACCCAACATAGTGAGGTATATACATGGTAAAAGGTTTCCCTTGTGAGCGATAAAAGTCCACCAGGCCAGTGTATAAAAACTGGTGGGGATTCTATGAGTGTATAAATGGCCCAGGCCGGGAGCTAAAAGGGACAACGCTAACGTCATGCAGGGCTTCCGCTTATCTAAAAAGGCGATTTCCCAAGTGCTGATCTTAAAGGGAATCATGGTGGAAGTTTCCCTATCCGCCAGAATGGAATATTTGTTTAGGTCTACAGCAAGCCCGTACCCTTCCCAAATGGAAAAGATATATATTGGTACATAAAGGAGCAGCCAATTCGTATCTACCACCTGTTTGGCCAGCTCAAATTGCCCTGTAAAGCTATAGAGTATCCCCAAATTTAATTTGGAATTGACATTGATGAAAGCTTCCAGGAATATTAAAATAAAGCCTTTGGTATAACTGCCCAGACTCATGTAAGCATAGCCAAGGTAAGAGGCTGACCACCAGGCTATTACCCAAGGCGTTCTAAGATGGATGAAATTTATAGAAATCGGGTTCACGATTCCCTTTGGACGGCGCTGGGTTCTTATTGATTCGTGCTGTTTTTTTTCAGTCATTTTAAACACACTTTCCTATCCGTGAGACTGCGAAGTAGCTTATTTTTCCATTAAAGGAAGAATTCTATACGGAACCCCCGACTAAGGCTAACTTTAAAGCTGTTTTTAGTAACGTCAAGGCTCAGAGCGGCTGAGCCTTGACGCTTTTTGATACATGTACAAAAAAGCTCACCAATGCATAAACTCCTTGCATTAGTAAGCTTTTTAATCTTGTTAGCGGCCTTGCAGCATTTTCAGCAGTGCATCGAAAACAACCGGGTTATAATCAGTGCCGCGTCCCCGCTTCATCACAGCAAGCCCTTCGGTTATTTCAAACGTTTTGTTCTTTAATCTTCTGGTGGTGAGCGCTTCAAATACGTCTGCCAGCATGACGATTTGTGCATGCAGGTGTGTTGCATCATGGGTCAGGCCCCGGGGATACCCTCGGCCGGAATAACGCTCATGATGCTGCAGGGCGACCAGGGATACTGATTCCGGGAGACCGGCCTTTTTTAGCAAGCTGCTTCCGATAGTCGGATGATGTTTAACAGAAGAGCCAATGAGATCATCATTGGTCAGAACAAAGGAGGTGGTAGCATTTTCGGTTACGCTTCGGCCAATATCGTGCAACAATGCTCCCTGAGACACCAGGAGTACTTCGTCTTGGGACATAGCAAGTGTTAGGGCAAGCTGGGTGGCAAGCTGGGCGACATTTACCGAATGATCATATACCCAGGGTTGATTCAGGAAAACGTCTTCCACATGAGTCTGTAAATAAAAGTTGGTTTTTACGGTGTGGATCGCCTGCTGGGTGATGTGGGCTGCTGCTGCGAATAGATCGGTACTTATCAGATAGTGGTGAATTTGATGGTCCGAAGGTGCTGCTTCAGTTTCCACGGGGACTGCCGGCTTGTCCATAGCCGGCGGTTTTGCGGGCCGGGCGATTTTTCTCGCTAGCAATTTCTCATAGAGATCCTTTGTGACCGGCATGCCCTTGGCAATAAGCAAAATTCCATTCTCGTCATAAAGATCGGTTTGCATGGTTTGAATGGTAAGTGACGTATTAGAGAGAGTATTCAACAGTTGTCCCTCCTAAAAGTCGAATGAAGGATAAATCATAATGAATGATTATATAGTTCTGCTGATAGTGAATAAGTCCTTTTCTTTGATAAAAAACCGCCAAGCAGGCGGATCAGGCTGGCTGTCCTTCTTATAATGAATTTGGTGAAATCCAGGAATTTCCTGGCATTAAGTGTTGCTTCCTGTGCCGGGGTGGGGAGGAATCTGAGAACTGTTATCGAAAACAGTGAAAGCTATTATAAACAAGGATTAAATGGATACATTGTATCGATGTCTACATAAACAAGACATGACGCAGAAATGATGATGAGGCGATACGACGATGATACAAGTTCAAAACCTATATAAAGCCTACAATGGGGTAGCTGTACTGGATAATATTCAGTTGAATATACGCCGCAGTGAGATATTTGGGATCGTCGGGCAAAGCGGTGCAGGCAAGTCGACCTTGCTGCGCTGTATCAACGGTTTGGAGAGCTTTGACAACGGCCAAATTGTCGTGAACGGTACAGATATCGCGTTGTTATCGGAAAAGGAACTGAGTTCTTTTCGCCGGAAAATCGGCATGATCTTTCAAAACTTTGCGCTGCTCAACCGGAGAACGGTGATCGATAATGTCATGCTGCCAATGGAGTGCTGGCACTATCCGAAAGAGGCAAGGCGAAAAAAGGCGCAGGAACTGCTGGAGCTGGTGGGACTTGCTGATAAGACAATGGCGATGCCTCATGAACTGTCTGGGGGACAGAAGCAGCGTGTGGCGATTGCCAGGGCGCTGACTCTGGAGCCGGATATTCTGCTGTGTGATGAAGCGACCTCGGCGCTGGACCCGGCGATTACCAAATCGATTTTAGAATTGCTTGCCGATGTTAACCGTCAGCTGGGGCTTACTATTGTCATCGTAACTCATGATATGGCGGTTATTAAAGCGGTCTGCAACCGGATGGCAATTGTCAGTGATAAGCGGATTGCCGCTATGGGGGATGTGGCGGATACGTTTTTGGACGAGCCGCCTAGTTTGCTTGCATTACTTGGGAAAAAGGAGCTTGTTGTTCCGCCCGGCCAGGCAATTCTTAAGCTCTCTCTGCGCGATGCGGGCATTGATCAAGCCTTTTTGCATGGTTTTGTTTCTGAGCTTAAGCTGGATTTTACGATTACCGCGGCCGATGTTGAGCAATTTTACGGCACAAGCGCCGGTCATTTGTATTTGCGCCTTGACGCTGCCAAGCTTGAGCAGGCCAGAGCGTATTGTATGAGTAAGGGAATGGCGTGTACCGCAGTAGCAGCAGGTGGCCGCCCGGGAGGGAATGACGATGTTCTTTGATTTAACGACCACGAGGCTGTTCGAATACCTTCCCCGGATCATTATCCCGGCGATCGGTTCTACCTTATACATGCTTGTTTGTTCAATGGTGCTTGGTTTTCTTATCGGCACCGGTGTGGCGATTTTACTGGTCATTACCTCACCGTACGGGCTAAAGCCGAACCGGAAGGTCTATAATACCGTTAGCTTTATGGTGAATATGATCCGGTCTTTTCCGGTGATTATTCTTATTGTTGCCATATCGCCGGTGACAAGGGTGATCGTGGGTACTTCCATTGGGGAAGAGGCGGCGATTGTGCCGCTGACACTGGCGGCCTTTCCCGTTATTGCCCGTTACATGGAAGCCAGCTTGTTGGAAGTGGATACCAATGTTATCCTGGCAGCACGCTCCTTTGGGGCAAGCAACAGCCAGATTTTATTCAAGGTCCTGTTTTCAGAAGCGTTGCCATCGATTGTGGCAGGACTGACTACAACGGCTATTTTGTTTCTGGCCAGTACAACGCTAGCTGGTGCGGTAGGCGCCGGAGGACTGGGGGCGGTGGCGCTGACCTTTGGTTATCAGCGCTTTGATGACGTAATGATGTATGCGATCGTTGTCATCCTATTTATTATGGTATTAGCAATCCAAGGGTTTGGAGAACTGATATATAGAAGAGTAAAAACAGGAAAAGGGGCAGTAAGACAATGAACTACAAAAAGCTAGGATTGGCAGTATTCTTAAGCATCGCTGTATTCGCTGCGGCAGGCTGTGGCGGCAAAAAAGCCGAAGCTCCCAAAACAGCGGACAAGAAGGAGATTACAATCGCCTGTGCTGAGACGACACAGGACTTGGTGGCGGCTATTGTTCCCGTTATGGCCGAAAAAGGCTATAAGGTTACATATAAGACGTTTGACAATAATAAAAATACACTGGTTGCTGCCAATGACGGTAGTGTGGATGCCGTTATGGTTGTTCACAAGCCTTTCATGGAGAGCTTCAATGAAGCCAACAAAGGCGACTTGGTTATGGTGAAGCCTTATCTCTATGCAGTAGGAATGGGCCTGTATTCGGAAAAATATAAGAACGTTAGCGAGCTTCCAAATGGCGCGACAATTGCTCTCATGAATGATGCCATGAACATGGACCGGGCGCTGCGCATTCTTAGCGATGGCGGCCTTATTACTCTCAAAGAGAATACCACAAAGGCTTCCGTGCTTGATATCGCTCAAAATCCGCACAACTTCAAGTTTAAGAATATGGATCAAACCCAGACCGTTCGCGCGCTGCCTGATGTTGACGCTTCCATTTCCTTCTTCAGCCATATGAAGAATGCTAATAAGGATTTCAAAGGATACCTGCTCCGGGATCAACACCCGGAAAACTACCCGCAGGGTGTGGTGGTCAAAGCCGGTAATGAAGAAGCGAAATGGGCAGCTGATCTGGTCAGTGCCTTCCGTGATGAGAAAGTCCGGAAATTCGCGCAAGAGCATTACGGCGGCCTGTACGAATATTTCAAGCAGTAATTAGAGTGGCAGGTGATACAAATGCCCGAACATGATGCCTTATGGCTGGATATTTTATTGGATTTCAGGCGCAAGCCGGTAGGTATCCGGTTTTTGCTGACCGAGGCTGACTATGCGTCAAGCAAGGCACCCGAGCTTACAGGCGGCATGCCGTACTGCACGGCTGTGAAATGGGCCGGTGAAGGCCGCTCCTGCAAGATGGATGCGGCGCATGGTGCCTGTTCTGCAGCATCCCGAGCGCTCGGCATGGCTGAGATCGGTGAAGAGGTTCATTCCGGCAGCAGGCATGCGAAGCTGGGGGTTTATGAAAATCTGGGAGTCAGCCGCTCGATTGCCAAAGACATGGTGTATTGCGCTCATAAGTGTTACGGTGTGGAAATCATGCCGCTGGAAGCCTATGATGAGGCTAATAAACCGGATGTTGTTGTGATTGTTACCACGCCGCATAATGCAATGCGGCTCATCCAAGGCTATGCCTACCATCGAGGTCAGCTCAAAGAAATTAAAATGTCTGGAATGTGTGCCGTTTGTCAGGAATGCACTTCGTATCCCTTTGAAAAGAATATGCCCAACATCTCAATGCTTTGTTCCGGTACCCGCTGTGTTGCCCAGTGGGCCAAGGATGAATTGGGGGTAGGCATCCCTTATCATCAGCTTGGACTGGTGATTAGCGGTTTGAAGAAGACCGTCAATCCAATGGAGGCTAATGAGGATAAACAGCGGATTGCTCAGCGCTTAGCGGCTGCAGGTCAAAGCGATGCTCTGGAAATCGTCTTCAGCCATAACTATTTCACCGGTGCCTACGGTACG
>DDHB01000018.1 GCA_002337925.1 Sporomusaceae bacterium UBA1887
TATAGCTTCCGGCATAGTCAAGCGGTTCCACGGGGGAGTTAAATCAATATCTTGTCCCTGATAAGTAATTTGCGTAGTGCCTAGTACTTCCAGGGCAACATGAGCAACTAGCTCTTCCGTAAGTCTCATAACGTCTTCATAATCAGCATAAGCCTGATACAACTCTACAAGAGTAAACTCCGGATTATGCCTAATTGAAATTCCTTCGTTTCTGAATACACGGTTTACTTCATATACCTTTTCAAAACCGCCTACTATTAGACGTTTCAAATAAAGCTCCGGTGCAATACGCATATACAGTTTCATATCTAGAGCATTGTGATGAGTAACAAAAGGCCGTGCAGCTGCTCCGCCTGCAATAGGATGCATCATAGGTGTTTCTACTTCCAGAAAGTCCTGACTATCTAGAAAACTGCGCAGGGTTTTAATAATCTTACTGCGTAAAACGAACGTATTTCGAACCTCAGGATTTACAATAAGGTCGAGATAACGCTGACGGTAGCGGGTTTCAACATCCTTCAATCCATGCCACTTGGCAGGAAGAGGCCGAAGCGATTTCGCCAATATTTCAAAAGAAGTTACTTTAACGCTGATTTCACCCTTTTGGGTTCTGAAAACGATGCCCTCAATACCGATTATATCGCCAATGTCGAGCAAACGGAAATTTTCATATAAATCGTCACCAAGCACATCCTGGCGAAAATACAATTGCACCCGGCCGGACATGTCCATCAGATGAGCAAAGCTAGCCTTACCATGCCCGCGTACGGCCATGATGCGACCAGCTAAACGGGCTGTTTGGCCGTCAAGCTCTTCAAATTGGTTTAAAATATCGTTCGCATGATAAGTAACATGATATTTGCGTCCAAAAGGTTCGATATCCTTAGCCGCAATAGCTGCCATTTTTTCACGCCTTACACGCATTAATTCATTTAAATCCTCTGCAGTTTCCGGTAAATGTTCCTGGTCTTTCATGAAAGTCTCCCCCATAACATAACGCTAGTTGTGGCGCTTAATATCCATTACTTCGTATTTTAGCACTCCCGCAGGAACACTAACCTCGATGATACTGCCAACAGGTTGACCGAGAATTGCTTCTCCAACCGGTGATTCATTTGAGATTCGCCATTCCATAGGATCTGCTTCAGCCGAACCAACAATTGTATATTCAAAAATTTCACTATCTTCCAGATCTTTTAAAGTAACAGTAGAACCAAGAGTTACAACATCAGTGCTAATTTCACCTTCATCAATAACCTTTGCTGTTCTGAGCATTTTTTCTAAGGTAATAATTTCGCCTTCAATAAATGCCTGTTCATTTTTTGCATCTTCATATTCCGAGTTTTCACTGATATCGCCATATTCAATGGCTTGTTTGATCCGCTCAGCTACTTCCCGGCGACGAACAGATTTTAGAAAATCTAGTTTTTGCTCTATCTTCTTTAATCCGTCAGAAGTAAGAATTGTCTGCTTTTCCGCCATTATTTTGCTCCCCTTTATTGCTAAAAATAATCTTTACTATCCTATTCCATATCTCTTTGATTGTGTCAATTTAACGCAACAGGCAATATAAATAGTGTCAAGTATAACTTGACACTTTTTATCGGCATCTGACTCTGAAGCCAGATATATGGCATTATTATAGGCGCTAAACTAGCGTTTGTCAATATTTTCTAGCCTACTTCTTCTTTAACTTCCCCCCTAGACGAAGCATTTAGCTTAATCAATGTAATTTCCTCTACGGTAAGTGCCCGTTCAAAACTCCGGAACCCTGCTAATTTAAAACCGTGCTTCTTAGCCAGCTGATCAATCGTCTCTACCTGCTTTACTGTTAAATCTCTGCCTAGTGTAAAATGTTCATAACGCTTTTCCAAGGCCAATATCATGGTTTCAGCCATGCAAGCATAAGCAGTTTTGGGAGGAAAACCAAAATTAAGACCAAAATTGACATCTCCGGGAATCTCTACTACACCGCCTTCAATCACTAATACGTCTTTCCGTATTTCAGCAACACGGCGGGATACATTACGAGGACGGGCAACATCGCAGATAATTGCGCCAGGTTTTAAGTCCTCCGGCTCAATAATGCTGTCTACCGCACTTGTTACGGCAATGACAATATCTGCTACTCTTAGAGTGGCTTTAGTATTTGCCGTTATGCGCACCGCTAATCCTGTAGATTTTAAAATTTGTTCGGCAATTCTTTCCAATTTTGCTTCATTTCTTGCCACCAATGTCAGATAGCGTACTTCTCTAGCCAGGATTTGCGCACATGCAGCACCAATAGAACCGGTCGCACCCAATATAACCACATTTGCTCTGTCCATACTTTTTCCCATTATTTTTGCTGCCTGCCGGACCCCTTCAAGGGCGGTAGCTACTGTATAACTGTTACCGGTAGTGACAGCTATTTTTAGGTTTTGTGCGATCGTAATACCAGCATCACCGACAATGGAAGTAAACGCACCTAAACCAACAACCTTAGCTCCTAGCTTTTCAGCTACTTTACCTGCTTTAATAATTTTGTTAACCACATAGGGCTCCGGCATCTCTACCATCTGGCGCGATGTAAGAGGGCAACCGACAAACCAGCCCTCCGCTGAAGCTTTAGGAGACTCAATACCAGTAATATTTGATACTTTAAACGGCGGTATGTACTTCATGATTCCTTCAACAAAGCCGTCGGACCAATTCTTAGCTACCGGAAACTTGCGACTAAAATCCTTGGCTGTAAGAGGATGAACAATAAACCCAAATTTTTCCATGGAATTGCCTCCTTAAGAAAACCGTGTAATCCTTGGATATACCTGCAACTGATTTAATAATTCCTCATAGTCTCCCGGCATCAGTTGCCCAGCTTCTTTGCCAGCAAGAGCAACTAATACAGCCTCCAAAACATTGGTTCCAAAAGAACGCCCCCCCATATCAGGAGTAGTCGTCACTAAAGTAGCAACTCCCCGCTCTTTTAACAAGCTTTGATCCTCTGCTGTAACCGTATTGGTAATCAGTGTTTTTCCGGTAAGCGTAAGCGGCATATAACGGCGGATAAAATGAAAATCACCGGCAATTACTTCTGCCTCATTAAAGTAGCTGCCAAATCTTGGCGTATTTATGAACTGCTTATCACCTGTTGGATAAAAAAATCGAATTGGTAGTTTGGTCACTACAGGCGCAACAACCTGCGCTAAACGGGACAAGCCTGTTAAAGTACGAATCGGAAGCGGCACTCCCAACCCGAATAGCAAATCACCAAACACTACCTTGCTGTTAACGTGGACAAGCGCCTCAGCTAAACCAAACCTGTCAACTGCACAGACGATCAATGAAGGTATGTTTTCGAATGAAAATCCTTGTGTTTTGATAAGGTAGTCTACGACACGCCTTTCAAGGGTATTCTTTAAACCACTGCCATCAACAATCGGTGTCCTGCGGGCAGCTGCCGCTATTTTTGCCGATTCTCGAAATGTATATCGTCGTCCTCCGGCATAAATATATAGATCAGTTCCACCTAACCCGAAAGCATCTACCTGACCATCTAACTCCCGAATAAGCTGAATGGCTTTTTCTCTGTCACCATCAGTACCTAAACGTTCGATAGTAACAGGTTGACCACAAAAATCTTGTACTACTTTATGATCACGCCTGGATGATCCCAGGCTTATGCTAACTACATGCTTCATACGGCCTCCTAGAACTGGAGCTGGCGAATAATTGACTGTACTTCCTCAGTGTTTACATACTTGTCTTCTGCAATCGGTGATTCACCAATTTGAACACCTATCACTTCTTTATCAAGGAGAGTTTCTACCAGTTTAATTCTCATATTCGATCCAATAATGATCACAATATCATATTGGCGTAATCGTGCAATAATTTCCATGATGGTATTGAACAACTCTACACCACTCTTACTTTGTACAAAACTCCATCGCTGCTGCTCTGATAAAACGAGGCAATAATCCACGCCTTCTTGTTTGGCGACATTTTGCAAATCCTCATAATTCTTGATAGGAAAACCAATTAGTGCAATACGTCCACCTTTACGGATCTCACCGGCGGTTTCCAGTCGTGAAACGAAAGTACGATCCACACCAATCGTATTGGCTACTTCTTGCTGCGAGAACCCGTGACTGCGCATCTCTAGTATTTGATCAACAGTCTGGTGAATTTTTTGTTTGTTAACAATCTTTTCACCAATTCTGAGCAGCATGGCTATCAACTCCTATCTAGTATATGTGCACAAAGTTGTTCACATACACATTTTAACAAATTTTTCAATTACTCTCAATATAGTATTGTCAATTTATTCCAATTAAATACTAGTACCTTGTCAGGTCTAAAACGGTAGGATAATGGCGAGGCTGTTTTTTGCAAACCGAGGCGGAGGAAAGAGGCATACCGGACGTATGCTGACTGGCGACAACGAAGGGGGTGCGGAAAACAGACCGCTAGTATACACTGGGTTAGAGCTAACAAGGTACAAATAAGGACTGTCTTCATCGCTACTGTAAGCGTTGAAGACAGCCCTTCTCTTCATTCCCATGGGTCCATAGGAAAACGTTTAATTACTTTTTTATAGATTTCCAATTTCAGCGGAGTATCGTCATGACTCAAACCTTTTTTCAGGCCTTGTAAAACCCGCAAGCCACTTTGCATTGTTAGCCCCAAATCCTGGGTCAACTGGGACATCGTTGTCCGGCGAGCCTTAATCAGCGAATCATTTAGACTTTTGCCGGCCTGCATATTCTGAACAAAATCATGAGCTAAATATATTTGCGCCATATTTGTCATAGCATTCCCACATGCACCGCTGGCTGTCAGGCCAAGCGTTTCAGGCATGCTGTGGCGAATGCTGAAATCAAGACTTTTTTTCAATTCATCTGTCTCTTGAACAATGCTTGCCGCTAACGTTCGTGGAGTACACAAACAATACGTTCGCAGTGAGCGAATAATTGCATGCTCAATCGTATGAGCCTGTTCCTGAGTTACCAGTCCACCTAAGTTAGCATCTATACTGATTTGCTGACCAGTTTGCAAATTCTTGCCATAAACAGTTACAGGAATATCCATACTATCTCTAAATTCCGTGTACCCGCCTTCAGGCATCCATCCCGCACTTGAAATTACAGGATACTCCTTGCGCATAAGTCGAAAATCAAGCTCTTCCAGTTCATCGCTCTGCAAATACTGACCTGTTTGTTTAAGCGACAGCCAGCGAACATGTTCCCGACCTTCCAATACGGCAATCAAAACCGGAATTTCCTGTCCTGCCGTATCAACTATACTATTCTCATCCAAATCCACGATACGGCTTATCACGCCAACCGGATAAAGAGCTTGCTCATCGACTATCCAGGGGCAGGCTACAATATCATTGCCAACACCTATATCTACCAGCATCTGCCCCCCCTGCTCGACAACAAACATGCCGGTAATGCGCCCCCCCTGGGGTTTGGGCAGCACTCCATTAGCAACAGGAAAAACTAACATATTATCACCGCCATCGGACTATTTACTATGAGGGCGTGTCTGAAAACTGTCTGACCACCCACTGACGGCGCTTTTCGCACCATATTGCGTTAATTTTTTTTGGAATAAGGACCATTATGCCTGCGAAAATTTGCCTTGTCTGGCGGCACAAAAATCACTCGTCATTGGCCAGCCCGCCANNAATGTGTTACTTGACGGAATAGCCAGGGATTTCCTTGTGCTCCCCGTCCTATCATTATGCCATCGCACCCCGTCTCCTTTACTAACCGCAAAGCATCTTGCGGACTACGGACATCACCATTACCATTAACAGGAATAGAGACACTTTCTTTAACCTCTTTAATAATACTCCAATCAGCCTCACCAGAATAAAACTGTTCTCTCGTACGTCCATGAACACTAATTGCCGCAGCACCCGCTTTTTCTGCAAGCATTGCCATTTGTACTGCATTAACCGAACTATCGTTCCAGCCTTTGCGTATTTTTACTGTGACTGGAATTTTCACTGCATCAACAACTCTGGCAATGATGGTGTAAGCAAGCTCAGGAGTTCGCATCAAAGCTGATCCTTCGCCATTTTTAACAATCTTTAATGTTGGGCAGCCCATGTTGATATCGATAATATCTGCTCCGGCCCTTTCAACAATTTTTGCAGCCTTAGCCATTGGCTCCGGGTCAGAGCCAAAAATTTGCAGGGCTACCGGTCGTTCATTTTCGGCAATCTTAAGCATATCCAGCGTATGCTCATTTTGATAAATAAGCCCTTTATCACTAACCATTTCTGTATAAACCAGCCCACAGCCCATTTCTTTGACCAACAGGCGAAAAGGCAGATCAGTAACTCCTGCCATTGGAGCTAAAATAACGGGATTTGCAAGCTTAACTGCACCAATTTGCATGATTATCACCTCTGCCACTATTATATCCCGATCTATTCACACGCAAAAAATATCTCCAAGTTACCATCCAAGCACAAAATATGCCGATATAACCTCTTTAGCTAATCAAAGAGTATATCGACATATCTTGCCAGCTTTTCTTGCAGGGTTATTTATTACGTTCGTAAATCATTCGCAAACCCTCTAGGGTTAGGAAGGACTCTACAACATTGATTGTCTTGGACTCCTTAGCAATAAGGTTAGCCAAGCCACCTGTAGCAACAACATATACTTCCTGTCCTAATTCTTCTTTCATTCGGCGCACGATTTCATCAACCTGACCGACAAAACCAAAAATAATTCCTGATTGCATGCTGGTAATCGTATTTCGACAAATAACTGATTTTGGTTTAATCAATTCAATTCTTGGTAACTTAGCAGCCCGTTGAAAGAGTGCTTCTGTAGAGATGCCAATACCGGGAGCAATAGCCCCCCCTAAATAATCGCCATTTTGTCCGATTGCACAGAACGTAGTTGCCGTGCCAAAGTCAACAATAATCAGTGGTCCTCCGTATTTTTCATAAGCCGAAATTGCATTAACAATACGGTCAGCACCAACCTCACGGGGATTTTCGTATTTTATTGCAATACCGGTTTTAATTCCTGGTCCTACAATAAGCGGTTCAACGCCAAAATAACGCTGCGCCATCCGGGACAGAGGCGCCATCAATGGTGGTACAACTGAGGAAATGATAACGGCATCGATATCTTTAGGGTTAAGTTGGTGATAAGTAAATAGATTATGAATAAGCATACCGTACTCATCAGCTGTTTTTTGACGGTCTGTAGACACACGCCAATTAACCAAGAGCTTTTCACCCTCATAGACACCTAGTACGATATTGGTATTACCTACATCAAACACCAGAAGCATGAAAGAAATTCCTCCTAAAAATAGTAATAATAATTTCGTCTCTTTTTTACTGATGCGTAATCCAGTTTATCTCCAGTATATTTCGAATACAGACCCCAACCATATTACGAATCGGCATGATTTTAACTCCTTATGCATATGCTTGTCAACTGTTATTTGNNAGCTTGTCCAAGCGTTACCGACAGGGTTTTCCATTCCTCAAGGATAGGTGCAAAGCCATGCTGGATAACCTGCTGATAGACCTGTTCCAATTCCGTTAATATACGGCAGAGCAGTTGCAGCCGAGAAATTCCCTCTCCTGTCTCTGCGAATATGGATGTTGCAATTTCAGCTAATTCAGGTGGAAATTCATCGGCAGCAGTATTGACGTTAATTCCAATGCCGATAACAATATAATTAATTGCATCCATTTCTGCATTCATTTCGGTTAATATCCCAACTAGTTTTCTGCCGTTATATAATATGTCATTTGGCCATTTAATACCACAAGGCAAATTACAAAAACTACGAATTGCTTTTGTGACAGCGACTGCCGCCATTAACGTACATTTTGGTGCTTGCTGCGGTTGAAAGGGCGGCCGTAATACTACTGACAACCAGATCCCTTTACCATGCGGTGAAAACCAACCTCGTGACAACCTGCCCCGCCCTACTGTTTGAGCCTCAGCTACAACAATAGTACCTTCCGGACAGCCATCGGCAGCTAACTTCTTCGCTTCGTTATTTGTAGAACTAACATCGGTAAAATAGTGAATTACTGTGCCCAAAACCTGTGATTCCAAACAAGCTTCTATCTCTTTGGGCAGCAGCAAATCCGGTGCTTGTCGCAAAGTGTATCCCAGCCGTGGATGAGCTTCAATAGCATATCCCTCATTTTTAAGTGACTGTATGTGTTTCCATACAGCGGTTCGCGAGACAGAAAGCATCCGGGATAAATCTTCGCCTGATATGTATTGACCGCTATGCGATCTAAGTACTTGAAGAATTTGGGTACGCATAAGTTGCGCCCCCCTTTCGCAGGATCGATTGTTATCATCATTTTAATGATAAGTTAACCTTATGTCAATGTCTTAAACGAACCGGCTCCCAACGATAAAAGAACGGCAGGGAATATCCCTACCGTTCCTTATCTATAGCTTTGGCACTTTAATTGTTGACACCATCAGCCCTGACAGTATAAGGACTACCAGACTATGTACCGCTACCGGTATGCCTTGGCCGATAACCGAAAAAATCGCTAAGAGAGAACCAGCTCCGGTAATCGGTAGCCCCACAAAGTAACTGCGAATTGCAGCCAGATTGAACCGGGCTAATCGCAAAGCACCACAAACCGGGAATAATGCTGCCAGCAGGTAACCGCTCCAGCCGATTTCTGTAAAATACATTAAATAAACAATAGTAGCCGGAGCAACACCAAATGAGACTAAATCAGCCAGAGAATCCAATTCCTTACCGAATTCGCTAGTCGCATTCAACCGGCGTGCAATTCTACCATCCAAACTGTCAAACAAAGCTGCCCCCATAATCAACCCTGCAGCCACTAGCCATTTCCCTCCAAAAGCAAGCAAAATCGCTAGTACTCCAGCAAAAAGATTAATAATAGTCAGCACATTAGGAATCCATTTTTTTGTCATCTCGCTCCCCCTCCTCGCTTGAGTGTCACCAGTTCAAGGTAACCATATGGGCAGGGACCCGGTTTCAGGACGACAAAGTTACTTACGGGAGATATAGACAATTTTAGGACCCGATCCATCATCAGTACCTGACGGTATCGTGGTCGTCTCATCAGCAAGCTGCTCATCAGAAAGCGGTTTGGAAGTAATCTTCCCTTCTTTCAGCAGTTGTTCCAGTTCATTTGCTTCAAGAGTTTCTTTTTCCATAAGAGCATTCGCAATAAGATGTAATTTATCCATATTATTTTGCAGCATTTCTTCGGTTTTTGCGTAAGCATCCTCAATGAGCCGCCGGACTTCTTTATCAATCGCGCAAGCAACTTCTTCACTGTAATTACGGTCTTGAGCAATATCTCGTCCTAAGAATACTTGTTCCTGCTTGCGGCCAAAGGTAATTGGTCCCAAGTTTTCACTCATACCCCATTGTGTAATCATTTTACGCACTAAGTCCGTTGCCCGTTCCAAATCATTTTGCGCACCAGTACTAATTTCTTTTAGCACCAATGCTTCAGCAACACGACCACCTAAAAAGGTTTTTAACTGATCGCGCAACTCAGAACGCGTTGCATAATAACGGTCTTCCTTAGGCAGCATCAGCGTATATCCACCGGCCCGGCCTCTGGGAATAATCGATACTTTATGCACCGGGTCCGCATCTGGAAGCAGCATACCGACCAAGGCATGGCCTGCTTCGTGAAAAGCAGTTAACCTGCGTTCTTTATCACTGATAACCTTACTCTTACGCTCAGGGCCGGCAACCACCCGCTCGCTGGCTTCTTCTAATTCAGGCATTTCAATGCGCTTCTTACCCCGGCGAGCGGCTAACAATGCAGCTTCATTTACCAGATTACTCAAATCTGCACCGGTAAATCCGGGAGTCCGTCGCGCTAATATTTCCAGATCAACATCTTTCGCCACCGGTTTACCACGGGTATGGACCTTTAATATTTCCAAACGCCCTTTAACGTCAGGACGATCAACCGTAATCTGCCGGTCAAAACGGCCTGGGCGCAGTAACGCTGGATCAAGAATATCAGGTCTGTTAGTAGCAGCAATAATAATGATGCCTTCATTGACGCCAAAACCATCCATCTCAACCAGCAACTGATTAAGAGTCTGCTCGCGTTCGTCATGTCCACCACCCAGGCCTGCGCCCCGCTGGCGGCCAACTGCATCAATTTCATCAATAAATACAATACATGGTGCACTCTTTTTCGCCTGTTCAAATAAATCGCGCACACGGGAGGCACCTACACCAACGAACATTTCCACAAAATCGGAACCGCTGATGCTAAAGAACGGAGTTCCAGCCTCGCCTGCCACTGCTCGGGCAAGCAACGTTTTGCCTGTTCCTGGAGGACCAAAAAGCAGAACCCCTTTAGGAATACGGGCTCCAAGATCATTAAATTTCTTCGGATGTTTCAGGAATTCAACGACTTCTTCCAATTCCTGCTTAGCTTCATCAGCACCGGCGACATCCTTAAAGGTAACTTTAATTTTGTCTTCGCTATGTAACTTCGCACGGCTTTTACCGAAAGACATAACGCGATTGCCGCCGCCTTGAGTTTGCTGCATGATAAAAAACCACACGCCAATTAACAATAACATTGGCAGAATCGATGAAAAAATTGTCGTCCACCATGGCGGTGTCGGCGGCTGCTCCGCCTTAATGTCTACACCTTTTTCCCGTAGGGTGTTAATTAACGTTGGGTCATTCGGAACAACTGTAGTAAATTCCGTACCATCTTTTAGCTTACCGCGAACAGTATTGTCTACAATGGTAACCTTATCCACCTTTTGTTCTTCAACCTGATGCAGAAATTGCGTATAGCTGATTTCTTGCTTATTAGTCGTACGGGATGAGTAATAGTCGATTATCGATATAGCTATAATGATAATCAACAAATAGAAACTAACATTTCGGAAAAATTTGTTCAACCACTAGCCCTCCTCTCGCTGGAGCAACAAGGATATCTCGCGTACCCATAGGATATTATCATACCATATATTATCAGCTGTAGCAATAAAATGGGACTTTTACCAACTAGTACCTATCCTGTGCATATCAATATATTCACCAATTCATGAAAGTAATTCCTACTTTTATTATCGTCTTAATTCTTATTTTTAATCTTTTTATTTTCCTTCATACGCTTCTGGTTTTAAAATCCCGATAAAAGGAAGATTACGGTATTTCTCCGCATAATCCAAACCATAACCAACAACAAAATGGTCAGGAATTGTAAAACCGTTATAGTCCACATGTACTTCTTTTTTGCGCCGTTCCGGTTTATTCAGCAAGGTAACGAGTCGGATGCTTGCCGGCTTACGGGAATGCAGGTTATCCAGCAGGTAGTTAAGGGTTAGACCTGAATCAATGATATCCTCAACAACAAGCAAATGCCGTCCGGCAACTTCTTCATCAAGATCTTTCAATATCCGGACAATCCCACTCGATGTGGTTGAGGCGCCGTAGCTGGATACAGCCATAAAATCAATTGCGACCGGGATGCTGATAGAGCGCGCCAGGTCACTCATGAAAATAACTGCCCCTCTGAGCACCCCTATCATAAGTATTTCCTCACCCGCATAATCGGCACTAATTTGATCACCAATTTCTTTCACCCGAGTGGCAATTTGGTCTGCCGATAATAGTACTTCTTGAATGTCATTAATCACTGTAATCCTCCTGTTTCATTAATGTAAGCTGCAAAAAACGGCTTGTTTGGGCTGTCACTTTCCCCCGCTCAGACTGGCGATAGCCAGCAGCCCATATTATACCTTGCCGGTCGCAAACCAACGGGATGCTGTCCCGTTGACAGCGCGGGATCTTGCTGTCAATAAAAAACTCTTTCAATTTTTTACTGCCTTTAATCCCCAAAGGGTTAAATCTGTCTCCCTCTTGGCGAGTGCGTACAACTAACGGCTCCTGTAACTCATTCCAGTCAAATAACGCTTGCCCTAATGCCAAAGATTCAATAGGTATATCACTGAGTTTGGCAATGATAGCAATACCTAACTGTGTTAATACCGTACTGCCAGGGATATTCAGCATGACTTCAGACAAAGCGACTCTTGATTTTGATTCACATTGTCGGCTAAAGGTTAATGCTATACTGGAATAACCTTTTTGCGCTATCAAACCTCCTGGCAAAGGAAGGCTGCTTCCAACAGATCCTCTTACTGCCATTTCTATCAAATTTTCCACATGCAAGAAACTTATTCCTTTTAAGTGACCTTGTTTTTTTTCAATTGCCAAGCGAAATATTTCTCGCTGCATACTGACATGGTATTTTACAAGTTCTTCACTATTGAGATAAATGTAATCAGAAGTCTCTTTTCCAATTGATTGCCACGCTTTTTGAGCGCTTTGCAGAATAAAATCGTGTTCATCACTGATAATCTCCGCAGTACGGCATAGGCTGCTGCGCAGAGCAGGATTATACCGGCTTTCCAAGTGAGGAATAAGTTCCAGGCGAATACGGTTGCGCAAAAAATCAAGATTTTGATTGGACATATCTTCGCAAGGCTGCAATTGAGTCAACTGACAGTATGCTTCGATCTCCTGCCTGCTGACTGCCAGCAGTGGCCTGATCAGCAAGCCGCTGACGCGCTTCATCGCTCCAAGTCCTTTAGTCCCGCTCCCTCTCAACAAGTGGAGGAGTACAGTTTCAGCTNNCACCTGGTACAAAAACCGGTATCGTACAATTCGAGCTGCTTCTTCAGCAGATAAACCCGTTTTCTGTATATATTCAGGAACATTAATTTCCGTTTGGTAATATGCCGCGCCTAGTTGACCGGCAATCCGTCCGACAAAGCGTGCCTCTTCCGTTGACTCTTCCCTAAACATGTGATTAACATGGGCTACAGCTATCTCCAGCTGATAGTAGGGGCGCAATTCAGCAAGGATATAAAGCAATGCCAGCGAATCGGGCCCGCCAGAGCAGGCAACCACGACCCGATCGCCTTTAGTCAGCATTTCATATCGCTGAATATGAGCTTTAATTTTTTCCAGCATGTCCCAAACCACCTTCCAACCGGTAATTAATAACCAACCGGTAAATGGTGGCACTAAGAAATATGCCAAAGGCAATCGCTCCGGCAATTAATAAAGTCTGCATGCCCAGTGCAACTCCTTCAATATATTCACCTCTTACCATATGCAGCATAGTCGTATATGCTTCCCTGCCAGGCACCAGCGGTATAAAGCCCGGAGTGGTAAACACTGTAGCTGGCTTCCGCAGCTTCCGCGCCAGTAATTCAGCAATAAACCANNGTAAGGCTGGCAAGAAAACTGCCAAATATAACGTTCATTTGGTTGCTGACAGCTGCATAAAATACCAGCCAGGCCGCCACCCCCACAAAACTGGCAGACAGCAGCAGTTGTCGGGGAATCCGATACATAACTCCCACAGCCATCCCCATAAAAAAGACTGCCGTAATTTTGAGTAATACCATTTCTATCACCTCACCAAAGTTGCAGAGCCAGTACAATTACGACTCCCATAGCTACAGCTACTGACGTAAGTGCTGCCTCCAGCCCCCGTGAAATACCACTCAATAGATCACCGGCAATAGTGTCGCTAATAGCATTTGTTATCGCAACTCCCGGTACCAGCGGTAAAATACCACCAACAATGATGATATCGCGACTTAAATGAGGCCATATATAACAGGCAGCTACGCCGATTAATCCAGCCGTTATTGAGCCAAGAAACTCATATGTGAAGCGTACGCCGTGCAGCCGTGAAACAACATGAGCAATATAGCGGACAACTGCTGCAGCAAAAAAGGCCAGCGACAACTCTGCCATACTGCCGTTTTGAAGTACTGCAAAACCAGCCCCTACCGTTCCCGAAGCAAGCATGGATGGCAATAAGGAAAATCCGGTCCGTTCTTTGGCAATCCGTTTTAAAATGGCATAAGCATCCTGATAGCTAATCCGGCTGTCTACTAACCGACGCGATAATTCATTAATTTTAGCAATACGGTCTAAGTTTATCGTCCGGTCCCGCACCCGTCTCATGGTTGTTAAGGACCGGCCGCTTCTATCAGTTACCGTAACAAAAACGCCCGTTGGAATGACAAAGCTTTCTGCATACCTGGCTCCGCATGCGCGAGCCATATGATCCATCGTTTGTTCCACCCGCGAGGTCTCTGCCCCGTTTTTCAGCATAATCTCCCCTGCAAGTACAACAAGATCAACTATTTCTTCCGGTGAACTCGGGCTCATCGGTGAACGCCTCCTAAAACTGGCTTAATCGTTGACCGATTTGTATTCTCCTGCCAACAGTCATTCTCCTGCTAGACCCTTAGCCATTACCACCATATTGTATCCTTCTGCAGTTTTTTTTAATCTACTTTCCATCTGGACATAAGGAAGGCCCGGCAAGTATGCCAGGCCATTCTTACGCGTATTGTACGAGCGGCGGCTTGCCTACAAGCCGGGCAACTAACACGGTCATATCATCACGCCGATTGGTCCCGGCCAGTTCATGAGCCTGGCACAAAAGCTTATCAGCTATCTCTTGCGGGTTAGTACTGTTGGTTCGCCGTAGAAAATTAGCCACCCAATTCTCCTTTTCAACTCCTCTGGACAATGCATCAACAATACCGTCACTTACCATCACAATAATATCGCCATTTACTAATGTCGCTCTCACTGGTTCAATTTCTATTTGATGCAATATTCCAATCGGCAATGATGCCGACTGAACGGTAGTTACTTCTCTTACCCGTTTGATAAAACTGGGTGCTGAGCCTATCTTTAAAAATTCGGCTTCTCCGGAATAAGTATCAATAATTGCCATATCAACTGTAGCAAATGTCTCATCCGGTGTACGCAGCATCAGCATTGAATTTACCGTCTTAACCGCCACATCCACATCATAGCCCGCTGAAAGCAGCCGTTCAAGGAACTTGATAGTCATGGCACTTTCCTTGGCTGCCTGCTCACCGCTCCCCATGCCATCACTGAGCATCAAGGCAGTTTTTTCTTTATTTACAGGTGCCACGGAGCACGAATCCCCACACCTTTCTTGTCCTTTCGACGCATAAGCGATCCCTGTCTCAATATGAAAGCATTGCACAGCCTGCATACTGAGACGGCATTTTTTATTCTGTACAATACTGCCGCACTGGGACTCTAATGTTAGTTTTTCCTGAATTAAATCCGTAACAAGCGGCAGAACCGTATTAATGCATTCCCTAGCATGATTGCAGGGTTTTTTCGTCAACTCGATTGTAGTGGCACCTCTCCTGCCGCTTACCTTCACATTAGCGACTTCGCATTCTACCAGAGCGCAGCGTTTCTGGACAGTCTTAGCAACCTCTGTATCCGAGCGTGGTTCTTTACTCATTTGATGAGTTAAGTTATGCAGGATAAGGCCAGTAGCCTTTAATTGCTCGGTAACCATCTGCCGCGTATCAGTAAGCTTCTTCTGCCAGTATAAATTGTTTCTATTTTTTTCCGCCATCCAATCCATGATCTCAACCAGATGCTCCTTATTTAAACAAGAATCCTGCAGCACTTTTGCTAAATTACGAACGGTCAGGCTGCCCGCCTCGGCCAGCGCAAAGCTGTCAAGCAATGCCTGATACGTTTTATAAAAATCCTTTTCCCAGCATTGCGACCTTCGCTGGCACTCACCACAAACCTGTTTACCTACTGCAGCCATTAAATGATTAACCTGATCTTCCTTCATTTTTTCCTTAGCGCCAGAGGATATCTCACCAAAAGCATTCGCCAAATCATAAAACATATCGGAAAGATGGTTTAATTTATCTAGCGCAGGTGCCATTAGTTGTTCTGCTGTAACAAGCGGCGCCGACGAAGCTGCAGTCCTTACCTGCCACAGGGCCAACTGGCTTGCTGGCAGGAAAATCACTGCTGCTGACGCTAACGCTGCTTCAGCCAATACCCTAATGAGCTCTAACGACTGTCCTAAATACATGACAGCAATCGCATTTCCTAATACAAACCCAATTGCCACAGCATATTTACCAATTGGGCGAAAAACGCCTGCAAGCGCACCAGCCAGTGCATAAACGGCAATGGCCATCGTTGCATTTCCATCACTCAAGCCAATTACAAGCCCAACTGCCACTCCCGTCGAAGCCCCCATACCGGCACCACCGCTTAAGGCTAAGGTCATAATAAGCAAACTCCCTGCTATATTACGCACGCTGTAGTCCCACAAAGTAAAATTGCCGATACCTGCTACCGCAATCGCCAGTATGACCATCGCACAACTATAGGCCTCTGCAGGAAGCTCTTTCCGGTCTTCGCGGTTTGCTAAGAGTGGTGCTCCGTAAAGGAAAAGACTTGATAAAACCAAGCATAACATACTGTCAAATAAAACGAGTAAGAGATTGTACAATGCACCTTGCTGCCATAAGGCGATAACCATACCACTTAATGAAACTACTGCAAATAAAAATAAAGGAACTGTCATTACCTTGTTATGAAAACGCGATAGGCGGTCCCGGTAACGAAAGTAAAGAATAATTGCTAAGCTGTATAGCAATGCTTCGCTGTATCTGCCTGTTGATAGAACACCGGCTACTGCCCAGACGGCGGCAGTAATCGCCCTCTTGCCTGAAACTTGAGCGACAGCAGCAAAAAAAGCTAATCCAAAAGGTGATAATTCTCCCATGATTGATACGCGGCTCAGTAAAAAGGCCAACCCATTTGTTAATAACATCTCCCGGCCAAATAAAGCAATCATACTATCCCTTAACAGATAAAGTAAAGGTCTTATATTGATTGACCGCTTAACAGCCGGACGTTGAGCAGACTGCAGACTCTCGGAGATAGGCAGCGCTTCTGCCGGAAGTGTCACAACCGAAACTTTTGGCATATTTTCCACCCCTAGCGCATATGTGTATTCCCATTTTACATATTTTAGTAATCAAATATTGTCCGAACAAGTCGCTTTAATCGTAAAAAAAACCGACAAAAAGGGTGGGTAAAACAGCAAAAACCACCTGACAACTGTTTTGTCAGGTGGCACTGCTGCTTTGGGCATTGTTTTTTTGTCGAAACTCAGCTATTTTGCTTAGCAAAGAGCTGTTCAATTATTCCTTCCAGGATATCCTGTTCACTCACAGTCAATCCATCCGCTTCAAGCGAACTAAGTAGTGCAGATAATATGGCGATACCATAAACAATAATATCTGCCCGCTCGGGCTGGAGCCCTGCTACTTGTCTTCTCTCAGCCAGCGGCATTGCCGCCAAAGTGGTTAAAAGTCGATTTACACAACTTGTCGATAGAAAATAGCGGTGTACCTTCTCACTGTCATAGAGCGCCAGCTGCTGCGCAATGGCAGCCAGTGATGTTATGGTACCGCCTACACCGGTAATGACATCGGCCTGTGCCAACGGAGGCAGTGCTCTGATTGTATCATTTATATAGGGGAGAATCTCGGCAATATTATTTATTATTCCGTTATTATGAGCCGGAAAGATATCTTTTAGACGTACAGCACCAACATTCAGGCTCTGGGCAACCTTTAATTCTTTCCCCTCACCACAGGCCAGTTCCGTGCTGCCGCCGCCAATATCAATAATCATTTGACTGCCTTCGGCCGCTCGTCCCTGCAGGGCGCCATTAAAACTAAGCGAAGCTTCAGCAGTCCCTGACAGAATTTGGATGTCAACTCCGGTCTTTTCCCGGCACAGTTGTATAAACTCTAAGCCATTTGCTGCATCGCGAACGGCACTAGTCGCAACAGCCATCACTTCATTTGCCTTGTACTCCTTTGCAATATCAGCCATGGCAGCGACAGCCTCCAGCGTACGCTCCACCGCCTCAGGTGCCAGGCGACCGGAATGATGCACGCCCTGTCCCAGGCGGGTCGTCTTAAGTTCTTTTACCAGAGGTACAATTTGGCCGTCTTGCCAATCAGCAACAAGCAGCCGAACGGAGTTTGTTCCAATATCGATTGCAGCTTTTATATTCATACAGCCTCCAAATAACAAAGAGCATTCCTCTAGGAATGCTCTGTAGTAGCAACTATTATTCTGCACGTCTGGCGCCACCGCGGCCGCCACGCTTTGAATCAGTATTGCGCTTTAAGTCTGTCAGGCGTTCATCGCTATCTTTAAGGAACTTATTTAGCTTATCTTCAAATGACAAGCTATTAAAGCGATTGGGACGCCGGTTGTCGTTGGTGTGAGGTTTTCTGGGTCCGGGGTTTACTGGAGCGGTCAGTTGCTTGATAGACAACCCGATTTTTCCGCGTTCATCAACCGATAAGACCTTCACCTTGACGCGATCTTGTTCTTTCAGGAAGTCTTTTACGTCGCGAACATATACATCAGCAACCTCTGAGATATGAACGAGACCGACCTTTNNAGCTTCATTCGTTTGCTGCAATTGCTCAAGCTGCGTTTTCGTCGCTTCCATTTCACGACTGATAGCAGCATACTGTAATTGCTGATTAACACAAACATAAACGGTATATAAAATTATTGCAATCATAACCACTCGGAACCAGTTCAAGCGGTATTTGCGCTTAACCAATATCTTCCACCACCGTTTGGGAGATTAAGTAACAAAGCTGCTGACCTTATTATTAGATAGAGTATTCTGCGATAGCGGAATAATTCCTCTTTGTGGAAATAAATAAATTACTGTGTGTTTTACTCAGGAGGCGGCTTATCTTTTGGTTTGATTGCACTCAGTTTTCGCCACAAACGTCCAAGCTGGTGCCGGGATTGAACCAGCGGCCATGCCAGCAGGCGAGTTACAAAGCTTACTGGCACAATAACAGTATATACAAAGATCTTTTTACCCCATCTGAGCAGCCATCCAATGCATCGCAATACACGAATCATCAAATAAATTGCGTACCGGCTGAGCAAACGATAATAAGCGGCACCTCCGCCAAGGAGCCCCAGGAAAACATATAACCTAAGTTCCAGCCAATTACACAGCAAAAGGGAGACTAATACAGTAGCAGTTGCAACAATCCAATAGATAAAATCAGCAACTGTTGTCATCACAAAACGAGGCCGGAAAACCCCTCTTAAAACACGATAAAAATCAAAAATGATGCCTAAAAACGCCCCTGTCAGCAAGGTCACCAAAAAGATTTGTATCTGTCCATACAGCTCCATCTTTTCACCTCCATCGCCAGGAGCGATGTAGTCTATTCATCTGTCTCACCAATGTTATCAGACCTACGATAATTCCTGCAAATATCCACCAGGCTGCCCGATACACCTCTTCCCATCTTCTGGCAGGCACGGCATAAACAGGCACCAGCTTATTCTGGTTCTGGTACCAATATCCAATGATTCGCTCCACATACTCCTGCGTTTCCTGGTAAGGCGGTACTCCGCCATACCTTTCCACTGCCCCCGGACCGGCATTATAAGCAGCTAACGCTAAGATCATATTTCCTTTAAAGCGCTGCACCATTTCACTTAAGTACGCTGTCCCTATTCCGATATTTAGCTCAGGGTTAAAATAGCATTCGGTCGTGCACTCACCGGCATGCCTGCCCTTACAGATATTTACCCGCTTATTTACCTGTCTCCAGGTATCGGGAATAACCTGCATTAACCCATATGCACCCGCTCTGGAGACTGCCCGGGGCTGGAAAGAGCTTTCTGCTTGAATGACTGCTGCTGTTACTTGTGGATTAAGCTGATAAACTTTACCATAGTGGTTGATAAAATCAGCATAGGGAACTTTTTCTATTTCCCTCCATTTATTGGCACTTGAATTAAAATCGTCAAATACAGCCTGCCGATAGCCTTCTGCCATGTAGCGGGCTATGGCGATAATACCTGCATCAATAACCAACATTACCAACAAAACATACCAAACTGCCAGTAAGCGGTGCCGTCCTATCCTTCTCACCTTTTCGTCCCGTTATTTAAGCAGCCTGTTTAGCAGCCCTTTTTTTTGCTTTGGTTCATCATCATATACTAATGCTTTAATCAACCCTTCTATCACAATATTGCCTTTATCCAGATTTAGCTGTTGGATGTTAAGACCTTCTCCTTTAATAACTAACGGTCCCCGTTCTGTATCCATTACCACTTCTTTTTCATCAGCACTTCCCAGCGAAATAACGCCTTCCACTGTCATTTCCTCACGATCTACCAGTGTAAACTGATGACGCCATTTTGGGGTTTTATCGTCGATGGGCATAAAAATCCCTCCTATATACTGACTCAAATTACTATATGCCATTTTTTTCTTTCTTAGCACAAAACATATAAAAAAAGAACGGTAATAAGGCCGTCCTTTTTCGGTCATGATAAAGCTGGGTGATGTTATGAATGTCCATATTGATATGAATCAAACCTGGCAGACCACCAAATTCATCATAGTACACACAGCTCAGCCGGAGCTGTACCTTGCCCTCTTGATCACTGCCATTTGCTCTTGGCATTTGGCCAATATGCTTGCAAAGCATAATGACCGCCTCCGGGACGCTATGTTTTCCCGGAAAATTAGTTATACTTGTCTGCTGCTTATTGCTACGCTGTTCATCCTGCGCCAGTTTTTAAAATAATTATTTATGCTCACCGCTATTCTGTATAGATATCCTGACGCTAGTCTCTACTGGAATGGTAGGAAAAACTTCATCCCACCGGTCCTTCACCTTTTCCCATGTTTTAGGCTCATAAGCTTTTAACTTTTGTCCAAAACCAGCATCATCAATGCCTGCCTTTTGCATGACTTGAAGAGCATGCTCAATATTGTGCTGCACTTCTTGCGCAAACATCATCTCTGCTTTATCCATGAAAGCCCTGTCAGTAGCGTCATGGTCACCACTGCAGCTAATTTCACCAATATTCCCCCTCATAGTAATATTCATTTTGAAACTAATCTGATCACCGTCTATCTGAGGAGTAACAGTTGTTTCCTGCTGGAACATCTCAAAAACCACCGTTTCGTCAGGGTGAAACGGACACGAAAAAGCTATGAGTGCTGCTTTCTCTATTCCCAACAAAAATTTGGCTCCTTTAACCGTATATTCATCCCAGTACTCAAAAAACTTATCTTTCTTAAATACTGCCATTGACCTGACCTTCACCTGCTTACCGCTCATTTCAATTGCCGGCAGCACAACATCAACCTTGTTATCAAGCCGAACGGAAGTAGCTCCGAGATCGGTATTGGACCCGGCCACATGAAGGTTTTTTATCGAACGGCTGATATTAGCAATAAATATACCGCCTGCTTCACCGGTCTGCGGTACAAAATCAAGAAAGGGTCTGGCATCCTGCGGAGTGATATACACTTTCGTCCGCCAACGTATCTCCGCATCACGGCGAAAAAGGTCTATCAGCGTAGTAAGGCCAAATTTGCGGGCAGCCGCCTCACTAATGATAATGCTCTGAATATGTTCAAACCAAAGGGGCTTACTGTTTTGACCGTTGGCATCACGAAGCATCTCATGCATCGAACGGCCTGTATTGGAAATTACATATGTCTTGCTGGGGCTGTTCTCGCCTCTTTTCTGCGGTGACAGAGACAATACCTGCAGACTTAACCGCAGTGGTTTTCTTCCACTTCCCTCTGTGAAGGTTTCCAGTGGTGTACTGTTCTCCAGCCCCTCGTCAGCCAAATCAATAGCTACTGCTAAAACAAAGCTGCGATCCTGAATCTCATGACGATCCCAGCAGCCAGTCAAAAAGACTGTGCTTATTAGGCATAATAAGGTATAGCTAATGAATAGCCGCTTCGTACTACTTACCATTACCGCACCTGCCTAACTGCCATTTTACCAGCAGATAAACGGCTGGAATAATAATCACCGAAAATGCGAAACCCAGCATGCGGCTTACTTTTACCATCGTTAAGTATCCGCTTAAGTCATGAAGTGACATGCTAGCAGCAAAAATAAGGATACTAAAAACAATCACAAATGGCCGGTGATCTTTAAAGCCGAAATATTGCGTCCATATAACGCTCGAAATATACAGCCAAATTACTATTGTGATAAAACCGAGAGGAATCCAGCTCAGCAAAAGATAATTGTCCAGCCGCTCAATAAATGTACCTGGTAGATCAATCCCCCGCACTGCCAGCAGCGTAGGATAAATAATGTTGTTCACTCCGGCTACCGTCATACTGCCTACGGTAGAAACAAAAGTCAAAAGCATCAGTGCACTTTTAAAAATAAAGCTGCCCGATATTGCTGCTACCAGACTGGTACTTTGCCTATCAATTGTCGGCAATAAAATTAAGAGTATTTCATACCCGTAAAAGTAAGGCCAGCTAAAAATTGCTCCTTTTATGACCCCGGCAACATTTACAGGCCATAGCGGATATAAATTGATGAGTTTGACATTGATCATGCTAAGCATCAATAAGCCCAGCAGCGGTAATGCGCTCATAAACAATAAACTTTGAGACAGGCGAAGAATAGTTCCCAGATCTTGTACCGCCCCATAGGCACACACAATCACGAAAGGTAAGATAACTACTTCAATTGGTGTTCGATCAAACATAAAAAAGACAATTTCCCGCCCGAAAGATTGAATCCTCACTGAACTTTGTATCAGAAGCACACCAGTGAAAAACAATAGCGTCACTGCCGTCAGAGCCTTTCCCAAAACACTAGGCAAATATTCAACTATTGACTGGCCGGGAAAGCAATCACCTAATTTGATCATAATTACGCCGGCAAAAAAATACAAGCCGCCCCCTAGTAATACACTCACCCAGGTATGTTGCGCGGCCACGGGTACTAAAGTTGCAGGCATAACAAGCACGGCCGTTCCAGTTCCCATTGCTGCTACCATTAGTGCAAATTGGCTCGGTGACATTGATGTGCGTCTTTCCAGGTTTCCCATATTAGCTGCCCTTCTTTCCTATCCGTTCCTGGTCCTGCTCGCCGAGCTGCTTGGGGCGGCTCTTAAGCAGAGTTTCCGGCAACCGGACGAACATATCTTTCCAGTCTCTCAATAACGTAATGTTAAAGAGATTTCCTCCGTATGATTCACCGAAGCTGCGCAGAGAGCACAGATGAGTAACAATAACCATCAAACTCAGTGCAATACCATATAGTCCTAAAACAGAAGCCATAATAATTGTCGGTACGCGCAAAACGCGCAGCGATGTGCTAAAACTATACGTAGGCATGGTAAAGGAAGCAATAGCAGTAACAGACGTTAAAACCACAAGCAATGCATTAACCAGCCCTGCTTCTACAACGGTTGTCCCGATAACCAAAGCACCGACCACACCAGCAGCACCGGAAATTTTTTGTGGCAGTCGTACAACTGCTTCCTGAAATAGCTCAATCAGGACTTCCATAAATAAGGCTTCCATAAAAGCAGGGAACGGAGAACGAAGCCGCTGTTCCGCTACTGAAATTGCTAACGCTGTAGGTAGCATCCCCGGATGGTAGGAAACAAGCGCAATATAAAAAGCAGGTAGAAAAATAGCAACAGCGGTCGAAAAAAAACGGGTGAGCCGGGTGAGACTAGTAACAATCATAGGGGTAGAGTAATCCTCTGACGATTGTAATATTTGGGCATAAGTAGTTGGTACCAGTAGAATATCGCAGACATTATCTAAAACAATTGCCACTCGTCCTTCATAAAGCGACGATACAACTTTATCCGGACGCTCTGTTGCCTGTGTCTGCGGGAAAGGTGACCAGGGATGATCAATAATGAACTCTTCTACATTAGCGGTAGACGTTACTCTGTCAACCTTAATCCGGTTGATACGCTGCTCTATTTCTTCCATCAAGCCTGGCTTAACTAAATTAGCAGCATAGACCAAAGCAACCTTCGATTTGCTTCTTTCACCAATATACAGCATGCGGACTTTAATGTTATTATCACGGCAGTGACGGCGGATCATAGCAATACTATCCGTTAAGTCTTCATTAAATGCCTCATGAGAGCCAAGAATGACAGTCTCATTTTGCGGAATATTAATCGAGCGCTTGCGGTAGTGCATTGCTTCCATCAGCAAGCACTCTGCAACACCATCAATAAACAAAGCGGCATAACCACTTAGCACATTTGTAATGATTTCACGAGCACTATTGCTCGTGATCAACGCAGATACTGGCAAAATATTATAAAAAGATGTAAAATTGCTAACCTTATAGTCTTTTTTAAGTTGCAGCAGAGGAGCCAGTATCGACTCATCCAGTTTATTACTGCCAATCATGCCTTCTACATAAACAATCAAAGCGTTATGCTCGCCAATGGAGAATTCACGGTATTTCACGTCATCACAATCGCGGAATACTACATCAAGCAACTTCCGGTTAGCGGTAAGGTCTTCAGTAAAGAGAAAAGGCTCTTCTGCCGGCGCTGCTACTTGGCGAATCCGGGCAGTAAGGCTGCTTAATTCCTCGCCCAGTTCAGCACTTCCATTAATCAAATCCCGCAGATTCTTTAATGAATCAAGCGCCTGCTCTTTAGAAGCATGGGCAAACACAGCAGAGAGTTTCTGTATGCGTTGTTCTTTTTTGTACGCCATCATTTGCTCCTCGCTTCACAAGCACATTGCCTAATTTGGTGTTTACCTCCAGTATGTTATTTTTTGTAAATTGACCTATTTTATACATCATTTCCAGTGATAGGAAGAAAAATAAGAAAAAGCAGAGCATTACGCTCTGCTTTTCTTATTTAATTCCAGCGCTTTTCCAGCGTAACTCCCGGGTAGTAATAACCGACAATTTCTTCCGGCTTTTTGCCGTCTTTTGCCATTTTATTAGCACCCCATTGCGACATACCCACACCGTGACCATATCCCTTGCCGGAAAAAGTAACTTTATTACCTTCTACAGCTACTTTATCCAGCAAAGTAGATTTTAGCTCCGTACTTCCAATTGCAATTCTAAATTCGGGTGCAGGCACTTGTATATTGCCGTTGACAACAAAAATAGTTGCCCGCTGCGATTGTCCTTTTTCCTGTATCGCAAATTTTTCAATTTTGTCTACTTTTTGCCCGGCCTTCTCTACAGCAGCCATTACTTTGTCCATCGGAAAACTCACTGTCCAGCTCTGCACATCCTTAGGAGCAAGTTCATCCGGTGACTGGACAGGCTTGATATAGGTGGGTTCCGCATCTTTATAGTTGAGACCTTCCTTGGCAGAAGCCGTCATACCACCGGCTGAAGCATGAAACCAGGTTTTTGCTAGTTTTCCCTGATACATAATGACCTGTCCCCGTGTCATTTCAACCGCTTTTTTTACATTATCATTCACATCTTTGGCATTATAGGCCTGAAATTCTTTAATATCTGTCGAAGCCTGTGTCCCACGGGCTGGTACGCCCCCTTTACTTTCGATTGCTTCCAGCGTAAAGGTGCGGGCAATGATTGCCTGTGCAGCTAATGCTTCCACGGGCCAATCACTCTTCATTTCACCGGCTACTACCCCGGCAATATACTCTTCCATCTTCATCGTTTTCTTTTCATTTGTTTCGTGCATAAAGACAGTTATTTCCGGCTCGCTCCCTTGTACATTCTGACTCTGCGGAGCGGGTGACGGCTGGGCTGGAGTAGGTTTCTTCTGCGGACTGCAGCCTGATAATACAACTAGGAATGCTACCAGCAATACAGGAATACACATCCATTTGCAATATGTTTTATTCACAAATAACCAAGCCTCCTTTACGCCTTAGTATGGCAGGAGAGCAAAAAATTCATGCAGGCTTATCAATTAGGAAGGAACTGTGCCACGTCATTTTGCACTTTTTCTTTAATAACGCCGCCGCTTCAGCAATGTCGCCAGGATTACGGCTGCAGTCATTATTACTGGTAACGACAGCAATGGATATCGAAATAAGCGGAAAGGATTCTTCCGTCCCATGACGATTTTTCGAAACAATATAACCGTGATTACGGTCAGTCTCATTGTAGAAATTGCGTATGCGGCAATCAAATCTCTCAATTAATTCAAGACAAAGCTTAGTAACACTATCGGTACAAACAACAGCCACAAAGTCATCACCACCGATATGCCCCAGAAAAGACTCTGTGTACCCTAATTCATAAAGGGTGCTTTGGATAACTTGCGCCGTCATAGCCAGTACACGGTCACCATTTTCAAAGCCATAGGCATCATTATAAGCCTTAAAATTATCCAAATCAAAATACAGTACTGCAAAAGCTTGCTCGTCGTGTACGACCCGCTCCAGCTCCCGCTCAATAATGACATTACCAGGCAGACCGGTGAGCGGATTGGCATGCTTTGCCCGCGTGATTTCAATCTGCGTGGTAGCCTCCAGCAGCCGCTTAATCGTTGTCATTCCAAAATATTGGGCCTCTTTAGTAATAATGATGTAATCATAAATACTGTCGTCTTCTCTGGCAACTGCTGATTTCGCTACCTGTTCCAGGGAGGTATGATAGTCAACAATTAAGGGATGTTTATCCATGAGCAGAGAAACGGGCCGGTTCATATAAACAGCCACACCATACTGAGTTGCCAAACGGCTTAGAAACTTGCTCTTCATCATTAATCCAACCGGTTTTCCATCTTGAACAATAGGCACAGCAAGTAAGCTGGGCTGCGCATTAAAATATTCTAGCAGTTTTCCCCCGCATATAGTAGGTCCAAAAGGCTTGTCATCACGGGCTAGTTCTCCGATGGGAATGGCCAGGGTGGTTTGAAAGTGCTGACGTTTGCGCTGTTCATACTTTTCTTTGATATATTGCCGCACACCCTCAGAAATATCGGTAAAATCAGGCGATGGTTTGTGCAAGAAATAGCCTTGTCCATAGGGAATGCCAAGATTGATTAACGTCGCTAGCTCATTAGCAGTCTCAATACCTTCGGCAATAATCTGTGAGTTAGTTACTAAGGAAAAATCGTATAATGCTTTCAGCATAGCCTGTTTAACATTATCTTTGTCAATACCGCGAATTAGTTCCATATCTACTTTAATAAAATGCGGATAAGACTGGGCGAGCAGACGCAGCCCGGAATAACCGGAACCGGTATCATCAATGGCAATTTTATAGCCTTGACTTTTATAATTATCTAAGGCTTTGCGAAAATTAGTGTAATCCTCAATCGCTGTTTTTTCAGTTATCTCAAAAATTACATTGCCCACATCAGCACTAAGCTGAGCGATTAACTCTTTCGTATATCCTTTCTGAAAACGGCTATCGTAAAAAATCTTGGGATCTACGTTAATAAAAATTAGATTGCTGGAAATTACCTTTTGCGCCTTTTCCAGTGCCTTTGTCCGGCAAAGGTATTCTAACTCCCATACCAGGTTAAATTCAGCAGCTGCCTGAAACAAACTGTCCGGCCGATGCAGGACGGAATCTTGAGGTCCCCGGCTTAGCGCTTCATAACCAAGTACCGTACCCTCAGTAAGGCTGACAATGGGCTGAAATACAGCTTCGATTTGCTTATGTGCTAATATATTCTGCAATTCCAGCAAAAGTGGATTAAGCGGTGCCTCTGCCTGCTCCGCATCACCTGCCGAAAATACACTTGTCATTTCTGCCCATAAGGAAAACATAGCTATTCCCCCTGCGAAAAAGAGTTATTCTTTTATTAAGCTTTAAACTGTGCAATAAGTTCTTCTAAATCATGTGCCAATGCTTTAAGCGTATCGATAGAATGAGTAATGTCCTGTGACGCTGCTGCCTGCTCTTGGCTGACGGCAGCAATTTCCTGGATATTTTGTGTATTCGAGTCTGCCATCTCGTGAATATTAGCAACAGCCTCCAGAGCACTGTTGCATAAGCGTGACTGCTTATCAGCCTCAATGGTAATTACCTTGGCCTGCGATTGCATATGATCAATAGCTTGCATAATATCATTAAAAGAAGTGCCTAATGTCCCGGCAATAGCAACCCCCTGATCCACCTGGGTAAAGCTTGCACCGATTGCTTGGATGGCTTGATCCGTTTCTGTTTGTATTTTTTTCACTAATACAGCAATATTTTTCGTTGCTGCTGCTGATTGCTCA
Organism: Sporomusaceae bacterium UBA1887; assembly: GCA_002337925.1. Taxonomy (GTDB): domain Bacteria; phylum Bacillota; class Negativicutes; order Sporomusales; family DSM-15969; genus Anaerospora. Next base: position 27,896 of record DDHB01000018.1, read on the forward strand.
GCAAGGCGCCGTACTTCACTGGCAACTACCGCAAAGCCCCTGCCGGATTCGCCTGCCCGGGCAGCTTCTATTGCCGCATTTAAGGCTAGTAAATTGGTCTGTTGGGTAATAGCTGTAATAATATCGGTAATTTGTCCAATTTCTCTCGCACTTGAATTTAATACCTGAACGGTTTGCGAGGTTTGATCAACAAAGTGTTTTATACTTTGAATAGCGTTAACCGTTTGTTCTACCACTGTTTGCCCCTGAACTGCTGTGGCAGAACATTCACTGGTAGCATTTGCTACCTGCGATGCGGTGCTGGAAACAGTAGCACTAATGGTAACCAGTTCGGTAATAAGGTGCTCTGTTTTTCCGGTTTCCTGTCCTTGTCCGGTAACTTTTTGAGCAATATTTTGAATTGACTGGGTAACCTGCTGACTGGCTGTATTGGATTGCCCGGAAGCAGCTACAACATAGTTTGAGGCCTCAACGATAGACGTAGATGATTGTTGAACAGCCTGGACAATCTCCCTCAGATTGCCTGTCATGATACAAAAGGCTTGTGCCACATGAGCAATTTCATCCTTGCCATTCACAATTAAATCACAAGTGAGATCGCCGTCAGCAACCCGTTCCACCTGCTTAACCAGTGCCTTGAGCGGCTGAAGGGCTACACGGGTCACACCGATCCCGCAAACAGCAAAAAAGAGGATTAAGCCCAGTGCGACTTTGGCGCTTAGCCCGACCGTATCATAGGCGGCCTGCAATGCTTGCTGCTTCGGATAAGCACTTACTACTACCCAGTCAGTATTTTGTATTGGCCGGTAAGATAATAAATAGTCTTGTCCCCGGAATTTACCCAGACCATTCCCGGTCTTTTGCTCTACCGCCTGCAAGTAATACTCTTCGTTTAAGCTTTTCCTCTCTGTTACTGCCGTTGAGTCAGCCTGGTAAAATAACGGTATTCTGTTTTTATCAATAACAGTTAATATGTATCCCGGATTTTGCGATAAAATGTTTTCAATCATTGTTTGGATGTTAGTAATGGAAATATTGGCGCCTAGCATGCCAACTACACGATTTCCTTCCCCATATATCGGTGCCGATCCGATGATTGTCAATTGATTTGTCACCTTACTGACAATAGGATCTGAAAAAGTACTTGTTCCTTGCATGGCTTGCTGAAAATAGTCACGATCAGCAATGCTGACCAGGCTGCTGCCGTCGGTGCGGGCCAGCTGCTGACCTGATGCATCAGCTACAAATAAAGCATCACTGCCGCCATAAAAAGGCCGTACTTGCTGCAAGTACTGTTTTGCCGTATCTGCATTCAGTACGCGAAATGCTTCACTGCCACTAGCCACGGTTAAAAAGTTCTTTTTGCCGATTACGTAATAGCCAATATCACTGGCAACCCGCTCTGCAACCTTACTATTTTTATCGATAGCTGATTCGGTTAAGTTCTCCATTGTTTGATTAGTAGTAAACCAGCCAAAGATGAGCAAGGGTATGGTACAGGTAATGATAGTAAACATAATAGCCCGTGAAACCAAGGATGCTAAACCGCCGCCAGGCCGAAAGTTTGCCAGTTGTTTCATAATTACGGTACTATGCCGTGCTGCCTGCTTAACCGAAAAGCCATTTGTAACTTTAAATGTTCCTCGCCGGAGAAAAGCAAACTTAGGACTAGGGACAGCTTGTATCTTCTTTATCAATCTCATTAGCAGGTTCATAGTTACCTCCATACTTAATGATGTCCTCATACTAGCATACATACAGCCTCTGCGAAATATTATATGGCAATAATTAACATAACCTTAACAAAACGTTAACATTTACCAGTTTTACCTTATTTTATTCATCAGAAAAAGACTTGGCCTGCGCCAAGTCTCACTTCTTACAAGCATATATCTTGTCAGTGGGAAGAACCGGTCATTTTTCTTTGCCACATTTTAGCGGGTATGGTAAACATCAAGTTAAAAATTAGAATCGTAATAATCAGCAAAGCACCAATGCCATTTGCTATATCCAGCCGGTCAGGAACAAGCCCGACTGCCATAACATACCACATATGCACAGCAAGCGTCTCTCCCGCAGCGGTTAGCGAAAAATCTGGCACTGTACGGGAAACTGTCGTGCCTGCAGTAAAAATCAGAATAGCGGTCTCTCCCATTGCCCGGCCTGCAGTTAACGTTATTCCTGTTATGATTCCTGGTAAAGCATTTGGCAAAATTACCCGCCAGATGGTTTGCCATTTTGTTGCGCCTAACGCTAAGCTTGCTTCGCGATATTGATCAGGCACCGTACGGATAGCTTCTTCGGTAACCCGGACTAATACCGGAATATTAAGCAGCATGAGGGTTAGCGCTCCACCAATGATACTAAAGCCTAATCCCAGTGTATTAACAAAAATAATCATACCAAACAGACCTAATACAATCGACGGGACTGTAGCTAAGCTTTCCGTGCTCAAGCGGATTAAATCAGTGAGACGGTTATTGCCGGCATATTCAGCCAGATAAATGCCAGCTCCAACAGCAATTGGAATAGCAAACAGCATTGATAATGCCAGGATATAAAAGGAGTTAAAAAATTGAGGGCCTACACCGCCGCCGGCTCGAATATCACTGGGCATGCCGGTAATAAAGTGATAAGATAGCGCCGGCAAGCCTTTTACGAGCATATAAGACAAAAATGCCACTAGAATTCCAAGGATGACGATTCCCGCGGCCCACATCGCAAGCGTAGCAATGCGATCACTTAATCGCACTCCCCGCAAACTGTAAAGCATTAAATCGGTTCTAACAGCTGGCTGCATCAGTTTTTTCCCTTGCTGCAGAACATCTTTGGAAAGCGCTTCGTCTGTCATGTTAAGCACTCCTTCGCGCGGCAATCTGCCGAATAATCATAATCATGGCCATTGATAAAAGCAACAATACTAAGGCCATTAAAAACAGTGAGTTTCCCCACGTCGAGCCAAAGGGGGTATTTCCCATCTCAATGACTATCTCGCTAGTTAAAGTTGCCGTTGGCATAAACAGAGATGTCGCTAATTGGGGAGTGTTGCCAATAACCATTTGCACTGCCATAGTCTCGCCCACTGCCCGAGCCATCGCCAATATAACTGCCGTTAATATTCCAGGTAAGGCTGCCGGCAGCAATACCCGCCAAATCGTCTGCCATCTGGTGGCTCCTAACGCCAATGATGCCTCTTCCAGTGGTTTAGGCACAGCTCTTATGGCATCCTCCGAAATACTGATAATAGTTGGGAGTATCATGACAGCAAGAATAACACTTGCTGCCAGCAAACCAAAGCCATTACTCGCACCAAAGTGAACACGAATAAAAGGAACGAGTATTGTCATGCCGACAAAACCGTATACCACCGAAGGAATTGCTACATATAAATCAGTTGCCGGCCTCATAAACTCGCGCAGCCGGGGTGGGGCAATCTTCGCCATAAACACCGCGCCGGCAAGCCCTAGCGGAGCTCCAATGATAATGGCCAGTAATGTTGTTAAAAGCGTCCCGGCAATAAAGCTGAATGCACCGAAGCGGCCCTCCATCGGATCCCATTTGTTATTCAGAAAGAATTCAACTATCGTAATATCCCGGAACGTCTGCAAGCCCTGCTGACCAACGAAAACAATTATTGAAGCAATAATGATGGTCATCAGAAAAGCACTTACAATAAACAGGTACCGCACATACCGGTCTGTCATGATTCGCATTGCATGACCACTTGTACTATTAACCATTGACATAGCCGCACACTCCTACTCTCGCCGGCAGTATTATATGCCTGCATGTCTAATTATACGTTGGCCGGAAAAGCTGTTTGTTAATATCATGTTAAGTTTCAGTTAAGTTTTTTTGTAGAATAAAGGGAGCTGCGCATAGTGCACAGCTCCCTTTGTTCTTACTATATTATTTTTTCACTTTAGTAATAGGCAGGAAGCCATTTTTTTCGACGAAGGTTTCTTGGAATTCTTTACTCATTACATAGTCGATAAATGCTTTCACAGCACCTGTAGCTTCCCCTTTAGTATACATATGCCCATAAGCATATACCGGGTATTTTCCATCTATTACTGCCTGCGGCTCATATTTAACACCATTGTATGCCAGTTTCTTAACAGTGTTATCGGCATATGGAGCATCAACATAACCGATAGCACCAGGAGTGCTTGCAATCGCCGCACGTACAGCACCATTAGAGTCCTGTATAACTGCATTGTCGGTAAAAGGAGTATCCTTCATGACGATTTCAGCAATTGTAGCACGCGATCCGGAAGATTTAGCGCGATGAATCAAGGTAATCTTTTGATCCTTGCCGCCTACTTCCTTCCAGTTAGTAACCTTACCTGACATAACATCTACATACTGCTGTTGAGTCAAGTTATCAACTGAAACATCAGGGTTTGTAATAAATACAAACGGCGCTACAGCTACTTTATGATCAACCAGTCCTTTGTCCTTATACTCGGCAGGCAAATCTACATCTGAATTACCGATATTAACAGCCCCGGAAGCAACTTGGTTCATACCGGTAAACGATCCGCCACCGGCAATATTAACAGTAACTTTCGCATGCTTCTTTTGGAATTCTTCCTGCGCAGGTTTTAATAGCGGAAGCAGTGCAGTCGAACCTGAAGCGGTAACTGTACCTTGCAATTCAGCTGTAGCTTTTGGAGAATCAGCCTCTTTACCGGAACTGCCACAGCCAGCAAATAGACTTGCTCCTACCATTAAGGCCACTGCAGTAGTAATTAATCTGGATTTACGAAAAAAGTTCATTAATCCAACCTCCTGTTTTTTCACCATATAATCGGTTTGTCTTCTAGTGCAATTATACGACTTATCCCATTTCGATTTGTTAAGACCATGTTAACTTTTCGTTAAGTTCATTCTTGCTTCACATTTGCAATGTATGGAATATGCTCTTCAACCGAATTGGCCCAGCCTTGCTGTTGCACCATGTCTTACAGATATGAATATTATGTAAGAGGAGTCACATTGCCAAAAACCTTCAGGAGGTGTACATCATGTCAGACTATTTTAGACCATGGGAGGAAGATTATCCTGAGTTCGAAGACTGGGATGAAAATAGCCTTGATGAATTCGGACGGCCAATAGTAGCAGTCGGCTGTAGTCCCAATAACTGCTATCCTAAGCAAAACTGCTATCCCAGACAGAACTGCTTCCCTAGACAGAATTGCTTCCCTAGGCAAAACTGCTTCCCTAGACAAAACTGTTTCCCTAGGCAGAACTGCTTCCCTAGACAGAACTGTTTCCCTAGGCAGAACTGTTTCCCTAGGCAGAACTGCTTCCCTAGGCAGAACTGCTTCCCTAGGCAGAACTGCTTCCCTAGGCAGAACTGCTTCCCCAGGCAGAACTGCAGTCCTCGCAATTGCAGTCCCCGTAACTGCTACCCTCGATAACATGCCGCAAAACAAAAACCACTTNNAAGTGGTTTTTGTTTTGCGGCAATAAAAAATTGCTCATGCACTTATAATAAGCGGCTGAGCAAATAGTTGAGGAGAAATCTGAGAAACTAAATCTGCAGCATGCTGAAAAAGTCCGGCAGTAGAACGCTGGGCAAGGGGAAGCGTAATCTCAGTCGCCTGATGATACTGCCCTTCTGAGCTGCCTGCTTTTACCCAATCAAATAAATCAGCTGCGATAGTAGCATTTGCGTGAAATAACGCCTGCACTGAATTATTTTCAATATAGCACCCGCTTCCTTCAATTGCGTACCGGAAGCGGCGTTCCTGCGCCCAAGTTTCATACTGCTTATGTCCATCTAATACTTTGCAGCTAGCATGGTGAGGTACACACATATCCTGCAGAAGGTGCGAAGCTGCACCCAGATAAAAACAGGCTTTCTCCAGATTACGCCTACGGATATATGCAAGCATTTGCCCATAATACTGCTCAAACTCATCCCAGGCACTTGCAAATCGCCATAATCCTTTTTTCGTGACGGGCTGATAATAATGATTGACATTCTTCCAACCCTTGTCAGCCCAAAGTACACCTGCATTCAGCTGAGAAAGATACTGATCCAGTAAGACAGCAGCTCTTTCAAAGCCCTCATTGCGCAAAATCGCAATTGCCTGGCGGTTGCAAAACTCATGTGTTATCCCAGGCTTATCTAGAAAACTTTGTAGTGGGCTGGCAGTAGCCAGCACTAGTTTCGCTCCGGCAGCTAAAGGTAAGGCTTCAACAAACATAGCTATATTCATTGTCTTATCCCCTTCTTTTCCGTATTGCCGCAGTCTCCCGTTTTTTACCGATGAGTTTGGTGACAATCTGGCGGGCTGCATCAGGACGTCCTATGCGTTGTGCCTGCTGCTGCATGGTGCTCAGCAGCTGAGAGTCATCTAGCAGGTGTCTTACTATTTCGTTCAGTTGAGTTTGGTCTTCAGTCCAAATTGCTGCTCCCATACGATCTAAGTACCGGGCGTTATCTTCTTCCTGGCCGGGAATTGCATTTACTAACACCATCGGTAATCCCGAAGCTAATGCCTCACTGCAAGTAAGTGCACCCGGTTTCGTAACAAGAATATCCGCATTAGCCATTAATTCGGGAATGCGACGGGTATAACCAATTACCTGTACCCGATGAGTTAAAGACCGGCTAAGCAGCTGCAAGTCTTTACGCAAGCCGGCATTACGGCCTGCCACAACTACGAAGCGATGAGATCCTTCTATTTTATCCAGTTCTAATAAAACTTCTGCCACTGCGCCCAGTCCCAGGCCTCCACCCATGATAAGCACAGTTGATTCTTTGTCTGCTGATTGTGCTGTACTTGAAATGACACACTCTTCACCAAAGCTGTTGCTGATAGGAATACCGGTAACATGAATTCTATCCACTGCAATACCTTGGCTGATCAGATTCTCTTTCATTTCTTCTGCAGCTACAAAATAGAAATTTACTTCGTTATAAAGCCAGAGACGATGAACAGCATAATCGGTAATCACGCCTGCCAGCGGTACATTAAGCATATCATTGCGTTTTAAATGACAGGCAGCACCACAGGGAAAAGGATGTGTAAAGATAATCAAATCCGGGCGATAGCGGTCAACCAGCCGCAGCATACGTTTTTTTAAAATCCAGGACATCAGATTGCGCACCGTAGTTCCTTTATGGGATGCCTGGGACCACCGGTATAGCAAATCATACATATCGGGAAAGACATCAATCATTTTAATATACGTTTCTTTAATAAACGTGTTGAGCGAAAAATTATCGCCTTCCAGGAAATCGACAACAGCGACTCTCATATCCGGGTGCTGCCGTTCCAGTTCGGCTTTTACAGCATTTGCGGCCTGGGTATGGCCGGAACCGATAGAAGCGGATACAATCAATACATGATTCACGCATGACAGCATCTCGTCACCCTCTCTTTATTTTCAGCTCACCTTCATTGTAGCAAACCTGAGGAGAGCTTTTGTTAAGTGGTTGTTAATCAATTGTTAAAGTTTCAGCTTTTCTTTTTCGCACTGTGGCGGTAAGATAGGAGCATACAAACGTATCAAGGGGGTTGCCATGTTTAGTACAGGTATTCGCACGAGGCTTATTGCTTCATTTTTACTACTAATTTTACTGTCTTTGCTCACTTTTGGCTCTTATGTCTTATGGCACTTCTATCAGTATACCATAGAAAGCCTCACTGCACATCTTGTCCAGCAGGCTATGGTCGTGGAAGAGCTGGTGGAAACACAGGTTAGCAACTCTAATACAGCCGCTGCTATTGACAGGAAAATCAAGGCCGTGAGCGCTCAGATCGAATTGCGAATCACCATAATCAACATTAATGGCAAAGTGTTAGCCGACTCCTGGGAAAACCCTGCATTAATGGACAATCATTTCGACCGCCCCGAAGTGCACGCTGCCTTAGACGGTACGAGGGGACAAGCGATGCGTTATAGCGCTACACTAAGCAAAAATATGCTCTACATCGCTATTCCGATGAAGCAGGACGGTATTGCCACCGGTGTTGTTCGCGTATCAACTACGCTGGCACCAATTGAAGAAGCGTTTAACCGCCTGCGTAACGTACTGATCGCTGCATTTATCCTGACATCGGGAATTGCCGTGCTTGTCAGTATCCGCCTTGCCCGCAAATTCACCGCACCGATAGAACAAATCACCACAGTTGCCCATCAAATGAGTGAGGGACGGCTAGATGAACGAGTATATATTAAATCAGGCGATGAGGTCGAAATTCTAGCTCATACTCTGAATACATTAGCAGCAAATCTGGATGATAAGGTCAAAGAAATCCTAACAGAAAAAACAAAATTTGAATTGATTCTTTCTCATATGGATAATGCCGTGATCCTCATGGACCGCTACGGGCGGGTAACGACTGCTAACAAGCAAGCTACTGACTATTTTGGGCTCACAGCAGCCATGCTAGGTCAGCATAACCTGCAAGTCATCGGCTCCAGCCTGCTTGATACAGCAGCAAAAGAAGCCGTATCTGCAGGGGAATCACGCTTGATCAACCTCAAAACCAGTACAAATGGCAAAAAACGTATTTTTCAGGTTTTCCTAGCCCCAATTATTGCTGCAAACAACGAAAATACCGGTGTTCTGGCAGTGTTTCACGATATCACTGCCTTACAGGAAATGCGTGAACGGCAGGCTGAATTTGTCGCCAATGCCTCCCATGAATTAGGTACACCGTTAACCTCTATCAAGGGCTTTGCCGAAACCCTGCTCTGCGGTGCCCTTCAGGACCCGGCAACAAGTGAAAAGTTTGTTACCATTATTCTTACTGAGGCCGACCGCATGCATCGGCTGGTAAAAGATCTATTGCAATTAGCCCGCTTAGAGTCCAGTGACGACCGCCAGCAGCTTCAAATTGAGCCAATTGATGTCAGTCAAGTACTTGAATCGGTTATACGCCGCCTAACGCCTCAATTAGAAGAAAAGCAGCATGTTTTACAGCTCAATCCGCCTGCCCTGCCGGTCAGTGCTTTGGCAAACGGTGATTATCTCAGACAAGTTTGCATTAATCTATTGGATAATGCTATCAAATACACACCGCCGGGCGGACAAATTTCAGTAAATTGGTATTCAGAAGGCAAACATGTCCTCATTTCTATAAAAGACAGCGGCCCCGGTATTCCGGACCAGGATTTACCGCGTATATTTGAACGTTTCTACCGCGTGGACCGCACTAGAGCGCGGGCAGCAGGAGGAACAGGATTGGGCTTGTCAATTGTCAAACATTTAGTTAATAGCATGAATGGCTTAGTAAGTGTTAAAAGTGAGCTTGAGAAGGGAACCACTTTTGTGGTGACCTTGCCTTCCGATTTAAACAGCTAGGCAGCTGTGTCGGTTACTGCCCTATCCCCGCCAAGAAATAGACACTGACAAAATTAATGATTACGAGCACGGGAACACCGATTACAAAGGCTCTATGCTGCGTCTTATGGCGAAATGTATACATGCCCGCCAACACACCAATAGCTCCAAAGCATAAAGCCCATAGGAAAATGGTCCGTTCACGGATGCGCATTTTTCTTTTTCGAGCCCGGTTTTTATCAAACGCCATCATACAAAACGCAGCCACATTCCAGCTTAAATAGACTATGGTAGTATTCATAAGCATTTCACCAGCTAAGACCATTGCTGTTCTCCAGTCAAAATCAGATTAAAAGCCTCAGGCCATTAGGCCTGAGGCTTAGCTTGTCCAAATATTAATTATTTGTTGACTGCGTCTTTGAAGCCTTTGCCAGCTTTAAAAACAGGGTTTTTCGAAGCGGGAATCGTGATTTCATTGCCGGTTTGTGGATTACGGCCTTTTCTTTCTTCACGTGTTTTTACTTCAAAGGTACCAAAGCCAATAATTTGTACTTTGTCATCATTGGACAAAGCATCTTCAATGCTGGCGAAAATGGCATTAACCGCTTTTTCAGCGTCTTTCTTAGTCATATCGGCTTTTTCAGCAACACTGGTCACCAGTTCAGTTTTATTCACAAATATATCCTCCTTGTCAGAAACATTACGAATAGCATATTCGCTATTCATAATTTTATTCCTTCTGCCTTTACCAAAAATTACTGTTTTTTTCTTTCCAGAGCCTTTGCTTCATTCCAGAATTCATCAAGCGTATCAAGGTTTAGAGCTTTCCAGTCCAATTTCTGCTGATTGACTTTGCTTTCAATGTAAGAAAAACGATTGATAAATTTATTATTAGTTCGGTTAAGCGCTGTCTCAGGTTCAATTTGGAGAAAACGAGCCAAATTGACAGCAGCGAAAAGAAAATCGCCAAATTCCCCTTCTGTCGCTTCTTTATCACCTACCGTAACCGCTTCTTTTAACTCTTCCCATTCTTCCACTAGTTTGTCCCAAACGGGACCAATATTATTCCAGTCAAAACCAACTTTAGCTGCCTTTGACTGAATTTTAAAAGATCGCATAAGACTAGGCAGCCCAGGAGAAACTCCATCAAGGACAGACTTGCGCTCTGCGCCCTTCTCCTGCTGCTTAATTTGATCCCAGTTCAGAACTACCTCAGCTGCATCTTGGACTGTTATGTTTCCAAAAACATGAGGGTGCCGGCGGATCATCTTGCCGGTCACTTCATCGACTACATCCTGCATTGTAAAAGCTCCGCACTCTTCGGCAATTCGGGCATGAAAAACCAACTGCAGCAATACATCACCAAGCTCTTCGCAAAGAGCTTGGGGATCGCGGTTGTCAATTGCCTCAAGCACTTCATACACTTCTTCTACAATGTATCGCCTTAATGACTCATGGGTCTGCTCAATATCCCATACACAGCCATCAGGACTGCGCAGACGAGCCATAACATCAATCAGTGGATCAACGGTGAACGTAGTGGCTGTACGGCTGCGTGCAGGAACAAATAAGCTTGTAAGATGATCAATATCCCCTTGATGGTCTAGCTCGTATAAAGCAATCGGCCTTATTTCTTCATCCTCGAGGCTGAGGTTGCGAATAAGCAGTACTTGATAATCGTCAGGCAGCAGCTCCATCAGCGCCAGTTTTGCTTCCGATGCTACCTGACCGCTATACACTTGCGTAACAATAAGCGCTGTATTAATATCGCACGGCAATTGATCAATATCAGCACTGTCAAGCACCGTTACACCGCTTATCGGGTCTATTCCCAGTCTGGTATACAGTACTTCCAGAAAGCTCATTCCCGGAACAATGGTAACTGCTATTTGCCGTTCAGCCGCCAGACTGCGAATAAAACCAACTGTTCTCTCCGCTACCAGCGGGCTGCCGGGAACAGCATAAACCACCTGTTCCCCGTTAACAGCCCTCGCTATAACATCTGTCGCGATAGCGTGATATACCTCGTCAAAGTCAGCCTTTTCTTCATAGAGAAAATCATAGCTGGAAAACCGTACGTTCCGGCTTTGCAGTTCATCAACAGTAGGGTGTTTAGCTGTCCGTAAGTAGATAGAATGACTTGTACGCAAGATATCCCAGGTCTCCACTGTTAGCAGCTTAAAAGATCCGGGACCCAGGCCGACAATAGTAATAGAGCCGGGTATTACATTCATTTGCAAAGTATTGGACATTTTATTTTCTCCTTAATAAGCCAGCTTTTTGCAGTAGTGCAACCGCTTTACTGCCAATACGCGGCATACGTTCTATATCCCTTTCATTTATACCGCCCACCAGCAATAATACGATACCATAAACACTTCCCCCAACAGCGATGGCAATTAAAGTAGACAGTGTATTATGCAGCGTATGGGTCATCATCGTATCGTAAGCCAATAATACGGCTGCCCCCATTGCTATTGTTGAGATAATTGCCTTTACGGTATCTTTTATATTGATGCTAAAACCTACGTAACGGTAAACAAAATACATGTTTAATAGTGCCGCCACACCGAAATCGGCATTAGTTGCCCACGCTGCCCCTTTGATTCCCAGACTGGGCAAAGCCGTCAGCCACCAGCTAAGTATGACCTTGACAACAGCTGAAACTACCATATTGATCAACGGAATAGCAGTGTGGCCGAGTCCCTGAAGGACACCGGTAGTAACTTGGTGAATGCCGAGAAGCACGATACCTACAGACAGAATGGCAATAGAGACACCCGCATTGGGCGTTCCATAAAGCATCTGCGAAATAGGCGTGGCTAACAGGCACATACCGGCAAAAGCAGGGATTGTAATTAAGTTGGAGATGCGCATAGCGGTTGCCGTCCGCTGGTAGATACGCTGCCTGTCACCTAGCGTAAAAGCCTCGGAGACAGCAGGTACTAAGCTGGCTGCAAGGGAGGCTGTTAAAATTGTTGGCAAATTGATCAGGGCAACTGCCATACCGGTAAGGTACCCAAAAAGCTCAGTCGCTTGCTCTACCGTGTAACCTGCCGCTTCCAGGCGGGCAGGAACAATCAGTAAATCAATATTAGAAACTACAGGAAGCATAATATTGGCTAAGGAAACCGGTAAAGCCAGCTTTACAATACGCGAAACAATACTCAAACTGGATTCCTGTTTGAGATCAGGCTGCGTATCAATTTGATACTGCCTCACATGACGCTGTTTCCAATAAAAATACAACAATACCAGCAGTCCGGCAGCAGCGCCCGGGCCGGCACCAAAGCTTGCTCCTGCAGCAGCAAATTCCAAGCCGTAAGGCAACAGCATGTAGGCGAAAACAATCATGGTAATAACGCGCAGTAATTGCTCAAAAATCTGCGATACTGCCGTTGGTGTCATCATCTGTAAGCCTTGAAAATAGCCGCGATAGCTTGACAAAACCGTAACGAAGAAAATAGCAGGTGATAGAGCTGCAATCGCATAATAGGCCCGCGAATCGCGTACATAGTGGTTTTCAATCAACCAGCCCGCACCGTAATATAGGAGAAAGGTAAACAAGATTCCGGTCACTGCCAGGACAAAGAGTGAAATGCGAAATACGCGATTAGCACCGCGATAATCACTGCGGGCAATTTTCTCTGCAACAATAATGGAAATGGCGACAGGAATACCGGCCGAAGATACGCTCAGCGCCAGTAAATAAATAGGATAGGCCATTTGATAAAGGCCAATTCCTTCGCCGCCCAGCAGACGGGATAATAAGATACGATTGACCGAGCCAATAATCTTGACAATGATCCCAGCCGCGGTCAGAATGAATGCACCTCTTAAAAATGTATCTTTACTCAATGGAGTCAGTCCTCTCCCTCTAAGTTCAACCCGTCTTAGAAAAATGCTAAAAAAGGCATTTAATATTATAACAAATATTACCTATACGGTACAGTTAAATCTAGCAGGATATCTCTCGAAAAAGATAAACAGAAAAGTAGCGAACGTTGTCCGCTACTTAACTAACCAGTGGCTTTAAGAATTATTGTGACATTTGCTTAGCTAAAAATCCTGCTGCAGTTTCGGCTAGTTTGACTTCCATATCCCCCATTTGTACGCCAGGCTGTTTTGAGCAAATAATAACTGCGCCAATGGCATCGCCTTCAACAATAATCGGAGCAATGACTTCGGCGGTAAATTTGCAAACCTCATCTTCATCGCATTCCGTCACACAGGCTTTACCATGCTTGTATTCGCCTGGATTATTAATGAGCACTGCTTTACGGTCTTCCATTACTTTCTCAACAGCGGCACCAAGTGGTTTGTTCAGGAATTCTTTCTTTGATGCACCAGCTACAGCAACCACATTATCACGATCAGCGATCATCACAATATGACCAATAGCTTCAAAAAGTGAATCACAATACTCTTTTGCAAAGTCTCCTAATTCGCCAACAGGCGAGTATTTCTTTAAAATAACCTCACCTTCGCGGTCAACATATATTTCTAATGGATCACCTTCGCGAATCCGTAATGTTCTTCTAATCTCTTTTGGTATAACAACTCTGCCAAGATCATCAATTCTTCTGACTATCCCAGTCGCTTTCACCAGTATCCCCCCTTTTCTACAGTTTTTGACAATTGAGTTCAATGATAGTATATATCTCCATCCCTCAATTTATTCATTAACTGAAAAGGAACAAATCATTGCTTTTCCGCTAATTTCGCGGGGTTGCTGGCAAGGCCGGAAAATATTTTTATTACCCACTCTAAAAGTGGAGTAGTAAGTCTGGCTTTTTTTAGCCTTAGCGCAGGAGGCGGACCAGGTAACACAGAAACCCTGCCAGCATATAGCAAGGGTAATTCCATGACTCTCTGACCATCCAAATTGGGTTTATCATTGAACTGGACCTCTACATAATCGGGGCGTTCCAATACTGTGCGCATCCCAAGCTGCCGGGCGTAATTTTTTATGCGAGCCACTGCCAGCAAGTTGAGTACCGGCTCAGGCGGCTCCCCAAAGCGGTCAATCAGCTCATCCGTCAAATCAGCTACATGTTCTTCCGTTCGCACAGCAGCAATACGTTGATAAATTTCAATTTTTTGCATTGCATCGCTAATATAATCACCACTAAGGTAAGCATCAATATTAAATTCCAGCATCGGCTCAGGCTGAGGGATATAGGCCTCGCCAGTCTTATTTTCATGGATAGCCTCATCAAGCAGGCGGCAGTACATTTCAAAGCCCACACTGACAATATGACCGCTCTGTTGAGCTCCCAGAATATTGCCTGCTCCCCGTATTTCCAGGTCACGCATTGCAATCTTAAAACCTGCTCCCAGCTCGGTAAACTCTTTAATAGCATGAAGGCGTTTTTCTGCCACCTCTGTCAATACCTTATCCCGCCGGTAAGTAAAATAAGAGAATGCCAGCCGGTGTGACCGTCCCACCCGGCCACGCATTTGATACAACTGGGATAACCCGAAATGATCGGCATCATAAACGATCATTGTATTGGCATTTGCCACATCCAAACCATTTTCAATCAGGCTGGTACATACTAAAATATCGTAATGCCCTTCATAAAAATCCAGCATGACCTGCTCAAGTAAATCATCCGGCATTTGACCATGAGCAACGCCAATACGGGCATCAGGCAACATTTCACTTAAGCGGGCAGAAATTTTATCAATTGATTGAACCCGGTTATAAACAAAATAGATTTGACCGCCTCGCTTCATTTCGCGGCGGATTGCATCCCTGATAATAGCTTCGCTATATTCTACTACATAGGTTTGGACAGGAAAACGATCTTCCGGAGGAGTTTCAATAATGCTCATATCCCGCGCTCCCACCAGCGACATATGCAGTGTTCGCGGAATAGGTGTAGCACTTAACGTTAGTACGTCAATATTAGTGCGCCACCGTTTAAGTTTCTCTTTTTGAGCCACTCCAAAGCGTTGTTCCTCATCGACAATTAGCAAGCCCAGATCCCTGAAATTCACATCTTGATTAAGCAACCGGTGTGTGCCGATTAAAACATCACACTGTCCGGTAGTCGCCTTGCTCAGTGTCGTCTTTTGCTCTTTTGCACTGCGAAAACGGCTGATAACATCCACCGTGGGACCAAAGCCGTTAAAGCGGCTGCTAAAGGTCTGATAATGCTGTTGAGCCAGTACCGTTGTTGGTACTAATACGGCCACTTGTTTGCCACCCATTACAGCTTTAAAAGCGGCTCGGATGGCAACTTCAGTCTTACCAAAACCAACGTCACCGCATAACAGCCGGTCCATAGGACGAGCTTGTTCCATATCCTGCTTGACCTGTGCAATAGCGGTCAATTGATCAGGAGTCTCTTCAAAGGCAAAGGCCTCTTCAAATTCAAGCTGCCAAGGCGTATCCTGATCAAAAGCATAGCCTGGCATGACTTGGCGCTCAGCGTAAAGAGCAATTAATTCCTTCGCCAAATCTGCAACAGCTGCTTTTGCTTTTGTCTTCACTTTAATCCATTCGGTGCCTCCCATTTTGTGCAGCCTGGGAACATCACCCTCGGCACCGATATATTTCTGCAGCAGGTTTACCTGATCGGTAGGTACATATAATTTATCTTCACCAGCATAGCGAATATGCAGATAATCTTTATGAATACCTGCTACTTCCAGTGTCTCTACACCGACATATTTACCTATACCATGACTGACATGAACAACATAATCACCCACATTAAGATCACGGAAGTATGTAATTTGCTGATCTTTTGCCACACGTTGGCGAAGACGCTTTTTCTGACGGCCGAAAATATCTTTTTCTGTTATCACAACCAGGCGGGCCTGAGGCAGTTCAAAACCTCCTGATAGCACACGCACTGTCAAAACAGTCATCCCCGGAATAATAGTGTCAAGCTGTTCAGACACAGTGGCCGAGATACCTTGCTGGATGAGATTTTGCTGCAGTGTTTCTGCCCGTTCCCGGCTGGACATCATAATAACGGTGGAAAAACGGTGGTCATGCCAGCTTTTCAGCTCATCCACTACTAATTCCATTTGCCGGTGAAAAGGTGCTATGCCTTTTGCCGTAATACTAATGATTTCTGCGGGATCGGCATACGGCGTCTTTTGCAGCAGCAGTGAAAAGTACACTACATTATAGCTGTAAGAAGCAACGGCCAAGTCCTGCCAAGAATACACCTTGTTTTTTATTTCCGGATTTTCTTTAATCACTTTGGTTATTGTTTCCCGTATCCGGGCCGGTTCATCAAAAAGAATCGTTGCCTGCTCAGAGAGATAGGATAAGAAAACAGCCAAATTTCCGCTGTGCTCCGGTTCAGCTACAGGCAGGATATCGACTTGTTCGATTGTCTCAACTGAGCGCTGCGTAGCAGTTTCAAATTCACGGATACTATCAACTTCATCACCAAACAGTTCAATCCGAACAGGCAGCATGCGGTTAATGGGGAATACGTCAATAATACCGCCGCGAACACTGAATTGGCCCTTACTGTCTACCTGATCAACCCGCTCATAACCGATTTGGACTAAGGCTTCCAAAATCTCTGTTCGGTTGATTTCACCATTATTGGACAACGTCACCTGGCTATTTAAAAACTCCTGCTTAGGCAGTACTTTCTGTGCGGCCCCTTCGGCAGTTGCCAGAACAACAACCCGTTCTCCCCGGGCAAGCCTGCCCAGCACGTCCATACGGCGTGCTGCCAGCTCCAGGCTTTTTGCCGCAGCGGTAAAAGTTACAATATCGGCTGCCGGCAAGTCAACAATAACAAGCTCAGGTACTAAAGCCGTTAAGTCCGTACGCCATTGCTCAAGATTATCAGTAGTAGCAGTAATAATAACCGTCGGCCGCTTGGATGTTTGGATACCGGCGGCAGCAATAACACTTTTCTGTGAACCTGTAATGCCATAGACCAAGCTCTGCCTGGCACTGGCTTGAAAACAGGACAGTGCCTGTTTGATCGCTTTGTCAGTTTGTAAGGATTCAAATAAATGCTGCATTTTGCACCTCTATATAAAATGCCTAAAAGGGCTTCAGCTTAGGCTAAAGCCCTGCAGGCATTAAAATATCAACACCTACTCAAAGATATTTCAATGCCTATATATCATTTGGAACTTTTTACAATAAACCTTTTTCATTGTAGCACGTAACGCCTGCTTCGTCTATCCTCAGCCAGTCCGCTTTTTGCCGCTGAACGTCTAGTAAAATCTACCGGTAATGGATTCTTTGCGAAGGGGGAATCTATTAGCATTAGGATAAAACGGAGGTGATGAAGTGAAAGAAGAGAGCAAGACCTACGGCTTCTGGAACGGCAAAAATATTGATGGTAAATCCCAGGTCGGCAGCGCAAATTTATTAGAGGAAGCAAAATCCGAAGAGCAAACAGAAATGAAGTATGAAGTGGGCAGCGAAACCACCTCAGCAGATGACCTCCAAAGCGGAGTCACATATGAATAAAAACTCGAGGCAGGTTTTAAACCTGCCTCTTGTCCTTTAACCTTTGACTTACTTTAATGGATCAGCGGCGGTGATGCCACCAAAGATGCAAAACCTTCATCGGCTACACCAAGTGACTCAATGCACGCATCGCACAGCGACTGTACATGCATGGCATTTGTAAGCGGATCAACTGTAATGAGTTGATTCCGTTCTTCCGTAGTAAGGATATCAAACCCAAACCGCACTTCATCAATTTGGTCTACTTCAATAACGTCAATAGCTTCCCCGCAGTGCTCGCAGGTATAGTGAATCTTCATTCCTTTGCATCCCCTTTTGCATATAACCGGATAATAACCGTATTCCAGATAACATGAGTTACAATAGCACCTGAAACTGCCAGCCAGACAGATCCGGTAAGATCAATCATACCTACTGTAATCACGCCAAACAAAGTATGTCCTGCTACACTGCATACTGCCGCTTTAGTACCATTCAGGCCACTGGTCAGCCAATCATATCCGCCCTCAAGCAATCCAAACATAATATGAGTGGCAAGAATGTCCGCTCCCAAATACCATGCCAGTAATGTCTTGGCTGCCTCTTCAACTGCCGGTCCATAGGTAAGCACAACTTTGGGTCCGACATATTTCAGCAGTGTCTTGTTAATCAGAAAACTGAGCGCTGCCATCAGACAGGCAATCGTATAGGTCATAGGCTCCTCATGTACGGAATAATATGCTTATTGTTACCCGATGCAGGTCAGCCCTATACAGATATGAGAAAAAAGCGCTCCCCAGTGAAAAAAATTCCACTGCGAGAGCGCTTTGCACGTCATTGGCAACCCTTTTTATTCTGCCATGCTTACATTATTAATATGATCCTGGAACATACCGCCGCTAATTCCGTTAGCCTTAACGCTGAACTGGCCAAGTGATCCGCTTGTATTACCCGGTAAATCTGCAAGTGGTATTGAATAATATTTCAAATATCCGCTAACAGAACCTGCTGTCGTCATATATGTAGTCTTGTAATTAATCAGCTTATTTTTATTAATTAATGAACCATTTTGATAAAAGAAAACGAGATTCCAGTTAGGATAGCCAACAAACTGAACACAAAAATAGACTGTATCTCCGCTCAGTTTGTTCGGGTAAATACTATGATTAACCGGTTTTATCCAGCTTCCGGCAGCATCAGTTCCGATTCCGGCAATGGAAACGCTTGTAAGATTTGGTGCCGGCCCAGCGTTGACGCTAGTATGGCATGCAGCTGCCAGGAAAAATAAAACTACTAAAATTACTGTTTTTCTCATGTGTAACCCTCTGCTTTATCCAATTAATAATCACTACTTATATTTTACCATATTGAGTAGTAACCGACAAAAAAACAACTGCCTGTTGATAGAGCAAACCAGCTATCAACAGGCTGATATTATTTCAAATACATCATTGGGTTAACAGGGACTCCCCCTAAGCGCACTTCAAAATGCAAATGAGGACCGGTAGAATTACCTGTATCCCCCATATAACCAATAACTTGTCCCGCTTGAACATATTGGCCCGGACTAACAGCAAAGCTGTCTAAATGACCATATAGCGTACTGTATTCATTACTATGCTCAATTACAATTGTGTAGCCATATCCGCCCTGCCAGCCGGTAAATGCAATACGGCCGCCTCTCGCCGCTCCGATAGGAGTACCAACATCATTGGCAATGTCGATGCCTGTATGCACTCTGCCCCAGCGATAACCAAACGGAGAGGAAAGCTCTCCTGCCGCCGGCCAGGAGAAGCGGGTATTACCAGCCCGGGAAGAACTCTCCGCTGTCCGGTAACGTCCACCGGGGACAAAGATTTTCTCACCGATAGAAAGCAGTTCATCAGTCTTGTGATTTGCTCCCATAATCTGCCCGACTGCAACACCGTATAAATTAGATATTCTCCATAACGTATCCTCTGCTTCCACCGTATGAAGCAGACCCCGGCCTGGCAATACGGTCAGCTCATCGCCAGGATAAATGGCATCTTCCATTTGCGGATTAGCGCTGATCAGTGTTTCCACATCTATATCATAGTAATTGGCAATACCGCTTAAGGTCTCACCGGCAGTTACAGTGTGAATACGCACTTGATTAACCGGCGCAGGCGTCGCTGCGACAGCCTCATCAACAGCCTGCGGCATTGCAATCCGGGCTTGTTCAGCAGCTGGCGGCACTGGCACCAGCAGTACAGCAACCGCTCCTGCGAGCATCGCTGCCGCTAACACGGCTATCACAAGCTGGGGCATAGAGTCCGAGATTTTGAGAAATCCATTGCTCCATTTCAAGGTAAAACCACCTCGATTCTTCAAGAGTTAATTAGTACCCTAATAGACTGAACACTGGCAGGCTATTTCCTCCGGTGTAGAGCTGACAAGGTACTACTACTTTCTATAGCTTAATCGGGCTTGTCTCAATTTATACATAAAGTGGTCAAACCTGCCTGAAATGGAGACTTTTTCCTTATATTCAGTAAAAAAACGCCTGCAGATTCTGCAGGCGTCTAAGCGAAAACAACCATTTATATTTTATGAACCACTGTTCCCAGTACATGGTTAAGTGGAATAGAGCCGATGAAACGGCTGTCGCTGCTATTATTTCGGTTATCCCCCAAAACATAAACATGATCTGCCGGTACAACGATTTTCTTATCTGGATAAAAACGCATATCTTCTTTTGTATAGGTTTCGTTCAGCAGTTGTCCATTGCGGATAACTTTACCGTCTTGAAAGGTAATGGTATCGCCCGGTTTCCCGATAATCCGTTTAACCCAGACATCATGGCTCAAAGCAGCTTGGCCTTTGAAGAGGCTGAGGTAGTTATTGACCGGTTCAGCAACGTCATCCGTCCAATCTCTATCGCGGTTGACCCGGCTGTCAATAATAACAATATCACCATATTCAGGTAAGCGTTTAAAGGTATGCGACAACTTAGAAACCACTAAATAGTCCGCTTCATGCAAAGTAGGTTCCATCGACTGACCGACTACTTTCGTGGGCTGAAAAATAAAAATATGGACAAACAGCGCAATTGCCAGTGATATCGTTATGGAGTAGATCCATTCATATATTTCTTTTACAAACTTATTATTCATTCTTTTGCCTCCCCTATACTAGCAACTACATTCTAGCAGAATATTGCTGGATAGGCAATTTGAAAGTCTTACCGTCCTCTTGACTTCAATCGAAGACAAAACCAGGTCGCTTTAAGAATGCTTCGTCCATTGCAGAAACTTTCCCCTGACTGTTTGATCATACGACCCGATAGCTTCTCATTCTGAACTACCATGGTTACGGTTGAATCAGGTTCAACAACACCCAAAATCCGCACCTTCTCCAGTGATGCCAGGGCCCACAGCGCTCTGTCCGTAATGCCCAGCTTATTCACTCCCGCGCCGCCGCACTGTACCAGTGATTCGATTAACAAGACCACAGGCACAATCATTTGCTTGGGGCGATGCTCCTGGTAAAAGGGAAAATTCTGATCATAAGTCATAGTACCGGTAATTTCGCTGGTACTAGCAGTCATCAGTTCATCAACAAATAAAAATGGGTCTCGCTGTGGCAGCAGCAGCTCTATCTCATGACTGCGCATAAAAATCTCCCTGCGCCTTCTTATCAACTTTCAGCTGACGTTTGTCTATCTTACCACCGGTAGTCAGTGGCATAGAATCAATAAAAATAATTTTCTTGGGACAACAATGGGCAAACATCCTGCTTCGGCAAAAAGCCAGCACCTCACGGCTTGTCAGCTCAGGTCTGTTCTTGACCAGCCAGGCACATACAACCTGGCCTCTGACCGGATCGTCAATGCCGCCCACTGCTGCTTCAACAATGCCGGGGCACTGCAGCAGTACTCCCTCCACTTGCTCAGGCACCACCTTCACACCACCGCTGTTGATCAGGCCCTGTACCCTGCCCTGTAAATACAAACAGCCATTATCGCCAAGCCACCCCAGATCACCGATCGAGGCCTTGGGACGGTACTCAGGTGCCAGATAGGGGCTCTCTACCCAGATAATGTCATCGGCAATGGTTACCGTGACTCCCGGAAAGGCTTTGCCGACCGAACCGGGGTTCTCGAGAAGTTCTGCTGCCGTCTGATAACTGATATGTCCCAATTCGCTCGCTCCATAATACTCGGTAATGCGGGCCTGAGGAAAATACTGCAGCATTTGCCGCACCGTATTTTGATCCAGCTTAGCCCCAGCACTGCTAATTGCTGTAATTTGAGCAAGCGGTGCCTCTATTGCCTGCAGCAGCCGGCGGTAATTAGCAGGAACCATATAAATTGCCGTTGCCCCACAGCCTATCAGCTCATGTGCCCAAGCCCGCGGCATACGGCTGGCGGCAATGGCGACTGTACCGCCCGCGTCCAGCATTTGCATGCAGGCATTAAGGTTCCCTGTATAAACAAGCGAGCCTGTAAAATAGAGAGTATCGCTTCCATCGAGTCCGAAAATCTGCCCTTGTGCTTCAAATGCGCTGCTCCAGCTCTGATGGTCGCGCCAGATCAGCTTGGGACTGCCAGTACTGCCTGAGCTGAAAGCGCCAAGAAAAATATCATGGGGATAAATGTCTGGCAATTGTGAGGTTACGGCAGGCAGTTCAAACGCTTCATCAATATGGAGCTGCAGTCCATGCCGCTCCATAACCGCCGCCACCATATCAGGACTGGCAGCAGCATCCAAAAGTACACAGGCGCCGCCAGCTTTGATAATCGCAAAAAAATACACTAGCTGCTCCACCGGATCAGCCACTTGTACCAGCACGGCGTCGCCCTTAGCAATCCGTCCCGCCAAACGGCAGGCCAGGTCATTGGATCTCGCTATTAATTCACCATATGTGAGGCGGCGCTTGCCATGAATCAAACAGGTTTTATCCAGTTTATCACCGTTTACCGCTGTCAGGAAATCATGTATCAGCACTGTCTCAACACCTTTCAATCACGCTGGCCACACCCATGCCGCCAACCGCACCGATTGCTGCAATGCCAAACCTTCCATTAGTCTGCTGCAGTGACTTAATCAGATGGAGCAGAATAATGGCTCCCGATGCGCCATAAGGGTGACCATAAGCCAGCGCCCCGCCCAGCGTATTGGTTTGTTCCAGGCTGTAGCCAAGCTCACGGCAGCAGGCCAGTATTTTCACCGCAAATGCTTCATTAATCTCCAGCCTGTCAATCGCCGACAACGACAGCTTTGTCTGGTGCAGCAGCTTTTCAATTGCGCCGACTGGACTGAGTGGAAAGCGATTCGGGTCCCAGCCTGAGGACGCAGCCCCGGCAAATACCGCCTGGGGCTGCAGCCGGTATTTCGCCAGTGCCGCCTCTGAACAAAGTAAGATGGCTGCTGCTCCGTCATGCTTTAAGCAAGTATTACCTGCAGTAATCCTGCCGCCGGTGCGAAAAGCAGGCGGCATTCTCCCTAGTAATTTGAGCCGCATGTTTTCACGGATGCATTCATCAGCAATAATCGGGCTTGCTGGAGTACCCAGCGGGATGATAATATCGCTTAATAAGCCCTGTTCTCTGGCGAGAGATGCCCTCCGGTGACTCTCCAGCGCCAACCGGTCCATATCCTCACGGGAAATGTCCAACTGCCCGGCAAGATTCTCTGCCGCTTCGCCAGTATCGGGATTGCCGATGGCCTCGGGAGAAAACGGGGCCTGCTCATAATACACCGTTTCGCCTTGAAACCGTGGATCGTTAGCGTTGAATTGACGACGTGGTGCCATGCTGGTGCTTTCTACACCACCGGCAATGACCATTTCAGCCTGACCGGACTGAATCAGGGCAGCAGCCATATTGATTGCACTTAAGCCCGAGCCGCACTGTAAATCTACCGTTAATGCAGGAATGGAATAAGGCCAGCCTGCTTCAAGCACAGAAACCCTGGCGATATTACCGCCAGGGCCGACAACGTTTCCCAGTATAACTTGATCGATAGCAACAGGACTCAAACCGTTTCTGGCAATGATCCCGTTCAGAACGCAAGCCGCCAGTTGTTCAGGCAGATACTTCTGCAGGATCCCATCAGTTTTACCAATCGGTGTTCTGACGCCATCGGCAATATATACTTTATTCATAAGGCCGCCTCCCGCTTGCCTAACCGTTTATTCACAGCCGAACTAATAAAGACAGTTGCAAACACCTTAAGAATATCGCCGGGAATAAAAGGCAGCGCGCCAGCCATAACTGCTTTTTCCAGCCCCATTCCGGTAACAAAACTAAGCCAAATCACGCCAAACAAATAAACAATAAAGATACCACCAAATAGATTGGCCCCAATCAAGCGCCAAAAACTGCCGCTTTTCCTAACTAGCAGCGCAATGACGATGGCGCCTACTAAGTAACCCAGTAAATATCCGCCTCTTGGCCCAAGCACAATTCCCAGTCCGCCGGTCATACCTGCAAATACCGGAACCCCAACCGCGCCAAGCATAATAAATGTTAATACACTAGCACCTGCCTGTCTGACAGTCAAACTACTTCCCGCCAGCATAACTCCCAGACTCTGCCCTGTGACAGGAACCGGACTGAAAGGCAGTGGTATCGAAATCAGCCCCAACACTGATATTAACGCTGCGAACATTGCCGGATAAACGAAATTTACAACTTTATTTTTTTCACCCATAATAAACTCCCTGCCGTTTCTTATCTGTATTCAGCACTACACCGTACGCAGTAACTAAGTTTGATTATAAAATGGAGGTCAAACATTGTCAACCATAAATATTAAGATGGTTAACGCACATGATAAGTGTTAACGATACAGGAGTACTCCGGCTTGTCTTTACTCATTTTTCTCATTTTCCTACTTCACAAAATAACCGAATTGCTTTCAGTTTTAAAATAACTATGATAATCTAATAAGAGAAATTCACATGGAAATGCTAGTAATAATATATAGAGAAAAAGGAGCCTTTACACACATGGAGACATTTAAAGATTTACACAAGAAAATCCAGGAAGCATCCTTGTCAGATCAGGATAATGGTACTCCCGTAAAAGATCTATTCGAAGATTTTGATAAAAGTCAGTTAAATTGTCTTTTCACTCCTGATATTCATCCTGTATTCTGGAATTTGGAAGCCTGCGTCACCAAAGCAACTGACAGCGGAGTAAAGATTTCCAAAGATGTACAAGCATGTATGGAATCGCTCCATGGCAAAAAGAAATTGGCTTATGCACTAATAGCACCCGCTTTTATTGGTCAGTTTAGCGATGAAGTTACCCCGGGGATGCTGCGTAATGCTTTTAAACAGATGGGCTTTGACGGCATGGTTGAGGTCGCTGTTTTTGCTGACATTCTGACGCTGAAGGAAGCGCTGGAGTTTGATCAAAACATTAATTCAGAAAGCGATTATCAGTTAACAAGCTGCTGCTGCCCCATGTGGATTGCCATGATTCGCAAAATATACAGCGATTTAATGCCCCATGTACCGGCAACCGTATCGCCGATGATTGCAGCTGGACGTACGGTAAAGATCCTCCATCCCGACGCCCTCACTGTATTCATTGGCCCCTGCGTCGCAAAAAAAGCAGAAGCAAAAGAGCCTGACCTCAAAGGTGCTATCGACCATGTACTGACGTTTCAGGAAACTAAGGAATTATTTGATCTGCTGAATGTGGATTTAACGCTCTTCGCTGCTAATGAGAAGGAAAACTCGTCCAAAGCCGGTCGAATCTACGCCCGGGTAGGTGGTGTCAGTGAGGCCGTAAAAAATACAGTCGAACGTCTCAATCCAAACCGTAAAATTGCCATCAAGACGCGCCAGGCCGATGGCGTGGTAAACTGCAAGGCTATGGTTAACGAG
The DNA here is from genome assembly GCA_002337925.1 of Sporomusaceae bacterium UBA1887. Lineage (GTDB taxonomy): Bacteria > Bacillota > Negativicutes > Sporomusales > DSM-15969 > Anaerospora. The sequence goes on from DDHB01000018.1 coordinate 53,497, forward strand.
TTAGTATCTGGTCAAGTAACAGCTAACTTTTTTGAAGGTATGGGCTGCGTAGGCGGGTGCGTCGGCGGACCTAAATCCATTCTTGACAAAGATATTGCCAAAGATAACGTCAACACCTATGGCGAAAAAGCCATCTACCCAACTCCGATTGATAATCCCTACGTAATTGAACTGCTGCACCGTCTGGGCTTTGACACACCAGAAAGCCTGGTTGAGGATAATAAATTCTTCACCCGGAAATTTTAAGAGTTTTAAACATAAAGGGACTGTCGCACTAAAACGACTTAAAACTGCTATCTTCGATTCCTTTCGGCCCTTCTGGAAAAATGCGGTCCGCAGGATGGGAAATGCTTAGCTTACGTTAAGAAATTCGTACTGTTTGAGCGCAGCGAGTTTCACGAATTTTAGTAAGCTAAGCATTTCCCAAGCATTTTGGAAGACAGGCCTAGAATTTTTGCTACTTTTGTTTCGATGACAAAAGTAGAAGCCGGGCTTTTTCTGCCCATCGCTTTGCCTAAATATCAAAGAAAGGGTGTCGCAGAACGTTTTTTAAAAAAGCGTTTTTGCGCCACCCCTTTATGTTTAGGATATAAAGAGAAGGTTCTAAACTACTGATATATCCTACTTTTTTAGCTTATCTACATAAATAACGGAGTCAAACTGCGATATGCTACAAAAAATTCCTCTTATTATCTAACGAATGACTCAACAGAACCGTCCCTCTGAGTCATTTATCCGTTAGGCTGCGCCCATACCGGGCGCACAACAAAAAGCAGGCAGAATCACATTTGTAATTCTGCCTGCTTTCCTATTAACTCTAACTTACCGTTTTATCAGCATTGGTTTCTTTTCGTATTTGTGAATAGCGTCAACAAAACGGACTGTGCCTGTTTTATAGCGCATAACGATGGAATGGGTACGAGCACCGCCGCCAAAGTAGCGCACACCATTCAGAAGGTCGCCTTGGGTAATGGCAGTTGCAGCAAAAATTGCATCATCGCCGCTGACCAGATCATCAATTGTCAGTACTTTATTGATGTCCGTAATCCCCATCGAGCGGGCCCGTTCGATATCAGCGTCGCTTTCTGGAATTAGTCTGCCCTGCATATCTCCGCCAAGACATTTCATTGCCGCAGCAGCAATTACGCCTTCCGGTGCGCCGCCTGTTCCCAGCAGCATGTGGACGCCTGTCCCTTCAATGGCCGCATTGATCGCCGGTGATACGTCACCATCTGCAATTAGCTTAATACGGGCACCGGCATCACGAACCTGTTTAATGATATCAGCATGACGGGGACGATCAAGGATAACAACAGTCAAGTCCTCGATTTCACGTTCCAGCGCCTTGGCAACGGCAGTCAGATTATCAATAACAGGCGCATTAATATCAATTTTTCCGGCAGCTTTAGGGCCGACAGCAATTTTATCCATATACATATCCGGTGCATGCAGCAAGCCGCCCCGGGGAGCAATAGCCAAAACAGCAATTGCACCAGGTAAGCCCTTGGCTACCAGATTAGTGCCTTCCAGCGGATCAACGGCGATATCTACCTTGACACCACCGGCTCCGACAACTTCCCCAATATACAGCATGGGCGCCTCGTCCATTTCTCCTTCACCAATAACAACCTTGCCACTGATGCTTACATCATCAAAGGCTTGTCTCATTGCATCTACTGCCGCCTGGTCAGCAGCTATTTTATCCCCTTTGCCCATCCAGCGACCGCTGGCAATTGCAGCTGCCTCAGTAACTCGTACAAACTCCATCGCTAATTCGCGATCCATAATACTTCAGCTCCTCAACATGTTTAAATAAATATATCCAGCCTCTCGGCTTAAGCTAATGAATAGCAGCGGTAAAACAAGCAAAGGCGCAGCTCCCTGCAGGTTAATGCATAGAACTGCGATCTGCCTCCCTAAGCGGGAATTGCTTACCGCGCTTTCAGCAGCGGTTATAAATTAGCGTTTTTCCAATCTTCCAGAAATCGCTTAATCCCCGAGTCGGTTAAAGGATGATTCAGTGATTGCAGCAATACCTTGTAAGGGACGGTAGCAATATGAGAACCGGCTAATGCAGCCTGGTGAATGTGCATAGGATGACGGATGCTGGCTGAAATAATTTCCGTATCAATACCATGTATGGCAAATATATCAGCAATATCTTTTATTAATGCAATTCCGTCGTAGCTTATATCATCCAGCCGTCCTACAAAAGGGCTGACATAAGTAGCTCCGGCCCGGGCGGCCAGCAGCGCCTGATTCGCTGAAAAAATCAGCGTCACATTTGTCTTGATTCCTTCAGCAGACAATATATGAACTGTTTTTAGCCCTTCGGCATTCAACGGTACTTTAATGACTACATTTTTTCCCAGCTTGGTTAATTCTCTTGCTTCCGGAACCATGTCAGCAACTGTCGTGCTAATTACTTCAGCACTAACCGGACCAGGCACAGCTTCAGCAATTTCTTTAATTACAGCCTTAATATCCAGCTTTTCTTTCGCAATTAGCGAAGGATTGGTTGTGACTCCGGCGATAATACCTAATGCAGCGGCTTCTTTGATCTCAGCAACATTGGCTGTGTCTATAAAAAATTTCATAACTAAAAACCTCCTGCGGTTTTATTCCTACATGTTACTCTGTGCTAGTTTATCCTACTGTTTATGTCTTGTACGGCGCTGTGGAATCAATTGAATAAATTCCAACGATTTTACCTGTTCAAGATCCGCATCCGTCAGGGCCGGAACTACGCGTCTGCTGCCACATTGGCCGCAAGTCAGTTCAATACAGTCAGGCAGCACTTCCGCATCAATCGCGGGCTGTCCACAACGGCAGGAGATGTCACCTTGTTCGGCCATATCATGAATGCGGTTAAATATCCCAAACATAACCTGAGGGTTATCAATATGCTCATCATCATACTCAGCTTCCCGTGGAAGCTGATCCAATTCATTTTTATGATCAGCAAATGTTTTTGCAATTATACGCCGGCATCCAAAAAGACCAAGTTCAATGTTTTCTTCAGAGCAGTATAATTTATCTGCCTCAGCGCGCCAAAAACGTCGGGCATCTATACATACTTTATGAGTAGTCTCGCACAGTACACAAGGAATATCTAAGAGATATTGACGACGGCCCACACTGGAAATGGCAGCTTGAATCTGACCGCAACTGCACACTAATTCCTGCTTAGCCGCTCCTGGCAGGTTAAACCGGGTAAAAGAGTGCATCTGCAGTTTGCCGCAATGAGGGCAATACAAGGCTAGCGTTGCTTCTGTCCGGATAACCATTCAATATCCCTCCTCGTATCAAAGACTTCGCCAGCGTTTTAAAAAAATCCTTCCTCTGTGCCCAATAAGAAACACCCAGCTTATCTGGGTGTTTCTAACAACACATTTACAGTTTGCAAAAAAAAGAAGTCTTTTATCCAATCATTAGTTGGCGTACCTCTGTTTCATTCGACGCCTCATCAATCATATGACAAAGAGAAATAATGTCAAAAGGCTTCGTGATGTAACCATAAGCACCCATCTCACGAGCTTGATTAACTAAGTCAAGTTCTCCATAAGCAGTCATCATGATTACCCGGTCGCCCTGACCTAACCGCTTAATCTCTCGCAGCGTTTCAATACCATCCATTCCGGGCATTTTCATATCCATCAGAATTAAAGCAGGTTTAACTTCCTTGGTCTTGGTAACACCGTCAATTCCGTTGATGGCCGTAACAACCGTGTACCCTTCCTCCGTTAGCACTTCGGTCAATAGCCTTCTAATACCTGGCTGATCATCAATAACCAGTACTGTCGACTTGGCTTTAGCCATGTGCGGTCCCTCGCTCTGTCTAATAATTTTGTATAATTGCTTATAACATGTCTATTCGCACATCTTGACAAATATCCTCCTAGAAGCTGGAAATTTAATTACTTTTTTATAAAAATTCTATTATTTCTTTGCTATTTTGTTTTTTATTGCAGTAATGTATCGCGTAATAGTGGCAAGAACGTCATTATGGTAAATTTTTAGGCTATATTGATCTTCTTTGCTATCAACAATAAATTGCACGTCATTATAGGGTGTAGGCAAACCCCAGGTAGAAAAAATAGGCTCCCCATTTTTCAAAATAACGGCCCGGTATGCGCTGTCGCGCAAGTAAAGAGGAATTTTTACACTTACCTGATGCGGATGTAGGCGGTCAACCGGGATGTCGCTGCCTAAAATTTCGACAGCATATTCCGATATACCCAGCTTATTTTGCGACAGACGCTTGCCATATACGGCAACCAGCTCTGGCGCGTAATAATCAAGATAAGCTTTCACCATATCACTTGCAGTGGCAAAAATGAGTTGATTTTGATTGACATAGCGATTTTTCAGATGAGCTAAATGAGTGTCGATAGCAGCAAACTGCCCTTGCTCCAGACTTTGCCAGTCAGGTTCTCCCATTACAAACATCGCATGGGTAAAGCCGATAATACCATGGATACCCGGTTTAACTGCTCCATCGGCAGAAGTAAAATAGGTTATCCCCTGATCGGCCAAGACATTCATAGCCTCAGCAGTCTGACTGTCATAGGCAATAAAATTGCGGGGTGTTGGGCGGAACTCAACCAGTCCGGTCTGTGTAATGTCCACAGCGGCTGTATTGATGTCATCAGGCTTAGCAAAGTATATTTCCTTGCCATAGGGACCGGCAGTGATGCCGCCCTCATTGCCGTCAGCATCGCTAGTACCCCATAATCCCACTTTCCGGTAAGCGCTGGTGCTGATTGCCTCACTGTCGGAACCAGCCCCAAAATCAAAGGAGCCTACCCTGGACGTCACCAACTGTCCCTGGGGAGAAGCGGCCGACAGCTCATCCATAATCCGCTGATACGCATAGAGTATGCCTGTGCGGCTGGAATAATCATTGAAATTGCCTTCACTGGCAATGGAGTGCGACCAGCCGTGTCTTAAATGATTTGCCCAAATTCCGTCAAGCTCTTTGTTATAGGATAATATATTACCAGGTAAGTATGGGTCATAGTCGGAGTGCATATGAATTCCGTATTCATGGCCTTTATCCGCTTCGGCACGCACCGATTGTTCAATAGCTGCGGCAGCTTTCTTCCATTCGCCGGTTGAGGATTGACGGTCTGCCCAAGCGGCTGCTTTTACTAAGGGCCAGGCAATATAATGGGTCCACTTTGCTCCATATGTATCGGCTATAGCATTTAACCTTTCCGCTTTCTCAACCATCTGAACCGTCAGTTCTTTCGGTTCCAGCCAGCCATTTTGATTGCCCCAGGCTTTGGCATAACCGGCACCGTCAATTGCTTCCAAATCTTCCGTCATCACATAATAAATTTTGCCTGGCCGGTTATCAGCAACCGCTACTTCCACCACTCCATCTACAGGCTGACCATTGATTGCAAATCGAGCCTGCCAGGGCTTATCGAGATTTACACTGTGAGGCCGCGCTGCTTTACTCTCCCAAGCAATGCGGCGTTTCTCGCCAGGCATCAGATGTGTAACTGTTTTAGTCTTTTCTGCAACTGACAGCCCATAACCGACGGGTTCAATTACATCGATATTTGCCTGTTCAATCATGCGGTTCGTACGATTGACAATATCAGCCTCCAGGCGAACTATATCACCTACCATAACTGATTGACTGCCAGTAACAGGGATAACTTGCAAGGCCTGTCCAGGCTCATTAGCTAAAGCGAACCGCGTAATGACGATATGCTGTCCCTGCCCCGCCTCAACGCTTAAGCGATAGCTATGGGCCTTTTGGCCTCTTAGGTAGGAGGCTAGAAGCTCTGCAGGCCGGTATTCTCCAGTAAGCCACTCGCCCTTATAGTTAGCGCCTGTACGGTTGTCCGTCCAGTGGCTGTTAGAAGTATCAGCAGGCAGCGGTCCGGTAGATACCCAGCCGACAACCGCTAATTGCTTTTTATCCTGATCCAACGCCGCTATCTCAAGCAATCCAGTCCCTTGCGTTGATAGAAATTGCAGGCGAACAGCGGCTTTTACATCAACATCAGCAGGAATGTCTACAGAGTACCGGAGATGTCCTTTTCCGCCCGCTGCCAGTTCCAGCCCCTGCGGGGCATCCAGAGCTGAACCTGTAATCAGCCGGTATACATTACCGTCTCCTTCCTGCGTAATTGCTGTTGGCAATCCCCAGCTTTCCTGGCTGCCGGAAGGCACTGCCGTCAGACCAGCCTGCGACGGCAGTTTAGTACCGCCGCAGCCTGCTGCAGCAGCTAAGAAGCACAGCAGCACTCCCATCATTATGGTTTTGCGCATCATTATAATCACCTATCTTTAACTCCATTGAGGCCATTGCATAAATTGAACACTCACAAATGTAACTATTGCAATTACAAACAAGGCTACTGCCAGAAAAGGCATGATGAGCACCAATGTAGCCTTTACTCCCCCTATGCCATAAGCTCCTTTGAGAGCAGCTATATGAAGCGCCAGTACCCAGAACATAACGACCAGCGCCGTAATCCCCATCACGACAGGCCGTATACTCTCAGGAAGCACAGCAGCAACTACCCAAAGAGGAACCATAAAAATACGGGGAAACTGAGCGAAACCCAAGGCGGCAAACAAGCCCATAGCCGTTCCGCGGCCCCCCATAAATTCAGCAATTAAATGCAGCAGGGCAGCGCCAAAGAACCACAGCAGCAGACTCCCTATTACGTGCATCACAATGATACCGTTAACGGCATATCCAAGACTTGTTGATTTAAGGCCAAACCACATTGCCCAGCTGGGCAGCAAAATACTTACGATAAAAACCACCAGACTTTTGCCTACCAGGCGCCGTCCGGCAATCTGGCTCATCGCAGCCGCAGGCTGAAACAATACGTCATAGAGAATTTCCAGCAAATATCCCATATTCCACCTACCACCGTTCCGGCATAGCCAGTGGTGCTGTTAGCGGCAAATCATTTTTTATCTGCTGCGTAAGTATTTGCTGTAGATTGATTTTGCCTTCAGCGCCAAATAGCACATCCCATGGATTTATTTTTCCAAACTCTTTCAATTGAGGCTTGCCGGTTATACCTGCAATTTGAGCTGCTCCGTCAATCGCATCATAGAAATTACCCAATTCATCAACCAGTCCCAGTTCTTTTGCCTGCTTGCCTGTATAAATACGGCCATCAGCAATTTGGCGAACTCTGACAGGATCGAGTTTGCGTCCTTCAGCAACAACTTCTACAAACTGGTTGTACATGTCATCGACCATTGTTTGAACAATAGCCCGTTCTTCTGGTGTAATTTGCCTCTCTGGCGATAGAATATCCTTATGGGGACCACTTTTAATCTTTTCCTGCCTCACACCAATCTTCTGGTACAGTTCCTCCCAATTGGTGTAAGGCATATAAACGCCAATACTGCCAGTGAGAGTTGACGGATTAGCATAGACTTTATCGGCTAGTGCCGCCAGCCAATAGCCTCCCGATGCGGCAACATCCCCCATGGAAACAATAATCGGCTTACCGCCGGCCCGCACTTTTTTAATTTCCTCGCCTAGCTCCTGCGTTGCCGGTACACTGCCGCCTGGGCTGTTTATCCTGAGTACAATGGCCTTGATGGATTGGTCATCACGTGCTTCATGCAATTGGCGGATAACCTGATCGATTCCTCCAATTTCACTAAATAAGCTGCTTTGCCCCCGCCCCCCTAGAATTACACCTTCCACATGAATAACGGCAAGCTTCGCAGGAGCAGCTTTATCCTTTTTAGTACTAAAGGAAGGCATGAAAAGCAGCATTATACCAAGAGATACAAGTACAATACCGGCAATAACCAGCATAACCGAACGTTTGAACATACCACCACATCCTTTCACTGACTTTGTGTCACCTACATAGTATTAAAAATAAAACTGTTGGATTATCCAACAGTTTTATTTTGCTTGCCTTTATTTCTATCGCAGCTTCAATTTTAGCGTGTTTTGCCTTGTAAGGAAGCCTTGACAAAATCTCTGAACAGAGGATGGGGATTTGTAGGACGGGACTTGAATTCCGGGTGGAATTGCGTTGCTAAGAACCAGGGATGGTCTTTAATCTCCACAATTTCTACCAGCCTGCCGTTAGGCAGCGTTCCGCCAATTACCAATCCGGCATCCGTAAGCTGCTGGCGGTAGGCATTATTAAATTCATAGCGGTGGCGGTGACGTTCATAAATAATTTCATCTTGATATGCATTGCAGGTCAGTGTATTCTCCATAACCTTACAGGGGTATACACCTAACCGCATAGTACCACCCTTGTCCTCAACTGCTACCTGCTCCGGCATCAAATCAATAACCGGATAGGAGGTTTCGGCATTGAACTCGGTAGAGTGAGCGCCCAGCATACCGCATACATTACGGGCAAATTCAATCACTGCACATTGCATTCCGAGGCATAATCCAAAGAAAGGAATCTTGTTTTCCCGTGCATATTGAATGGTACGGATTTTTCCTTCCACGCCCCTATCGCCAAAGCCACCGGGAACAAGAATGCCATCTACATCGCTAAAGTGTCCCTTCAAATCCACTGCCGAATCTTCCAGTTCTTCTGCATTTACCCATTTAATATCAATGTCCGCCTCGTTTGCAATACCTGCATGCCGAAGAGATTCGGAAACACTCATATAGGCATCATGCAATGCAACATACTTGCCGACAATCGCAATTCTTACTGACTTGGACGGCTTGTAAATTTTATCTACCATGCGGGTCCATTCAGTCATATCCGCCTTACCGGCCTGGATATTTAATTTCTCCATGACAATCCGGTCAAGACCTTCTTCCTGGAGCATGAGCGGAACCTGATAGATACTGGCAGCAGTTTTATTTTGAATAACCGCATTAACATCAATATCACAGAACAGTGCCAGTTTTTCCTTCATGTCCTGTGAAATTTCCTGTTCTGAACGGCATACGATAATATCCGGGTGAATACCAATGCTGCGCAATTCTTTAACACTGTGCTGCGTTGGTTTTGTCTTAAGCTCACCGGCTGCAGCAATGTACGGCACCAGAGTTACATGAAGATACAGCACGTCGTGACGGCCAACTTCTTTTTTCACCTGACGAATTGCCTCAAGGAATGGCAAGCTTTCAATATCGCCTACGGTACCGCCAATTTCGGTAATGACAATATCCGCATTATCCTCTTTTGCCACGCGGTAAATGCGGCTTTTAATTTCATTTGTAATATGAGGAATAACTTGAACTGTACTGCCCAAATAATCCCCTTTACGTTCTTTATTAATCACTGACCAGTAAATTTTACCGGCCGTAACATTTGAACTCTTGCTCAAATTAATATCAATAAACCGCTCATAGTGACCCAAATCCAAATCTGTTTCGCCGCCGTCTTCAGTAACGAAAACTTCACCATGCTGATAGGGACTCATTGTTCCCGGATCAATGTTTATGTAAGGATCAAACTTTTGGATGGTCACATTCAGGCCACGGCTTTTTAATAGCCGGCCCAGTGATGCCGCCGTGATACCCTTCCCGAGAGATGATACCACCCCGCCGGTTACGAAAATATATTTAGCCATGAAAAAAATCCTCCTGTAATATAAGCGCCTCTCGCAGTATTATCCCAAACACGCCCAATATTTTATACTTTTATGATAAGAACTGTCAAGTACATTATTCGGTATCTTCCCGTCCAGCAGAAGCATTTGTATAATCTTCCTGGATTCCTTCCAACAGCCGTTCACGACGCTGGCTGGTGCCGGATGCGGCTTTTGCCGTTTCTTCCGCTTGCTTGGCTTCTCTTTGAGGCGTCCACTCATTCAATCCCCACATGCCTTTGCCGACATGCTGGAAGCGGCTGTCGAGGTTAATCTGCGTATGGATCTCCGACATTGCCTGTGCCGGGGAATGAACACGACCAACCTTAGCCTCTAGTACTTTGCTGATAAGCTCGCGAAAATACATCGGCTGATTTACTTCCTGGAGAATTTGAAAAGCCATTTCAATATCCGTCATCTGTTTTTGTACTTTCATCTATTGAATCGACCTCCGCTCCGCTTTTTACATTCTTTCCGGTGCTGAAACACCTAATATGGTTAATCCGTGTTCTAAGGTCCGCTGCACTGCCATTACCAATCCAAGACGGGCAAGCTGCACTTCAGGCTCTACACCGATAATGCGGCACTGGTTATAGAAAGTATGAAATAAGGCAGCCAGATCATGGGTATACCGGGCAATGCGATGTGGTGCCCGTTCCCGTGCAGCGGCAGCTACTTCGTCCGGGTATTGACCAATCTTTTTAATTAAATCAGTTTCTGCGTCTACCGTCAATACCGAAAAATTGGTATCTGCCCAATCTCCAAAACTTATGCCTGCTTCGCCGACCTGACGATAAATGCTGTTAATCCGGGCATGGGCATATTGAATGTAATAGACCGGATTCTCGTTAGAGCGCGACTTAGCCAAATCAAGATCAAAATCGAGCTGACTGTCAATAGAACGCATAATAAAGAAGTAGCGTGCAGCATCGCTGCCTACTTCTTCAATCAGTTCGGTAAGCGTAACTCCCTGACCCGTCCGTTTGGACATTTTCACTGGTTGTCCGTCCTGCAGCAAGTTGACCATCTGCAGAATAAGCACTTCCAGCTGATCCTGATTATACCCAAGTGATGCAATCGCTGCTTTAACCCGGCTGATATAACCGTGGTGATCGGCTCCCCAGATATTAATCAAGGTCTCAAATCCGCGTTCCAGTTTATTCTTATGGTAGGCAATATCAGCTGCCAAATACGTGGGTACACCATTTTCCCGAATAACTACCCGGTCTTTATCATCCCCGTAGGCGGTCGACTTCAGCCAGAGTGCCCCATCCTTTTCATACATAAAGCCATTTAGCTGCAATGCCTCACAAGCTTTAGCAATAGCACCTTCCTCGTGCAGTGTCCGTTCGCTGAACCATACGTCAAAAGTAACTCCAAACGATTCCAGATCAGCTTTAAGTGCGTTTAACTTTTCCTGCAAAGCAAGCTCTTTGAAAACAGCCAGACGCTCTTCTAAGGGCACCAGCAGGTAACGGGAGCCTTCTTGCTCCACAATTCGTTTTGCTGTTTGGATAATATCTTTTCCATGATAGCCATCTTCAGGAAACTCAACAGGCTGCTCCAATAGTTCCAGATAACGGGCGTTGACAGAAGCCGCCAAATTATCAATTTGATTGCCTGCATCATTAATATAAAATTCAGCCTGAACGTCATAGCCGGCAGCCCGCAGCAGGTTGACCAATGCACTGCCAAAAGCAGCTCCCCGGCCATGGCCCACATGGAGCGGACCGGTAGGATTTGCACTGACGTACTCTACCTGAATGCGCTCGCCTTTGCCGGCAGAAGAACATCCATAGTTTTCTCCCGCAGCCAAAATCTGTCCCAGCATTTCATACATCCAGTCGGGCTTTAAATAAAAATTAATAAATCCGGGACCGGCGATCTCACATTTTTCCAGCCAGGACGCTTTCATCCGTTCAACTAATGCCTGTGCGATAACACGGGGATTCGCTTTTGCAGCCCGAGCAGTCTGCATGGCAAAATTCGTGGCATAATCGCCAAACTCTTTCTGTGGCGGCACTTCCAAAACAACAGCCGGTAATTGCGCTGCTGAAATAACTCCATCCGCTATCGCTTGATTCGCTGCTGCCAAAATACTTTCGTGAAGCAGTTGTTTAATGTCCATTTGTCTCTTTTTCCTCCCGTATCGTTATGGCAAGCTGATTGGAACTCTGCCAACGACCTTCTATTTCTAGTTCATAAGCAATTGTAATGCTGCCGCTGCCATTAGTAAAAGCAACGGTTACAGCACTGGTGGCCACACTCATTTCCATCGCGCCATATGGCGTTATATATGTGCAGGTGCTGCGCTCGCCTTTGCGGAATTCTTGACGCTGTTCAATATTTCCCATTCTCACAAGAACAACATAGCCGTCATAAAGCTTCAGTAAAGTAGTAGTTCCTTCCAACCCGGTGAGCTTACTTTCATCATATGTAATATAATCAACACCGTTCCTCTGATAATGCCGGCCGGTAGTGATCAATTCAATACTCTGCTCATCGCCTGCCCCATCCCGCTGACTGCCGATGACGGTGACAATTACATTAGTCATTTCTGCCACCTCTGTCAATTAATAACTCAATATCATATTATAGCCTATTTACTAGCTCTTAATAAAGGTCATTTTAAATAAAATCCATAAAAAAAATCTGGCAGTCTTCTCTGCTTATTACCAATAGAATAAAGCAGCCAGTGAGACGCTTGCTCTTAACTGGCTGCCGACAGTACTTTTTTCTGTTTTTGTATGTCAAAATGCCGTAGCGCCGTTCCCCGTTCGCCTGGGAACGGCGCCTCTTAAGAGAAGCCCTGCCAATACAATGCCTCTCTGTTCTACTATATGCATAACCGCAGAAAAATTGCATCTCCCTTAATACCCAATGAGCAATAAACTGTCAATTAGACTAAATACCTTTTCGATGTGGCACAGTCTTTTAATGGTATTTTTATAAAACTCGCTCTGCACCTGCTGCCCTTGCCGAATGACTGGCACTAATAATACACCGTGTCGAATGACTGGTGATTCGGCAAACTTACAAATGTTTTTCCAGATATTATTAATTTCACCTTTTTCTACTTCCACTGCAATTTGATGTTGAGGATGAAAGAAATCTACTTCAAAATTTAAGCCTGCCTTAAAAAGCGAGCTATGTTTACGATTAGTAACAGAATGCAAAAATCCCAGTTCTTTCATATCACTGGCAATCACCTTCTCCGCTTCTACACTCTTACGGAAAGGAGTATTGCGGATGTTTATCAGTTCGAGTTGATTATTGACAACAACCTGACGCAGCAATTCCACTGCCGGGTTGCCTCCAGCCTGATAAAGATAATGATGGGGCGGATATAATACCTGCTGGTCCATTGTCCTTCCAACCTCCTAACGCCAGTAAAAAAGCATTCATTGCTGAATGCTTTTTTTGTAACCGGATGTGGAGCACCTTTATTGCCATAGTTTAACAGTATCAGCACCCACATAATAATGCTTTAGAATCTCTTCAGCTTTAGCACCATTTTTAGCATAAGCATAAGCACCCCATTGGGACATACCTACACCATTGCCCCAGCCAAGACCCTTAAAGGTAAAATTGGAGCCGTCATATGTCATTTCCGTAATTAAAGTTGACTTCAGCCGGTCATATCCCACTGCTTTGCGGAACTCAGAACCATATACCTTTTTATTGCCGGCACCAATATAAAGTATCCTTCCTGAGGGACCTTTCTGGAGAATGGTTATATCACCAGGCTTGCCACTATAGCCTACGGCACGGGCAACTTCAGATCCGGGAATTTTGACTGACCATGAAGAAATATTGGCCGGAGCATACTGATTGCTATTGTCCGTGACCGGCTGAAAATAAGGTGTGGCATGTTCAATTTCTTTAGGAAAGCTTTCTTCTTTTGTTGCAGCGATTTGTCCATTATGAGAGCTATAAATAGAATTCACCAATCCACCAGCGTACAATAAGATTTGCCCTCTAGTGGAACGTACCGCTTCTCTAACCGTATCGTTGACCTTTTGCGGTGCGAAGGCTTGCAGTTCTTCTTTGGAGGTGCTGACATCAGCATTATGCAACCGACGAATCGTTCCCGCTTCAATGGCACTCATCGTCAGCGTCCGTGAGGCAACCGCCTGGGCTCTGAGAGCCTCTAGCGGCCAATCGGGCTGCATTTCCTGCGCAATGACACCTTCCACATAGGTTTCCAGTTTCATTGACTCAATAACGCCCTTATCTGCACGCCATACTTTAATTGTAGGCTCACTTGTGTATTTACTTTTATTGAACTGTGGCACACCTGCAATTGGTTCAGGCTGCGCCGGTGCTTGCTGCTGCGGCTCTGTCGGCGCAGGACTAGGAGCCGGCATCGGTTTTGGGGCAGGAGAGCGCAGTAGTAAGTATGCTCCCGCTGCAATTGCTACGACTAAAACAACGATAATTGCGATTGTTGATTGTGATTTGTTGCGCATATAATTACCTCCTACCTTACTTATAGTATGAAAACAATACTCGCTATTTATGCACAAAACGATTGGTTAAGTTAACAAATTATAAATTGACGTAACATCTTCCTTAAAAACAAGGAGCATCGTCACAAAAGCATAAAAAACCCGTACCTTCAGCCTTAATTTGGCAGGAATAGCCTGGCGTAAAGCGAATACACTCTACAATACATGGTGGAGGCTAAATATGCTCAATCTTCGTCTCGCTTTATCGCTGCAACTTAAGCTGTTTTTGGCCTTTGAAGGTTTGGCGCTGATAACAGTTCTCCTCGCTGCCGGAAGTTTTTATTTAGTCCCCCACTGGCCGCTGCTAACCTTATCAGCAGGCATGCTGCTCATCGGTATAATTGCTTATTTCCTGGCAGTCCACTTTAACAAACATGTCGATCAATTGGCTAAAAATAGTATTGCCCCCAAAAGCAATGATGACATTACCCGCTTGGCTGTCCGAATGCACAATCTCTCGCTTACCGAAAACTACGAGCGGGAATTCATGCTTATTCCGGCTATTGAGGCGTTAACCAATGCGTTGGAAGCAAAAGACAACTATACTTTTGGACACTCGTCCGAAGTGGCAACAATCAGCATGGACGTAGCTCGAGAACTAAAGTTGTCACAGGAAGAGTTATTCAAGCTGAATGTAGCTTCTATTTTACATGACGTAGGCAAAATCGGCATTCCCGATCAGGTACTCAACAAGCCTGATAAGCTAACTTCCGATGAATATGATCTCATCAAGCTTCATCCTTCAATAGGTGCAAAAATCATTGCCAGTATTCCTTCACCAACCGAAATTGCTACGATGATTCGCCATCATCACGCTCGCTGGGACGGTGCAGGATATCCGGATAATCTGGCAGGAGCCGGCATTCCCTTAGGGTCGCGTATTATTGCCGTAGCCGACTGCTATCAGGCAATCGTCTCTGACCGTCCTTATCGCAAAGGCCGTTCCCATGAAGAAGCAGTGGAGGAAATCCGCCGCTGTTCCGGCAGCCAGTTTGATCCTTTGGTAGTTGAAGCCTTTCTTAGAGTGTACAGTAAAAAAACAGAAGAAAAACAAGCGGAACCTGCTTAAGCATTAAACAGGGCCGCTTGTTTTATTTAGTATTGCTTATTTGACATAAGGTATTGTTAAAGGGCCTAATGGCAGCACTGCTATTCTTACATTGTCGCCATGAGCATTCATTAATTGGTTAAGTGTAGACTCTACATCTTTTACCGGTTTTAGTTTAGCCTGACGGACAGTTTCTTCTTCTAAAGAAGAGTACAGATAGCAATCTGCTTTAAGCTGAATGATAGCCTGAACCTGTGCTTCCCATTGGTCAAACATAGAGAACTTTTCATCATTAATCATTTCCAGCAACTCTTCCGGTGTTTCGCGCATCCTTAGAATTTTTGCATAGTTGCCGTGATCGGGCAGCCCGTCTGAACACTCGGAAACAGCAATGATAGCACCATCCTGTTTGACAATCTGTGCAGCGGCACTCATCCCTTTTACCGTCTGATATAAGTTCTGGTCTAAAGGATAGCCCGAATTTGTTGTAATTACGATATCAAACGGCGCATCGACCTCATACATGGCATGGTCCTTTACAAAGCTGCAACCCTGGCGATGAGCCTCAATTACATCTCCTGCAAACACTCCAGTAATCCCCTTATCACCATTGAGTGTTACATTAAGCATAAAATCCGGCTTGGCCATTAAGCAATTCTCAGTGGCAGCTCCCTGAAGAATATTGCCCTCTATAATTCCCCAGGTACTCAATGGATGACCGATCATTTTGGCATTATGAAAGTCGAGAATCGTTTCAATTCCTGCAATCCCTGGACAAATCCCTTTGGGACCGCCTGAAAATCCTGCAAAAAAGTGCGGTTCAATAAAGCCGGTTACAATTTTAAAATCAGCTTTGACATATTCTTTATGAAAGAACACATTTGACCCATGAATGTTAGTTCCAACTTTTATTAATTGCTCCTTGGAAAAGGCATCATGGTTGATAACCCGGATAGTGTCCACTACTTCACGGCCCAGCATTTGGACGAGTTCTTCCTTTGTATTGGCTCTGTGGCTGCCCAGTCCATTAATGATTGTAATATTCTTTTGGGGCACGTGAGCCAACTCTTCCAGCAGCCAGGGCACCAGCTTGTGATTAGGTGTAGGACGGGTAATATCAGAAATAACAATTACGACTGTCTGATCGCTTTTTACCAGCTCTTTTAGCGGCGCCGTTCCGATAGGCTGTCTCAATGCAGCCAAAACCGCAGCCTTTTCATCAGGCATTGCTGTCAAGTGACGGGGCTCA
The DNA here is from genome assembly GCA_002337925.1 of Sporomusaceae bacterium UBA1887. Taxonomy (GTDB): domain Bacteria; phylum Bacillota; class Negativicutes; order Sporomusales; family DSM-15969; genus Anaerospora. The sequence goes on from DDHB01000018.1 coordinate 69,869, forward strand.
ATTACGACTGCCTGATCAGGAACAGCCACCTCTAAGCTTGATTTTCCATAAGCAAGTTTAACTGTTTTCATTGTTTACCTCCTGCCTCTTTTGCCGCCGGGGCGACTTTTATTGGATTAGCAGACGTATTACTAATTTGCCGGTTTTTCATCTGAATATACAGCTTTCTATGGGGTTGTTACTATTACTACCTTCTCGTCTTACAGAGATTTCCCTGCAATTACCAAAAAGCAATAATCTGATTTTTAATGAATAAAAAAGGCAGTCTGCCGGTGCAGACTGCCTTTCTATTATTGGCCAATTAAAATCAATTTTTCCTGCCGGCTGAGAAGCTTAATACGGGCTTCCCTGCTTTGGGCCGCTTCTTTTCCTTGCTGCTCTTCCCACCACACCAGCTTTACCGGCAATCGGCTGCGGGTGTAACGGGCACCTTTTCCGGCATTATGAACTGCCACCCGTTGTTCAAGGTTTGTTGTCCATCCAGTATAAAGGCTGCCGTCGGCACATTCTACAATATAGGTGAAAGCACAACTCATCGTACTTAACGCTTCTCGATTGTTATCTTTTTAACGACCACATCTTCAACAGGCTTGTCATTGGCACCAGTTTTTACTTTACCAATTTTTTGTACTACATCGAGCCCTTCAATTACCTTGCCAAAAATAGCGTGCTTATTATCCAGCCAGGGTGTCGGAGCAAGAGTGATAAAGAACTGTGAGCCGCCCGTATTGGGTCCCCGGTTAGCCATGGACAACAGTCCCGGTCCGGTATGCTTGAGGGACGGATGAAACTCATCAGCTATCGTGTAGCCTGGACCACCGGTACCGTTGCCTTGCGGATCCCCGCCCTGAATCATAAAATTGTCAATTACACGATGAAAGAGAGTTCCATTATAAAACCCTTTATTGGCCAGGTCTATAAAGTTTTTGGCGGTAATGGGAGTTTTGTCTTCAAATAATTCTACAGTGAAGTTACCTTTATTGGTTTCAAATTTAGCAATACTGTTAGCTTGCGCCGGTGGCTGCTTTGCTTGATCTGCTGCCGGCGTACTGCTTTGGGCAGGCGGGTTTGCCTGCGGAGCAGACTGAGCACCGCCACAGGCTGTTAATAGCAGCGCGGCTGCAACGAAGAGCAGCATCATAACTGTACGTTTTCCCATAAAAAAGCCCCCTGTTCGTTAAGTGTTAGAAATATTCGTTTATATAGTTGTCGCGCTTCGGAAACAACTGGTCCAGCAATGCGATTTTAGTAGCATCTTTGCCCGTAAGTTTCCCACCGGCAATCAGCTCCTGTGCGCTCAGCCGGCCAAAAACCAACTGTGAAAGAGCGCCTATTGTACAGGCTAAATCAGCAGTCTCGCTGTCTGTAATACGCACCTTTGCCTGCCCGTTTTTTACGGCAATGGCAAACGTACCGTTATTCCACTCAGCCAATTGATCGACTACGGCAATTGTCACCTCTACCTGTATCTGCTGGGCATATCCCAGCGCCTGCAGCCCTTCGGTTACATCGACGACACGCCCAGCCATAAATGGATAAACTGCGACTCCCTCTTTGGGGTTAGGTAGACTCAGATGCAAATTATCATTAAAAGGAGTATTAAACTCAACAGTACTTGCCTGTGAGCGATGATTATAGAAAAAGTTAAGAATACTTCTTTGTGCCTGAGCACTGCTATAGCTCATATCACCAACAACTATTTTGCCATCCCGGAGTTGATAAAACAGATAAGCAGCAGCTAGTCCATCACACTCCAACACACTGATATAGCCTTTCTCAGCCAGGTGAGCGGCAATAAGCTTACGCCACTCGGGTTCCCCCCGAATGCTGAAGCCATGGCGCCCTGCCATAAATTTTTCGTATACGCTTTGCAGCATTTCCCACTGATCAGGGCAGGTAATCATGCTAAACCGGCCTTCACTGGAAGTTAACCCTCTCAGCTCCTCCAGATGAATGGTATATTTAAGCTGATGGTAACATAACTCCCAACCAAACGGATAATAAAAGCCTGCCTTTGACGGCATAAGAATATTGAAGTAGTGCTTGCGCCGCCGCATCTCTGTGAGTGCTGCCTTCAACAAATGACCGGCCACACCGCCGCGTCTGGCCTCCGGGCTCGTAGCAAGCCCAACGATATAAGAAACAGGTATCGTTCTCTCTCGCAAAAATAATTGATACGGGTTTAAATGAACACAGGCAGCTAAGCTGTTATCTTCAAAGCCAACCAGTGTATTTTCTGAGCGAAAACAATTAGTAAAATACCACTGAAAGAAAGGATGTTCCGCAGGCTCAAAACAATAGGCCCATAAATCCTCAATCTGGCTGCGTCCCCGTTCACTGGCGATACGAAACTCCATATTCACCCTCCCTATTTTGCCAGAGTCACTTCATATTTGGCCATTAGTTTGATTGGGTTATATGATTTCTTAGCCCGCCGCAAGCCCTCTATCCCCATATCCTCTTCCCTGTTAATATATGTCATATCTGACCAGGCGTGGCGGCAGAATTCCCGGTTTATCATTTGATACAAGCCCCGGATATCGGTATTGCCTTTTTCGATATGGATAACCGCAGTATCTTCATTAAGCGCTTCACCACAGGTAAATGCTTCAATTTTACCGTATACCTCAATAATCCCGCCTTGAAACCCTAACTGCTTAAAGTTTCCCATCGCTTCAGACAGTGCAAATTTTTCGTGTTCCAGACCGGTATGGTCATCGGGCCGTTTATCATACCATTCCTGAGCACTCGCTAAGCACGCAGGGATAAGCTCTTCAGTCATCGGTAAATAACGGTAGTCTGCATAATGAGTTGTAAAGTAGTTAATATGATTCTTCTTAGAGCTAAACTTTCTGCCTGCCAGCTCGCTTAAATCCTGTCTCAAATAAACATAATCGAAGTTATTTCTATCTTCTTGGAATTCATAATAGCCTGGGCGGACCTTTTGCAGCATTTCTACCATTTCTTCAGATATGCCCTTAAGCACAAATGGTTTATTGTTTTGAGCAAACCATTCAGCCATTTTGTCCAAAACCCTTGGAAGATTGCTTTCATCTGCACCGAAAGGCTGCAGCATAAACGGCATATCCTCGCCGCCTGCCTTGATAAACAAGATATCCTCTTCATGGGCCCACTTGATCCCATATCCCTTGCGCCAAATAAATAAATTCGTAAATGTACACTCTGATATATCATAGCGATGCTGCCGGAAGTAGCGGTCAAATACCGGCTTATCGCTTAATTCGATATCCCTGAAATTAATAAGAAAACCCCCTTTAGAAGAAACAAGGCAACCTCGCTCCCACCTAGGGCGAGGTCGCCGGTTGCTACCATTACTTATTTTATTCTACTATAACTGACCAACCACGGGCAAGGATTTGCCCGTACAATTTTACAGCGTATTTTCAAAGTATCTCTATGCAACCAACAAAACTACAACCTTCGCACAAGTGCAGCCGTCACTAGTCTGTTGCTACCTATGCACCTTCTCTCTTTTAAATCCACTGGCAAACACTACTTATTTAGTGCAGTATTCAATAGTCATTATATTTTCCCTTTATTTTTCTAAAATATTTTGTTTTCCATAAACGAAAATAAAATATTTCCCATCAACCCGCAAATCATGCAATACCGGTCAGCAGTTATTTGAAAAACACAGGGCCCCTGCCGTAATTGGCAAGGGCTCTTATGCGTATCGTGTTATTCAAACTGATGCGATTTGCTCTATCGCATTACGCAGTTCATCACAAACTTGCCGGAAAAGCAATTCATCAGCTATAAAAAAAGCATCCTCACGGCCAAACTCCCGGTAAATTACTTCCACAAAGCCGCCGCTGCCATCTTGTTTTTCAATGATTTCGGCAATCTGGGAGTAAGGAGTTATATTCCATCTGCTCTTACCCGCCTGACTTGCGATAAAGCAAAGATTTCTACCGGTTATAACCAGAAGACCTCNNCAATCCAACATCAGGAATAATTAACCGAAACTCCTCACCTAGCCACAAAGCAGCTGGTGTCGCCTCCAATAAGAGCTGTGATTCCCGGTCCAGTTGATGATAACCAGCTATCAACTGCTTTACAGGAGTTGTGGTTTCGAAATCACCGTTAATTACTGTATAAGCACTGCCTTCCTCTTCAAAAATTGCTACAGCGCTTTTAACATCTTCAGCCTTGCTTTTGTATAAAATCAGACACGGCGCCAAGTCTACTGCCATCCGGGTAGCAATTGCCGTTCGTTTCAGCACCTGACTCAGCCTGCCGGCCAGCCTGTCTTTATTGCGTATCGACTTTAATACGACACTAAACTGCTCGCGGTTATTTACAAAGGCGGGCTTCCCCTCAGACACTGAAGTGGGGATACTGCATAATGGGGGGGATGGCTCAGGCTGCTGAGTAAGTGTGCCATACTCATCTTGAACCGGTAAGCTTTGGCCGCAATGAGGGCAAAACTTACAAATACCATCCTGAGGTAGCTTGCCGCCACAGGCAGGACAAAATTTATACACCACAACTATCTCCTTCACCTGGCATTAATCAAAGTTATTGAATATTTCCCCATAAATGGCAAAATTCCTCTTTTCCGTCAACGCTATGCTTTAATTTCCAACGGGCTTCCATTAACGAACCGTACTGCTGTAAGACCGCAATGCTTGGCTATTTCCATACCAACATTCAATCTCCGGCCTACTTCGCTCTCCCGGTGGGCATCAGAGCCAATTGTGACAAGAGTACCACCTAATTCAGCAAATCGACGGTAAATAGGCAATATGATGTCTATCCTCTCCTTGCTGTCTAAACGGCGTGTATTAATCTCCAGCGCAATATTTCGCGTAGCTGCCAATCGCAGTACCTCATCGATACGGTCTGCAAATTCACGATAATAGATCTCCGTATCTTGATATTTAGCATAGCGGGAAATATAGTCGATATGCCCTAATGAGTGAATAAAGTCATATTCACGCAAGCATGCAATCATCGCATCAAAATACAGATTATACGCTTCTTGTTTGCTGCGCTGATGATAGAACTCACTGCAGTAAATATCCACATTATCTACTACATGAATCGAGCCGATAATGTAATCAAAAGAATTAGCTTGAGCAATCCTGCAGTTATCTGCCAGGCAATCGCATCGCATCCCTAGTTCAATTCCCAGCAGCACCGACTCGCTTCTATAGGAATTATAGGCCGCAAAATATTGATCTGTATCAAAAGTGAAGGCTGCCGGTTCGCCGGGATATGCTAAATCCATATGTTCTGTTATAGTGATGCCAATTCCCAATTGCCGTGCTCTGACCAGTGCATCTTCCAGCAGCATATCAGAGTCAGTAGAGAACCGGGTATGCATGTGTGTATCAAACAGCAAATTATCCATCCTCCTCAAGTGATCAAATCTCATTCTATATATTCTTCCCCGGTTTCTGTTATTATCCTGCCTGGCAAAAGCAACAGCCTGACCATGTGCCAGGCTGTTGCTTTTGAAAATATTCACTCATCTTTTAGTTTGCTGACAGCCAAAACGCTTAAGGTAAGCGGCGATTCGGCCAGCGCAGTACGGATATCCGGTACGGACTGTGTAAAGGATTGTACGGCTTGGTAATCGCCCAGTCCAACACGAACATCTACTTTTTCACCATCATAGAGACGAAAACTGGTATCCACTACGCCAATGTTCTCTGTATCAAGCGCAATTCGCAGCCAGGTCTCGTATTCACCTTGCCCCCGGTCCTCTTGTTCACGTTGATGATAGATATGTATATAAGCGGGATAAGGAGTAGGATTATCCCCAAAATACAGTGGCAGCGAATAACTAAGTACTGTATGGGTATTTTGATTTTCGCCTTGTGGTACCGCTTCCTTGGCAAACAGCTGGGCCAGGCGTCTTAAAGCAGCTCCTGCTTTAGCCCGTTCATTGCGGTCTATTGCCTTCCACTGATCAAGCTCTACCATTTTCAACAGTGCCCATAGGTTGGGCAACTCCGCCAGCCCCTGCTCGGCGGCAGCTTGTTTTAAAATCTGAGGCATTAGAGATTCTACTGACTTTGTCAGTTTCGCCATTTGATCTTTTGGCACTTCAGCTGCCAAATTAGCAAGCAGCTGCTTGATTGTGACCATCTCCGCCCCGTCTGACTGCTGACCAGCCTGAATAGAAGCACTATTAAGCCAGTTAGCAACTATTGCTTTATTTTGCTGACTAGGAAATGTCCTTCCTGATTCTGACTGCCCCGATGTCGCCACACCTGGTTGTCCGGAGACTGCCCCGGCTGGCTGTTCAGACACCGGCATACCCGATTGTTCTAGGGGCACGGCTACACCTGACTGACCGGGAATGGACGTACTTGACTGACCAGGTACGATTGTGCCTGCTTGTCCGGGCGTTATCATGCCTGGTCGCACCGGTGTTGCTGTACCGGGCTGGCTGGGGGCTGCTGCTCCCGGTTGGCCGGGCGCTGTGGTGACTGATTGGCCCGGTGCTGCTGTTCCCGGCTGGCCGGGTGTTACTGTGCTTGATTGGCCTGGCGCTGCTGTTCCCGGTTGGCCGGGCGTTACTGTGCCTGATTGGCCCGGCATTGCTGCGCCCGGTTGACCGGGCGTTACTGTGCCTGGTTGGCCGGGTACTGCTGTGCCCAGTTCGCCGGGCGCCGTGGTGCCTGGCTGCGTCGACAAAACGGGATTGAATGGATTAGTCATTCCAGGCAGTGGTACTGCATTTTTCACTCCAGCCATCTGACCGGCCGTTACCTGCGCATTGGGCAAAGTCTGTGTGTTACCATCCTTCGGCAATCCACTCGATTGCCCAGAAGTACTTACTGCCTTAGGGGCTATGGGCAGATCAACTAACTGACGCGCGAGACTTACAAGTTGTTTGGCAATTTGACTTGCATTACCGGTACCTAATTTTTGCGTCACACTTTCTAATATTGTTGCGCTTTCTCCAGTAAGCTCTGGAAGCTCAGCCGCCGTTTCCAGTGCAAAAGCCATTTCAAGCAATTGCTGAGCCGTCTGTTTTTGAAGGTTAACAGCAGCAAACAAGCCTTGTGATAACAAGTTTTGTGAAGCGGCAGACTGCAAAAGCAGCGCCTGCACCTGTTCCTTTATATTAGCTGGTAATGTCTGCAGCAATTGATTGCGTTTATCCATCGTCTGCGCGAGCTCACGCAATGTGCTGCGTATTGCCTCACCGACTGCACTTGTATCACTAGCGGCTGTAGAAGGCAACTTATTTGCAACAGGCTGTTCGCTCCCGGTTTCTGCCTTACTTGTTCCGGTTACCGGTTCTTCTGTTTGAGAAACGGCATTAGTGGGAAGTGAAACACCATGAATAGAAGACATCGCCTGCACCACCTTATTCATATTAACCTCTTGATCCGATTCGTTTGACAAGCAGTATCTCATTTCCCTGGCGATTGTAAACTACCCGGTCCAAAAGTGTTTTCATAATCATAATCCCCCGTCCTGATTCGTTCAGAAACACGTCTGAAAATAAGTCACAGTTAACTGGGTCTATTTCCGCTACGGCTTTATTGCCGCAAAAACCGGCACCGCTATCTTTGACGCGAACCACCAGCCGCCGTCCAAGATAATTTAATTTTACTTGAACGAAAAAAGCATCACTTTTTTCAGCTGAATGAACCGCATTGTTAATAGCTTCATTAACCGCAACTTCCAAAAGTCCTGCATTGTCACCGCAAAGCTGCTGGAGTACTCGCCGAATGTGGCTGCGGGAGCTATAGAACTGTTCTTTGTTGGGCATATTGATTCGAATTGGCCAGCTTGATTTTGCCTTGATCATTAACCCCAGCGCTGTTGCATCATCCCATCGCTTACTACTTGTTGCCTTAGCCCGCAGTGCTTTCATCGTAGCGTCAAAATTGCCAACATTGGCAATCACCTGGTCATCCATTAGATCAAATATACCGTCAGTAACAAAATAATACGTATCACCATACCGTATTGGAACTGTATAGCTTTCAAAAACCGCATCTGCGGTAATCCCCAGGAAAGAGCCGGGGACTGTTACAACGCCTTGCAATTCACGACTGCTTGCCAGGAAAAAATTAATACCAGCTGCAACATAGGTTAATGTCATATTATTAAAATCTAATTCAAAGCAAATTGCTCCCGCAAAAGAGTCTTCAGCAAAATAGGATATCGCAACACGATTAATCCAGTCCATTTTTTCGCTAAGTGAGTTTTCTTTCTCTGCCGCCTGCCGGAACAGTACCCGTAAGGCTGTAGTTTGCAGCGCAGTAGCTAACCCATGTCCCATAACATCAATGACATAACCGAACAGGTGTCCTTCTTTTACCCAAATATAATCGCAAAGGTCACCGCTAACATGATTATAGGGTTCGTATATGGGCTGAATTGTGATCTGCTCATTCGACACTGGCGGCGGAATAAATTCGCGTTGAATTTTAGATCCTAGCAAAAAATCCTTACGCATCGCTTCTTCTGCCCGCCTGCGTTCCGTCATATCTTTAAAAGTTTCAATTACACCAATCAGTTGACCGGCCGGCCGATAGGGAATAGCGGTAAACAGACAGGGAATTTTACGGTCCTGACCATTTCTAAGTTCTATGTCTGCTTCAATCCGCTCTTTACCAGCCATAATTCGCACCAGAGGACACTGGGGAGTATGACACAAATCATTCAGAAAAAAATCATAGCATTTGCGGCCAAGCGCTTCCTCTTTATTAATAGCCATCAGCTTGCCGAGGGTATTATTCACAAGAATGATGGTATGCTGACTGTCAATCACACTCATAGCATCCGGTGCCGAATTGAATAATTCAATCATTTGGGCATGAACAAACTGAAGTTCGTCCTGCGCTTTTTTCCAATCAGTAATATCATCCTTAATTGCCAGAAAGTTAGTAATAATACCGGAAGAATCACGAATTGGAGAAATTGCTGCCGACTCCCAGAACAGACTGCCATCTTTGCGTTTATTATGGAATTCACCGCGCCATTCGCGCCCGGAAATGATGGTATCCCATAATTCGCGGTATACCTCAGCTTCTTGTTCGCCAGACTTTAAGATGCGCGGATTCTGCCCCTTTGCTTCCGAACTGGAATAACCCGTCATTTCCACAAACTGCCGGTTCACATATTCTATATTACCTTGCGCATCTGTGATCACAACTCCGGAGGTACTCTGCTCGACAGCTACCATTAATTTATGAAGCTGTTCCTGGGCAGCTTTATGATCAGTAAACTCAGCAGCTGTTTGGTCAATATTGGCCTGGTGCTTCTCTTTTAGCAATTCTTCCAACTCGGCAACCCGTTGCTGCAATGCAATTATCCTGTCATCCATGCCAAATCTCACCCCTTGAATCCGCCTTGCTGTTGCTTACATATTATCATTCTTTCTATCATTACGGAATTGTTCAGACGAAATTTAATGAAACCGGACTAAAAAAAGCGTCGCCTGCCGGCGACGCTTCCATTTAGTTAAGCAACTTATTTTATTGGAAATACCGGACACCAGCTTTAAATAATGCTTGGTCCTTGTTACCTGGAACATTCTTGGCAATATGATTGCCGCTGCGCTCAGAATGAGCCATTTTCCCCAGCACCCTTCCATCAGGGCTGGTCAAAGCCTCGACGGAATAAAACGACTGATTGGGATTAAAGCTATTGGTATACGTAGGCATCCCTTCAAAATCAACATATTGAGCTGCAACTTGCCCTTGCAAAATCAATTGCTCCATAATCTCCGGCGGGGCAGTGAAACGCCCTTCTCCGTGAGAAACAGGAATAGAGTGAATGTCACCAACTGACATAGCAGCAAACCAGGGGGACAAGGTGGAAACTATTTTGGTTTGTACGATAGTGGACACATGCCGCCCGATTGCATTATAGGTTAATGTAGGACTTTTTTCAGTCATATCGCAAATTTTGCCGTAAGGTACTAGTCCAAGCTTGATAAGTGCCTGGAAACCATTACAAATGCCCAGCATTAGGCCATCCCGTTGCTCCAGTAAGCCGGTAACTGCCTCTTTGACCTGAGGATTACGAAAAACGGCAGCAATGAATTTACCTGAACCTTCAGGCTCGTCACCAGCGCTGAAGCCGCCGGGAAGCATGAGTATCTGACATTGGCCAATACGCCTTGCTAATTCATCGATTGACTGTTGCACAGAACTTGCCGTCAAATTACGGAAAACAAGCAGCTCAGCTTCTGCTCCTGCCAAGGAAAAAGCTTTGGCTGAGTCATATTCACAATTTGTACCTGGGAATACCGGAATGAGTACTCGTGGTTTTGCAAATTTTATAGTTGTTTTGCGCGTATTGCGTTTCGTCCATTCTGCCATATCCGGTTGATGAATAGTAGCAGGACAATTTACCGGAAAAACTTCTTCCAGCGGCTGCTGCCAGGCAGCAATCGCTTCTTCTAATGCTATTTCCTGTTCATCAACGACAATAACCGGTCTGGAGATAGTTTGTCCGAGGACTCGATAATCAACATCACCCAAAAGCGAAGATAAATCGGCATCACCAGCTATTTCCAGAACAAATGAACCATATTCAGGCTGAAACAATGCTTGACTTGCTATTTCAGTTTTAAAGCTAAAGCCGATTTGATTGCCAAATGCCATTTTACTAATGGCGGCCGCGATCCCGCCCATACGAACCGTCTGGGCTGCCAGCAGGTTACCACTCTCAGCCAGTTGACTGACTTTTGCCAGATTTTTGTGTAAAGTAGCAAAACAGGGCATTTCTTCCTTATCCCGCTGCAGCGGTAAGAGAACGACTACACTGTCACTTTGCTTAAATTCAGGAGAGAGAATATGATCAGCCTTAGCCGGAGCAAGTGCGAACGAAACAAGCGTTGGTGGCACGTTCAAATCCATAAACGTACCGGACATGCTGTCTTTACCGCCAATAGGCGCTATCCCAAGCTGCTGCCCTGCATGTAAAGCCCCTAGTAAGGCGCTCAGCGGTTTTCCCCACTTGGTACGGTCTGTCCCTAGTTTTTCGAAATACTCTTGGAGAGTTAGCCGGATACGCCGGTAATCTGCTCCCATTGCTGCAGACTTCGCTACCGACTCCACTATAGCATAAACTGCACCGTGAAAAGGACTCCACTTAGCAAGCTGAGGATTATAACCAAATGCCATCGTTGTGGCTGTTGTTGTCTCACCGCTTAACACCGGAATTTTTGCTGCCATTCCTTCTGCCGGGGTCAATTGATACTTACCGCCAAATGGCATTAGTATTGTCCCAGTACCAATGGTGCTGTCAAAGCGCTCGACCAGTCCTTTTTGACTACACACATTAAGATCCCGCAAATTAGACAGCCAGGCTGTTTTCAGATCTGTCGTCCCAGCGACCGCCTGTATCGCAAAATAGTTTTCTGTTTCGGATGGAGCCGCAATCATGGCCTCAGCGTTCTGCTTAACACCATTGGTATTTAGAAAATCACGGCTGAGATTAACAATGCTCTCTTCGCGCCAAAGCATAACCAAACGATTTGTATCCGTTACAGTGGCAACGATAGTAACTTCAAGATTTTCTTTATCAGCCATTGCACTGAAGCGACTTGCATCTTGGGCTGCCACAACAACAGCCATCCGTTCCTGTGATTCGGAAATCGCCAATTCCGTTCCGTCAAGTCCTTCGTACTTCTTGGGCACAGCATCCAGGCATATTTCCAGCCCGTCTGTTAATTCACCGATTGCTACAGCGACCCCGCCAGCCCCAAAGTCATTGCAGCGCTTAATGAGCCGCGCTGCTTCGGGCTGACGAAACAGGCGCTGAATTTTGCGTTCTGTCGGCGCATTGCCTTTTTGTACTTCGGCTCCGCAGGAGGCTAATGAATCAACAGTATGTTCCTTGGAAGATCCAGTTGCTCCACCGCAGCCATCTCTGCCGGTTCTACCACCCACCAACAATACTACATCACCGGGAATAGGCTTTTCCCGTCTCACATTATCCCGCGGAGCGGCAGCAACAACAGCGCCAATCTCCATGCGTTTGGCAATAAAGCCCTCATCATATATTTCTGCAACTTGGCCAGTCGCTAACCCAATTTGATTACCATAAGAGCTATAGCCCTGAGCCGCGCCTACAGTTATTTTCCGCTGCGGCAGTTTTCCCGGCAAAGTATCTTCAACCTTAGCCCGGGGATCGCCGCTTCCTGTAACGCGCATAGCCTGATAAACATAGGAACGGCCCGATAAAGGATCACGAATTGCCCCCCCCAGGCAGGTTGCGGCTCCGCCGAAGGGTTCAATTTCCGTAGGGTGATTATGTGTTTCATTCTTAAACATAACCAACCACTCTTCCATACGGCCATCTATATCAACCGGAACAACAATGCTGGCAGCGTTTACTTCTTCCGATTGATCAAGGTCGGACAGCAGTCCCTGCTTTTTCAGCTGTTTCATGCCAATAGTGGCAATATCCATCAAGTTTATATCACGATCTGTCTGCCCGTAAACATACTCGCGGGCTTCCTGGTATTGCCGATAGGCTTGTTCAACCGGAATGGTATAACGCCCCTTCTGAATTTCAATACCGGTTAGCGTTGTATGAAAGGTAGTATGCCTGCAATGATCAGACCAATAAGTATCAATAACCCGGATTTCCGTAATCGTCGGGTCCCGTTTTTCATCGTTGTTGAAATACTGTTGGCAAAAGACTAAATCTGCCTCGCTCATAGCGAGCCCCAGCTCATCCCGCAAAGCGCTTAATTCGGCCTGCTGTAAGGAAGTAAAGCCTGCCAGCGTTTTCACCGCCTCCGGCCGTTCCCATTCCAAATCAAGCGTGGCAGGAAGTTCCAATGCAGCTTCCCGCGCCTCAACAGGATTGATGCAATATTTCTTAATTGCATTAAATTGCTCTTCATCCAGCGGTCCCTGTAAGATCATCATTTTGGCTGAGCGGATGACTGGCGGCTGTTCCTGCGTAAGCAATTGAATGCACTGCATAGCAGAGTCGGCACGCTGATCATACTGGCCCGGTAAAAATTCAACAGCAAAAACTTTGTCACCCGGCTTAACGGCAATTGCCTGGTCATACACAAAATCGACCGGTGGTTCAGCGAATATGGTTTGCTTAGCCTGGCTATACACATCATCGCTAATCCCTGTTATATCATAGCGATGAATAAGGCGAACATTCTCCAGGGCTGTAATGCCAAGGTTATGTTGTAAATCACGAAAAAGACTTTGCGCTTCCACATCAAATCCCGGTTTTTTTTCCACCAGAATCCGTCTCACTTTTTGCGGCATAAACTGGCATCCCCCTCTTGATTTTCCGTGGCTATGCCACATTTTCTTTTTGACAAACCCATTATACCCAGAATATACTTATTAGTAAAGTTAATGTTACTTAAATTCCGATTAGGAGAACTAATATGGAGACTAACTTTGAACTGTATAAGGTTTTTTATTATGTAGCAAAACATCTCAGTTTTTCCGATGCTTCTATTGAATTGCGCATATCTCAGTCAGCAGTCAGCCAATCTATTAAATCTTTAGAAGAAACCCTGCACTGCCGCTTGTTTATCCGCAGTACAAAACAAGTTCGCCTTTCGCAGGAAGGTGAATTGCTATTTCAACATATCGAACAAGCTTTCAATCTAATTGGTTCCGGTGAACGCAGTCTTAAGGAACTGCAAGCCTTAAAACAAGGTGAGATGCATATTGGTGCAAGCGACACGATTTGCAAATATCATTTATTACCCTATTTTCAGCAATTCAACCAACTTTATCCGGAAATCAAAATTAAAGTATCAAACCGTACCTCACCGGTCTGTATTGACTTGGTAAAAAAAGGCGCTGTTGACCTAAGTGTTGTCAATCTGCCCCGGGAAGGTCATGAGTGGAATAAAAATTTGCAGGTAACCTCCCTTCAAGCTATTCAGGATGTATTTGTAGCAGGCCCCGCTTTTGCTTCTCTTGCTGGACGCAAAGTATCGCTTGCCGAATTAGAAGCGTATCCGCTGCTCTTGTTAGAGCGTAACTCTGTCACACGGGACTATTTTGAAGAGCTGCTGCATAAGAACAAAGTTAAATTAGTACCGGAATTTGAAGTAGGCAGTATTGATTTATTAGTAGATTTAGTTAAAATCGGTTTAGGAATTTCTTTTATTGCCAAAGAATATGTACGCAACCAATTAGCGGCAGGAGAATTATTCGTAGTTGATGTTACAGCCGAAATTCCCAGCCGCCAGTTAGGGATCGTAACTACAGCCAATCTGCCCGTTCCTCGGGCAGCAAAAAAATTCATTGAGCTATTACAGCGACAATAAGTTATGGAGGACGCATTATGGAATTATTAAAGCAGCGTATTGCTAAAGAGGGCATTGTATTAAATAACGCCGTACTTAAAGTGGATTCTTTTTTAAACCACCAGCTCGATCCCCAGTTAATGATGCAGATTGGTGAGGAGTTTGCCGCGCGCTTTAAGGACGACGGTATAACTAAAGTAGTTACAATTGAATCTTCCGGTATTGCAGTAGCACTTACGACAGCACTATATCTCAAAGTCCCCGTCGTTTTTGCCCGCAAGAAAAAATCGATTTTAATGACAGACGATGTTTTGCACACACAAGTCTATTCTTATACTAAAAAAGAGAGCAATGATGTTACCATCTCGAAAAAATTTCTTGGCAACAATGAACGTATCCTAATTGTTGATGATTTTCTTGCCAGCGGTGAAGCTGCTCTTGGTATGGCTACACTCGTCCGTGAAGCAGGCAGTGAAGTAATCGGCATTGGCATTGTTATTGAAAAAAGCTTCCAGCAAGGCAGAGAGAAATTACTGGATGCAGGCTATCGTGTAGAATCACTTGTACGAATTGAGTCTTTTGTCAATAATGAGGTTGTCTTCCGCTAAGCAGGATTCTTCAGCTCCGCTAGCGAAATCGTGTGTAACGTTCAGGGCATTTTATGAGGTGATACTTGTGTCTAAGGAAACACACGCGAAAGAAAACCCCCATGTTGTTATCATCGGTGCCGGTTTTGCCGGTCTCCAGGCTGCCCGGGATTTAGATAATGCCCCGGTGCAGGTAACATTAATTGATAAACAAAATTATCATTTGTTTCAACCCCTGTTGTATCAGGTGGCAACTGCAGGACTATCACCGGAGGATATCGCGCATCCCGTTCGGGCCATATTGCGGGGGCAGGATAATCTGAATTTCCGTAATACCGAGGTCATTGATGTAAAGCTAACCGAGCAGCGACTTGTGACTAAAACCGGCGAATTACACTATGATTATTTGATCATAGCTGCCGGCGGCACTCATAATTTCTTCGGGCTGCGATCGGTAGCAGCTCACAGTTTCGGCTTAAAGACGATTGAAGAAGCCGTATCCATTCGCAACCACGTATTGGAGCGGTTTGAATTGGCCAATCAGGAAAACGATGCCGATAAGCGCCGTGCTATGCTCACCTTTGTTGTAGTTGGCGGCGGACCAACCGGAGTTGAATCCGCCGGGGCTTTGTCGGAGCTATTTTATAAAGTATTAACAAAAGACTATCCTCGCCTAAATTTCAAAGAAGTGCGCATCCTTCTGCTGGAAGCAGGGCAGAATTTATTACCTGCTGTGCCTGAGGACTTGCAGGAGTTTACTACCGAGACACTATGGAAAAAGCATGTGGAAGTACGTTTTGGAGCAATGGTTACCGATTTTGACGGGGAACGGGTTACCTTAAAAGGCGGAGAAATCATTCCGGCTCAAACCCTTATATGGGCTGCCGGCGTACGCGCTGCAGGACTGATCGACATGCTTGGCGTAAACCAGGGCAGCTTGGCCAGGGCAATTGTAACACCAACTCTTCAATTGTCTGAGCATCCCGAAGTATTTGTTATTGGTGATGCCGCTCATTGCGAGGAAAATGGCAAACCGCTCCCGATGAATGCTCTTGTGGCCCTCCAGCAGGGCTCTGCAGCGGCTTCTAACATCTGGCGGCTTCTGCAGGATGATAAATGTGAACCTTTTATATTTCATGACTTGGGCTCAATGGCCACCATAGGCCGCAATTCAGCAGTAGCTAAAATCGGCAGTTTAAAGATAAAGGGCCTGATTGCCTGGCTGTTATGGACGGGCGTCCATATTGTCCGCCTGGCAGGCTTTCGCAACCGTCTTTTTGTCTTTTGGAAATGGTTCTGGGATTATATTTTCTATGAGCGCGCCGTCCGGCTGATTACTAAGGAATAAATAAAAAAGGCAGATTGCAGTCTAAACGACATGCAATCTGCCTTTTACTATTCTTATGCTTTCTTTTGAAAAGATTCATAGATTTCCTGGTATTCAGGTGTAGCAGGAATCGATTTGTAAATATACAAGTGAACACCATTGGGGTCATCAACAACAAAACTGCGCTCTCCCCATGGTTTATTCTGCATTTCTTGTAGAATAGGTACTCCTTCTGCCTTCAAGCGGGCATATTCGGAATCTACGTCAGCAACTTCAAAAGAAAGGATTAAGCCTTTTCCGTTAAAATATTCTCCCGCTTCCCGCTGAGGCAGGGTAAAGCTAATACCAGCAGGAATTTCCGTACCTACTAATTCAATATACCAGTCGCTTTCATAAACTAACTGGAATCCAAAATGATCCATGTAAAATTCTTTAGATTCAATTAACTTATTTGTACTGATGGTAGCATCTACTCGCGTAAATTTCATGGTTACTATACCTCCGAAAGACTTACCTCTTTCTAGTTTCACCAAATATTTCTAAAATCCTGCTATAAACGGATATCAATGCCAAGAACACCAATTACTATTTCCTGGTAATTACGAATAGGCACTGCCAGCGTGATACAAGGCTGCCGGGATATAGCAGAAACATAGACTTCAGAAATATAATGTTTCCCTTTAAGTGCTTCTCTAAACCATTCTCGCGAAGAAGCATTGGCAATCCCCGCAGATGGCAAGGAAACAATAAAGTGACCGTCAGGCTGATTTGTCCAGGCTGCCTCCAATCCATAACCTGCATCCAATAATTCACGCAGAGCTTGTTCATGCCCTTTTATAGATAAATCAGTAATACGCGAGTCTTTGACCATTTTCAGTATTATGTCTTTCAGATGGTTGATCTTTGCTTTTAATGCCTGCTGCTCGCTATCCTGCATGGCAACCAGCATAATTGCACCAGTTGTTTTTACAAGGTCATCGGCCACACCGGCCATAATTCTTCCCATATTACGCGTTTCATTAAAATGCTCAGCCTGATTCTCCAGCGCTGCTGTCATGCTGTCAATATGCTTAGCTGCCTGTGCGCAAAGATCCGTCATACTTGCCAGCATTTGCGTGGCCTCGCTGGTTGCATGTAATTGTTTATGACGGGCGGCACTCTCTTCAGCCAGCTGAGCTTCTACATGGCTGGTAGCAGCAACAATATCTTTTAAACTTTTCTCGGCTTGTGTCATGGCTTGCATACCGCGTTCAACCGATCCGGCCCCCTGCTCAGCGGCAGTTGCAGCTTCCATGATCCCTTTATCAATTTGCACCAGCAGACCATTAGCCGAGTTAGCAGCCTGGTTACTGGCATCAGACAGCTTCTGTATTTCCTGTGCCACTACCGCAAAGCCGCGTCCGTGTTCGCCTGCTCTGGCAGCTTCAATACTGGCATTTAAGGCAAGCAAATTCGTTTGAGAGGAAATACCTTGAATCGTGTTTAAAAAAGCATCTATTTGGCGGGCAACCTGCATCAAGGAACGAATGCGTTCTTCCAGAGCAGATGATGCCTGCTGAATGTCTGACATAGCATTGGCTACCTCACCGACTTGTAAAAAGCCCTGCTCAGCACTCTGTTTCGTTTTTCCGCTATCCTGATAGATACTTCCGGCAATTGAAGAAATAGACTGGGCAGCCTCCATAACCTCACCGATTTGCTGATTAGCTGCTAGTGCCTCCCGGGTAAGAGCGGTCGACAGTTCCCGGGTACGGGCAGCTTCATGACGGATGTCTTGTGCTAACAATCCTGCATTGGTGATTGCTTCATTAACCTGATTGACTGCTGATGCAACTTGACCGGATGAGGCTTGGGTGTCCTGGGTAAATTGGCGCAGCATATCCGCTAATAACCCAATATTAGTCACTAATGGCTGTAACTCACTAGGATAATCACTTGACTTCAGCTTGCCTGCCATTCTGCCTGCAGCGTATTCAGCCGTACTGTCAGTCAGTCTTTGAATCGCCTTTTTCCTGCCAAACCAAAGCATAATTTGCTCCTCCCAACTATAAAAAAGAGATCGCCTCATTTTCTGAAGCGACCTCTTTGTCATTTCACTACTCTATTATGATTGTAGGCAATAATGGTTATTTTTGTCAAGAGCTGCGCTCTCAAAATTCTTTTAATTTAATACTGAGTGTCTCTAAAAGCTCGGTAAAATGATTAATCTGCCTATTCTCAGCCGCTTTAATAGCGAGAAATGCACATACTTTAGCATCATGCAAAGCATGGTGATGCTCGAAGGACACCCCAAAATTATCTGCCAGCGCTGATAATTTATAACTTGGCTGATCAGGCCAGACTCGTCTTGCCATATCAATCGTACAGGCATGCTGAAAACGGGGCATCGGAAGATCATACGCCTTTATTACACTACGCAGCACACTGATATCAAAAGGGGCATTATGGGCAATCACAATCTTTCCCTCTAAATGGGGTCTGATTTTCTCCCATAATTCAGCAAAAGAAGGTTTATCTGCTACATCTTCAGCCCGGATTCCATGAATACGGGTATTCCAATAATCAAACTTTAGCTCTGGCGGCCGGATGAGGGAATAAGCAGTTCTCGTTATTTTTCCATTTTCTACTGTAACGGCAGCCAAACTGCAGGCACTGGAGCGATAACGATTAGCTGTTTCAAAGTCAATTGCAACGAAATTCATAGGCCCTGCTCGCTTTCTGTGGTTTGCCAATTAATTCGACACAACTGCTTCGAAATCCCCTATCCCCTTTATTTTATATTCTTACTGCCCCGTTTTGTCATCGGCACTTGATTTTGGCATAGCGGACAGTCGTCTTGCTGATAAGTTTGCACCTGCAATTGCAACAGTGATTTTGCCGGTATACCAAAATCGACCGTTCCGCCGCTCCGGTCTACCAGCAGTCCAACTCCGACTGGAATTCCGCCGTGCTCTCGTACTACCTCAAGCACTTCCTGGACCGAGCCGCCTGTCGTAACAATATCCTCCACAATCAGCACCCTCTCGCCAGGCTTAATAACAAAACCACGCCGCAAGGTCATTTTTCCATTTTCCCGTTCCGTAAAAATAGCCCTTGTTTTTAAATTTTTGCCTACTTCATGGGCAAGCAGAATACCACCGGTTACCGGCCCGATCACCAATTCCACCTGTTCATCGGCAAACTGCTCGGCTAAGGCTGCACACATCCTGGCCGTATGCTCCGGATACTGCAAAACCTGAAATTTTTCTACATACATCGGGCTATGCAAACCGGAGGTTAACAGAAAATGCCCTTCCAAAATAGCTCCAGTTTCGACTAGTAATTGTTTTACATCATTTTCGGTCATTTATGATTCCCCCCGTATTTCCTTTACGATTTCTTCAACGGCCTGCACAGGCGACGCAGCAGCTGTAATCGGCCGGCCTACTACTAACTGGCTGGCGCCTGCCTGAATGGCATCAGCTGGCGTGGCGATGCGCTTTTGATCATTAGTTGCAGACGCTTGGGGCCTAATGCCTGGTGTCACTACTAAAAATTCAGAACCGCACATTTTACGAATAAGTGGTGCTTCTTGAGGAGAAGCCACAACGCCATCAATACCTGCTGACTGGGCCAGACAAGCCAACTTTACCACCTGCTCGCTAATAGGCAGCTGACCGCCAATTTCTTGCCATTCGGCTTCATCAAGACTGGTTAAAGCGGTAATTGCTACCAGCTTAGGCCGGGGAACGCCGTTAACGGTGGCAGCTTCCGCAGCCGCCCTGGCGGCTGCCGCCAGCATCGACCGCCCGCCCGCTGCATGAAGGCTGATAATGGAAGCCCCCAGCCGGGTTAGTGCTGCTACGCTGCAGGCAACAGTATTGGGGATGTCATGCAATTTCAGATCTAAAAACACTTCTTTATCTGCACTGCGCAAAAATTCGACCGTCTGCTCACCGGCACTATAGAATAATTCCATACCGACTTTGTAAAAGTTCACGCTTGCTCCCAGATCGTTTACCAGTTGCTTCATTTTATCAAGTGAATTAACGTCCAAAGCGACAATTAGCCGTTTATCCGCTGTAATCATCATCTATTCCTCCTATACCAGTTCTTTATCTTTTGTCTCAGGCACCAGGAAATATACATTAACGGCTGCTGCCACATAGATAAAAGCCAGCAATGCCAGTGCACCGCTTAAGCTGTACTGGGCAGCCAATGCTCCGATTGCAAGCGGGGCGAAGCCACCTACCGCCCGTCCCGTATTGAAGATAAAGTTCTCTGCTGTTGAACGTGCTTCCGTACTGTAATTTTCTGATAGCAGTGCACCGTATCCCGCCATCATTCCGTTACAGAAGAAGCCTAAAATGGCACCACCAACCAGCAAATGCATCGGATCGGACAGATTGGCATAGGCCCACACTGCTGCCGCCGAAGCTAATTGAAAGGAAATATAAGCAGGCCGGCGACCGATCTTGTCGGCTATATAACCGAAAACTCCGATTCCTGCAATCATGCCGATAACAGTAACAATCATCCACAAGCTGGTCTTGTTAAGTGAAAGTCCGTGCTTTTGCATTAAAATGGTCGGCAGCCAGATCATAATTCCGTAATAGCCTGTATTTTGGACACTTGTCATCACGGTCAGTCCAAAAGTTGTGGTAGAAGTTTTCCTGTCAGCGAATAAATGCCACAAAGGAAAGGTCGTGCTGGTTTTATATGCTGCAGTTTCTTGCTCAGTAAGAGGCTGTCCACTCTTTACTTTCTCCTGCAGCATTTTTTTCTGCTGTTGCTTATCCAGCCAAATCTGAGGCTCTGCCAGACCATAACGGGACCACGCAGCAAAGACAGCAGGTAAAGCGCCTACCAGAAATACAGCCCGCCAGCCGTAGTTAGGAAGGACATAAGCACTTACTACGGCTGCTAACACCACGCCTAGCTGCCAGCCTACTGCCACAGCGCCAGTTGCCCGTGCGCGTTTAGCTTTCGGCCAGGTCTCAGTCACTAGCGTCATACCAATACCGAACTCTCCGCCTAATCCCAGACCCGCCAAGAATCGATAAATATTTAATTCTGTAAAACTGGTTGCAAAAGCTGTTAGTCCGGTAAAAACAGAAAAAATCAGGATGGTCCACGAAAAGACCTTAACACGCCCCTGGTAATCCGCTAATATACCAAATAAATAACCACCCATAACCGCGCCGATAAGTGTAACTGTTGCTACTAGTCCACCCTGCGCTAACGTAAGCCCAAAAGATCCCATTACCGCAGTCATAACAAATGACAGAATAAGCATATCCAATCCGTCCATTGCATACCCTGCCACAGATGCTCCCAGTATTTTCCAGCGATACGCCTCTGTCTGCTGATTTACACCTGATAATTGCTGTGGTTCGTTTGTTGCTGTCGTTCTTGTTTCCATGTTGCCTCTCTCCTCCTTGTTATTTGCAGGCACCAGGGTAACAAAAAAAGGCTTTCTGCAGTTTCCTGGCAGAAAGCCTCTGGCTTTTGTTATAAGTATGCAAAATGCACACCAGAGCCGTTCCCTTGCCAGCCTCGCAGGACTGTCTTAAAGGTACCTGTTTAATTGTATATTATTATGGCATGACCACAGCCTCATGTCAATGCCGTTTTTGTTATTTGGGCTGCCGGTCTGTTTTTGCGGGTTTGACAGGAATAGCTGAAAGAATCAGTTTTGTGCCTTCGCGATTTACTTTAATATCAAAATCAACAATGCCTTCTTTAAACAATTGCATTTTAATTTCTAGCAGACCTTTCCCGACTTTCTCCTGTAATTCGGGTGTGAAAAAAGAGCTGTGAAAATCAGGCTGCTGCTTTTTGGCAACTGGTTTAACTGGTTTAGCAGCTTCCTCTTCTACTGGGCTATTCTCAAAAGTAATAACCTCTTTATGTCCGACAAACATATCGGCATCACTGAGATTCTTTTTAATGGTTAATTTGGCCATGATTGTCACCTGCTTCGCTATACTTTACCACTATTATAAACTTCATAGCAATTTATAACAAGCAGCTTCGTCTTGTATTACCCGCACCTTGCCCTATCTGGCTGATGAAACTTTGCGAAGCCTGCATTACCGTTTCGCCGAACAACGCACTGATTAGTGCTACGGTTGCCGCAACGGTCTGTTCTTCCTCGTCTAATAATGGATTTAACTCAACAAACTCAGCTGAAGTAATACACCGCGATGCAAATAGCAGCTTTAGCGCCTGCAGGCTGTCGGCAAAGCTGATTCCGCTCCGGACAGGCGTACCCACTCCCGGCGCTTCCTTCGGATCAATGCCATCAAGATCAAAACTGAGATGAATGCCATCAACGCGCTCCTTTAGATAAGCGATTGTCTCTGAAATGACATTCTTCATGCCGAGCCGTTTTACATCCTGAGCAGTAAACACCTTAATACGCTTTTGCTCAATTAGCTGACGCTCACCGTCATCAAGGTCACGAACTCCGATGAGTACAATATTTTCGGCTTTTACCTTGCCGGCATAGCCACCTGCATTGACTAGTGCAGGATGACCTAAGCCCATACTTGCAGCTAACGGCATGCCATGTATATTACCGCTAGGCGTTGTTTCAGTCGTATTCATATCCCCGTGTGCATCATACCAGATAACACCCAGGTTTTCATAATGTTGTGCTATACCTGCTATTGTGCCAACAGAAATACTATGATCACCGCCTATGATTAGCGGCATCCGTTTACTATCGATAATCTCTGATACGTTTTTTGCAATCTTTTCACTGGCAGCAGCAATCAGTCTGCCATTACGAAAAGATTCACACTGATGCCCCTCATGAGCATTAGATGCAATTGCTACATCTCCTGCGTCGTTTATCTCTATTGATAACGCTTGCAGGCGTTTTAACAAACCTGCACTGCGCAATGCATCTGGAGCTAAGTTAGTACCAAACCGGGTTTGTCCAAGCCATTGTCCAATGCCAAGCAAAGTTACAGGTACTGTCATGCAATCATCCCTTCCTCAAATACACTACTAATTTTTATCATCGCTTTATTTTATATGCTATCGCAAATAAGCGCAATAGTGATTTTTCGAGAGATAATTGCCATTAATTAATGATTATGCATGTTTATGCAGACATTTGAGCTTTTACGATATTTTCTGGTAATTTTGACCCACTGCAATGCGGCAAAATACCTTGGCTGCGCAAAAAAGAAGGCTAAGAGGTTATTGCTTCTTTTGAGTAAAATCACATAAAAATTTTTAACTATAAATTTACTAAACCTCTTTTTACGGCACCTTAACTTTTCCTGGCATGGGGACGGTTCCAGTGCACACGATTTGCATTTTAAAAAACGCTTACTGCCAGAAGAGGCAATAAGCGTTCCTTACGTTTATTCAATAATTGTCAAAATCTCTTCTACCGGCTTACGGGGCGGATACGCCCACTTACCTTCGTCAGGTACCCCTAATGGTGACATGGCAGCAAGAAAATAGCCAGCTTTGGTAAACCCTATATATTCGCTGATTTCCTGTGCAGCGTAGGTAGGTCCAGTCATCCAGCAGGTTCCGTAGCCGAGATTGGCAGCAGCTAGCTGGAGATTCTCCAATGCCGCTGCAATATTCTGTACAGCCGGATTTGGCCTGGCATACTCCAAAGCCTCGTTGACAGGCATTACTCCTGCTGCTAATAAATCATCGGCCACTGTTGGGTAAGGACCGGCGTAAACGAGGACCAATACCGGCGCGGCCTTGAAAACGGTATGGTAGTGTACCATGGCCCGTAACGCCTTCGCCTTGGCATCATCCTTAATATATCCTGCCAGTTTCTCATTCTTCGCCATTACCAAGTTGGCAATGGCAGCAATTTTTTCTTTGTTAGTAACAACAACAAAATGCCAGTTCTGCAGGTTTTTCCCTGATGGAGCATAAGTAGCTGCTTTGATCATTTCTTGTAAGTGTTCAGCCGCAACCGGCTGGTCCTTAAATTTACGTACGCTGTGGCGCTGATAAATAAAATCTAATTTCGTCATAAAACAAACCCCTTTATCCTTTATTTCCTTATTCATAAAAACCAAAATGTTCACGAATAAACTCCGTAAATTGGCGGCAAAGCTCCGGATCAAACTGAACACCGGCACAACTGGTAACTTCTATCAAACAAGCCTTCAAACAAATTGGGCTTCGATAACACCGTAAGCTGGTCATTGCATCAAAAGCATCACAGAGTGACAACATTCTGCTGTATGGAGGAATATCCTCTTGCTTCAGCCCTTTGGGATAGCCTTTACCATCCCACCGCTCATGATGGTGGCGTATAATCTCCACAATTGGTTCCATACCCGCTATGGTTCCTAATAGTTCAGCACCATCCTGGGCATGCTGCTTCATAACCGCCAATTCCTCATCAGTCAGACGGCCTGGCTTATTCAGGATATGCTCAGGAGTATTAATTTTTCCTACATCATGCATCAAGCCTACCATGTATGCTAAATTAATCTGCTCTGGTGCAAAGTCCAAATAAGCTGCAAGGCCGGCCATCAATTCAGCAACATGTTCAGCATGCCTGGCTGTATACTCATCGCGAAAATAAATTTTATTACAATAATGATCGATTGCATCCATATTGACCTGGTCTATCAGCAACGGAGCCTGCTTATTGCTCATTTCTCACCTTGCAAGAATTCGTTCATTTCCAAAATACGTATATACATAATTTGTTATTGCCAGCCATTATCCCTTTCGGAATTCTTGCCGCATGAAAATTTAACAAAGAATACTGTACTACAAAGCTACTCCAATTATTGGTTTGTTGACATTTTATAGACGAAATAGTAATATGTCTATAGATAAAATAAACATAGATAAGGATGGTTTGATATGAAACAGCTATCTGATTTGTTTTGGAATGCCTCTGTTGCCGAATTGCAGCAAGGATATATATATTGCGAGCACAGCCAGGAATATATGTGCCTCATCTGCGGCCACAAATCAATTAAAGGTATTATTTACGCTGACGAAGCCACCTATTATGAGGCTGAAAAATATATACAGCTTCATATTTATCGTGAACACTCTTCAACATTTGCCTACTTGTTGAGCCTGGATAAAAAATTTACCGGTTTAACGGATCATCAGAAAACGTTGCTTACCCACTTTTACGAAGGCCGAACTGATGCCGATATTGTCCGGGAAACAGGAAGTGGCAGCACTTCCACTATCCGCAATCACCGCTTTACGTTAAGAGAAAAAGAAAAGCAGGCAAAAGTATTTTTAGCCATTATGGGAATGGTAACTGCCAAACCTGCGCAGCAGTCTTCCTTTATCACCATTCATAAGACCGCTACTATGGTTGATGAACGATATGCTATGACAGAAGAGGACAACGAAAAAATCTTACGTGCCTATTTTCCTGAAGGCTTAGCAGGTCCATTAAGTGAGTTTCCTGGTAAAGAAAAACGCAAAGTAGCTGTTTTACGGCATATTATCAAGCGGTTTGATCCGAACTGCCGCTATTCAGAAAAAGAGGTCAATGCCATCCTAAAAAAAGTCCATTCCGACTACGTAACGCTGCGGCGTTATTTAATCGAGTATGGGTTCATGGACCGCATTGCCGATGGCTCCCAGTATTGGGTCATGTTATAATAAAGGAGTGTATTTTTATGGATAGAAAAAAAGAATTGAAAACCCGCTATAAGGAAACACCGCGTCCTACCGGGATTTATCAAATACGCAATACTGCTAACGGCAAACTTCTAATCGGCAGCAGCCTTAACTTAGACGGCTCTGTGAACAGCAACCGGTTTCAATTGAAAATGAACTGTCATCGCAATTCCCAATTACAGCAGGACTGGCAGACTTACGGTGAGACTTCTTTTACTTTTGAGATATTGGAAGAGTTAAAGCCGGCTGATATTCAATCGCCCGACTGTAAAGAAATATTAAACAAATTAGAAGAACAGTGGCTGCTCAAACTACAGCCCTACGGTAATAAAGGTTATAACAAAATACCTGCGAAGTAAAAGACTCCCGGCTTAAAGCCGGGAGTCTCTTCTATCTATTGCGGATAAATTGATTCTAATGTGAGTTCATTCAACCGGATGTCAGGATAACCCAATCGGCGATCAGGCAAAAACACGCCATGGCAATCAGAACCGCCGGTAATCAGCTTGTTGTGACGGCGGCTCCATGCTATAGCAGCACGCACCGTTTCTGCTTTATGGCTGGGATGATAGCACTCAACACCGGCGATATCAACCTTGCCAAAATAATTTAACGTTTCTTCCAATTCAGTGCCGTGAAAAGCGCTGCCCGGATGAGCCAGCACCGGAATTCCTCCCGCCTGGCGGATCGTTTCTATCGCCTTGACAGGCGATGGAAACTCAGGGAAAGTAATTCCTGCAAGTGGCGTAAAGAGATTAGCAAAAAAGTCCTTCGCATCTGTGCATAAGCCTTTATCAATCAAGAAGCTTAAGGATTTCCATCCTCCCCGGGCAGGATTATGCTGATAGTCGACATATTCCTGATAATCCAACTTTATACCTGCAGCAATTAGTTTCTTAATACTGTCGTGATCTGCTTCTTCCATTAACTCATAATTATGTTTTAGTAATTGCTGCAACGCTGCTGTCTGCAAGTTAATTTTATATCCTAAAATATGAAATGATTGCCTTTTTAGCGTCGTGGATATTTCCACTCCTGTACAAAAGCCAATTCCTGCAGTTGCTGCTAATTGTTCAGTTTCGGTAACATTAGCAACAGTATCATGGTCGGTGACCGCAAAAAAAGAGATTCCAGCTTGCTGTATTTGAGAGACTAATTGCTCCGGCGTCCAAGATCCATCTGATGCAGTCGTATGAATATGTAAATCTACCTTCACAAAAACCTCCTACTTAAATTAGTGCAGATAGGGCTTAATAGCTTGTATTACCTGCTGAGGCAGAACATCCTTCATGCATTGCTGATGATTGAAGCGGCACTTCATTTTATGACAAGTCCTGCAGCCTAGCTCTGCCTCCAAAACAGAATGGCCTTGTTCCAACGGACCAAAGCGCTTAGGATTAGTGGGTCCGAAGATGCTAACAGTAGGGATTCCCATAGCTATCGCCATATGCAAAGGTCCTGTATCACCAGTGACAACGACGGTAGATTTTTTCAGTAAGGCAGCCAATTGAGGCAAATTTGTATGTCCTACGGCATCAATAACAGGTGCGCTCGTTTTCTGCAATACTTGTTGCGCCAGGCAGCGGTCAGCCGGACCACCACACAGCATAACTCTCGCATGCTGAGCTAGTGCATCGGCAAGCTCAGCAAAATATTCGGGAGGCCAGTTTTTGGCAGACCATGTTGTTGCCGGTATAAGTGCAACAAGCTTTTGCTGCGGCTTGATCCCTGCCGAGGCCAGAAACTGCTCTGCGAAGTCAATATCTGGTTTCGTTAATTCCAGCGTCATATTGTAACTGCCAGGCTTAATGCCGAAAGGCTGCAGTATGCTGAGATACCGCTGAATCATATGGCTTTCGCTTTCTGGAGCAGGCGCTATTTCCGTCATAAATAAGCTATTCAGTTCTCGCGTGTTTGATAGGCCGATGCGCCTTTTAGCACCACTGGCTAGTGCCACCATGCCGCTTAAGAAAAGGCCATGCACATCAAGTGCAATATCAAAATTACGGGCACGCAAATCAAGACGAAGCTGTTGCCACAGCTTCCAGGCCTCAGCAAAACGGCCATGGCGCATATGATCTTCCCATTTTTCCCGCGGCCATACATAGACCTCATCGATGTAAGGGTTAGCTTCCAGCAAATCTGCCGCCCCCCGGCCAACGACCCATGTTATATGTGCAGCAGGAAAGGCTTGCTTCAATTCTCGTACAACAGGAGTACAATGCAATACATCCCCAATTGAGCTAAGCCGAATAACTAAAAAACGCTTGGCGGTCACTATAATCTCCTTTAATACAGATAGTATTTACTATATACAAATATGTTCTCTTTCATCCGAATATCTTCTTACATAATCTCTATTCCAGCTTTTCAATCGATAAGTTTACACGGTAATTTCCGTAGCGCAGCAGTAAATTTAAAAAGCTGGTTAAATCTGAATTAGCAGGAAAGCAGGCCTTTAACCAATAACAGCCTTCTCCGCTGATACGATGCACTTCTTCTACTTCTGTCCGGCTCTTAAGAAACTGCCGCAGTTCATCATGAAGCGTAGTCTTCATAAAGATGGTAATTAGAGCAATAACCGGTTTTCCTAGCTTACTTTCATCCATAATAGCTGTATACCGTTCAATAATCCCCAGATCCTCAAGCCGGTGAACCCGATCGGCAACAGCTTGTCCGGTAAGATGAATCTGACGGCCGATTTCTTTCCATTGAGCCCTTCCATTACGTTTTAGATATTCGATAATTTCATAATCGATATAATCAAGCATAATTGTTCATTTCCTTTCCTGACGTAAGCGACAGCCAGCTTTTGACTTGCGTGCCTATTAGAGATTACAGTCACTATAGGCTATGCTTATGATAAGACTATGATAAGGGGGCAGGAAGATTTGAAAATCCGTTTAATTCGCCATGCAACGCTGCTAGTTACTTTAGGAGCCAAAAGAATACTTATTGATCCTATGCTGAGCTCAGCAGGGACAATGAGCGCCGTAGACAATTCTCCCAACCCAAAGCCAAATCCACTGCTTGATCTGACCATGCCGCTTTCCGATTTGCTTACTGCCGATGCAGCCTGCGTCACCCATTTACATCGCGACCACTTTGATGAACGTGCTAAGGAGCTTCTGCCTAAAACTATCCCCTTGTTTTGTCAGCCTGGCGATGAGGAAAAGCTGCGCAGCTTCTCCTTTACTACGCCTCACCCGATTGCTAGCAGCCTGCATTGGGATGGCATAACGATTAGCCGAACAAGCGGCCAGCATGGAACAGGTACAATTGGGGTGAACATGGGACCGGTTTCAGGATTTGTATTTGAGCATCAGGGGGCTTCCTTATATATTGCCGGCGATACAATATGGTGCAACGACACGAAAGCCGCACTTGACCGCTACCGCCCGCATATTGTGGTAATTAATACCGGTGCCGCCCAGTTTCTGACGGGAGGACCAATCGTCATGGACAGCGAAGACGTAATTACACTGTGCCGTTATGTTCCGGCGGCCAAAGTAATCGCTGTCCATATGGAAGCGTTCAACCATTGCCTGCTGACTCGCAATGAGCTGCGAGCTTTAGCTAGGGAACGGCAGATTAAAAACCTCTTTATTCCAGGTGATGGTGAGGAGCTTGTCTTTGATCCCGATTAGCATCAGCTGGCCTTACTGCTAAGTATACTCCCGAAATGATAATAATGGCACTAGCTATTTTTACTACTGTAACCGGCTCATGCAGAAAATACCACGCCTGGCCGATAGTAAAAACTGGTACCAGGTTAATAAAAATCGCTGACCGGGACGCACCAATTTCCTGGATGGCAATAAGCTGAAAAAGATATCCAATCACAGAGGCAAAAACAGCCATATAGCCAACTGCCAGCCATCCCCCTAAGGTAGTATCGGGAAGGTACGTCATCGGCTGCTCCCAGATAACAAAAGGAATAGCCACTACTGTACACACCAGAAATGTATAAGCGGTAATCATCAAGGGAGACAGGTCATATCTTTGCATGACCTTCCGGCTGAGAATGGAATAACCAGCCCAGCTCCAGACGGCACCAAACATTAAAATGTCTCCCGTATTTATACTGAGATGCTGAATTACTTGCCAGTCACCACCAGTGATGACCAAAAAAACACCAAAAAAGGACAATAAAAAGCCGGCCAGTCGTACTCGATTAATCTTGTCTCCTAAAAATATAGCTGCCAATAATGCTGTCACCATTGGATTTGTTGAGCCAATCAGCGATGAGTTAATTGCGGTTGTGTACTGGAGGCACGCAAAAAACAGGCTATGATACAAGAAAGTCCCCGCAAATCCAAGTAATAACAGAGGCAGCCATTCGTCCCGCTTGGGAAGCCAGCGCTCTTGGCGCCTATAATATAGGATGGTAAAAATAAAAGGCAGGGCAAATAAAAAGCGGAAAAATGTGAGTGCAAAAGGCGGGAACTCACGTACTGCAAATTTCCCGGTAATAAACGCACCTGACCAAAACAGCGCTGTTAAAATCATCATACTGTACACTCTCAGATTAGACATTAGGCACCTCCCATGGATTGTATACTAAGTTTCAACATGAAAAGAAAGATGTCCTGCACATACCCGCATAAAAGAAGACTTGGAACAGTTGTTCCAAGTCTTTTGTTATTTCTTCACCGTTGCTTCAGCAGCCTCCATTGTTAAAAAGCGTACATCTGTCGGCTTCGTCAATGTCCGGTCAAGCTCAAACCCCACTTTCAGCTTGCCTTTAAGCACCGTTTCCGCTAAACCCTGAGCATTCACTTTGGCCAGATAAATATTATTCTTGCCATCTACGCCAACCAGATTGTATTT
This sequence comes from Sporomusaceae bacterium UBA1887, assembly GCA_002337925.1. Lineage (GTDB taxonomy): Bacteria > Bacillota > Negativicutes > Sporomusales > DSM-15969 > Anaerospora. The sequence continues at coordinate 100,476 of DDHB01000018.1, forward strand.
TGCACCGTACGGTGAAATAACTCGCCAGCTCCCGTCACCATTACGTACATAAACAATGCCTTCTGCCAAATTATCATAAATGAGCGAGTCCTGGTCAAAGAGAACTCCAATCCGGCCAATGCGGGTTCCTGAAAGATAGACCCGATTTAAATCCTGATTAGCATCGGTACGATAAATCCGATATTGTTCAGGACCGCTTGCAACTAAAACCTGCATGTATATGACGTTAGTGGCCGTTGAATAAGCGACATCTGTAATTTTACTGCCTGTCGGTAGTTTGTCAATCGTAGTAGATAACTGATGTCCATCAGAATGAGGATTAATTTGAGTAAGGACAACTTTAGTAGCATCTTTGGCAGTATTATCAGTATAAACGGCCATAAGCGCCAAATCGCGATCTTCCAGCCATTTAAAATACGATACCTTTTGATTATTCAAGGGAATTGAACGAAGCAATGCTTTTGGTGACGTCCCATAGATTTCTACAGACTCATCTTTCACAACTGCCATATAGTGTTTATTTCGGGAGTAATAGGTTTTCCCGTCTACAACTGCATGTGCTTCTGTGACTGCACTAACTTGAAATGAGGTAGCAGGGGCGAACAATACCCGATCCAGATAAAAATAAAAGCTTGCCTGAAACAAAAGGCCTGCCAACAGCCATATTGCCAGTTTATAACTTGATTTCACTAGCTGCCCTCCTCATCATTTTACGATAAAAGCGGTGGGAATCATACGTTCACCTAGCATATCGCAAGGTTTATTCACTACTTTTCCATTGTAATACAGTGTAGTGCTAGATCCACCATCTAAATTAGCTGCCACATAGGCACCTTGCTCATACAAAATATTTTGCACATCCAATAGAGTTGCCCCCAGCGAATAGCCTGGCTGCCTTCCGTCAATGACTAAAAGCAAAATCGTTCCATCTTTACGCTGACCAATAGCGGTCCGCGGCGCAACGCCCCAGCCGCCATCACCATCTCCATCCTTAATGAGTTTTTTCCCATTAATAATAAGCGGTGGTCCAAAAGAAACCCCTTCTGCTACATTCATTTCCCGCATTTCTTTAGGTGTATAATTACCGGCTACTAAAACACCGGCCTTAGTTACTCCAATTAGCTGAACCTGCTCTTTTATATCGCCGCCGATCAGGAATTTGCCCTCATTAATAATTACTCCATATGGCAGCCTTCCCGTGCCAGTACCATTTGGATCATAAAACCCGCCGGCATTAATAGCAGCTACTGCATTATTAGCAATTCCAATCGAACTGGTAGTATCGCCTTTTTCTTGTATATCCTGAGCAGTAGCCGCCTTGACGCGGGTTGGGTCAGGAATCTCAAGCATATAACCAGTAAAACGGGTAGCATTAATGTTGACTAGTCGAAGCGAACTCGTTTCCCGTTTTGTAAACTGAAACAAGTCCTGCTTAGGCTGGTTAGTCGGGTTAAATTCTCCCACAATCTCTTTAATTTCCTTTTCAGAGAAGATCCATGTAATATAGTGTGGATGACGTGAAGTTAGAACAGCTCCTACCACACTTCGTTTAATGTTATCAAACGGTCCGAAAAGAGTGATAAACGGTGCCGTAATCATTAAAAATACTAGGTTAATAATAATGAAGCGAAAGTATATATTTGAGGCAATGGCTAGTTTCGTCATCGCTCGCCCTCTTCTTTGTTTTTTGGACTATTTTAAAGTATAGAATAGTCTTCTTTGGTTAGTCGTTCTTCAAAATGCTTAAGATCCACAGAATTGCCTATCCAGACTCGATTCAACACTAAAGGATTATCACCTTTTTTGGCCCAGCCAGCGTTAGTCGTTACCGCAAACGTCATCCCTTTTTCGCGCAGAAGCTTAAGCGTAATGTCGTTATAACTGCTATACGGGTAGCAAAACCAACGGGTATCCTGATTTAGGTTGCGATCAAGTACTTGTTTGGATTTTGCAATTTCTTCAGCTTGCTCTGCTGGAGAAAGCTTTGCCAACTCTCTATGAAAATAACTATGCGAGCCGACTTGCATTCCAGATGCCTTCATTTCCTTGAGTTGTTCCCATGTTAAATTTGTACCGACCTCCCCGGCAGGAATAAATACCATGCTGGGAAATCTGTATTGTTTTAATATAGGCATAGCCACATCAAAAGTATCCCGGTAGCCGTCATCAAAAGTAAGCACAACCGGTTTTTCAGGCAAGGCTTTCCCTTCACTGATATAGCCGGCTAGCTCATCCAAAGTAATGGGATTGTAATGGTTTTTGTATAAAAAATCCATTTGCTCGACAAATCTTTCTTTGGAGATAACGGCATCATTATCTCGTTCATCGCCAATGCTGTGATACATGAGTACAGGAATTCCGCGAGGCACCGAGAGAGAGGCTGCAGGAGCTTTGTCTCTTACTGTAATAGACGTTTGTCCTTTCGGCCCTTCTGAGGACTCAGGTTGCTTAGAGATATTGCCGCAGCCGGTAAGAAAAAATACGACAATAATAAACAGGGTTTGCACTAATTGAAAATTTTTATTCATTATATCACCAAATCATGCTTTTTTACATCAAAATTCTACAAACTTAGGAAAAGTCCTTCAACTATTCTCCCATGAATTAATCTCGTATCGATTAACAGGGGCGCCTCGGTGTCAGGCCTTACTTATTTATGGCACTCAAAAGCTGTGGGCTTGTCCTCTTCCTGATCAAGCAGACGTACCGTATTATGCATTGTGAGAAGCACAATCTCCGTAGCTTCTCTTGTTGCGGCTTCCCGCTGACTAGGACTCATATATTTTGTTAATGTCAACGCTTCAATGGTATTTTCCACTATTTGGGCGGTTAATCGTAACAGCCCCGTTTCCATTTGTCTGTCCATTATCATCTCATCTCCATCATGCCCTAACGCTCTGGCGCCCCCCCTATCACTATAGTTGATTATTGCTGCGAACCAAGACTAACGGTGTCACTGCTTTTGGTATTTCTCTTACAAATAAGTACGAAAACCTCCGATAAGGTATCGAAGGTTTTCGCATAAAACTATTCGGTTTTATTTTCGTCTCGCCGTGCACGCTGCTGCCGCTGTTTTGCAAGCTTGGCATTATTGACCGGTTCAATTTTTGTGCCAAATTTAGCGGATAGTAGTTTTTCAATTTCTTCCGGTGTCAATTTGTAGGTTTTAACATCAGGTCTTTCCATGCTCATTGTAACTCCTCCGTCGCTGCTAGTTTAGATTGCCCAGGCTACGGGGAAAACGTACTACTCTCCTCATAAAACTAAAAAAAAGCTTCTGACTTTGTCCTAGAAGCCTTAGTTGCTATGATGGTGCGGTTGGTGAGATTTGAACTCACACGGATCTCTCCGCCACCCCCTCAAGATGGTGCGTCTGCCGTTCCGCCACAACCGCATATATGAAGTTATATTACTAATATTATCACTTTATGTCCGCTTTGTCAATGCTGTCCCCTGTCAATAAAAGCTATTCACCCGCGCCCTCAACTTACTCAATGGCCTGAATAAAGCGGGTTACCTGCTGAATTACGTCAGCACTACCGACAACTACTAATCGGTCATTTACTTGAATATCAGCAAGAGGTCCCGGTGATATAATCACTTCCGTTCCCCGCCGGATTGCAACTAAGGTAGCGCCTGTGCGCTGCCACAGCTTAACATCGGCAATCGTTTTTCCCGGCAAATGAGAGTATTCAGGAACTCTGATTTCAACCGGATTATAAGGAGTCAGATTCCTGAGGCGGTCAGAATAGCCAATGATATTAGTAAAAACCTCTTCAAGACGCACATCAATTTCGTGTTTTCTCTCCAGAAGCAATTCCAGTTCCTGTTTTAGCGAATATACCGACTCTACGTTTTTAGAATGCTCAATGAAGCGCAGTGCCTGCTCCACAGACAGCACCACCACTTCTTTGCCTTGTGCTACCGATACGACATTGCCATCTTTAAGCAGGGCAACCGCTTTGCGAATTGTTTCAGAAGACACATTATAATTACCTGCCAATAGCGTCCTGCCTGAAATCTTTGCGCCAACCGGAAATTCTTCGTTAATAATTCGCTGTGCTAAATCTAATGCAATTGAATGATACATAGACATTGGTGCCGTCATTTCTCCACCCCGCATACTTCAATACCTTTATTATATAATAAATTACGTACAAACTTCAAAGCCGGTAAAAAAAACCTGCGCAGCACCAAATACCACGCAGGTCCTTTATATTAACTACTTATACCACTTGACAATACTTGCTGCCCATGTCAGCCCACCGCCAAAACCAACCATGGCAATTGTGTCGCCTTTTTTGATCTTACCGTCTTTAACAGCCTCATCAAGCGCAATTGGTATGGAAGCTGCTGAAGTATTGCCATATTTGTCAACATTGACAACGACTTTATCCATCGGCATGCCAACGCGTTTGGCAGCAGACTGGATAATCCGGATATTAGCCTGGTGGGGTACCAGATAGTCAATGTCTGCGGTTGTCAAATTCGCCATTTCGAGTGCCTGCTTTACGGCCTCTCCCATAACTTTAACCGCAAATTTAAATACTTCATTTCCATCCATACGGGTGTAGTGAAGACGCTGCGCCACCGTTTCCGCAGTTGCAGGAAGGCGGGATCCACCGGCAGGCATTTTCAGCAAATCACCGCCGGCACCTTCAGCGCCTAGATGAACTCCAAGAACACCAAATCCTTCAGGAACCTCCGCCAAAACAGCAGCGCCGGCTCCATCACCAAACAGGATAGCCGTATTGCGGTCTGTCCAGTCAGTAATTGTCGATAATGCTTCTGCCCCAATGATGAGAATCTTTTTATACATTCCTGTTTGAATAAATGTGCTGCCGGTCACGAGAGCATACATAAAACCGGAGCATACGGCCGTGAGATCAAAAGCAGCCGCATTAACAGCTTTCAAGTTATTCTGAACCAGACAGGCAACCGATGGAAACACCATGTCAGGAGTTACAGTCGCAACAATAATCAAGTCAAGCTCTTCAGCGCTGACTCCGGCATCAGCCAAAGCCCGCTCAGCGGCTATAGTGGCTAAATCTGATGTTGCCTGTTCTGCACCAACAACACGTCTTTCCCGAATTCCGGTACGCTCCACAATCCAGGTATCAGATGTATCTATTATTTTTTCTAAATCACCGTTTGTAATTACTTTTTCCGGTACATAAGATCCAATTCCTATAATACCTGCATGCTTTTTTTCCAACTCTGAACGAACCCCCTTGTTAAGACTATAATTTAAGTACCCTTTTTATTATAAACTACTAGGACCTACTAAAACCTATTTTTAAAATAAATATTTTTCCGGACAATAAAAGTGCAATATTGTAGTATTACCGGTCTGAGCTCTTTATTATACATAATAGTTACTATTACATCTAAAAACTCAAAAAAGGAATCAGCCCATAATCCTGGGCTAATTCCTTTTATTGCATCATTTGGTGCGGCCGAGTGGATTTGAACCACCACGAGATTGCTCCCACTAGTTCCTGAGACTAGCGCGTCTGCCGTTCCGCCACG
>DDHB01000019.1 GCA_002337925.1 Sporomusaceae bacterium UBA1887
GCAGAATAGCGGGCTCACCAAGGCTATGTAGCTCAGCCGGTTAGAGCACAGCACTCATAATGCTGGGGTCGGTGGTTCGAGTCCACCCATAGCCACCACACTGAAAATCAAGTTGTTTTTCAGTGTGAAAAGTGAGAAAATAGTTACACGTTTTGCCCCGTCGCCAAGCGGTAAGGCACCTGACTCTGACTCAGGCATTCGTGGGTTCAAATCCTCCCTCCCCAGCCATATATGACTCACTAGCTCAACTGGCAGAGCAACTGACTCTTAATCAGTAGGTTGTAGGTTCGATTCCTACGTGGGTCACCAATGAATTAGCGCCTCCACAGGTATTGTGGGGGCGCTTTTTATGTTACCTAGTGTCCATAGTTGTGTCCAATAGGTTAAATTTTGGATATTTGAGCATAGTTTAATCGCATTGCACAACATCAAACAACATAAAACATTTTTACTTTTTAAAACGCTTTTCTAGCTCTTTTAATGCTTCGCGTTTTTCCAGTGGTATAGAGTGGATATAGGTGCTGTATGTAACGTGAACAGCAGAGTGGCCTAATCGTTTGGAAACGTAGCTCAACTTGTATACGAGAAGAGCAATTAGCAGAACCGCCGACCAAGGGTTCCAGCCGTAGAAAAGAGGATGACAAGCGTAAAACGGTTAAATGTTGATGTTTGGCTAGGTCCGAGGGCGACTGCAATTAAGAGTTTGCAAGCTGCGATTGGGGCCAACACACTGGCAGTTCCATCTATTGGAGATATTCGAGGGCTTGACTTGGTTGTCATTTGGATTGGTAGTAAGGAAGCAGTACGTTGCAAACGTGCTGCTTCTTTGTCAGTCCGGATAAAGCAGGAAAAAATGGATACTTGATAGTTATTGTGATACTCCGACCCATTTGCCCTGTGTTAAATTTGTATTGCTCAATACAACCGTTGTATCATACAATATAAAATATAGACGCCCAGTTATTGCCTGGACCTTTTAAGAGCGGGACTACTATTATTTTTATAGGGAGTGCAACACATGAAAATTGTCATTATTGGTGGGGTGGCTGCAGGAACTTCGGCGGCCGCCAAAGCAAGACGAAATGACGAAGCAGCGCAAATTACTATTTTTGATGCCGATCAGGATGTTTCTTACTCAGGCTGTGGCTTGCCTTATTATATCGGTACGGATATTGAGGAACGGGAACAGTTGGTTCCACGCAATGCGCAGTTTTTCAAGCAAAAATACAATGTGGATGTGTTGACTGGCCACCAGGTACTGGCGATTGATTCTCGGGCCAAAACGCTGATGGTGGAGAACTTGGCGACCGGGCAGCAGTTTAGCGATAGCTATGACAAGCTGATTATCGCCACTGGGGCGCAGGCCGTGCGTCCGCCGATTGCAGGCAGCGACAAAGGTAATGTGTTTCATTTGCGCAATGTGGTAAGCGCCGACCGCATCCGTCAGCAGGTATTGGCAGCCAAGCCAGAGACGGCGGTGGTGGTCGGTTCTGGATTTATCGGTCTGGAAATGGCAGAGATTTTGACGGCTCGCGGTATCCGGGTGAGTGTGGTGGAAATAGCGGAGCATATCATGCCAGCGCTAGATGCAGATATGGCCGTATATGTGGCCGACTATTTACAGCAGCAAGGTGTTGAACTTATTGTTCAGGCGGCTGTGACACACCTGGAGGGAACACCTTTAGTCAACAAGGTAGTGCTAAAAAGCGGCCGGGAATTGGCAGCTGATTTGATTATTCTGGCGGCAGGTGTCCAACCGAATGTGGAGTTGGCCTGCCGGGCGGGGGTTGAGTTAGGGCCTACCGGTGCTATACAGGTCAATGAGCGGATGGAGACAAATATCGAGGACATATATGCCTGCGGCGATTGTGCGGAAAGTTACTCGCTCATTATTGGCAAACCTTTTTATCGCCCGCTAGGCTCAACGGCCAATAAGATGGGCCGTATTGCCGGTGATCAGGCGTCCGGTGGAAATTTAACCTTTCGAGGCGGTCTGGGCACAGGTATTTTTAAAGTGTTTGACCTAGCAGTAGGCCAGACTGGATTGACGGAGAAAGAGGCTAAGCGAGAAGGTTATGAGGCCGTAGTTTGCCATATTATCAAGCCGGACAAGCCAGAATATTTTCATGGGCAGGAAATGGTCATGAAAGCGGTGGCTGACCGGGTGAGCGGCAGTGTGCTGGGGGCGCAGGTCATCGGAAAGGCTGGCGTAGACAAGCGGCTAGACGTATTGGTAACTGCTATTACCTTCGGGACGAAGGCCGAGGATTTGTTCCATCTGGATTTGGCCTATGCGCCGCCTTTTGCCACCACTAAGGATCCGGTTATGTATGCTGGTATGGTGCTAACAAATGCGTTGGAGCGGCAACGGGGCCTAATTACGGCAGCCGAGCTTAAAACAAAACTGGAGCAAGGGGAAGCGGTGCAAGTGATCGATGCCCGCGTAGACAAGCAGTATCAGGCTGGTCATGTAGCCGGAGCGCGCAATTTGCCGCAGGAACGCATCCGTGAGGAATTGGCTACGCTTAATCCGGCGACTCTGACGGTCACCTATTGCAATAAAGGGGTGACTGGCAACGCCACGCAGAATATTTTAATAAATCACAGTTTCCAACAGGTTTTGAATTTGTCAGGCGGCTATAGTCAGTATTCAAGAGAGTTCACAATTAAAAGAGATGAAGATGATCGCGCCTAAATGAAAATACAAGCGAACGCCGGGAGGTTATCCCGGCGTTCGGTGTGTTTATTTAATCGGTGATATTAGCATTTACAAAGTCAGCAGCAGTTCATCTTTAATATCGGAAGCACTCCAGGCAATGACGGCAAAGTGACCGTTAGCATGCTGGTTGACCTGGTTAATCCATTCAATTTCATGACTGGCCTTGGCTGCCAGCAGGCGGTTAGTCGTTCCGGTGCGGTAGAGAGAGGCATTAATGACCCACCACTTGGTGGCAATGCCTGCACGCTTTAAATCTTCCTCCAGGCGCAGTGCTTCATATACTGGCGTGGCTTCGGCCAGGGTAATAATGATGACTTCAGTTTCAGCGGCATTGCGCAGCCGGGGCAGCAGTTTTTTCACCTCTTCGGGGATGTCTCCATGGGTACGCTCAATTTCCTTGTGGTAGCTTTGGGTGGCATCTAAAAGCAGCAAGGTGTGACCGGTCGGTGCGGTATCAATGACGACGATTTCGTCTTCTGCCTTTTCTACAATCTGTGCAAAGGCCCGAAAGACCGCAATTTCTTGAGTGCAGGGGGAGCGTAAATCTTCCTCTACATAAGCAACGTCTTCGGCAGACATGGTCTCACGAGCTTTTGCCAGGATTTCCTCCTGGTATTTTTTGAGTTCGGTTTGCTCGTCAATACGGCTTGTAGTAATATTCGTACTTTTGCTGATTACGAACTGTAGGTGGGCAGCCGGATCAGTCGTGGTTAGGTGGACCTTTTGGCCCTTGGCAGCAAGGCCCAAGGCAATAGCTGCGGCCATGGTGGTTTTACCGACACCGCCTTTGCCCATGGTGAAGATTACTTTTTTATTGGAGCGGTAAAGGTCTTCAATCACGTCGCTGAGTTTCGGAATGGATTGGGACTGAATGACTTCGTCACGCAGTGTAGCATGGTCTTGGGTCAGGAAGGCTCGGACGTTGTCGATACCGGTAATGTTATAAGCCCTGAGTGGTATATGGTAGGTGGTAAGGGCAACTAACGCCGGGGGCATGGTGGCTAACGCCTCTTGTTGTTTGCGGTATAAGCTTTTCGAAATGCTATCGTCATAGGCGGCTAATACACCGTTAATCACCATGGTCTGATTAATAACACCAAGCTCGGCCAGTTCCTGGGAGGCCCGTGCCGCTTCTTTGAGTGGGGAGACTTCGGGTCTGGATACCAGGATGAGGGTAGTCTGGAGGCTATCGGCCAGTGTTTCTACCGCTTGCTTATACATGGCCTTTTTACCTTCCAGGCCGGATAGCTGACCTAGGCAGGATGCGCCGTGTGTGTTTTCACTGATAAAGTTGCTCCAGGCGGAGGGCAGTTGCAGCATGCGCAAGGTATGGCCGGTCGGCGCGGTATCAAAGAGGATGTGATCGTATTGCTGTGCTAATGCTGCATCTGTAATAAAGCGAGAGAACTCGTTGAAAGCAGCTATCTCAACTGTGCAGGAACCCGAAAGCTGTTCTGCCATATGGGCGAGCACGGCCGCAGGGAGTTTGCCCTGATAAGGGGCAAGGACGCTTTCGCGATATTCGGCTGCCGCCTGGATAGGGTCTAAGTTGGCGACCACCAGGCCGGGAACTGCCTCGATGGGAACGCCTTGTCCGGTTAGCTCCGTACTAAATACGTCTTGCAGATTGGAAGCGGGGTCGGTGCTAATGAGTAGTACCTGTTTACCGCTGTCTGCTAAAGTTACGGCGGTGGCGCAGGCTGTTGATGTCTTGCCCACGCCGCCTTTGCCGGTGTAAAACAGATATTTGGTCAATGGGATGGCTTGGGGATTAAACAGTTCCATAGGTCTTTACCTCCGATTGTTTACAAGGTATGCCGCATTAGCAGCATTTGCCGTCGCCGCAACCGCAGCCGCCTTCGTCTTCCGGTTTGTCACAGGTTGTAGCAGGGGCCTCTCCGAGGACATCGGCTGAGATTTGGAGAATGTCGATAAAATCCTTATTGGTCGGATAGCGGCCGGTGATGACAATTTCACCTTCAACGACGGTAGCAGGAAGTTGTTCCACACCGTGCGTATTAATAAACTGATTGATAGCTTGATTATTGACAAATTCCATTGGAGCATCAGTCAGGTTAAAACGGTCAACTTTAACACCGTTTTTCTTTAAGGAATTGAGTACGGCAGAGATTCTGAGCAATTCAGGGTCTACACCGACGCCACATAAGCCGGTAGGGCAGCACATGGCCGGTTCAAATATTTGCATTTTTTTCATATACTCATCGCTCCCATTCATTGATTATTGATAAGACAGAGATGTCAGAAGGAAAAAGTAACTGGTTACTTATAGTGGGTTACAGTATTTTTTGTAAGCAGGCGCAACTATCTGGGCAGGCCGTGGATAGGGTTGAGGCTGTTAGCAGGCTATTCGGGATTTCGCCGCGGCTGATAGGGGTAAAACCCCAGCGGACAACAAATTGGTCGGCCGTGTTGGTTAAGAGATAGGCCGTGGTAGCTCCGACCTGGCGGGCCTGGTCAACAGCATGATTAAATAATGCACTACCCAGGCCCTGTTTACGTTGACTGCCGGACACGGCCAACGAACGCAGGAGGGCGTCCTTTCCGGCCAGTTCTAGGCCGATGACGCCAACGACACCTCCCATGTCGACTACAAAGAAGGTAGGTAAGTGATCAGCAACACCTTCGGTTGGGAGGCCACTGGCAGCTAGCAGGCATTCGATGGCGGTAAGATCAGCCGGTTTAGCCGGGCGTAAGATAAAGTCAGTACCAGAAGTTAACGGAGTAACTGGTTTTTTTGCCCGGATAAAGGCGCTAATTAGTGAGCCGTTGAGCGCCTGCCGGTCCTCTGGTTGCAGATCGGGTAAGAATTGCGCGCCTCGCTCGTCGGTAAAATCATAGATGCGGGTGGTGACTATTTCTAGATCGTTAAAACCAGCAGTTTCGAGTTTGTGGCGGTAATCCGTTTCGCTTAACGCTCCGGCGACGCAACCTGACCAGGCGGATAGACTTTGTTGGACGCTGGGTGGCAACGGCCGCGTCAATACGATGTCGGATACGGCTAGGCGGCCACCGGGCTTTAAGACCCGATATGCTTCGGCAAGTACTTGGTCTTTGTCGCCGGAAAGATTGATAACGCAGTTGGAGACAATGACGTCAATGGAATGATCGGGCAGAGGAATGGCTTCAATATGGCCTTTAATAAATTCGGCGTTGCTTATACCAGTACGATTTTGGTTAGCTCTGGCTACTGCCAGCATTTCATCGGTCATATCCAGGCCGTAGGCTTTACCGTAGGAACCAACCCGCTTGGCGGAGAGTAGCACATCCAAGCCTGCGCCGCTTCCTAGGTCGAGTACGGTTTCACCGGCATGAAGGGTTGCCAGAATAGTGGGATTGCCGCAACCGAAAGAAGAAGCTACTAGGTCTGCTGGCAGTCCATCCAGTTCAGCAGTCTGATAGAGGTTACCGGTTACCGGATTGCAGGAGCGATCAGCACTGCAACAGCTTTGGGTTTCGGTGATAGCGGCCGCATATTTTTTCCTTACCTCTTCGCGAATCTGTTCCATTGTTTTGCCTCCTTAATACGTATCGTTTCCGGTTAGCACCAGCGCCCGGCGGGGATGGCTGTCAGCAACAGTTCCAGACTTTCCAGTATCTGACTACGTTTGTCAGCCGGTAGGGCGTTGTAAAATGTTTCGTAGAACTGCGTCATGCTGGCTTCGACTTGTGCGAAGAGCTTTTGACCTTCGTCAGTTAAGGTGATGGTGACGGCCCGCCGGTTGTCTGGGTCCGTTGTTCTGCTGACTAAATTGCTATTGACCAGAATATCGATATTGCGGCTCATGGTACTCTTATCAACGCCCAGGCGTTCGGAGAGGGTATTGAGCGATGCCGCACCTGCCCAGCCAATTTCCGTCAGGAGGTGGCATTGAGTAAGGGTGATACCACAACAGCTAGCTTCGCCTTTGGTCATAAGCTCCATTTTGCGGGCTAGAAGCCTCATGTCATGGCGTAATGTTTTAATTTGTGAGTTGTCGTTCATAATGAGTTCACCTCCTTAGTTGTATTGTATGCTACAAAGGTTGTATTATGCAACATTTAATTTTACCAAGAGGAAGGAAATGAAACTACGCTACGCTGCCATCCAAGCTGTGGGCCGCAATTGAAATTCAAGGGGAAGTGAGGACTGCTAGCTAAGGAGCGGCCAGGGGACGCGGCCACGGTAGGCCTCTTCACTAACCGGGAGGCAATAGGAAGGCGGCGGCACCAGCGGCGGGAAAACAAAAAAGCCGCCTTCGTTTGAAAGGCGGCAGTAGATGCGGTTATTTCTTAGTAACGTAGCTTTGGGCTAGCCGTTTTCCAGTTAGACAGCTTGTGATAGGGGTATAAATTTGTCCAGTGAAGAGGAAAGCTTACGTCTTCCGACTGTCTACTATACAAAGCAGTTCCCGATGAGGGGAAAAGCTGGCCTAACTGCTGGGAACGTCCTGCCGCCGTTGCAAATTGAAGAAAAAAACCAGAGGCTGCATAGCTGCAGGCACTCTGGCAACAGTAATGAGAGGTGGGCTATGATATTGTATGCACAATATTGACTACATGTTACGTTAATTGTTGAAATCCTTATAGGTCTTGTTCCATAGAGGATGACTTTACTTCTGCAAGCTGGATGTCATCATCTTCGCTAAGCGAGACGGAGCTTGCAGCGTTTATATATGCGTCATCCGGTTTGGTTCCTGTAACAAAACTTCCGGTGGCTTTTTTATTGACGAAAACTCGATAAGTGGGCATGAGTGAACCTCCTTGTGATGCTTAATCTGCGATGGTAAAAAAATAACCGGCTATTAAGCCAGTTAAGTGGGTGGATGGAGGAGGAAATGTACAACTTCAGTTTTACCAGACAGAGGGAGCAATATGCATTAACGGTTGTGGAAAATGGTGGCAGGAAATTTGGCTTATTTTTTGGAGGAAAGTGCTAATTCTTTCCGGTTAATCGCCTGAGGTGGTTCTTCCATCCATTTATGGGATATCATCAAATTGGCACCGTCCTCTGCATAAAGACCTATTTCTGCCAAGAGGCGGGCATAATTGATTGTTAAGTCCATCCGCTGACTAGTCGACATAGAAAGTCCGTAATTGCCGATACCTGCAGCTATCATGACGGTCACATGGAAAAGAATCAGCTTGTCCGAAAAAGGAGCTGTAGTCGAAGGGGCGATCATTGTATTAAGCTGGCTCGGGGCAGGTAGATCGCTGCTTTTTAAGGAAGCGGAAAATAGCTGGACATGTTTGTTTGCAATCTCTTTCCCGCGCAGCAGATATTCTCTTATGGCCTGAGAGGTTACTACTTGTGCAAAAGCGGTCATTAACACTTCTCCGATAATATTTGCTTGCAGATTTGAAAAAAGATTACCTATTTCAATAGCATTAAGCAGTCTTTTCTTACCGAAGATACTTCCTAAATAGCTTGAGTCACTGACAAATTCAATTTTGTCATCAGGCGGTATATAAGGAGCGCGGATATAAATTCCTTTCGATAACATACTAGACGTTACCTTATTATCTATTTCGATTGAAGCATGAAGGCAGTTTTGATAAAAGTTCCGGATATCTCCTCGGGCCGCTAATGACAAAGATAGTGAATATGCTGCTAAACCCAGGCGGGACATATGCTTTAGATAGTATAAATAAAAGGCATCCAAAAAAATTCTCGGTGCATTGAGATTAATATCATCCTGGGTAAAGCCTTTGGGAATTGGGAACTGCGAGCCTGCCAGGAGAGACGTAATTTGGGTGAGATTGTTTTCGGCAACCTGAAGGGCGAATTGAACAACTTCTTTAATATCCGTATCTTCAATATTTTGGAGCATATGCTTGAGAATACAAACCGCGAGGCTGTCATTTTGATATTGTGTCCATAAACTGCCAACTTCGGTGGAACATAAGGGAGTATGATTATGTATAGTCATTTTAGTCCTCCGCTTTATTCATTCTTATATATACTATTTGTATGATATGGCGAATTTTATTCAGGAAGCAATTTAGCTCCTATCAGTCTATTTTTATGAATCCGCTTAACTAAAGCAAAAATTAATAATTCAGCGCTAAAATAGAAGTGTCACTATGCAGTTACCAACAATGAAGGTGGTTAAGGAGGTTCTGATGACACTCACGTCCAAGCAGCTCGAACTAGCACTTACTGTGCCGGCCATTGTTGGCTTACTTCCGGCAAAGCGGCAAGAACTGGTATTACAGGCAGGAAAGGACGCTGCAGCGTTGCTGGCAGCTGGATTAACAATAAGTGAGCAGAAGGCAGCCATAGCAGTTGCTGATTTGTTTTTGCAGTTTAGCCGGGAAGATCCAAACCATCTAAAGTGGAGCGAATTGATGGAAGCTGCTATTGAGCAGGATGCAGGCGAGCAGTACTTAAAATACTAGTAGACACAAAAAAGTGTGGGTTTGACATTCCGGTAGATCAACAAGTTACGAGAACCATTATGGCTACCTCGCTATCTATCAATATAGACGCCTTTGTTGATCGCAATCCCTTGGAAATCATATAGAAATGATCTTTTGTGACTGCCTGTCCATTTGGATGGCAGTTTTTTTTTGATCTTATCAGAAAAGATAACTTTCTAATTGGCGTGCATCAGAACAACGTAGGCTTTTACCTACGTCCGAAAGGACTTGGTGCAAGCCAAGTTTTTTCTAATATGCTAAGTTTTTCTAAAAAAATTCTAAAAGATGGGATATATAATAAATTTATCAGATGACAACAAACAAATGCGAGGCGGACGTAGTTGCAGCAATGATGGCTGCGCTCCCTCGTTAATATAAAATGGTTTTCGCAACAAGGGGGTAATCGCGCTAGGACACTTTGCTATATACATAGTTGACTAACTAGTCATTTCTGATATAAATCAAATTTAAAAAAGGGAGAGGTTATTTATGAAAAGTATTACAAAAAAAATCGTGATTTTTTCGATGATCGGTCTTATGCAAGTCGGTCTGGGAGCATCTGTAATCGAGGCATCTCCACGGCATAATGATAAACATCAGCGATATGAACAGTGGGATAGAGACCATGACCGGGATCGCGATCATCGCATAAAGGAAGAAAACAAGCGGCATGAACGCGAAATGGAACGGCGGGAAAATGAGCGAGAACAAGACTGGAAAGAGCGTCAGCAACGTGAGAAAGATCATCATGAGGAAGTTATGCGAACGCTCGGGGGAATCGCAATATTGGCGTTGATTTTAGGTAATAATTAACATACAAACTTTAAAGGCAGGCTAAAGCAGCCTGCCTTTAAAGTTTGTATGTTGCCTTATTTTTTATCCCGTTTAGCTGGATCATCGTTTTTCTTTACCGGTTTCATTGCTGGAACGGCAGTCATTTTAGTTGCAATGGGGAATGGGGCTGGAGCATAAAACTGTTTCAAAACATACGATGTAACGAAGCCGAACAGAAGTGCCGATATCAGATTAGAAACAACGGTTCCTGCGGGGGCAGGGACTAGACCTGGAACCCGAAATAGGGTAGTAATTCCATAAATGAAAAACCAAACAGCAGAGCTGAATACTAGACCCTTAAAATGCAAGCTTTTGCTTGTGAGCATAGGAATGAGATAGGCAAATACCACGCCAAGAAATCCGGAGAATCCTAACTGCAGGAAAAAGGCGATTACACTTTCGACCGGCGTAAAGGGAGGCGTATGTCCAAAGAACATTATTCCTGCCCAGTCTACCATACGTAAATCAGTGAACTGAATATAGCCGGATATAAATGACCAGATGTTCATGATAATTCCGCCGCTTACACCGGCAATAAAGCCGCGTTCAAACCGATCTTCCAAATCCAACACCACCTTTACTGCTAGTTAGTATGGTTGAACAGGTGATTTTTATACCCCAGGCAGACTGCTTGTGGCAGTTTATAAACTGTACTATAATGTATAGTTAAGATCGACTGGATGATTGCTGATAAGAAGAATTGTAGGCAGGTGAGGGTAGTGGCGGAAGCGGTTTTTGCAGATATCGTATTAACAAATGGAGTGGTCTATACTGCAGATGAGCAGGATACAATCCATGAGGCAATTGCCGTAAAAGGAGATATCGTACTCTTTGCCGGCAGTAAGATAGCAACACAGCAATATGTCGGCCCAAAAACCAAAATGGTTGATTTAGGCGGTAAAATGGTAATACCGGGACTGATCGATACGCATATTCATCCGCCGGGCTTATCTCTGTTGGAGCTATATGAAGTACAATTGGCAAATATAAGTACTTTAGAAGGATATATTGAAGCTATAAAAGCTTTTTATGCCCGTAATCCCAAAACCTCTACCATATATGGCAGGGGCTGGTCATGGGATGTGCTAAGCGGCAAGGAAGCAACGAAGGGACCACGCAAAGAATACCTTGATGCCATAACAACAGAAATTCCTATCATTATCAGGGCAAGTGATGGTCATACCCTCTGGGTTAATTCGAAAGCATTACAGAATAGCTCCATAACGCCAGGCATTGCAGTGCCGGTAGGCGGAGTGATTGAGTTAGACGATAGCAGCGGTGAAGTATGGGGAACATTAAAGGAAGGCGCCATGTGGCTTGTTCCCTTGCCCGCCTATAGTCTGGAGCAATACGTGGAGGCATTAACAGGCTTTCAGAAGAAAATGCATAGCTTTGGAATCACTAGTATTTTGTGTATGGCTAGTTTGCTTTTTAAAATACTATTCAATGCCTTTGAGGATATGGAGAAGCGTGGAGAATTGCAACTGCGTGTCCGGGGGGCAATGGCGGTTAATCAGTCAGATGACGTAGATGAGCAAATCACTACTATTCAGACTATCCGCAGCCAATATACTTCACCGCTTTTACAGGTGATTTCTACTAAATTTTTTACTGACGGTGTTATCGAAGGCGGTACAAGCCATTTACTCGAACCCTATACGGAGAAAGCTGGTAAAGGACTTCATTATCACGGAGAGTTCTTGTGGAACACAACAAAGCTGGAGCAGGCTTTTTACAAGGCGAATACGAAGGGATTACAGATTCATGTCCATTCAACGGGTGACGGTTCTACCCGGAAGGTATTAGATGCTCTGGAAGCGGTGCACTCTCAGCTTCCTCAGGGAGATTACCGCAATATTATCACTCATCTGCAGCTTGTAGATGAGAGGGATATACTGAGATTTAAAGAACTTGAGGTAATTGCCAGTGTTCAGCCTTATTGGCAATTTAAAGGACCTAAGTGGTGGCATAATGTGGATTATCAATTCTTAGGTGACCGTGCCAATAGGGAATTCCCGCTAAGAGCTTTTTTTGATCATGATATCATCGTAGCCTCTTCTTCTGATTATCCGGCTACACGTGTACCCAATCCCCTGCTGGCAATCGAGATTGGAGTAACCCGGAATATAGATAACGGCAGTTTTTATGGAGTGGAAGATATCACTCATATGGATGATGAACGGTATCTGTTAAACAAGCAAGAGCGGGCGACCGTACAGCAGATGATTAAAAGCTTTACCATTAATGGTGCCTATGCGCTGTTCATGGAAAAAGAGACAGGTTCGATAGAAGCCGGTAAATTTGCCGATTTGGTAGTGCTTGATCAGAATCTATTGGCAATTGATCCGATCCAAATTGATAAAACGAAAGTCGTCATGACTTTCTTCGGCGGTAAACTAGTTTATGAGCGGCCGTAGAAAGAAGAGATAAATACAAGGCATAAAGCGCCGGTCGGCGCTTTATGCCTTGTTTATTATACCTTATTCTCGTTTCTCCTGCTTAATTGAAAGGATGCCTTCGATTGCCGTCAGCTCAGCGATAACTTGCTCCATTTTGCATTTGTCAGGCAGCTTGATAGTAAGGGGAATGAGAATCTTTTTATCTTCACAATCTTCGATGTGAATTTGTATAATATTGACTCCGAGCGTACCCAGCATTGAACCGACATGGCCAATCTGTCCAGGCTTATCGTGCGACTTGATTAGAAGATCATAAAGTGAGGGCGTAGTATCATTGTAGAGCTTATCAATTCGCGGAAGGACTTCCAAAGCAATAACGACAAGTACACTGGTCGTTATTGCGCCGGTAAGAGCGCCTACGCCGATTGCCAGCCCAACACTTGCTACTACCCAGAGGCTTGCAGCAGTTGTTAAGCCTCTGATCATTGGACCTTCCTTCATAATGGCGCCTGCACCGAGAAAGCCGATGCCACTGACAACTTGCGCTGCCAGGCGGGCAGGATCCGCATTTGTCTGACCTTGAACACTGACATATAGGTTAACAGATAAAATAGCAACAAGGCAGGAGCCTAAGCACACCAGTATATGCGTTCTAAGGCCTGCCGTTTTTCCCCGGTGCTGCCGCTCAAAGCCAATGATTCCTCCTAATACGACAGCAATGATCAATCGGTAGACTGTAGTTAAATCATCAATTATCATTCCATATCTCCTCGCTATAGGGGACAGATTTTAGTGAATGCCCCTGAACAATGTAATATACCAGCTCGCTGATATTGGTAGTTCGGTCAGCTACTCTTTCTATATAACGGATCGCAACGTGATAATCCATAATAACCTCTTGTACCCAGGGATGAAGGGAGCCAAGGCAAAGCATTTCGCGAAAAAGCAGTTTATTCATTTTATCGACAGAAGAATCTTTTTCAATCGTTGCTTTTGCAAGCTCGATATCAATTTTTTCATAACTTTGCAGCGATTGCTTTAACATATCCAGTGTTTGATCTCTCATCGCAGAGGTTGTGGTAATAATGGTCTTTAAGTTTTCCGTATTTTGCTGGGAAAGCTTTTTTTGTACCAATTTTGCAATTTGATTGGCGTAATCACTAATTCTTTCTAATTCCATAGCAATTTTTAAACTGCTGACAATAAAATTTACCTCATGGCGAGGGAATTCTCTCGAAGCAAGCGTATCAAGGCAATACTCATTAATTCCGTGATACATAGAATCAACCAGCCGTTCTAATTGACGAACTTCCGTTGCTGCCTGTATATCATTAGTTAGCAAAGCTTGAATTGATTTATCTACGGCAAGCAGTGTTTTACTGCCTAAGATCAAAACGGCTTTTTTTAGCCAGGGAAGTTTTTTATGCACATTAAACGCGCTCCTTTATTAAAGTCTTATCTTTATTTATGTACTATACCTAAAGAGTTATTTTTCTTATTTTATAGTTTTTTCTGAATATTAACAAGATTATGGAGGACTGATTAGCTTTTGCTAGAATAATATCGTAGGAATAAATGGGCCGGGAGGTGGAAGGAACTCCGTATTGCTATATTATACTTCTTTAGGAGGGTGTTTTGTGAAAAAAAAACGCATAGCATGGGGATTAATTACGGCACTATTTTTCATTGTTTTACTGGCAGCAGGCTGCGGCAGCACCAGCAAGCCGACTGAGTCTCCCAAAGGACAGGGGCCGACAGGCACGGTAATGATCTATACTTCCATTTATCCTGATATTATTGAATTAATGAAACCATCCATAAAAAAACAGTTCCCTGATCTTGAAGTTCAATGGTTTCAAGCAGGAACTGAAAAAGTAATGGCCAAGATTGCCGGGGAAATTGAAGCAAAAAAAGTACAAGCTGACTTAATTATGGTTGCAGATCCATCCTATTATCTTACCTTAAAAGAGCAGAAGCTGTTGCAGCAATATGATGCTCCTAACCGTAAAAATATCACAATTAATAAAGATGCTGAAGGATATTGGACAGGCGTACGTATTTCCAATATGATCATTGCCTATAATACGGCAAAAGTAAGCGAGGCTGATGCCCCTAAATCCTTTAAGGACTTGCTTGATCCGAAATGGAAGGGAAAAATTGCGATGCCTAGCCCGCTATTATCGGGAACCGCCTATGTGACTGCCGGCGTTCTTGCCGATAAATACGGCTGGAATTATTTCGAAGAACTTAAACAAAATGGGCTAAAAGTAGAAGAAGGAAATTCGGCTATTCAAAATAAATTAATTCGCGGTGAATACCTTGCAGTCATTATTTTGGAGGAAAACATTCTGAAAATGGCTGCAAAAGGTGAGCCGGTGAAAGTGGTCTATCCTGCTGATGGGACAATTGTTATACCGAGTCCCATTGCCATGTTTACAACAAGTAAAAATCAAGAGGCAGCTAAGGCTGTTCTAGATTGGTTTTTATCTCCTGCCGGGCAGGAGGTTATGGTTAAGGGCTGGATGCACTCCGTCAGAGATGATATTGCAGCTCCACAGGGAGCGCCGCCATTAAAATCCCTGATGAACACAGCCTTAAAACCTGATTGGGGGAAACTTGCAAAAGAAAATGAAACAATTAAAGAGACCTTTAGAAGCACGGTTTTGGACAAATAAAAAAGAGGGGAGGGATGATCCCTCCCCTTTAGGGGGTTATATTGATTAATCGAACTCAACTGCAAACAAAGTTTGTACCGCTTAGTTTGAAATCAATAGATACGAAATGGCTAGTCATCTTCTTGTCAATCAGCATACTGGTTATCTTTACCGTTGTCCCAATGCTGTATTTATTATATCGCAGCTGTGTTGTGGAAGGCGTGATTGATTTCTCAACCTACCGGGCGATATATAGCAGCAGTGTGAATTGGACAGCCTTTATTAACACGTTTTATATTTCCCTTACTGTTACGTTTTTAAGTGTATTCCTTTCTTTTCCTCTGGCCTGGCTGGTGGGAAGGACGAATTTACCGGGAAAATACTTTTTTCGTACTACCTTTATTACCAGCTATATGATACCGCCGTATGTGGGGGCTATTGCCTGGACACAGCTCCTCAGCCCGAATACGGGGTATTTGAATGAATGGCTTGTCCATGTTTTGGGGTTGACGTCGGCTCCTTTTAATATTTATAGTATGGGCGGCTTAATTTGGTGTTTGACGATTTTTCATTCACCCTTTGCATTTATTACAATTTCAAGGGCACTAGAAAAAATGGACCCCAGTCTGGAGGAGGCATCGAGAATAGCCGGGGCATCCCCGCTGCGTACGTTGTGGAAGGTCACTTTGCCTTTAATGTTTCCCAGTATTTTAGCTGGAGGAGTGCTGGTCTTTATCGGCGCGGGTTCAGCTTTTGGTATTCCTGCCATTATTGGTATGCCCGGGCAGATTGAGGTTTTGACAACAAGAATTGTAACGTATGTTTACATGGGGACAGGTAAAGGCATTCGCGATGCTACTGCGCTTGCGGTTTCCCTGATGCTATCGGCCAACTTTATCCTTTATGCGTCAACTATGCTGCTGAGCCGTAAAGATTATGTCACAATTGGGGGCAAGAGTACCAGGCCGGTAGTCGTTGATCTGGGAAAATGGAAGTGGCCGTTAACCTTACTGACAAGTGTTTATGGCTTGATTGCTATCGTTTTACCAATCGGATCTATTGTTATCACATCCATGATAAAATCCTTATCCCGTCCAATAACAATTGATAATTTGACTGTTGCCAATTGGCTGGCGGCTGTCCGGAATCAGCAGTATATGGAGCCTTTGTGGAACAGTTTTCAGGCAGCAACTGTTGCAGCTACCTGTGCTACTGGTATTGCACTGTTTATCGCCTATTTGCTTATTAAGACCCGGGTGAATGGGCGAGCAGTGCCTGACGGATTAGCCACTCTTGGTGGAGCTACTCCCAGTATTGTCATCGCACTTGCGCTGATTATTACATTTTCCGGTGAATTTGGGCTTAATTTGTATGCAACAATGGCCATTCTCATTGTTGGCTATATGGTGAAATATTTGACAATGGCAGTGCGTACCATTGCGGCCTCATTAAACCAAGTTCACTCTTCCCTGGAGGAGGCTGCACTTAATTCGGGAGCAAGCTGGCTTCAGTCCCTGCGCGATATTATGCTGCCGCTTATCGGCCCTTCCATTGTAGCGGGCTGGTTCTTAGTCTTTATGCCGTCCTTTTACGAACTGACTATGTCAATCCTTCTTTATGGCTCTGGCACAAAAACCATTGGCGTGCTTCTTTATGAGCTGCAGACGTATGCGGACCCACAAGATGCGTCAGTTTTGGCGGTAATCATCCTGGTAATTGTCTTAGTAAGTAATATGATATTGCGAAAAGTATCTAAAGGGGCAATCGGGATTTAAGTTGTTAGTATCAAAAAGGAGTAGGATAATGGCAGAGGTAAAAATAGAGTCGGTTACGAAGTTGTTCGGTGATGTAAAAGCAGTGAACAACTTTTCTATTGTTATAAATGATGGTGAGTTTGTATCTATTCTCGGACCTTCCGGGTGTGGAAAAACAACAATGCTCAGAATGATTGCCGGCTTTGAAAGAGCAGATTCCGGAGAAATTTATATTGGTACCGATCTTGTCAGTTCCTCCGGGAAAAAGTTATTTATTCCACCTGAAAAAAGAAAGATAGGTATGGTCTTTCAGTCGTATGCCATTTGGCCTCATATGTCGGTATTTGATAATGTGGCCTATCCGCTTAAAATAAAACAATTGTCCAAGCGTGATATTGTGGAAAAGACAAATCGAGTATTAGAAATGGTCTATTTGGGAGGATATTCTCAGCGCTTGCCAAGTCAGCTTTCAGGAGGCCAGCAGCAAAGGGTTGCATTAGCCAGAGCACTCGTAGCTGAGCCCGATTTACTGCTCCTTGATGAACCGCTTAGTAACCTTGATGCCAAGTTGCGGGAGAGTATGCGGTTCGAATTAAAAGAATTGCAAAAGAAATTAAACGTGACAGTGATTTATGTAACACATGATCAAGCAGAGGCAATGGCGATGTCTGATCGGATTGTTGTCATGAACAGCGGTGTCATCCAGCAAATTGGTCAACCTACAGAGATTTATGATAGTCCGGTGAACCGGACTATAGCTGAATTTATTGGGTTGGTGAATAGTCTTGAAGCCTGTGTACACCAGGGAGAGGTTGACATTCCTTCTCTTAATCTCCGGTTAGCGATGCACCATAATTTTATTGGCAAAGCGGTGGCTCAGATTCGTCCCGAGCATATAACGCTAACGCAAGAGCTGAATACAGCTATTCAGGGGACCATTATTCACAAATTTTACTTAGGTGATGCTGTTGACTGGCGAATTCAAGTGAATCATATTGTTGTCCGCGTTATAGCCAGAAGTTCAACTTTTAAGGAGTTTGCAATTGGAGACAAAGTTGGCTTAAAGGTTAAAAATATCATGTTATTTCCTGCTTAAAAATATAAGCTCTATGCCTTTTTCAATCCGGCATAGAGCTTATTTATTTCAGATTAAATTAAACCAAATAACCGGAACATGTTTTCATCTGCAAAAGGATCTACACCGCCAAGGCCTTCGTTAATTCCTCCTACATGAGAAAGTTCACGTGGTGGAATATCTTGTTGAGAATTAACTGACAGCAAATTTATCACTTCCCTTTTTGTATAATGAATACACGGAAGGCTAAAATAAAAACCAAATAAACAAAGTTACATGTTATTTGGTTTCTGATGTTTATAATGTATATATTAATAGTACTTACGTTTGTTGTCAATGGAAAATGCGTAAAAAATAAAGCACTCTATAGAGTGCTTCTTTTTTACCTGATTAAATAGCTTTGTTCGTAAGTAAGCGGTCTATTCCTGTAGACATCAGCATCTGCAGGACTGAGCCACTCGCACCTGACATTGATATTGACTGGCTTTTACGCCGGGCTTCGTATACTGTGGCAGCGATAACACCTACGCCGGCGGCATCAATGAAGCGGGTTTGGGAAAAATCGAGGCAAATATTCTTGTATGAAGTAGTAAGCGTATGGAATAAGTTTTCTCTAAGTGCGGTTGAATTCAAAGCCAAACATTCAGGCCCGATGAATATTGTCAGCTTTTCACCGTCGATCCTGGTATCAAGCATGCTGCCACCTCCAACTCTATTGTACTGTACCAGCTAATAAATTTCTACTTAAATACCTGCTAATTCGACAAAAAATAGGTAAAACTTAGCAGCTTTTTTTGGTATTCAAGAAGCCATTATGAATATACTGTATATTACCGATGTTATTTCATGAAACAAGAGGAGGATAGACAGTAATTATGGATCATCAGATTCAAGAATTATTAAGAAACTTAGTTAAGCTCGGATATAACTCTACGCAAGTACGTAATATTATTCAAGCCGCACTTGGTGATCGTGATATTGCTGACGTAAGCCATGCTGAGCGCCACAGGCTGGTCAATACGTTAGAGGAATATGTTCGGCTGGGCCAGGAGTTTGTTTTAAGTTACAGTAAATAAGGATAGAGCTGCCCTAGGGGCAATTAGCAGGATAGGTTGTCTGCATGACGAATAGATAATAGTAAAATATGGATAAAAGAGGTATTGGAATGAATTTGGAAGATAGAAAAAACATTCACGGTTTTCGTCTGCTAGATGAGCAAATGGTCACCGAAGTGAATTCTAAAACGAAATTATTCGAGCATGAGAAAAGTGGTGCTCGATTGCTGTTTTTGGAAAATGACGATGATAACAAGGTATTTTCCGTAACGTTCCGCACTCCGCCTACAGACAGTACGGGGGTTGCGCATATTGTGGAACATTCTGTGCTTTGTGGTTCAAGGAAGTTTCCGCTAAAAGAGCCTTTTGTGGAATTGGTAAAAGGCTCGTTAAATACATTTTTAAATGCTATGACGTTTCCTGATAAGACCATGTATCCTGTGGCAAGCCGCAATGAGAAAGACTTCCGGAATCTAATGGATGTGTATCTGGATGCTGTTTTTTTCCCAAACATGTTAAAAGATCCCGAAATACTGATGCAGGAAGGCTGGCATTACGAACTGGATGATAAGGACAGCGAGCTGACCTACAAAGGCGTGGTCTATAATGAGATGAAGGGTGTCTTTTCATCTCCCGATGCCATACTGGATCACAAAATCCTTGAAATACTTTTCCCCGATAATACGTACGGTTTTGAGTCAGGAGGAGACCCGGATGTAATTCCTGAGTTGACTTATGAACAGTTTTGTGAATTTCACAGTAAATATTATCATCCCTCTAACAGTTATATCTTTTTATATGGCAACATGGATATCGCAGATACCCTGAAATTCTTAGATGGAGAATACCTAAGCAAATTTGCAAAACAGCCAATACAATCGGCCATAACTCCTCAGCAAGCCTTTACAAAGCCGGTAGATAAAGTTTTTCCTTATGCAGTGTCGACAAGTGAGCCGACAGAAGATAAGAGTATGCTCAGCTTAAATTTTGTCGTTAGCAGTGCCAATAATGCTCAATCGTATTTAGCATTTCAAATGCTGGCGCATCTTCTCCTCGATACTCCTGCGGCACCGTTGAAAAAAGCCTTGATAGATGCGGGTATTGGCAAAGAGGTCTTTGGCTATTTTACAGAAAGCCTGCTGCAGCCTACTTTCAGCATCATCTATCAGGGGCAAATCAAGCAAACAAAGAAGAATTTATTGCGATTGTCAATCAAACATTTCAAACACTGGTGACAGAAGGGATTCCTGCAAAATTAGCGGAAGCCTCTGTTAACAGTTTTGAGTTTAAGCTGCGGGAAGCTAATTACGGCGGACGGCCTAAAGGGCTGGCTTATAACATCAAATGCATGGATAGCTGGCTGTATGAGGCAGATCCGCTGCTCCACCTGGCATATGAGCCGACGTTGGCAAAGATAAAAGCAGGCTTGCAGGAAGGTTATTTTGAATCTTTACTGAAAAAATATTTTCTGGAGAATCCGCATCAAGCGGTTGTGACCTTGGTGCCACAGCCTGGCTTGGCTGAGGAGAAATCAGAAGAGGTAAAAGCAGCCTTAGCAAAGCATAAAAGCAGCCTAAGTGAACAACAGTTACAAGCAATCATTGAACAGACTAAAAAATTAAAGCAGCGGCAGGAGACTCCTGATTCAGAAGAAGCATTGGCAGTTATACCGCTTGTGAAGCTTTCCGATTTGGAATCAAAAGCGGAAGTGCTGCCGCTTGTGGAACGGGCAGTAGAAAACATTCCTCTCCTGTTTCATCCCATTTTCACAAATCAAATAGCCTATGTAAATTTGCTTTTTGATACAAGACAAGTGCCGCAGGCCGATATACCTTATATTCATTTGCTTGCGGAAATGCTGGGAAAAATCAATACAAATGAGCATGAGTACGGCGAACTGGCAAATGAAATTAATCTGCATACGGGCGGGATATATTACGATATTCTAGCCTATGCAGATAAAGCCAGTGATGAGCATTTTTATCCTAAGTTCCGTATTCGTTCGAAGGCGCTTGTTACTAAATTGCCGCAAGCATTGCAGCTTTTAGGTGAAGTGGCTGGTAACTCCTCGTTTAGTGATAAGAAAAGATTGCGCGAAGTCATCCAGCAGACGAAGGCCAACTGGGAAACTAGCTTATTCCGGCGCGGGCAGCAAATCGCAGCCAGCCGTGTCTTGTCCTATTTATCTCCGGTAGCTAAGTATAATGAATCTGGTCTATTATCCTTTTACCAGTTCTTAATTGGGCTGGAAAAAAACGTAGCAGACCGTTTAGATGAAATCAGTGCGAAACTGGAGCAGGTTGCCCGACTGATATTTAATAAGGAAAACCTATTGATTAGCTTAACTTGTGAAGAAGAGGGCTTCGGACAGTTCGAGAATCAGCTGCAACTGCTTACTAGTCAACTAGGCAATCTGCCTTTTAAACCATCTAGCTATCAATTTGAGCTGGCAAAATTAAATGAAGGGCTGATGACTTCCGGTAAAGTTCAATACGTAACAAAGGGCGCTAACTTTAGACGTGAAGGCTTTACGTATCATGGAAGTCTTAAAGTGCTAGAGACCATTCTTAGATATGACTACCTTTGGAACCGGATTCGTGTTCAGGGGGGAGCCTATGGGGGCTTTGCTCAGTTTGAGCGAACTGGCAACATGGTGTTCGGTTCTTACCGTGATCCCAATTTGAAAGAATCTTTGCAGGTCTATGACGAAACGGCCCGTTTCCTGCGCACTTTTAATGTGAGCGAAAGGGAAATGACAAAATACATTATCGGGACAATGAGTCAGCTTGACTCACCCTTGACACCGCAGATGAAGGGCGAACGGGCAACCATGCACTATATTCGCAATATTACACAGAGCGATATTCAGCAAGAGCGAGACGAGATCATCTCAACCAAAAGAGAGACAGTTCGCAATCTTGCAGACATGATCGAGAGTGCGATGAAGCAAAACTATATTTGCGTAATGGGTAGTGAACAGAAGATTAAAGCTAACAAAGAACTGTTTGGAAAACTAGTGGCGATGTTTGAATGAGTTTGAATCAGATTCGAGGACGTTTTGCGCCGAGCCCGACTGGTGAAATGCATCTGGGGAATGCCTGGACAGCTTTACTTGCCTGGCTGCACACTCGCAGTCAGGGGGGCCAGATGATTCTTAGGATTGAAGATCTTGATCCTGACCGGTCCCGTGAAGAATATGTGAAGCAGCTGTTGGAGGACATGGCCTGGTTAGGCCTGGACTGGGATGAAGGGCCGGATATCGGGGGGGCTTATGGTCCATACTATCAAAGTGAGCGACGTAATTTCTATGAAGCTGCTCTTGAAAAGCTGGAAGCGGCAAAGCTAATATATCCCTGCTATTGCACGCGAGCTGAGCTGCACGCCGTTGCGGCCGCACCTCACCTTGGCGAAACCGAATATGTTTATCCAGGAACCTGCCGGACGCTGACTGGTAAAGAGCGGGAAGAACGGCAGAAACAGTCACGGCGGAGTTCGGTCCGCCTGACTGTTTCTAATGAAATAATTTGTTTTAGTGATGCATTGCAGGGAGAATGCAGACAGGCTGTAGAGTTCAGCTGTGGTGATTTTGTTATTCGCCGGTCTGATGGCGTTTTTGCCTATCAACTAGCAGTAGTGGTCGATGATGGTTCTATGGCAATTACAGAGGTACTTCGTGGAGCGGATCTACTCATGTCTACACCCCGGCAACTGCTCTTATATCGCCTGTTGGAGCTTCAGCCGCCTGTTTTTATTCATGTCCCATTGCTTATTGGCACGGACGGCAGCCGCTTATCTAAACGGCATGGGAGTTTATCGCTTGCTAATATGCGCAAGCGGGGGATTAAGCCGGAAACGATTATCGGATATCTGGCGTGGAAGGCAGGGCAGATTGCCGCCTGGGAGCCGCTAACTGCCCGCGATATGATCGGTCACTTTTCAATTAACTCTATTCCCGTTGCACCGGTTGTTGTCGAGGACATGCTGTAATCATCGTCTGTTAAGTCGGCGTAATTGTTACTGGAGTGCCAATGGGAACCACTCTTGCTATAGTAACAGCATCGCTATTATGCAGACGAATACAGCCCTTAGAAACCATGCCGCCGATGGAAGACGGATTGTCCGTTCCGTGGAGTCCATACCCGGGCTTATTGAGCCCCATCCACATTGCGCCATAAGGGCCGCCGGGATGTGGCCTAATGTTAATAATGCAGAAATTTCCTGTGGGGGTAGGGGTGCTTTTTGTCCCGATGCCAACAGGGCAGGTCATGACTAGCTGCCCCTGTTGATACAGCAGTAAACGTCTGCTGGCTAAAGAAACGGTTATTGCGTATGCCAAGTTTATCACCTCTTTTTATTGTATTCATAATAAGGATGAGATGCTCATTATTGGCATCAATTGTAAGGGAAAACAGGTATATTGGGAAAGCAGTTGACTCACAATATGAGCAGGAATATAATGTTAATAACATCGATATGTGGGAAAAGGAGGATGCGACTTGGATAAGATTGCTGATGCACTTCAACTAAAAAACTGGGCAGTCGTAGGAGCAACCGACAATCGGGAAAAGTATGGCTATAAAATTTTTAAATTTATGAAAGAAAATGGTTACAATGTTTATGCCGTCAATCCTGGTGTAACTGAAATTTTGGGCGAGAAATGCTATCCCACTCTTGGTGACTTACCGGTAAAACCAGATGCTGTTGATGTTGTTGTTCCACCGCGTGTTGGCGAACAGGTAATGCGTGAGTGTGCTCAATTAGGTATTTCTACCGTATGGCTCCAGCCAGGGGCAGATGCTGCTTCTGTTGTTAAAGCGGGAGAGCAATTAAATTTAAATGTAATTCATGATTCATGCATAATGGTACAAGCACGGTGTAATCGTATAGCACAGAAAGAAATCTAAATGACAGGGGGAATTTGTAATGGCAAATGTTCAAAGTGTAAATGAAGGTACTTTTCAAGAAGAAGTAGTTGAATCTCAAAAACCAGTATTGGTTGACTTCTGGGCACCATGGTGCGGATACTGCACAAAACTTTCACCGGTAATAGATGAACTGGCTGACGAAGTTGGCGATAAATTAAAGATTGTCAAACTAAATGTTGATGAGAATCGTGCAATAGCTCAGAAATATGGTGTTATGAGCCTTCCTACCATGGTGGTCTTTAAAGAAGGCGAAGCTGTTGAAAGACTAATGGGCTTTATGCCTAAAGCAGGCATTACTGCTAAAATTGATCCACTGATTAAATAAGTAAGTGAGACGCGTACTCCAAAAGAGTACGCGTCTTATTATTTACTGCGCATATTTACCTGTTCCCTTGAATAAAAAATAGCGACAGCTATTTCCTATTCAAGTGGAGGATGTATGAAACAAAAATTGCCTAAAGTTGTACTGATAGGTGCTCCCAATGTAGGGAAAAGCGTTATTTTTAATTATTTGACTGGAGCATATGTCGTTGTTTCTAACTATCCCGGAACGACGGTCGATGTTGCCAGGGGACAGGCAAAAATAAATGGGAAAGTATATGAAGTCATTGATACTCCAGGAATTTACTCCTTAAGTGCCGTTACGGATGAAGAGCGGGTCACATTGGAATTGCTGCGCAAAGAAAAGCCAGATTTGGTTATTCATATTATAGATGCGAAAAACATTAGGCGCATGCTTGCAACAACATTACAGCTCATGGATGGAGGTTTCCCCTTGCTGCTTATTTTAAATATAATGGATGAAGCCGAGCAGTATGGAATCCATATCCAGGTCAATCAACTCTCTGAATTGCTGGGACTGCCTGTTGTGGCAGCTTCGGCAGCGGCCAACAAAGGGATGAAAAGCTTAATACGAGCAATCGGCGTCGCGTCGCGGGAAGCGCCTGAGCCTATTTTTTTTTCCGAGCAAACAGAGAAAGCAATTCATGATATTAGTAAACAATTAACCGTTGGCTGCGGGTTTAATAAAAGGCTTACTGCCTTGCTGGTATTACAAGGAGACCGTGTTGCTGAGCACATGCTTTCTCTGGAACGGCATGCGCAAGATATCCGTCAGTACCGGGATAGTTTCGCAGAACAAAGCGGGAAAAATCCGGCCTTGCTTATCGCTTTGGAACGGCAAGGTCTTATCGATAAGGTAGTGCAGTTGACCGTTACGTATGGAAAAGGCCAAAAAAGGTGGAGGTCAGAGCTGCTGGACCGGATTACATGCCAGCCTTTGACGGGACTGCCTCTGTTATGTATCGTACTGTATTTTGGTTTATACCAGTTTGTCGGGCTTTTTGGTGCAGGTGTATTGGTTGACTATCTGAATAATACTCTTTTTCTACAAATGATTATACCAATAGTAGAAGCTGCGGTAGAACAATACATTCCGTCAGAGTGGCTTCAATCCTTTATCATCGGCGAATATGGTCTTTTCTCACTTGGTATACGATATGCCATTGCTATTATTCTGCCAATTGTGGGAACTTTTTTTGTTGCATTTGCACTTTTAGAGGATTGTGGATACTTACCTCGCCTTGCTATGCTTGTTGATCGATTTTTCAAAGCCCTGGGGCTGAATGGCCGCGCTGTTATTCCGATTGCACTTGGCTTTGGCTGTGGAACGATGGCAGTTATGGTGACTCGTACGTTGGAAACCAGGCGCGAAAGAGTGATCGCTACATTTTTGCTTTCCTTGACGATTCCCTGTTCTGCTCAATTGGGAGTAGTCTTATCTTTGCTGGCACATAACGAAAGGGCATTAGGTATCTGGCTTGGTTATATAGTATTGATTTTTGCTTTTTCCGGCTGGCTAAGTGCCAAACTTACCGGCAGCGGCGGCAGTGCTTTTTATATGGAGCTTCCACCACTGAGGGTTCCGGCAGTAGCGAACGTTATGAAAAAAGCATATTCGCGCATGCTTTGGTATTTTGCTGAAATTCTGCCTATCTTCATTCTCACAAGTTCCTTGCTGTGGATAGGGGATAAGAGCGGAGTGCTCGTACAATTAATTGCGCAGATAGAGCCTGTAATGAAGTTGATCGGCTTGCCGAGTGAGGCAGCGGAAGCGTTTCTACTGGGTTTTTTCCGTCGTGATTATGGAGCGGCAGGATTGTATGATATGGTGTCTGCCGGTCAGCTGACTGATCAGCAATTAGTGGTGGCGGCAGTGACGCTTACCCTTTTTATGCCTTGCGTAGCTCAGTTTGCTGTCATGATCAAGGAAAGAGGCTTAGCGACTGCTTTAGTGATGAGCGGGATGATCGCCGTTACTGCTATTGCTTCTGGCTGGCTGGTGAACCAGGGGGTGATGCGGCTGTGGACCATGTAGTTCCGCTTACGCAGCTAAAAAAAGGAGATAAGGCTTTGATCTTTTGCTTTGATCCCTATATTGCCGTGCACTTTTCAAAGCTTAGTGCTTTTGGAATTCTTCCGGATGTAATGGTGAGTGTTATGCAAAGCTCACCAGCTGTTATCCTTAAAATTGACTATACACAAGTTGCACTGGACCGCGTGATTGCTGCAGGAATTATGGTCATTAACGTCAACAAAAAGTAAAGCATAGTACAGGGGAGGACTCCCTGTGCTATGTTGATGGACAAGATATACAACATTTATCACTGGTAATTTTCTGTCTAGCAATGTAAAATACTAATGGAATAGCTGTAACAATAGGAGCTGGCATGGGGAAAATTGCATTTTCTATAGGTCCCTTTCATGTATATTGGTATGGAATGATCCTTGCATTGGCCGTGGTGGCCGCAATTGTAAGTGGGATATTTCAAGCCCGGCTGCGTAAGCAATCACCGGAAAAAATACTGGATATTGCTTTATTCGGGGTGCCTATTGCTATTATTTGCGCGCGAGGGCATTATATAATGACGAACTGGGTCTTATACGCCGAACAACCGGGGGAGATGGTGTCTTTATGGCATGGCGGGTTATCTTTTACAGGAGCGGCCTTTGGGCTGCTGCTTACAATTGTTTTATATAGCAAGTGGAAGAATTTAAATCTGTGGTGTTGGGCGGATATACTTACTCCCGGGTTAGCATTAGCTCAGGCTGTTGGCAGCCTCGCGAATTTTATTAACCAGGAAGGATTCGGAGCACCGTCTAACTTGGCCTGGAGTATCTATATTGATTTTAACTGCCGGCCTGCCGGATATGAGCAATTTGACTTTTTTCAACCACTTTTTCTATATGAATCGCTTAGCTCTTTGGTTTTTTTTCTGCTGGCCACTGCTCTGGCATTTTACCAGGTCAAATCTGGCAAGGGCAGGACGGGCATTCTATTTTTAGTCTATTTTATTTTTCTGGCATCCATACGATTTATATTGGAAGGTCTGGAACTTAATCGTATTTTATTTATTGGACAGTTGACAGCTGACCAAGTGATCAGTGTAATTACCGTTGGTGTTTGCGCTTATCTGCTGGCAGCTAAGATTAAGAAGTAGGAGTGGAACTGTATGCCTTTGCAGCGTGTTAGACAATATATTGAGCAGTATGATGATTTAAAAATCGTTTTATTCGATGACAGTACGCATACGGCTGAATTAGCAGCTCAAACACTTGGGGTGACAGTAGGACAAATTGCCAAGACACTTGTGTTTATGGCTGATGATAATGCCATTGTAATGGTGACCTGCGGTGATAAAAAAGTGAATACCAGACACTTGGCGAAGGCGGTTGGCTGTAAGAAAATTAAATTTGCTGACGGTTTGACGGTTGAAGCTGTAACCGGCTTTACCCCGGGTGGAGTTTCGCCAGTCGGTCTGCTGCAAAAACTGCCTGTTTATTTAGATCAGAGCCTATACGCATATGACATCGTTTATGCTGCCGCAGGTACGGCAAACTCTGCGCTGCCGATTAGACCGGTACGTTTAAAGCAAATTACCGGTGCACAAATCATTGATGTTTGCAAATAGTTTTTGTATAAAGCTATAGTTGGAATGGAAGGAGAACTGAAATGAAAACTGTTTACCGGCGACTAGCGATTTTTGTCTGCTTACTGGCTATGCTTGGTATGATCGCCGTTTCCGTAGCGGGTACAGAGGCAGGAGTCGTTTCGGGAAGAATGAATGCATCAGCTAATGCTTTAGCTGATGTTCCAATACTCAATTATCATAAGATTGATTATTTACAGCATGCCTTATCCTTATCGCCGGAGGAGTTTGATAAGCAAATGGCTTATCTTGCAGATAACGGTTATCATACAGTCAGTCCTGATCAATTAATGGCATATCTGAATCATGGCAAACGTCTGCCGGATAAGCCGGTTGTGATTACCTTTGATGACGGTTATTTGGATAATTACACGCATGCCTATCCTATTTTAAAAAAATATGGCTTTACTGCTACTATTTTTGTGGTTACCGGACTAATCGGCACAGATGAACGATTTATGACCTGGGATCACGTTCGTCAGCTGCAGCACGAGGGCTTTGTATTCGGCTCCCATACGGTTAATCATGTTGCTTTGGACCAAGTAAGCTTGGAACAGGCTAAAATTGAGTTAATCGAATCGCGGCGGGTGATCAAAGAACAAACCGGGCAAGCGGCACGATATTTCGCCTATCCTACCGGTGCCTATAACCTTCAAATTGAAGAACTGGTGCAGCAGGCCGGCTACCGGGCGGCATTTACAATTCGCTATGGTCTAGCCGGACCGGAGAGCGATCCCTTTGCAATGGAGAGGATTCCATTGTTTAAAAGTGAGCAATCTTTTCGCAGTTTCTTAATTCGCCTGAACGGTGCGCCTGTCATCGAACGGCTTGGATTAATTCGTAATTAGGGTTCTATAGGAGAATGGTCCTATAATTTTGGTTCTAAAATCCTTATTTCAAAATTTTTGAAAATTCTTCAAGCAAAATTGAAGGATTTTTTTTATTTTCCCAGAATTTACAATAAAAGTGGTGAAAAGTGGTGTAAAGTGGTAGTTGTTTAATGAGGGTGGTGATGAGACGTGTTGATGGGCGAATATCTGCATACGATAGATGCCAAAGGCCGTCTTATCCTGCCGGCTAAATTCAGAGAAGAATTAGGGGAATTGTTTATTGTCACCAAGGGCTTAGATAATTGCCTGTTTGTATATGCAAAAGAAGAGTGGGCTATCCTAGAAGGAAAGCTTAAGCAGCTTCCACTGGCTAAGCCGGAAGCCCGTGCTTTTGTGCGGTTTTTCTTTGCTGGTGCGGCTGAAGTGGAATGTGATAAGCAGGGGCGGGTATTATTGCCTACTAATTTGCGGGATTATGCCCAAGTCGAAAAAGATGTAGTCATTCTAGGTGTTTCCAACCGCGTGGAAATATGGAGTAAGTCTGTTTGGGATAGTTATAATGAACAAATTAGTCCAACGGTTGCCAGCATAGCAGAAAGTCTGGTTGATCTTGGAATTTAATGGAGTGAAAAAGGTGGAATTTCAACATACCAGTGTTTTACTGGAAGAGAGTGTCGATGCTCTTATAACAGATGCTGCAGGAGTTTACATAGACTGTACGTTGGGCGGAGCCGGACATTCAACTGCTATTGCTGCCCGTTTGTCTCCGGCAGGTCATCTTATCAGTATTGACCAGGATCCAGTGGCGATTGCCACTGGGAAGGAGCGCCTTAAGCAAGCGGCTTGTGCAGTAACAGTTGTACATGATAACTTTCGCAACTTAGGAGCTATTTTGGACTCACTGGATATTGAACAGGTAGATGGCATATTATTTGATCTGGGAGTTTCGTCGTATCAGCTTGATACAGCGGAACGGGGGTTCTCTTATATGCAGGATGCTCCACTTGATATGAGAATGGACCCACGGCAGGAGTTATCGGCCTATCAGGTAGTTAATGAATATACGGAGCAGCAATTAGCTAAAGTAATTATTGATTATGGTGAAGAACGATGGGCACGACGCATTGTCCAGTTTATTTGTAAAGCCAGAGCTGTTAAGCCACTAGAAACAACAGGACAGCTTGTCGATGTGATCAAGCAGGCAATTCCTGCCGCGGCGCGCAGAGAAGGACCGCACCCCGCAAAACGGACTTTTCAGGCATTACGAATTGAAGTAAACAATGAACTTGGTATTTTACGCAGCACATTTGAAACTGCCGCTAAAAGACTGCGGACAGGCGGCAGATTATGTATAATAACCTTCCATTCACTTGAAGACAGAATCGCTAAGCAAACCTTACAGGAATTAGCAAAAAAATGCATTTGCCCGCCTCAATTGCCGATATGCGTATGCCAGACCAAACCGACTCTTAAAATGATGGGCAAACCTGTACCGCCGTCAGAAGAAGAAGTCGAAGGCAACCCACGTGCCCGCAGTGCTAAACTGCGTGTGGCCTTGCGAGTATAAATTGACATGAATTGTTCTAATTTCCGGGGAGGGAAATAGATATGTTAGTAAGCAGAAAGCAAGATTGGATGGTCCAGGATGAGATCGTTGTCCCCTCACTTCCCACCAAGTCCACGCCTAAGGTCAATAAAAATCTGCGCAGTAAATGTCTTATTCTGGCGGCGACGCTTGCAGTTATGGCAATGGCGGTCACTTTGCAAAGTGAATATATTGTCCGCTCAGGCTATAACCTCGTTCAATTAAAGGCACAGGCAGCGAAACTGGAAAAAGAGAATGAACTACTTCGCCTGGACATTGCCAAATTGAAGTCGCCACAACGTATACAACAAATCGCTACCAGTCAGTTAGGTATGGTTATGCCCCAGACAGTGCTATATGCCAGCAGTATTGGACAAAGCTCTCCCGAAGTTGCAAGCGGACAGAGCAAGACAATTACTGATAAGGTAGTTGGCATTTTTAAGGCGGGGACAGCGGAGGCAAGTAAGGGGCGCTAAATTCTCGTGATGGGGGATGAATTATGGCGTCAGCTTCGCATGTTACCATTCGTAAACGAGTGGCAGTTTTTTTCTTAATGGTGACTTTTGTCATAGTTGGTTTGATTTGTCGTCTTGGGTATCTTCAATTTTATAGGAGTACATGGTTAGCCGAAAATGCAACTGACCAGCGGGTACGAGAAATTCCCGTCGAAGCAAAGCGCGGGATCATTTACGATCGGCTCGGGCGCGAATTAGCCATTAGCGTCAGTGCCGAGTCGGTGTATGCAATACCGGCTGAAATACGCAATCCTGAAGAAACAGCAGCCAAGTTGGCTGCTATTTTGGCGTTAGACCCTAATAATCTGGCTGTTAAGTTGAAGAAAAGGCAAGCCTTTACTTGGGTTAAACGAAAACTTGATGCTGAAACGGCACGACAGGTGAAGGTCCTGAATCTTCCTGGAATTGGGCTTACACAAGAAAGTCAGCGCCATTATCCACAGGATAATCTGGCTGCCCATATTCTTGGCTTTACTGGTGTAGACAGCCAAGGTCTTGATGGTGTGGAGATGACATTTGACAGCTATCTTCGCGGCCGTTCGGGAAGTATTGTTGTCGAATATGACGCACGAGGCCGTGAAATACCTCATGCTAATCACCGCTATGTACCACCTGTAGATGGCCAGAATATTTATTTAACAATTGATTTGGTTATCCAGCAAATAATCGAGCGTGAACTGGATCGAATCATGAAAGAAACGCAGGCACGAGCCGCTACGATCATTATTATGCAGCCCCAAACGGGGGAAATTCTTGCCTTGGCGAACAAACCGGATTATAATCCCAATCGCTTTGCCGAATTTGCTCCTAAATTGTGGCGCAATAATGCCGTTTCCAATGCTTATGAGCCAGGATCAACTTTTAAAATTATTACAACGGCAGCAGCTTTAGGCGAAAGGGTCGTAAAATTAGAGGACCGCTTTTTTGATCCCGGATCAATTGAAGTTCAGGGGAGAAATATTCACTGCTGGAAGCATGGCGGACATGGCAGCCAAAGCTTCGTGGAAGTGGTGCAAAATTCCTGTAATGTGGGATTTGTTACCGTTGGCTTACGCTTGGGAACCGATCCTTTTTATCAGTATATTGATAAGTTTGGTTTTGGTAAGCATACCGGTATTGATTTGCCCGGTGAGGCTAAGGGAATCATGATTGACAAAGCAAAGGTTAAGCCAATTAATATCGCCACAATGTCGATCGGGCAAAGTATTGCTGTAACACCTATTCAACTCGTTAACGCCGTTTCTGCTGTAGCAAATGACGGCAAACTGAATAGGCCGCAAATTGTTAGAGAAGTAAAAGATAAAAATGGTCAATTGATCCGCGAATTTCAGCCCGATGTGGTTCGGCAGGTGCTGGAAGAGGCTGTAGCTAAACAAGAAAAAGGAGTTTTGGAAAAAGTTGTTGAAGAAGGATCTGGAAAGGGTGCTGCAGTAGAAGGCTATCGGGTGGCGGGTAAAACCGGCACGGCGCAGAAGGTAGGCGCTGGTGGTTATCTGCCTGACAAATATGTGGCTTCCTTTGTAGGCTTTGCTCCTGCCGATAATCCGCAAGTCGCCATGCTGGTAATTATTGATGAACCGGTTGGTCTTTATTATGGCGGTCAAATTGCCGCACCGGTATTTGGAGCCGTCATGAAAGACGTATTACCGTATATTAAGTTAACACCACAAATTCAAGTGGCTGCAAAAGACGGCAAGGAAATGCATACAGAGGTCCCGCAGGTTATCAATCTGCCTGTGTCAGAAGCCTCTAAACTGCTGCAAAAGGCAGGACTGACAGTTCGGTTGGAAGAAGCCGGCGAAAGAGTAACTGATCAGATTCCCAAACCAGGCAGCCGTGTGCCAAAAGGAACCAATGTATTACTTTACACGGATAATTCCCGCTATTTAAGTGGAGAGGTGACTGTGCCTGATTGTCTGGGCTTGTCTCTCACTGATGCGGCAAATGTTTTAACCGATGTGGGGTTAATGATCAACCCTGCCGGGACCGGCAATACCATAGTGCGCCAAGAGCCGCCGCCGGGCAGCAAAGCAATGCCGGGAGTGTCTATCCACGTTTTCTTTGAATAGTAAAAGTGGGTTAAAACTGGTAAAAATGGAGATAATAGGTAGGAAAAGGCAAGGGAGGAACTAGTATGTCCAAGAGTTTACATGAATTGCTTGCTTTACTTCCTGAGGCACAAGTCTTGGGTGAAGCAGGTCAAAAAATAGAAGGTATTACAGCGGATTCACGCAAAGTCGGTCCTGGCACATTATTTGTCTGTTTGACAGGTGCACGTGTTGACGGACACAACTTTATCGTTGAGGCTCATAAATTGGGAGCAACGGCTGCAGTGGTAGAAAAAGATGTGCCTGCTCCTGAGGGGATGACCCTCATTAAAGTTACGGACAGTCGTGAGGCAATGCAAGTAATCGTTCCTTTTTTCTATGATTACCCGGGGCGCAAAATGCGAATGATTGGTGTAACCGGTACGAATGGAAAAACGACGACAACACATCTGATCCGCAGTATTTTCATGGAAGCAGGCTATAAGGTCGGCCTCATCGGTACGATTCACATATTAATCGGAGACAGAATGCTGCCTGTACAAAATACAACTCCTGATGTTGTTGACCTGCAGAGCACATTGGCTGAAATGGCTGCTGAAGGCATTGACTACGTTATTATGGAAGTGTCATCCCATGCCCTGGAATTGGGACGTACGGCGGGCTGTGAATTCGATGTCGGGGTATTCACTAACTTAACGCAGGATCATCTCGATTTTCATATTACCTTTGATAAATACCGTGATGCAAAAGCCAAGTTGTTTAGTCAGCTGGGGGATGCGCATGCCGTAAAGGCGGGAAAACATGCCGTCATCAATTTGGACGATGCATCAGCCGTTCAGTTGCTGCAGCATTGCACCTGCCCTGTTATAACATATGGTACTGCCGAGCAGAGTACAATTAGAGCACAAGAAGTATCGGTCAAAGCCGAGGGCGTTCAATTTACAGTTACCGGTCCCTTTGGACATATGCCGTTACAATTAAAAATTACTGGCATGTTTAATGTCTACAACACATTGGCCGCAATTGGCACGGCCAGGGCGGAAGGTATTTCAACTGCTATCATTAATAAGGCGTTGGAAGAATTCCGTACAGTTTCCGGCCGATTTGAGCTGGTCGATGAGGGGCAGCCATATGCGGTTATTGTCGATTATGCCCATACTCCTGATGGTCTGGAGAATATTTTGAAAACGGCCCGTCAGTTTGCTGAAAAGCGTATTATTGTGGTCTTCGGCTGCGGCGGTGACAGAGATAAAACAAAACGTCCAATAATGGGACGCCTGGCTGCTCAATATGGTGATGTAGTAATTGCAACCTCAGATAACCCACGAACGGAAGATCCTGTTGCCATTCTTGCCGATGTTGAGGCCGGAATCAAGCAAGGGCTGAAGAACGGAAAAGGGTATGAGGTCATTATTGATAGAAAACAAGCAATTGCCAAAGCATTGCAGGTAGCTCAGCCGCGTGATATTGTCATTATTGCCGGTAAAGGCCACGAAACGTATCAGATCTTAAAAGATAAGACAATTGATTTTGATGATCGTGAAGTGGCGCGTTCCGTTATTAGGGAGATGAGATAATGGCTGATTTTACTGTCGCTGAGGTGTGTACAGCTACGAAAGGCCTTTCCCGGGGAGGCATGGAAGGAGCCCGATTTCAGGGGGTTTGTACTGATACCCGGACCGTACAGCCTGGCAATCTGTTTATTGCGCTAACTGGTGAACGTTTTGACGGTCATGAGTTCATTCGTCAGGCAATAGAAAAAGGCGCAGCCGGAGTGGTTATCAGCAAGCAAGTGGTCGCACTGCCGGAGGGGATTGCGGTTATTGTGGTAGAAAATACGCTAAAGGCCTTGCAGGATTTAGCTCAGTTTCACCGCAGACGCTTTCAGATACCTGTTATTGCAATTACCGGATCAAACGGCAAGACAACCACGAAAGATTTGACTGCGGCTATATTAGCAAGCAAACTGCGAGTTCTGAAGACAGAAGCTAATTTTAATAATGAGATTGGTTTGCCGCGTACGTTGCTAAATATGACAAGTGAACATCAGGTAGCAGTTGTTGAAATGGGGATGCGCGGACCTGGTGAAATCGATGAGCTGGCAAAAATTGCAGAGCCTACCGCCGGGATCGTTACAAATGTTGGTGAGACCCATATTGAATTATTAGGATCATTAGATAATATTGCAGCAGCAAAGGCTGAGCTGGTTGAAGCTGTGCCCCCAAAAGGTTTTGTTGCTTTAAATGCGGATAACAAATATGTGCAGGCAATGAGCAGTAAAGCTTCAGGGCGTGTTATCCTTTATGGGATGAATGAGCCCTGCCAAGTTCAGGCTTATCAGATTGAGACGGAAGGATTGCAGACTNNTGTGCCGCTGTCACGGCGTAACGTTTCCATTGAGTTTGCCGATGGTTGGGTTGCATAATGTTTATAATACACTGGCTGCAGTAGCTGTTGCCTGGGAATTAGGCCTAAGGGCGGACGATATCCAAATGGGGCTTGCCCATTTCCAGCCTAGCTCCATGCGCCAGCAAATTGAGCGTGTAGGAGAATATGTCATTATTAATGACGCTTATAATGCCAGCCCGCTGTCTATGGCAGGTGCTATCGCAACGCTGCAGCAAGTTGCTGCAGGCAGGTCGATTGCGGTGCTAGGGGATATGCTGGAGCTAGGGGAAGTAGCAGTTGAAGCACACCGGCGGATTGGTCAGACTGCTGGTCAATGTGGTGTTGATGCGGTTGTTACAGTGGGGCCTCTAGCGGCGCATATCGCAGCAGCCGCTAGAGAAGCGGGCGTTAAAGAAACGCTATCGTATCAGAAACACGACGAAGCAGGGGCAGCGTTGCAACGCATCCTGCAGCCCGGAGATACGATCTTGCTGAAGGGTTCACGCGGGATGAAAATGGAGAAGATTTTAGAAATGCTTGGTTAGTAGTTGGGGAGGTTTACCATGCAGGAGTTGTTATTCGCAGCAGGCTTAGCTTTTATGATTGCACTACTTGTTGGTCCAATTGTCATTCCGATACTCAGAAGGCTAAAGTTCGGTCAGAGTATCCGGCAGGAAGGTCCGGAACGGCACTTGGCCAAGGCCGGTACTCCCACAATGGGAGGCGTAATCATTTTAACGGCATTGTTGGTGCCGGTGTTGTTTTTTGTTGGCAATGATCCGGAAGTTATACTGGCGTTATTTGTCACATTCGGTCACGGTGTGATTGGCTTTATTGATGATTTTATAAAAGTAGTTCTGAAACGGTCTCTTGGCTTGAAAGCAAGGCAAAAACTCTTAGGACAGATTATTATGGCAGTGGCACTTGCCTATATTGCTACTACTTATTTTGGTCGTGGTACGGACTTGTGGCTGCCTGTTATTGGTGTTAATGTTGATTTCGGCTACTTATACTATGTGTTAATTTTTCTGGTCTTAGTAGGAACGACAAATGCCGTAAATCTTACTGATGGGCTAGATGGTCTTGCAGCCGGCACAACCACAGTGGCTGCCACTGCTTATGCTGTAATTGCAATGGCTTTTGCCAAGCCCCATTTGGCAATTTTTTGCGTTTCACTGGCGGGTGCGACTCTGGGGTTCTTACGGTATAATGTGCACCCGGCAAAAGTGTTTATGGGGGACACAGGCTCGTTGGCACTGGGTGGAGCACTTGCTGCGGTAGCCGTATTGACTAAAACGGAATTATTGCTGGTGCTTGTTGGCGGAATATTTGTTTTAGAGGCCCTCTCTGTCATTATTCAGGTTATTTCTTTTAAGACCACTGGTAAACGGGTATTCAAAATGAGTCCGATTCATCACCATTTTGAATTATCCGGCTGGTCTGAAACAAAAGTAGTTACAGTGTTTTGGTTTGTCGGATCGTTATTTGCTATATTAGCATTACTCGTCTTGGTTATTAGCCGGGCAGGAGGAATTTAAAATGGAATTTTGCAACAAGCGGGTTTTGGTGCTGGGAGCAGGTATCAGCGGCCGCTCGGTCGCTGATGTGTTAGTTCGTCAGGGCGCAAGCGTTACATTAAATGATGCGAAAGAAATTGATATAAGAAAAGAAGAGTTTCGCCAATTGCGGGTACAGGGAGTTAATCTTGTTTTTGGCCAGCAGCAGGATGATTTGCTTGAGGGAATTGATTATGTTGTACTTTCGCCGGGAATTTCTATTTACATACCACTGATTCAAACGGCTCGCAGCCGCAATATTACGGTTATGAGTGAAATCGAGGTTGCCTATCAACTATGTAAAGCGCCTGTTATCGCCATTACCGGAACAAACGGCAAAACCACCACTACGACATTAACCGGGGAAATGTTAAAAGCTGCAGGCAAAGCTGTGGTGGTTGGAGGCAATATCGGCCTTGCACTGTCACATGAGGTATTGGGAGTAGATGAAACGGGAATTGTTGTTGCTGAGATTTCGAGTTTTCAATTGGAAAGTATTATTGATTTTAAACCTCATATTGCCGCTGTCTTAAATGTCACCCCGGATCATATTGACCGGCATCGCACCATGGAGGAATATCAGAGGACCAAAGAACGTATTTTTTCCAATCAAAGAGATAGTGAATATCTAATTCTAAATTATGATGATGTTGCTGTCCGTAATATGGCGGAGCGGGCTTTGTCGCAAGTTTTATATTTCAGCGCCAGTCAGGAATTACAAACTGGAGCATATGTTAAAGAAGGACTGCTGCAAATTAACTGGCAGGGGAAAAATTATCCTATCTGTTCTGTAAAAGAGATGAAGCTCTTTGGCAAGCATAATGTTGAAAATGCGTTGGCTGCCTGTTGTGCCGCTTTGCTGATGGATGTCAGCACTACTGCGATGAGTATGGTATTAAGAAGCTTTACCGGCGTAGAGCACCGTATAGAACCGGTAGCTACGGTAAATGGTGTCCCTTATTATAATGATTCAAAAGCTACAAACCCTGAATCCTCTATTAAGGCATTAGAAGCATTTGACGGGCATGTGGTGCTAATTGCCGGCGGACGTGATAAAAATACGGATTTGAAAGAATTTATGGCTTTGGCGAAAGAAAAAGTTGATCATCTTATTTTAATAGGCGAAGCTAAGGAGCGCTTTGCTGCTCATGCGCAAGCGGCAGGAGTTAGTCATATTCACTGTACCGGCTCAATGGAGGACGCAGTGCAGCTGGCACACCGGTTAGCTCGACCTCCGCAGATTGTACTGTTGTCACCGGCATGCGCCAGTTATGATATGTTCGCGAATTACGAGGAAAGAGGGAGAGTTTTCAAAGAGTTAGTATGCCGTCTAGCGTAAGGAGGGAGAGATTTGACGATTAAGCCAAAATCACCCGATTATATTCTGTTTTTTGCTGTTATGGGGCTGTTAGGACTAGGCATTGTTATGGTATACAGCTCTAGTGCGGTTTCGGCATCCGTTAATTTTGATGACAGTTACTATTTTTTGAAGAGACAGCTTATTTGGGCTTCTTTAGGTTTATTTGCGATGTTTCTGACAATGAATATTGATTATCATACATGGCGTCCACTAGCCAAGCCTATTTTAATTGCTACGATTGTTCTGCTTATATTAGTTTTAATACCAGGACTGGGTAAGGTGGTCAATGGAGCTCGCCGGTGGCTGGGTCTTGGCTCAATTTTTCTACAGCCTTCTGAAATTGCAAAATTAGGCGTAGTGATATTTTATGCCGATAGCTTGGTTCGCCACCAGGAGAAATTGACTAGTTTCGTAAAAGGGCTTGCACCACAGCTGGCTATNNCAGCACTTGCCATTGGCGGAACAGTTTTTATCCTGTTTTTTGCAGCAGGGGCAAAGATTAGTCA
This sequence comes from Sporomusaceae bacterium UBA1887, assembly GCA_002337925.1. GTDB lineage: Bacteria > Bacillota > Negativicutes > Sporomusales > DSM-15969 > Anaerospora. The sequence continues at coordinate 38,610 of DDHB01000019.1, forward strand.
TCTAGGCGGTCTGGGGGCAGTCGGAGTCGTAGGGATTATCGCTGCTATTTTGTATGAACCTTATCGCATGCGGCGCTTACTGGCTTTTAGTGATCCCTGGTCAGATCCCCTTAATAGCGGTTATCATATCATCCAGTCGCTCTATGCTATTGGCTCTGGTGGTTTGTTTGGAGTGGGCTTAGGACGGAGCAGGGAAAAATTCTTGTATTTGCCTGAGCCTCATACTGATTTTATCTTTGCAATTCTGGCAGAAGAATTAGGATTTATTGGAACGGCAACCGTGCTGATTTTATTTTTCCTTTTCGCATGGCGGGGCTTAAGAGTAGCGATTGCTGCTCCAGATATATATGGGAGTCTCCTGGCAGCTGGCCTGACAACTATGATTATTTTGCAGGCGCTGATGAATATTGCTGTTGTTACCGCATCTATGCCGGTTACCGGTATACCGCTGCCTTTTATTAGTTTTGGCGGATCGGCCTTGATCTTTACCATGGCTGGAGTCGGTGTAGTTTTGAATATTTCACGGTATGTCAGTATGAAGTAGGGGGTACTATCTTGCGAGTTATTTTATCAGGCGGGGGAACCGGCGGGCACATTTACCCCGCTGTTACCATAGCCAAGACTATTGCCGGCTTGGAAAAGTCGGATATTTTATTTGTTGGTACTAAGCAAGGCTTAGAGGCTGATCTGATACCTAAAGAAGGTTATCCTTTTTCCACAATAGAAGTGCGCGGTTTAGAGCGGCGCCTATCGTGGGCCAATGTTGTTACTTTTTATAAGACCATGGGGAGCCTCTGGCACTCAAGGCGGATTATAAGGGACTTTAAGCCGGATATTGTCATTGGAACCGGCGGTTATGTGTGCGGACCTGTACTTCTTGCAGCCAGCCTATCGGGAATTCCTACCATTATTCAGGAGCAAAATGTCATTCCGGGTATCACCAATAAAATACTTGCACATTTTGTTGATAAAATTGCAGTAGGCTATGCGGAAGCAGGCCGGTATTTTGCTAAACCAGGTAAGGTAGTTGCAACAGGCAATCCTGTTCGGCCGGATGTCCTAACCGCTAACAGAGAGGAAGGCATTGCCCAGCTTGGTCTGGATCCAGAGAAGCTTACGCTTTTGGTAGCTGGAGGGAGCCGCGGCGCTCGTAGCATTAATACGGCGATGATTACGGTTCACAAGCATTTTGCCGGACGATCGGATATACAAATCTTGCACGTTACAGGGCAGAGCGAGTATAATAGCTTAGTTGGCAATTTTAAACAGCAAAGTATAGATATTTCCAGTTTTGGCAATATTATCATTAGACCTTATTTGTATAATATGCCTTATGCTTTGGCAGCGGCAGATATAGCGGTATTTCGGGCGGGAGCTATCGGCTTGGCTGAATTGACAGCCCGTGGAATTCCGTCTATATTAATTCCCTATCCTCACGCAGCTGAAAACCACCAGGAATGTAATGCCCGTGTCCTAGAGGAGCATGGGGCGGCTGAGGTCATCCATGATGCTAAACTTACCGGTGAATTGTTAGTAACTGCGATTGAAAATATGGTGAATAATCGTTCAAGGCTTAACGAAATGGCTAATGCCAGCCGAAAATTAGGACGTCCGCAGGCTGCAGAGGAAATTGCCCAGCTGGCAATAAAATTAAAAATGGGCTCAAAAAAGTAACAACTCGAGTCTAGGGTGCATACTATGAGATACGTTCCGGGTATGCGCAAGAAAGGGGAGAAAAGTAGTTGTTGGAGAATATAAAAAAAATTCACTTTGTAGGTATCGGGGGCGCTGGAATGAGTGCTATTGCCAAGGTTTTGCTGGCAATGGGATTTACTGTTTCAGGGTCAGATATTTCTAAGTCAGAAACTACGTACAAATTGGAGCAGCTTGGTGCCAAAGTTTGTGTTGGGCACTGCAGTGAGAACGTTCAGGATGCAGAGGCAATTGTAATTTCTACTGCTATCCCCGAAAGCAATGAAGAGCTGAGAGCTGCCAAGGAACGAGGATTAACTGTATTTCATCGCGCCGATATTGTGGCGGCAATTATGGAAAACCAGGAGGGCATTGCAATCGCCGGTGCTCACGGCAAAACGACAACGACCTCTATGATTGCTATTATGCTGGAGAAAGCCGGAATCGACCCTACGATTTTAATTGGCGGAGAACTCGACTATCTTGGTGGCAATGCGAAACTGGGCAAAGGGAAACATGTAGTTGCCGAAGCCGATGAAAGTGATGGGTCTTTCTTAAAATTGTCTCCTAAAATTGCCATTGTTACTAATATTGAGAATGACCATATGGATTTTTATGAAACAATGGAAAATATTTTAAACACCTTTCAGCAATTTCTACATAAACTGCCTGTAGAAAGCGGTCTTGCTATTTTGTGTTTCGATAATCCCTTTGTCCGGGATATTGCAGAACAATTAGACCGCAAATATGTATCTTATGCTGTCGATCATGAGGCAGATTATACGGTTCGCAATATCCGTATTAATGGATCGGCAACAATTTATGACGCCTACTATCAAGGACAGCTGCTGGGATCAATCAGCTTGAACGTCCCCGGCAGGCACAATATTGCAAACTCATTGGCCGCAATTGCAACAGGCGTGTATCTAGGACTGACGTTTACACAAATTGCCGACGGATTGGCAGCATTTCAGGGCGTAAAGCGGCGTTTCCAAACCAAAGGCCGGGTAAAGGGTGTTTGGATCGTGGATGATTATGCTCATCATCCTACTGAAATTGCTACTACTCTTAGTGCTGCCCAGGATTTAAAACCTAAGCGGCTTATCTGTATTTTCCAGCCACACCGCTACTCACGCACAAAGTTTTTGCGTGAAGAATTCGGCCGCGCTTTTGGCCCGGCAGACCATTTAATTCTTACTGACGTATATTCTGCAGGCGAACAGCCGATTGCAGGAATAACGGGTGAGGTACTGAAAGAAGAAGTTGAGCGTCAAACATCGCAGACCGTTACTTATATTCAGGATAAAAATAAAATTTGCCGTTATTTATTAGAATTTGTTGAACCAGGCGATCTGGTGATGACAATGGGGGCAGGCGACATATACCGTTCTGGTGAAGAATTGGTTGAAAAGCTGGCTCAGATTTGAGTACTTGGTCAAGCCTCGCTTTTGAGGGATGACATTGCTGTGATAGGGTGATTGTACTTTTCTAGGAGGGTTGACGATGGAGAAATTTATCGTCCAGGGAGAAGTACAACTAAACGGTACAGTAAAAATTAGCGGAGCAAAGAATGCTACACTGCCAATTATGGCTGCAACGCTCTTATGTGCCGGTATAAGTGTAATTCATGATGTACCCCGTTTGCGTGATATCAGCATTATGCAAGACATCATGACTCTTTTGGGAGCACGAATCAAGAGACAGGACAGTTCACTGATTATTGATACGACTAATGTAAATAAGGCTGAAATACCGGAACATTTAATGCGTGAAATGCGAGCGTCAGTATTTCTAATGGGGCCTTTATTAGGACGCTTTCGCAAAGTCCGTCTTTCTTACCCCGGTGGTTGTGCCATAGGTCCGAGGCCCATTAATTTACATATTAAAGCATTAGAGAAAATTGGCGCAAATGTTAAAGAGAGTTTCGGGTTTATTGAAGCGGAAGCAGATGAACTGACGGGTGGAGAAATTCATTTTGATTTTCCCAGCGTCGGTGCTACTGAGAATGCGATGATGGCTGCTGTCCTAGCCAAAGGAACTACCATTATCCGCAATGCCGCAAGAGAGCCGGAAATCTGCGATTTGCAGCAGCTGTTAAGTAAAATGGGTGCGAAGATTTATGGTGCGGGGACGGATACTATCCGGATTGAAGGCGTAGCAAGTCTGAACGCTACTGAACATACCGTTATTCCCGATCGCATTGAGGCAGGTACCTTTCTTGTGGCGGGAGCCATGACCAAAGGCGATGTAACGGTAAATAATGTTTGTCCTGATCATTTATTCCCCGTTATTGACAAACTTCAGGAACTGGGAGCTTCTGTAGATTGTGGAGCCCGCAGTATCCGGATTCGAGCAGGAGAGTTGCGTGGGGTTGATATTAAGACACTGCCCCATCCTGGATTTCCTACTGATCTGCAGGCACCAATGCTGTCTATGCTGGCTATTGCCAAAGGAACCAGTATTATTACTGAGACTATATTCGAAAATCGCTTTAAGCATGTTGATGAGATGACCCGTATGGGTGCTAAAATAAAAGTAGAAGGTCGTACCGCTGTGATAAGGGGAGTTCAAAAACTCACCGGTGCAGTAGTGGATGCTCCCGATTTACGGGCTGGTGCAGCTCTGGTGTTAGCTGCGTTAACAGCAGAAGGACTGTCGGAAATTGAGCATGTTTACCATATTGACCGCGGTTATGAAGGCTTTGAAAACAAATTGCAGCACCTGGGAGCATCCATCATTCGCCGCAAAAGTGAATAGGGGGAATTACCACCGTGAAAACTAAAAAAATTGCTGTACTTATGGGTGGCCCTTCAACGGAGCGGGAGGTTTCGCTTAATACGGGCGGAGCTATTTTAAAAGCTCTTCAGGAAAAGGGATATCAAGCAATTGCAATGGAACTTAATCCACTGCATTTTGTGGAGCAAATCAAAGCTGAAAAAATAGATGTTGTATTTAATGCTGTTCACGGTAAATTTGGAGAAGACGGAACCATTCAAGGTGTACTTGAGCTAATCGGTATTCCTTATACGGGCTCTGGTATGCTGGCCAGTGCTGTAGCAATGGATAAAGTGATTTCGAAACGCTTATTTATGGCAGATGGTATTCCAACGCCACGTTCCCTGTTTTTTCAGCATACAACAAATACCAGTGAGATACTGCAAACTATTGATAAACAATTCGAGCTGCCTGTAGTCGTAAAAGCAGCTTCTCAGGGGTCCAGTATTGGTGTCAGTATTGTTAGTGATGCTCCTTCACTGGAAACAGCCATTGAGGAAGCCTTTGGCTATAGCGATCATATTGTGGTTGAGGAATTTATTAAAGGCAAAGAACTTACTGTAGCAGTTATTGGTGATGAAACTGCTCAGGCTTTACCGATTATTGAAATTGTTCCTCATTCGGGAAAATATGATTACCGTTCAAAGTATACAAAAGGCTGTACGGATTATATTGTCCCAGCTGAACTGGAGGATGTAGTTACAGAGCGGATTCAGAATCTTGCAGGTAAAGCATTTCGGCTATTTGGCTGTCGTGGAGTGGCAAGAGTTGATTTTATGATGGATGAAGCAGGGCAGCCTTATGTATTAGAAATAAATACCATACCAGGTATGACGGCAACGAGTCTCGTGCCGAAAGCAGCCGCTGCGACTGGACTTTCATTCTCTGATCTGTGTGAACAGATACTTAAAATGGCAAGAAAATGATAAAAAACAGGCAGAAGATCAAATCTGCCTGTTTTTTTTAGTTTTGCTTATGAGCAAGTTAGTGTATAATTACCACAGAAGGTTGACCACGAGGTGTTAAAGTACATGCGAACAACCGATAAATTATGGTCAGGCTAGCAAGAACGAAAGTCTCTGCCGCCACGTCATTTTATGTATCTTTTGTTGATTTTAGTTACTTTAGTTGCATCATTTTTGTTTGTCAACTCTCCTTATTTTATCGTTGGAGGGGTGTTGGTCGAAGGAAATAAGTATGTTTCGGTTGAAGAGGTGTATCGCATTGCCGCTATCCCTGAGTCAGTTAATATCTTCCGGCTAAATACGGATGATATTCGCCATCGCTTGACAAGTGATTTGCGTTTGTCGGATGTGGAGGTTTCCCGGAAGCTGCCGACTTCGATTGTTATTCGGCTAAAAGAAAGACAACCTTTAGCGTATATAGCAAGCGGATATGGCTTTGTTGAAGTTGATAAACAGGGAATTGTTCTTGCTGCTTTTCGGAATTTGAAACAGGTAAATGTACCGTTAATCACCGGAATCCGCCTTGGAAATGTGTATGTGGGAGATCAAATCGAAAATAGCCAGATAAAGAATATCTTAACGTATCTGGCTGCACTGGATGAGGCAACAATTAACCAGCTTTCGGAGATTAATATAAAATCACCGCAGCAGTTAGTTGCGTATACAACTGATTCTATCACCATACGCATAGGCAGTAATGATAAAATGGACGAAAAATCCAAATTAACGCAGGCTATTATCCAGGAGATACATGATAAAAAATTAGCAGTTGAATATGTTGATTTAAATTATGCGTCTCCTTTTGTGAAGCTGAAACAATAAGTGAAAGGGGTGAGACTATTGCTTCCTGTAAAGNNGGCTAGGTGTCATGATTGCCGTGCAGTTCAGGACAACACAAGATATCCGGGCTAGTATTCCTTTTCAACGCGTAGAGGATTTATCCCAGCGACTTAATCAGACAGAAAAAGAACGGGATGCACTATTGAAAGAAGTGCAACAACTCCGTCAAGCCTCTGAAAAAGAGACTGTTTCGCGAGAAATAGAAACTTTGAAAATGGGGGCAGGAGTTGTAGCAATGCAGGGGACAGGCATAACCGTTACTATAGATGATAGTAAACGGCCTACCAAACCCGGTGAAAACCCTAATTTGTATCTGATTCATGATGATGATATTTTGAAAGTAATTAACGAGTTATGGGCAGCTGGAGCCGAAGCTGTGGCTATTAATGAACAGCGGCTTATTGCCAGCTCTGAAATACGCTGTGCGGGGCCTACCTTGTCTGTGAATAATACCCGATATTCACCACCGTATGATATTCGTGCTATTGGTGATCCGCAAACACTGGAAACCGCTTTAAAAATGCGCGGTGGTGTTGTGGAAACCTTGCAATTCTGGGGTATCCAGGTAACTTTGAAAAAGCAAGAAGAAGTTACTGTACCCGCATATAAAGGCACCTTCCGCTTTGAGTTTGCCAGTCCGGTCAAGGAGGGTGGCAAATAGTATGGTATTACCTATTATTGGACTTATAATTGGTGTTATTATCGGTACAATTTTTCCTATCAGTATTCCTGCCGAATATGCAAAATTTATGTCAGTAGCACTTTTGGCATCACTTGACTCTGTATTCGGCGGCTTGCGGGCCGGAATTGAAGAGAAATTTGATAATACGGTTTTTATTACCGGCTTTTTTACAAATGCATTGCTTGCTGCAGGACTGGTGTACATTGGCGAACGCCTGGGAATTGATTTGTATTATGTTGCTTTATTAGCTTTTGGATTGCGTGTTTTCCAGAATCTTGCAATTATTCGTAGATATTTTCTTAAAAAGTAAAAAAAGGTCGATAGCTTTCTATATTAGGAAGTTATCGACCTTTTCTGGGTCTTTCGTCATATATTTATTGAAATCATTGCATTTTCTGTGTAATAAAAAAGGGAAAATGCTACTTCTGTTGAAACATATGGAAAGAACATAATGTAGTGCTATGAGGAGCGGGCATGAAGAATCAATATCTGTTTGCGACTGATGTAGGAACAAGCTCTATAAAGGTTATTGTAGGACAAGTAAAGCCAGACGGATTACTTACTGTCCTCGGTATAGGGACTGCGCCTACAGAGGGTTTTGTTAAAGGTGTTATTGTTGATGTACAAGCGTTGGCTAAATCAATTCGCCAAGCCCTGGATTGTGCTTCAGTTGCAACTAATGTTGCAATTGGCCCCGTACATCTCGGGATAAGCGGTGATGCAGTCCGCTTTTATACCTGCCGCGGTAGTGTAGCACCCGTAATTCCTGATCGAGTGACCCAGGATGATGTAAATCGTGCTTTACGCGCTGCTATCGTCACAGGAGTACCGGAGGAATCCACTATTTTGCATACGATACCTACCGGCTATTGGCTTGATGGAGCTAAAGTAGATGCTGTAACTGCTCAGCACAAAGGTTCTCGTCTGGAAGTGGAAGTTTGCATTGCAACTCTGGATAAACGCATAGATTCTCAACTCTCAAGAGCCCTGCAGGACAGGGAGGTTGTGATTGCAGATATTCATGCTAATGCACTTGCAGCTTCTAATTTCGCTTCTGAAGCGAATCAATATATAGTGATAGACATGGGGGCTGGTACTACCGATTTAGCATTTTATAGCAGGCAGCATGTAGAGGCTGCTGCGACTTTGCTGCTCGGCGGTGACTATATTACGCAGGATATTGCTCAAGGCGTAGGAGTCAGCCGGGTTCATGCTGAGGAAATAAAGCGTTATTATGCGAAATTAAATCCTGGCCTCTACGGTCAGGATGTTATACTGGACTGTAACGATTATGGCACAACCGATAAGCATGTTGCTTATGATTTTCTTCATCATATCGTAGAGAGCAGGGTGCAGGAAATTGTTGAGCTTGTCTACGACCATACTGTACATAGCGGCCTGCGCAGTGAAGAAATCATCCTTACTGGCGGTAGTTGTTACCTGCCCAGTCTTAGACAGCATTTAGAGCAGAGCTTTGGTATTCCGGTGCGGTTAGCACCACTCGATTCTATGTTGCCTGAATATGCTTTTTATTCTAACACGGCAGTATATGGTCTGGTAGAATATGCGGTAACTCAACAGTTACCAGAGGATGCATCGAATGAGAATATACCGTCAGGTATACTGGATAGTCTTTGGGAACGAGTTAAAACATTCTTCTAAATCACACAGCTAGACAATAAGGAGGAATTATCCATGCTTGAATTTGATATGGATTTGGATCGCTTTGCTGCCATCAAAGTAATTGGTGTCGGCGGTGGTGGTAATAATGCAGTTAACCGCATGATTGCCGGAGGTCTTCAGGGAGTAGAATTTTTAGCAGTTAATACGGATGCGCAGGCTCTTTTATTATCACAGGCGCCTAATCGCATTCAAATAGGTGGCAAACTTACCAAGGGACTTGGTGCCGGAGCTAATCCGGAAATTGGTGAAAAGGCAGCTCAGGAAAGCCGCGAGGAAATTATTAAAGCTTTAAAGGGCGCCGATATGGTCTTTGTCACTGCCGGTATGGGCGGCGGGACCGGAACAGGCGCGGCACCTGTTGTAGCTGAATGTGCAAAAGAAGTGGGGGCGCTTACTGTCGGCGTAGTAACAAGACCCTTTGGTTTTGAAGGAAAACGCCGTCAGACTCAGGCCGAACGGGGAATTGCAAAACTAAAAGAAAAAGTAGATACGCTGATTACGATTCCTAATGACCGGTTAATGCAGGTAGTTGATAAACGAACGCCAATTATTGAGGCTTTCCGGATTGCCGATGATGTACTCCGCCAAGGTGTACAGGGGATATCCGATTTAATTGCTGTTCCAGGCTTAATTAATTTAGATTTCGCGGATGTTAAAACCATTATGGTTGAACAAGGTTCGGCTCTAATGGGAATTGGTATAGCCACAGGAGATAATCGTGCTACAGCAGCAGCAGAAGCTGCTATCAAGAGTCCCTTGCTGGAAACTTCAATTGAAGGGGCCAAGGGCGTACTCTTAAACATCACTGGCGGCTCGACACTCGGTTTGTTTGAAGTCAATGAAGCAGCAGAGATTATTGCCCGTGCAGCCGATCCGGAAGCGAATATTATTTTCGGTGCAGTTATTGACGAGAAGTTTAGCGATGAGGTCCGGGTTACTGTTATTGCGACCGGCTTTGATCAGCTGCCTCCCAAAATTGTTGCTGAAAAAGTAGATACACCAGTAATTGAACGTTTCAAAAAACCGGATCTTGACATTCCGGCGTGGATGCGTCGCTCCTAATGGAATAAATTGTTGAAAACCAGCCTATAAAAGGCTGGTTTTTTTATTTTTATCCTGCCATAAATTTACATTTTTTTAAAAATAAGCCTGTTATACTAGTACTAAAATTGCCTTAATGGCCATACATTTTTATGTACTTCCTAGATATAGTAAAAATCACACTAGGCAGGTAATTACGATGGTTGTTTATGGGGATATCATAGTGGCAGTCAATATTGTCATGAATGCCATAATATTATGGCTAACGGCATTGGCGGCAGGGATTACAGGAAAGGCTTGGCGAATTGCAGCTGCTTCGATAATTGGGGCCGCGTACGTGTTGATAAGTGTATTTGAATACTCAATTATTTTTTATCATCCCGTTGGTAAAGGGCTGGTATCGGTAGTGATTGTGATTATTGCTTATGGCTATTCGTCAATTCGCATGCTGTTTTTCCAGGTAGGAGTATTTTATCTTATTTCCTTTATTTTAGGTGGCGCAATTTGGGGATGGCTGTATTTTTTGCAGCAAAACTCGCCAGTTTTGCTGAGTACTGTATCTGTTGCAGTCCAATGGAGTTATTTGTTTACTGGTATATTTTTGGGAGTTGGATTAGTAGTCCTCCTTGTCCGGCGATGTTTAAGCCGAATGTATAGGAAGCAGACCGTTTATCCGGTGACAATAGAATATGCCGGAAAAACAGTGGCAACAGCAGCAATGCTCGATACAGGAAATGGATTGTATACGATTGTGGGCCGGAAACCGGTGATGCTTGTTGAGCTTGCTGTCATTAATGCTGTACTCAGCCCAATGGCGGAAGAGTTTTTAACAGGATGCCAGGCAGAAAACTGGCTAGGCAATTTACATGAATGCAAGGATATTGAATGGCTGGGCAGGGTGGAGGTTGTTCCCTACCGGGCTGTGGGAAATAAAAGTATGCTGCTGGCTTTTAGACCCGGCAGCCTTAGTATAACAACAGATTCGGGTATATTGACAGTAGATCATGTGGCTGTGGCTATTTATAGCGGAACGTTATCCAATGACGGCACGTATCATGCACTGTTGCATCCGGATTTATTTAAGAGCGGTAAATATGAAGGGGAGGCGAATTTATGCGCATAAATTGGCTTGTTATTAAACTATATATGAAACTAAAAGTTATCGCCTTATTGCAGTCGCTCAACATACTACAACCGGATGAAGTCTTTTATGTTGGCAGTACGGAAATTTTACCACCACCTTTGAGCAATGATGAAGAAGCTTTTTTAATGTTGAGACTTCAAAAGGGCGATAAGGCAGTACGCAGCGTTTTTATTGAGCGTAATTTACGCTTAGTTGTTTATATTGCCAGAAAGTTTGAAAATACGGGAGTTGGTATTGAAGATTTAGTCAGTATCGGCACCATTGGACTTATTAAGGCTGTAAATACGTTTGATCCGGTCAAGCGTATTAAGCTTGCTACGTATGCTTCACGCTGTATTGAAAATGAAATATTGATGTATCTCAGACGAAACTCAAAAACACGAGCGGAGGTATCGTTTGATGAACCACTGAATATCGACTGGGATGGAAATGAATTGCTGCTTTCAGATGTCCTGGGAACAGAAAATGATATTATTTATAAATCGGTAGAGGAAGAAGTCGATAAAACACTGCTTCATACAGCGATGAATAAGCTGTCCGGCCGGGAACGGCACATTATGGAATTGCGTTTCGGGTTAAATGAGGAGGGAGTAGAGCGGACCCAAAAAGAGGTTGCCGATATGCTGGGAATCTCCCAATCCTACATCTCCCGCCTAGAAAAGAGAATTATAAAGCGATTGCGTAAAGAAATTATCCGAATGGAATAAGACAAAAATGGAGGCACCTCTGGGTGTCTCCATTTTTGTCTTTATTCCGGTATAAAACACCACAGTAGTGGCAATAATTCTCATAGGCTATTAACTAACCATGGAAACTTATGGGAGGGTACAACATGATTGTAAATAAAGTTGAGATCTGCGGTGTGAATACAGCAAAACTCCCGGTGCTTTCCGCCACAAAGATGCGCGAGTTGTTTGAGATCATGCAGCAGGGTGAAATATCTGCCCGTGAGCAGTTGATTTATAGCAATTTACGGCTCGTTTTGAGTGTAATTCAGCGCTTTAACAATCGTGGTGAATATGTAGATGACTTATTCCAGGTAGGCTGTATCGGCCTGATGAAAGCAATTGACAATTTTGATCTTTCACAAAACGTTAAGTTCTCTACCTATGCAGTGCCGATGATTATTGGTGAAATACGACGATACCTAAGGGATAATAATCCAATTCGCGTCAGCCGTTCTATGCGGGATATTGCATATAAGGCATTGCAGGTTAGAGATTCTCTTGTCAGCAAGTTTTCGCGAGAACCCTCTATTAATGAGATTGCCGATGAACTAAAGCTGCCGCGGGAAGAAATAATTTTTGCTCTGGACGCCATACAGGAACCGATTTCTTTATTTGAGCCCATTTATCATGATGGCGGAGATCCTATATTTGTAATGGATCAAATTAGTGATGATAAGAATTTGGATATGAACTGGCTTGAAGGAGTTGCAATCAAAGAGGCGCTTCGAAAGCTTAGCGACAGAGAGAAGCATATTCTCACTTTGCGTTTCTTTGAAGGAAAAACGCAAATGGAAGTTGCAGAGGAAATCGGAATTTCGCAGGCACAGGTATCCCGACTAGAAAAGGCCGCATTAGGGCATATGAGAAAGCATATATAAATGAATTTTTGAAATTAGGGGATGTCAATGAGGAAAAATTTACTTTGTCTGGGTATGGTTTTGGTAATTGGTTTTTTTATCATCAGCGGATGGGGCATGTTAATTTGGCAGGCAAGACAATCTGCTGCAGTTACAGTGCCAAATGGAGATTTAATCCGTCTGCATGTGCTGGCTAACAGCGATCATCCTGAAGATCAAGAATTAAAGTTAAAAGTTCGTGATGCTGTGATTGCTTATCTAGCGCCCTTTTTAAGTAAAGCCGGAAGTGCGGTAGAAGCTCGTGAAATGATCAATGCCCGTAAACATGAGATTATCGCAACAGCCCAGGAGGTTGTGCGAAACAACGATGCAGCTTACAACGTTGACCTGCAAGAAGGTATCTTTGAATTTCCTGTAAAAGCGTATGGAGATTTGGTGCTTCCGGCAGGAAAATACGAGGCAGTTAGAATTTTATTAGGCGAAGCACAGGGCAAAAACTGGTGGTGTGTACTTTTCCCACCGCTGTGTTTTATTGATGCGGCAAATGCTACAGCAGTGCCAGGAGTAGCAAAAATCGATAATGAGAAAAAAGCAGATTCTGCTAAAGTGGAGCTCCGTTGGAAATTTGTTGAGTGGTTGAATAACTAGTCACTTTTATCACTTGTCCCTCATATACTGTATCGAGGAATAGCAGGGGGGCGGAGTAATGCTGAAGACAAGCGATTTAAAACTGAAAGAAGTAGTCAATGTGCTTGATGGCAAACGGCTGGGTGGAATTACGGATATTGAAATTGATATTGAAACCGGCCGGCTGACAGCTATTGTGGTACCTGGGCAAGGTAAATTTCTGGGGCTGTTTGGGAGAAATGAAGACATCGTTATTCCCTGGGAAAAAATAAACAAAATCGGTATGGATGTAATTTTAGTAGAAACTGCTTCTTTTACGGAACTGAAGCACGATTAAAAAGAAATCTGCTCACCACTTGGAGTGAGCAGATTTCTTTTTTTATTGTGATGTAAAATATCGGATTTTTTTATTATTGTTAAAGGATTTATACATTATATAGCGTATATACATTGAGTAAACACAATATATTGTAATGACGTTGAAAGCAAGACAAGCCATTTCCATTATAGCAATAGAAGCATTTTTGTGTAAAGGGGGATTTTGTCGAATGCGTTGTCCCTTTTGTTATTTTCCTGAAACCAAAGTGACTGATTCACGCGGTGCTGATGAAGGGAATACAATTCGCCGCCGCCGGGAATGTCAACAATGCAATAAGCGGTTTACTACGTATGAAATGGTCGAAGAATTGCCTCTAATGGTAATAAAGAAGGACGGGCGCAGGGAATTGTTTGATCGCAACAAGTTGATCAACGGGCTATTACGGGCTTGTGAGAAGCGGTCAATTTCGGTGGGCGTTATTGAAGAATTAGCTGTTAATGTAGAAAAGGAAATCCGCAATACTCTTGATCGGGAAGTCACAACCCAGCGGCTTGGCGAAACAGTTATGCACTATCTTAAGGAAATTGATCAGGTTGCCTATGTACGGTTTGCTTCAGTATATCGTCAATTTGCCGATATTCAAAACTTTATGCATGAACTGGAAGTCTTAATGAAGCAGGTTAGCAAGCCGGATCATTCTAAATGAAAAGCGAGGAGAACGAGATGTCGAGTACAATAAAAAAACGGGACGGGCGGGAAGCATTTTTTGATGAAGGGAAAATAACAGAAGCGATTTTTAAAGCGGCTAAGGCAGTTGGTGGTGCAGATAAACAATTGGCAATGGAACTGACGCTGGATGTGCTTCGTTATCTGAAACAAACATGTTCAAGTGAAGCCATTTCCGTTGAAAACGTACAGGATGCCGTAGAAAAAATCCTAATTGAAAAAGGACATGCCAGAACGGCGAAGGCGTATATACTGTATCGGGCTAAACGTACGCAAATGCGGGAAGCTAAGTCGGATCTTATGGATACGGTGGCAGAAATTCTGGTAGAAACGAATAGAGAGAATGCGAATGTATCGAATTCGCCATCAGCCAAAATGCTGCAAATTGCCAGTGCTGCAAGTAAAGCCTATTACTTAAATCGTCTTATTCCTGAAAAAATAGCACAGGCCCACACACGGGGCGATATCCATATTCATGACCTTGATTTTTATGGTAAGACCTTGACTTGTCTGCAGATTCCGTTAGGAAAGTTATTATCCCAGGGATTTAATAACGGACATGGTTTCATTCGTTCTCCCAAAAGACCTGCATCTTCCACTGCATTAGCAGCAATTATTTTGCAAAGCTCACAAAATGACATGCACGGTGGTCAATCTTTTGCTTTTTTTGATTATGATATGGCGCCCTATATGGCAAAGGCCAGTGATGAAGAAATTTACCAGGCCATGGAGGCCTTAATATATAATTTGAATAGTATGCATTCCCGGGCAGGGGCGCAAGTGCCTTTTTCCAGCTTGAATCTGGGGACGGATACCAGTCCTGCCGGGCGGGCAGTCATAAAAAATGTGCTGCTGGCGTACGAAAAAGGCTTAGGACGCGGCGAGAATCCGATTTTCCCCAATATTATTTTCCGTGTAAAAGAAGGGGTAAACTTAAATCCCGGAGAACCAAACTACGATTTATTCAAGCTGGCAATTCGGGTGGCCGCGCAGCGATTAAATCCTACATTTGCTTTTATGGATTCTTCTTTCAATAAACCTTATGGCGATCAGGTCGGTTATATGGGCTGCCGTACGCGGGTAATGGCGAACAGGCGTGGGCCTGAGGTTACCGACGGGCGGGGAAATATTAGCTTTACCACAATAAACTTGCCAAGGCTAGCTATTAAAGCTGAGAAAAATTTGATGAAGTTTTATCAGGGCCTTACGGAATTAATTGACCTGACTTGTGAACAGCTTTATCATCGCTATCAGATTCAAGCCAACCTTAAGGTTAAAGATATGCCATTTGTGATGGGCCAGGGATTGTATCTTGATTCAGAAAAGCTGGACCTGAATGATACGATTGAAGAGACGATTAAGCATGGTACGCTGTCTGTCGGCTTTATTGGCCTGGCAGAAACGCTTATTGCTCTTACCGGTCAGCATCATGGACAAAGTGGCGACTCTCAAGCTTTGGGAGAGGAAATTGTTGCTTTTATGCGCAATATGATGGACAATGCCAGTGAAAAATATAATTTAAACTATACCTTGCTGGCTACTCCGGCAGAAGGCTTGTCAGGCCGGTTTATTAAAATGGACAGGGCTGAGTATGGATCTATCGCTGGTGTGACAGATAAAACATTCTATACTAACTCGTATCATATACCTGTTAACCATGCGATAAGCGCGTATGATAAAATCCGGGTTGAGGGTGTTTATCATAAGTATTGTAATGCAGGACATATCAGTTATGTTGAATTCACTGCACCTCCGGTGAACAATCTGGGGGCAGTAGAGGATATTATCCGGTTTATGAAAGAATGTGACTATGGGTATGCAGGCATTAACTTTCCCATTGACTTTTGTGACGGCTGTGGCTATTTAGGGGTAATTGATAGCGATGAATGTCCATCATGCGGTACGTCCTCAGTACGAAGAATTCGCCGTATTACCGGTTATCTCAGCACAGTTGAACGGTTCAATGATGCCAAAACAGACGAACTGAAACAACGGGTTTCTCATGCGTAAGGAGTGGGTAATATGCAGCTGAGGATTGCCGGCATTACGCAGGAGAGTGTCGTCGATGGACCGGGATTGCGTGTAGTTATTTTTACACAAGGCTGTCCTCATCAATGCCCGGGGTGCCATAACCCCCAGACGCATGATCCTAACGGGGGATATAGTATTACAGCAGCTGAAATACTAACGGTAATAGAGAATTCTCCGCTAATCAGAGGCGTTACTTTCTCTGGCGGAGATCCCTTTCTACAGCCTAAACCCTTGACGTTCATTGCTAAACAAGTTCATAAACGCGGGCTTGATATAGTAACCTATACTGGATTTCGCTTTGAAGAGGTAGTTGCGCTTGGACTTAGACGGCCGGAAATAAAAGAATTGCTGCAAAGCACAGATGTTTTAATTGACGGCCCCTATTTGGCGGCTGAACGTGATCTCAGGCTTGCCTTTAGGGGATCACGCAATCAACGGCTTATTGATGTCCCGCGATCATTAAAGGCTGGCCGTGTTATCTTGTAGGAAGATCCTGCAGCCCGTATTTGGGCATAATAAAAAACAGCTCACTTCCCAAAGTGGGCTGTTTTTTATTTATGAGATCTGGCTGGGCAGGAAAAACTATAATAACGTGTAAATTGTTAATGTGAATACAATTTGGAGTGATGTTGTTGTCCTGGTATATAAAAGAAAAGTTACAACAAGTGGTAGCCCGGGAAGAGGGAACCATTCTTTATGCACCGGGTGCACGAAGCGGGTTTGCTCTGGTTTACCCTAATTCCTATCATGTAGGAATGTCTAATCTTGGGTTTCAGATTATTTATCAACAAATTAATAGCCGTAGTGATACCGCCTGTGAGCGAGTGTTTTTACCTGATAAAAAAATGGAGCAAGAACATATTCGGACCAATACTCCGCTGCTGACACTGGAAACACAGCGTCCTCTATATGAATTCGGGCTTATTGGCGTAGCAATGACTTTTGAAATGGATTATTTTAATTTGCTCTCTGTATTGGAATTGGGAAAAGTCCCCCTGCTTGCCGCAGAGCGAGAAGAAAGTGACCCATTTGTCATACTGGGAGGACCCTGTGCGACCTTCAATCCTGAGCCTCTGGCAGAGTTTATTGATGCCTGCATCGTTGGTGAGGGGGAAGAAGTTATCCATGAATTGCTTGATGCGTATTACCGCGGTAAAGACGAAGGGCTTTCACGGAATGAAATGTTAGCTGCCTTTGCTAAGCTGGAGGGAGTATATGTTCCCAGTTTGTATCAGCCGGCTTATGGTGAAGATGGCATTATCCAAAAGATTAGGCCCGCCCAGGAAGTGCCAGCATGTGTAAGTCGCCGGTGGATTGTCGATTTGGATGCGTATCCGGCCCAGACGGTAATCATAACTGCCGATACAGAATTTAAAGGGCTGTATCTTGTGGAAGTGGCCAGGGGCTGCGGACGGCATTGCCGTTTTTGTATGGCTGGCTATTGTTTTAGAAGGCCCCGTACACGGTCATTGTCCAAACTGAAAAGTGCTGTTGAAGTTGCCAAGGGCTATGGACTTAAAGTTGGCTTAATGGGAGCGGCTATTTCTGATTATCCTGAAATTGATGAGCTGTGTCAGTATATCGTTAATCAAGAGATGGGGCTGTCGGTAGCCTCACTGCGGGCTGATTCCCTTTCACCCCTGCTGGTTGAGGCTTTAGCTTCAAGCGGATTACGGACGATTACCTTAGCACCTGAGGCAGCAAGTGAAAAGATGAGACTGGTGATTAACAAAGGAATAACCGACGAGCATCTATATGGATCAATCGACTTAGCTGCCCGGGCTGGTATCGCTAATGTTCGTTTATACATTATGGTTGGCTTGCCGTATGAAGAGCAGCAGGACATTGAAGAAATCGTTGAGATGGCCTTGCGGGTAAAAAGCCACATGGAACAACAGGGCAGCAAAGGAAATCTGACGTTAAGTATCAATCCGTTCATTCCTAAGCCTTTTACTCCTTTTCAATGGCTGCCGATGGCAGATATAGATCGGAAGNNGGGTAGCTTCCCTGTTACTGGCAGCTCACCGTAATGGCGGGGTAAAGGGATGGAAGAGAGCAGTAAAAGAAAGTGATCTTGATGAAGCTTTTTGCCTTTATCGTGAACGCAGCACAGAAGAAATTTTGCCTTGGCAAACCTTAGATATGGGACTGAATCACCGGTACCTGGCAACAGAACTTGAGAATGCGAGTATGTTAAAACAAACTGCATCCTGCACAGAGGGCTGCAAACGCTGCGGTGTTTGTAAATAAAAGGAGGGGGAAGGATGGACCCGTTTGTTCTGCGGCGTGGAAATAATAATATATGGCACGGAATATTTCCGGCCTTTGCCCGCTTAGGTATTAAGCATGGGATCTCTACCAGACTGGGTGGTGTGAGCAAACCGCCTTTTGCTGCCCTCAATTTGGGATTGCACACCGGAGATGAGGCAGCTGATGTGGTTACTAACCGTCAGCTTTTTTGCGAGACTGTCGGAGTAGATTATGAACAGGTTGTTACAGCCGAACAAGTTCATGGCGATCAGATCCGCATAGTCGGTATGAGTGAGGCCGGGCGGGGGAGAAGCATATACGAAGAGTCCCTGCCCGGTACGGATGGATTGGTGACAAACTGCAAAGGTCTGCCGTTAATGCTGCTGTTTGCTGATTGCGTTCCTGTGCTGATTGCCGATCCTGTTCGTAGTGTAGTCGGTGTCAGCCATGCCGGCTGGAAAGGCGCAACAGCAAAAATTGCCGCAAAGACGGTTTTGACCATGCAAGGGCATTTTGGAACAAATCCTGCAGATTGCCTGGTTGCCGTTGGTCCCTCGATTGGACGGTGCTGCTATGAGGTGGATGAGCTAGTTGTTAATAAGCTGCAAACAGGTTTTCCTCAATGGCAGCAATTAGTCACTGAGCGAAGCGATAAATGGTTATTGGATTTGTGGGAAGTTAACCGGCAGCAACTGTTGGAGGTTGGTGTCCGTCAAGATAATATCAGTATTAGCGGTGTATGCACCGCATGCAATACGGAGGTCTTCTTTTCCTACCGGCAAGAAGGCGGTCAGACAGGTCGAATCGGAGCTATTATTACGCTTTAGGGGGAGAAAAAATGCCTGATAAGATCTTGGTTGTTGATGATGAACTGCATATTCGTGAACTGGTAAAATTCAACTTGCTTAAAGAAGGCTTTGAAGTGTTGGAAGCAAGTGATGGACATGCTGCCGTTAAAATGGCCCGCGCAGAAAAGCCGGATCTGGTCATTCTTGATTTAATGCTGCCCGGGTTAGACGGACTAGAGGTTTGCCGGTCCTTGAAGGGCCGGAGAGAAACAGCCGCTATTCCCATTATTATGCTAA